>JBFGZS010000030.1:0-54025 GCA_041586615.1 Motiliproteus sp. | reverse complement strand
TTCACAAAATCTACCGGATGGTAGTAGGAAATAAATTGTAAAGCGTCCGCAACGCTCTCAATCAGGTCATCTTGGCGAATCACGCTCATGCTACGATCGTCTCCTGTCAGATAGGGCCGGGCTGCCTGCTGCCGGCAGTGGCCGCAAATTATACACCAATAATCCCTAGGGGCGGTGCTGCCTTTCGTCTAAGTCGCGCCGTGGCCGGCGGTGAAAATGCCATACAACCCAACCGTGCTGAACCAGGATACGGGAAGGGCCTGTAGCCAAGCCCAGGACGCAGACACATAAACGGCGACATTAGGTCGCCGTTTATGTGGGTCGCATCAGGGAAGCAGAAACCGTTACCCGCGCGGCGCGTTGCCCAAGTCCCGCATCAGCAGTGCATAGCGTGTATCCACATCCATTGGTAGCGGGATTCGAACCACGTGGCCATTACCCGGGGCCGCATCGACGCGCTGCCCTTTGCGGTTTTCCATCTGTTGCAGCTTGAAACGGCAGTTACCCTGAGGCGTCATAAGCTCTAGGGTGTCGCCCATTTCAAAGCGGTTTTTCACGTCAATTTCCAGTATCCCGTCATCACTCCCGGTCACTTCGCCGACAAATTGCTGGTGTACCCCGACGGAATTACCGGTTTCATAATTCTGGTATTCATCATGCACGTGACGACGGTAAAAGCCTTCCGTATAACCGCGGTTGGCGAGATTTTCCAGTGTATCCATCAGGCTGCGGTCAAACGGTTTACCCGCCACCGCATCATCGATCGCCTGCCGGTAGACCTGCGCGGTACGGGCCGCGTAATAGTGCGATTTGGTACGCCCTTCAATTTTTAAGGAATGGACGCCCATGCGGGTCAAGCGGTCGACGTGCTGGATCGCCCGCAGGTCTTTGGAATTCATGATATAGGTGCCGTGCTCATCCTCGAACGCGGGCATATATTCACCGGGACGGGACGCCTCCTGCAGCAGGAAGATCTTGTCGGTGGGCTTGCCTGCACCCAGCTGCGGATTCTCTGCTGTGGCGACCGGGTCAACGGATTGCACCGGCACCACATCGCCGGAGGCGTCTTCTTTTGCCTCATGCGCATCGTATTTCCAACGGCAGGAGTTGGTGCAGGTCCCCTGATTCGGGTCACGATGATTGATATAGCCCGACAACAGGCAACGGCCGGAATAGGCGATACACAGCGCGCCGTGTACAAACACTTCCAGCTCCATCTCCGGACAACGCTGGCGAATCTCTTCGATCTCATCCAGCGACAATTCACGGGATAAGATAACCCGGCTAATGCCGACACTGTGCCAGAAACGTACGGAGGCATAGTTCATCGTGCTGGCCTGCACGGACAGATGAATCGGCACATCGGGCCAGCGCTCACGCACCATCATGATCAGTCCTGGGTCGGACATGATCAGGGCATCGGGCTTCATCGCGACCACCGGGGCCATGTCTTCCATATAGGTGCGCAGTTTACTGTTATGCGGCATGATGTTGCTCGCCACATAAAGCTTACGCCCCATGCCATGTGCGTATTCGATCCCTTCAGCGAGATTTTCCAATTTGAAGTCGTTATTGCGCACCCGCAGGCTGTAACGGGGCTGTCCCGCGTAAACCGCATCTGCCCCGTATGCAAACGCATACTGCATATTTTTCAGGGTTCCCGCTGGGGAAAGTAATTCCGGTGTAAACATGACCGCCTCATGGGTTAATAGTGTTGCGTCCTGCTGTACGCAACGGTATTTCAAACAGTGAGATATAACTGTCACCGCGCCGGGCGGGACTCTCAAACAACGCAATTTTATCCAATAACAGCGCCCCTGCAGGCCCCGGTAGCGCATCCAGAGGCCGGCTACCCGGCGGCAATCGAGCCAGCGTGATATGGGGACAGTAAGCCTTAGCGGTCCCGTTTTCGCCATGATGAGCGACGACCAGACCGGCAGCATCCGCGACCGAACAAAGCCGGTCATGCAGTGACAGCAAGGCCGCCTGCGGTACTGTCCGCAGGCCATAAACCTTCAATCCATTGGAAATATCGAGCGCGACCAGTTCTGAACACCGCACAGTGACCGGCTGACAATCCATCAGCGCCTGCTCGGTGAGCGCCCTGAGCAACCCAGTATGCAGTTGCTGCTGCCCGAGAAAACACAGCGTCAGGTGGTAGCTAGCGGGTGAAACCCAAGATAGCCCAGCCGTTTTACATGCATCATCTGTAAACGTCTGAAGATCGTGCCGATAGCGAACGAGACAGGCTCGCTGCACAGAGGACAGCGGCCATGCAAAAAAATACTGAGCCATAGCGGCAAGATCAAGACCAACTCAAAAAGTAGGGTATTGTTTCATCGCGACATCATTTACGCAAGCACAACCTGTGAGCCTGGCGGGTCAGCCCTACCCCCGCGCGTTTATGCCGATGACCGGGTCTATCCTGTCCTAACAGGCCCTGTCATGACATCGCCTGTTGTAAACAGCGTTATTGGGCTTTGCCGCCACCCGTCAGCTCTTTCTCCACCGTTAACTGCACGTTATTCACGCGCTCGCCAAGACGATACACCCGCTGATTCACCTCCAGGCGAAACGCATTGATCGACTCGAGCTCTTTTTGATGATCACTGATCTGACGCGCCAGTTGATCCGGCAGCGGCGGACGGCGACGCAGGTTTTCAAGCGCGTTCTTTAGCGTCGCCACAGACTGCTCCAGCGCGAGCTGGCTCTCGGATACGCGCTGTTTCTGCGCCAAGAGGCTCGCCCTCTGCTCGGCGAGGCCGGTCTGCTGCTTGGTGACGCTATCCGTCACCTGGGCCACTTGTTCCTGAAGCGCTTGCCATTGCCTATTCTGAGCGCTCATTGCCTCAGCCTGGCGTGCAACGCTGTCCTTATGCTGCTGAACGCTGTTTTCATGCTGCTGATTGAGCGCTAATAACTGCTGGTCAACGCTTGCCTGACTCGTCTGGATCGATTGCAGCTGTTGCCCCTGTTCACTTACACGCCGCAACTGTTCAGACAACTGTCGTTCCTGCTCATTGAGGCGGGTACTCAGCGATTCAGCCAAACTTTCCAGCGAACGATCCAGCTGTTCCAGCTTGGGCTTATTGCGCTGGTATGCAACGGTCCACAGTTTGGCAATCTCGACATCGACCTCTTTCTTACGGGCAGCATCCTGCTGAACCACCTGCTTGACTTGCCCCGCCAGAGCCGCGTCGGACTTACTGGCATTTTCGTCCGTCGTACTAATCAGGTGCTCAAGGTCTAGCACCCGGTTCTGTAGCTGAGCCGACAACGCCAGGGCAGAGGACAGCGTTCTCTCCAGTTGCAAGGTCTGCTGGTAGCTCCAGAAACCGAAACCAGCCACCGCTATCAGCAGCAGCATCATCACGACATAAACCATGCCGTTACCGGGGCGCTCGTTAACCACCATCGGCGCAGGTTCAGTCATCGGCTTAAGTGTGGGGATCGGCGGCTGATCCATCGCGTCACGCGCCGGACCCAGTGAGGGGATGTCTCGAAATTCGTCGTTTTTTACCATGATTTATTACGTCAGAATCATCGACTAATCGAATTACAACTTGCCGTCGGTCAACATAAAGAAGGCAACGTACGCGTCACCTTCTTAGGGATTAACCTTCGAGAACGGTCAAAACCCGCTGCAGTGATTCTGCGGTTTCCACGCCCAGGTCCGTCAGATAACCGCCATCGGGTTGGGAGATCAGCCCCTTATCAAACAGTTTCTGCGCTGCCGTTTGAACCTCGATGGCAGCATCATGATGGACTTTTAAACCGGCCTGCAGTGAATGCAGGTCGAACCGTGCCAGCAATTCCAGTTCAGAAATGCGGTCACCACCCAATGATTTGTTCATAAATCCAGCCCTTTGCCGATTAACTCATTGCCACGAAAGCGAAATAACGTCTGAGACACAGCATAACGGCCAGTGTCCACCAGAGCCAGTAGCGCGGGCACAAAAAAACCGGCCAGAGCCGGTTTTCTTCATAAGCCTGATGGCACACGAAGATCTGCGCGCCATCAGGGCCCGATCACCACGTGCTTACAAGCGCAGCGCACCATCAACTTCGATAACACGCCCACTGAAATAATCATTTTCCAGAATATAGGCCACGGTCTTGGCAATCTCTTCCGGCAAGCCCAGGCGCTTGACCGGAATGGATGCCGCCATTTTTTCCAAGGCTTCAGGCTTCATGCTCATGACCATCTCCGTCGCAATAAAGCCAGGCGCGATGGCGCCGGTACGAATACCGTGGCGAGCCAGCTCTTTTGCCCAGGTGGTCGTCATGGCGACCACACCCGCCTTGGCGGCACTGTAATTGGTCTGCCCCATGTTACCGGCGCGTGAAATACTGGAGATGGAGATGATCGCACCTTCATTACCGTTTTCAATCATGCGCGTCGCCGCTTCACGTCCACACAGGAACGGGCCCGTCAGGTTCACGTCGATAACCTGCTGCCAATGTTCCAGCGACATACGCTTAACCACTTTGCCATCTTTGGCTTTAACGAACATGGCATCACGGGTAATGCCCGCATTGTTCACCAGGCCATGGATAGCGCCAAAGTCATGCATGATATTGTCGAATAGCTCAACAACAGAGGCTTCGTTGGCAACGTTGGCAACGTAAGCGCGGGCTTCAACACCGGCCTCCAGACAAAGACCAACCGCTTCGTCGAGCGCTTGTGGATTCAAGTCAACCAGCGCAAGCTTAACGCCTTTTTCGGCCAGATAGACCGCCATAGCGCGACCGAGTCCCTGACCGCCTCCTGTAATGACAACAACCTTATCTTTCAGGTTCATAATACAATCTCACTTGGATACCGCATCAGCGGTGATAGCAGGGATAAGGGAAAACCCTTATGGCGCGCTGCAGCATATTTTATTTGCAGCCGCTCGTCAACCAATCCTTTTAACCACACAAATTGAGCAAACGACGCATCTAATTGATATATGTATATTTTTGACTGGCGCACATACGCACTCTCTCTCCAAGCCTGATCGGTTTCGCAGTTACTGGCGGAAAACGATATAATGGCCCTATACGCTGCTCGGGTATCACCTTCGTTGTCTGTTTGTACCCGATACCAGCAAACCTTTCACGCTACCCTCAATTGCAACGTTAACTAGCAACTACCTACAGGCCCTCTCTCCATGCGTTTTCTGCTGCTTGCCTTCATCATCATCCCGTTACTCGAAATCACCCTGCTGATCAATGTGGGTTCACGTATCGGCGCCTGGTATACCGTCGGCCTGGTCCTGCTTTCTGCCTTTATCGGCGTCAATATGCTCCGTTATCAGGGGCTCTCGACCCTGGCCAAAGCCAAACAGCGCATGGACGCCGGTCAACTGCCGGCACAGGAGATGGTTGAAGGCATCATCCTGGCTGTGGGTGGGGCTCTGCTCATCACCCCAGGCTTTCTGACCGACGCCATCGGTTTCTGCTGCCTGATTCCCGCCAGTCGGCGGGTCATCGCCAAGCAACTGCAGTCTCGCGTCCAGGTAGCGAGCCCCGGGCCGTTTGGCTTTCAACCGCCCCCGCAGGACGCCAGCGCTGCTCGACCAAATCCAACCACGTTCGGCCATGCGGCCCCCAAATCCCAACCTCGATCCGAGGCCGGCGAGACCTTCGATGGCGAATACCGCCGCGATGACTGAACGGACGATGACGGGACAGACAACCGGGCCTGACAAAGAATATTGAGTTTTTTTCAGACTAAGTGTTGAATTCGATTTTTATCGCCCCCATCTTCGTTATCAGCGTTTCAGGGGGAATGTGTCCCCTTTAAACCCACTACACATAACAAACACAAACAGCTGTTTAACTCTGTTCGTAATTTCAGGAGATTCACGCTAATGAGTATTCGTCCACTTCACGATCGCGTTGTTGTTCGTCGCAAAGAGGAAGAAACCACCCTGGCCAGCGGTATCGTTTTACCTGGCTCAGCCGCTGAAAAGCCCACTCAGGGCGAAGTACTGGCAGCCGGCAAGGGTCGTATCCTGCAAAGCGGTGAAGTTCAGCCCATGGATGTCAAAGTTGGCGATATCGTTCTGTTTGGCCAGTACGCTGGTAGCACCGTTAAGGTCGACGGCGAAGAACTGCTGATCATGAGCGAAACCGATATTCTGGGTGTCGTAGAATAATCCGGCGCGACTCGTTCAGAACATAACTGACACAACGATTTCAGATAGGAATAAAAAGTAATGGCTGCAAAAGACGTTAAATTCGGTGATTCCGCTCGCTCCAAAATGCTTAAGGGTGTCAACATCCTGGCAGACGCGGTTAAAGTTACCCTGGGCCCTAAAGGCCGCAACGTAATTCTGGACAAGTCCTTCGGTGCGCCAACCGTCACCAAGGACGGTGTATCCGTTGCCAAAGAGATCGAACTGACTGACAAGTTCGAAAACATGGGCGCCCAGATGGTCAAGGAAGTCGCTTCCCAGGCCAACGATGTTGCCGGCGACGGTACCACCACGGCAACCGTACTGGCTCAAGCCATTGTTAACGAAGGCCTGAAGTCCGTTGCAGCGGGCATGAACCCCATGGACCTGAAGCGCGGCATCGACAAGGCCGCGGCGGCCGTCGTGATTGAATTGCAAAAGATGGCAACGCCTTGCACTGATTCCAAAGCGATCGCTCAGGTTGGCACCATCTCCGCCAACAGCGACGAGCAGGTTGGCACCATCATTGCCGAAGCCATGGGCAAAGTCGGCAAAGAAGGCGTAATCACCGTCGAAGAAGGTTCCGGACTGGAAAATGAGCTGGATGTTGTCGAAGGCATGCAGTTCGACCGCGGTTACCTGTCGCCCTATTTCATCAATAACCAGGAAAGCATGTCTGTTGAGCTGGAAGCGCCTTACATCCTGCTCGTCGACAAGAAAGTATCCAACATCCGCGAGCTGCTGCCTGTTCTGGAAGCGGTCGCCAAGTCTTCCCGTCCACTGCTGATCATCGCCGAAGACGTTGAAGGCGAAGCACTGGCAACATTGGTTGTGAACAACATGCGCGGCATTGTCAAAGTCGCCGCTGTTAAAGCACCTGGCTTCGGTGACCGTCGCAAGGCCATGCTGGAAGATATCGCCACCCTGACGGGCGGTACGGTGATCTCTGAAGAGATCGGTCTGACCTTGGAAACCGCAACCATCGAGCAGCTGGGTCAGTGCAAGAAGGTTTCCATCACGAAAGATAACACCACGGTCGTTGACGGCGCTGGCGATCATGACACCATCACGTCCCGTGTTGGCTCGATCCGCGCACAGATCGCTGAGACCTCTTCCGACTACGATCGTGAAAAACTGCAAGAGCGTGTCGCCAAGCTGGCTGGCGGTGTTGCGGTTATCAAGGTGGGTGCCGCGACCGAGCTTGAAATGAAAGAGAAGAAAGCCCGTGTTGAAGATGCACTGCACTCAACCCGTGCTGCGGTTGAAGAAGGCGTGGTACCTGGCGGCGGTGTCGCTCTGGTTCGCGCTCTGCAGACTATCTCCAACCTGCAAGGCGACAATCACGATCAGACCGTCGGTATTGAACTGGCCTGTCGTGCCATGGAAGCGCCGCTGCGCCTGATCGTTTCCAACGCCGGTGACGAAGCGTCAGTGGTACTGGACAAGGTCAAGCAGGGTTCGGGTAACTTCGGTTACAACGCTGCGTCTGGCGAGTATGGCGACATGATCGAAATGGGTATCCTGGATCCGGCCAAAGTCACCCGCTCTGCACTGCAGGCCGCGGCGTCTGTTGCAGGTCTGATGATCACCACCGAAGCCATGATCGCTGAAGTCCCAGAAGACAAGCCTGCAATGCCCGACATGGGCGGCATGGGCGGTATGGGCGGTATGGGCGGCATGGGCGGCATGATGTAATGTCGACCTCCTGACCCCAAAAACCCCGGCATGCCGGGGTTTTTTGTGCCTGAAATATTAAGGCGGCAGCATAATACCGAGCAAAAAATGTCGCCTTAATAGGCGGTTCATGGATGAAGCGCCGTGGCGTAAAGCCACGCGAGACAAGGACGGACCTGCGCCGGCCTTGTCGTCATCAAAAGACCGAATAGATCGGTATGTTGATGCCAGGTTAATAATCTATACCAGGAGGCCTGCCGGTGAACAGCGCCGAAGAAAAGCGCCGTATGATCCATCAATGGGTCGCGGCCATCCCCGCCGGTAACGTGGCAACTTACGGTCAGATAGCCCAGCTGGCCGGCCTGCCAGGCTACGCCCGCTTTGTTGGCGCAACGTTGCGTCAGCTCCCTGCCGACAGCACGCTGCCCTGGTATCGGGTAATCAATGCCAGCGGCAGAATCAGTTTTCCCCGTGGCACACCGGCATATCTGCGCCAAAAAGAACGCCTTATCGCCGATGGCGTTAGTGTGGAGCGCGGCCGGATACGCCTAAGCGAGTATCGCTGGCGACCCTGAGCCTGTAAGCGGCGCTATCACGTCCCCGAGCACGCCTTCTTTTCGGACCAGGGAGCTACCCAGAACAGCATCAACATGCCCGGTATGGCGATGAGTGCACACAGCAGAAAAAACGCGGTATAACCCACCGATTCAATCAGGTAACCCGTGCTGGCATTGGCAAAGGTACGCGGAATACTGGCCAGGCTGGTAAACAGAGCCAGTTGCGTGGCGGTAAACCTTTTGTCGCTAAGGCGCGCCATAAACGCGACAAAGGCGGCGGTCCCCAAGCCCACGCCGAAGTATTCAAAGGCCACCACCAAAAACAGCGCCACCGGATCGGCACCGATCTCCGCCAGCACAGCAAACCCCAGTATCGAAACGACCTGCACCACACCAAACACCCACAAGGATCGATTAATCCCCAGGCGCAGCATCAACAATCCGCCCAGCAATCCGCCCACGATGGACGCGCCTAACGACGCGCCTTTAGCAATCGTGCCTATCTCTGTCTTGGTAAAGCCTAAATCAAGGTAAAAGGGCGTGGACAATGCCGTCGCCATGCTGTCACCGAGCTTATACAGCAAGATAAACCCTAGCGCAGCTACGGCGGTACGCACACCCTGGCGCGCAAAGAACTCCTGAAAGGGAGCCACCACCGCCTCGCGAAGACTACGTGGCGCGGCGCAATCCTCGGGCTCCGGGGCCAAAAGGCTGGTCACAATCCCCACCAGCATAAACAAGGCGACCACGATATGAACCACCCGCCAGGGTAGCTGGTCGGCTAAAATCAGCGCCAACGACCCCGGTACCAGGCTGGAAAACCGGTACGCATTCACAAACAAGGCATTACCCAACCCCAGCTGGTTGTCGTCAAGCAATTCACGTCGGTAGGCATCCAGTGCAATATCCTGGGTGGCGCTGAACAGCGCAACCGCAAACACGACGTAGGCGATCGACCAGATTGATTGCACAGGATCAAATAAAGAAAAGGCGGCTATTGCCCCCATCAAGCCAAATTGGGTAATGAGCATCCAGCCGCGTCGGCGACCAAATAACGGCGGCACATAACGGTCCAGAAGCGGCGACCAGAGGAATTTCCAGGTGTAAGGAAACGCGACCAGAGAAAACAGGCCGATGGTTTCGAGGCTGACGCCCTCATCCCGCAGCCAGGCAGGGATCAACTGGTAGAGAATATAGAGCGGCAGACCCGAAGAAAAACCAATCAGCAGACAGAGCAGCATGCGGCGGTCGAAGATCGTCCGCCAGAGGGAGCCGTTTTCCGGCTCGGTGCAGCCCGTTGAGCTAGACAATAATCCCTGCGGATCAGTCACGAAAGTTATTAAACTGCAGCGGCAGGTCGAGATCCGACTCGCGCAACAGTGCGATGGCCTCCTGCAGATCGTCACGCTTCTTGCCCGTGACACGAACCTGCTCGCCCTGGATCTGCGTCTGCACTTTGAGCTTCTGTTCTTTGATCAATTTGATGATTTTTTTGGCGGCGACCTGATCCAGGCCCTGCTTAAAACCCACGGTCTGCTTGGCGCGCACACCGCTGGTATCGGCGTCGTTAATCTCCAGGCATTTGACATCGATCTTCCGCCCCACCAGCTTGCTCTTGAGGATATCCAGCATCTGCTGCAGCTGAAAATCCACCTCGGCAAACATGGTCACATCGTTATCACCTCTTTCAAACGACGCTTTAACCCCCTTGAAATCATAGCGGGTCGTCAGCTCACGGTTGGCCTGATCGACCGCATTGGTCACTTCATGCATATCCAGCTCAGACACGACGTCAAACGATGGCATTATTCACTCCTTGGGATAGCGCAGTTGCAATGGCACAATAAGCGCTGATTCTAACCAGTTCCCGCGTCCTTTTCACCCGTCGTCGGGTATAAAGCGGCCCTTTAATGAGCAGTAACAGCCTATGCATCAGATAACATGGCATATTCTCGGGGCGGGAGCGATCGGTTGCCTGTGGGCAGCCAAACTACAAGTCAAACGACAAGCCAAACGACAAGCCAGCCAACCCGTGGCGCTATTGGTGCGCCCCGATAATGCCGCCACTCATCCGTTACGGGACGGCCTGCAGCTGGAGCAAGGCGGTGCCACGTATCGATCCGCCCCGCGGATAGAAAGCACCGCGGCAACCAGTCCTATACGGCGCCTTCTGGTCACCACCAAAAGCTACCAGAGCGAAGGCGCCATTGCCGCTATCCGCCGTCGGCTGGCACCGGACGCGCACGTGGTCATGCTGCAGAACGGCATGGGCTGCCAGCAACAGGCGGCCCGACTGCTGGTCGATATCCCGGTGTATGCTGGCACCACCACCGACGGTGTGTTTCGGCGCACGCCGAATCATATAGTGTGGGCCGGTCAGGGCGAGAGCTGGTTTGGTCCACTCAATGCAGCCGCAAAGCAGCGGGGAAGCTCGCCGTTGACGCCGCTACTCACCACGCAGTGGCAGGCCGGCTATGACGAGGCTATCGAGGACCGCCTGTGGCGAAAACTGGCGATCAACACCGCCATTAATGGCCTGACCGCACTGCATAACTGCCGCAACGGCGCGCTGGCGGAAAACCCCGTCTATCGTCAGGAGATGGCCAGGCTGTGCCAAGAAGTTGCCCTGCTCGCCCGGACGCTGAATATCCCCTTATCGGATCAGGTGACCCGTCCCGAGCTCTTGTTAGAAACGGCGCTGCAGGTGGCTCGTGCCACGGCCGACAACTATTCGTCAATGCAACAGGATGTGGCTCACGGCCGCCACACGGAAATCGATTTTATTAACGGCTATATTAGTGCACAGGCGAAAGAACTCGGGGTGGCCACTCCTGCCAACGACGCACTCGTCAAAAACATCCGGGCGCTGCGCCTGTAACCTGAGGAGAATCAGCATGGGCAACCGCCTATCCAAGATTTACACACGCACCGGAGACACAGGTACCACCGGTTTGGGCGACGGCTCGCGGATCGACAAAGATGATGCCCGTATCGAAGCGATCGGCGATATCGATGAGCTGAACAGCTGGATTGGCAACCTGGTCTGCGAACTGGCGCTCGACGACCACCTGCGTGAAACCATGGCGACTATTCAGCAGACCCTGTTTAATCTGGGCGGGGAACTGGCGGTGCCCGGCTATGCGATGATCGCGCAAAGCCATATCGATGAACTGGAACACCTGTTAGATACGATTAACCAGTCTCTGCCGCCGCTGAAGGATTTTATCCTGCCGGGGGGCAACAGACCGGCAGCCGTTGCGCACCTGGCGCGCAGTGTCTGCCGGCGCGCAGAACGGCGACTGGTAACGCTGGCGCGGCATAGCACCGATCTGCGGCCCGAATGCGCGGCCTACCTGAATCGTCTGTCGGATCTGCTGTTTGTCTGCGCCAGAGAGCTGGCGCGTCGCGATGGCGGGCAGGAAGTTCTCTGGCAGCACCGCGCGAGCACCCCTGACTGAGTTGGTTTGGCGCACCCGAGCACGCGTTCGATCCGCCGAAGCGGCCCTGCTTATGCCACACTCAAGACGACGACCAGTGCTGCCACCTCCTGCAACTCAACCAATGCACCGGCGGTATCGCCGGTGGTTCCACCAATACGCGCTAACATCAGCCGCCTCAGCCACCAGAATAACAGCAACGCGACTCCCAGCCAGATCACCCCAGCATGCCCCAGCAGCAGACACAGGATAAAAACCGCCAGGACCAGCACCCGACAGGCTCGCCGGGGCATATGCGTCACAAGGCTGGATCCCAACCCCTGTGGCCGCACGTACTCGGTGGTCAGCAGCAACAATAACAACAGGGCGCGCGGCAGTACCGGTATCAGCAACAGCCACCATACGTCGGCTTGCATCAGCGCCTGCAGCGCGGCAAATTTTGCCAACAACACCATAACCAGCAACATCACCGCAGCCGGTCCGCAGGTGGGGTCCTTCATCAACGCCAGGGTCCGCTCCCGATCACCATAGCCCCCTAGCCAGGCATCCGCACTGTCCGCCAGTCCATCCAGGTGCAGCCCACCGGTAACCATACACCAGAGCATCAGTAGCAGCGCGGCCTGAACGCCGTAGAGCCCCGGTAGCATAGTTGCCAATAGCCACTGCGCCAGATACAGGCAGACACCGATAACCAACCCCACAGCGGGGTACCAGACCAGCGAACGACCGATCTGCCTATCGGCCACCCGCCCCACATCGGGTAGCGGCAGGCGCGTAAGAAACTGCAAGGCCAGCAACGGCGGCAACAGCCATTCGGGAACACGAGACCAGCGAGATGCTACGCCTATGGCGTCACCCGCCGATTCAGCGTCTGAACTAGCGCGCGTTTGACGGGACAATGGAGTATCGTTTGCTTGCGTCTCGTTGTTCATCGTTGCCTGCTCATTGCGGTAATAGCCCCACGATACCGGCCAGAAAGGCCCTTATATCGTCGTGTAGTCATCGCCCGGGGGCTGCGGTAACCAGTTGATAAAACGTACCTGCCAGCAAGGGACATGGGTATCGTGCGAGCCAGGGTTCTCGTCACGGTAGAGCTGCAGACGGGTGACACTGGCATAATCGATCGATAACGACTGTACCGAATCGGGCGACAAACACAGCAGTTCGGCCAGTATCGTGCGAATAACGCCGCCGTGGGTGACCACCAAAAGTCGCGGCACCGGTTGCTCTACCAATGTCGAGAGCAACGAACGGCAGCGCTCACTAAGCGCCCCGAAGGGTTCCCCTCCGGGGGGGGGATTGGCATCGGGATCGCGCCAGAACGCCTGTACGGCTTCCGGCGCATCGGCCCAAACCTGCGCAAGGGGCTTGCCATCCCAGGCACCGAAATCCAATTCACGCAGGCGCGCATCCAGGGTCAACGCCAGCCCCCGTTCATTGGCCAGCGCGCGGGCAAAGTGGTGACAGCGTTGCAACGGCGAGCTTAGCACCGCATCCCAGTGCAAGTCGGCGCAGCTACGCTGCATCTGCTCGCGTCCACGTTCAGACAATACCGAATCGGTTCTGCCGCGGTATATGGCCTTATCCGCGCAGTCACCGTGGCGGAGCAGATCGACGCTATAAGTCGCCACAGGCCGTACCCTCTTCGTTGCAAACGGGCGAACGAACCATTCAGCTGTTGGCAACCGCCGCTTCGGCAAATGTCGCCATCTCGCTGTGCAGTACACAGGCCGATTGCAGTAACGGCAGCGCCACCCCTGCACCGCTACCCTCGCCCAAGCGCATACCCAGATGCAGCAGCGGCTCGGCGTCCAAAGCCTCGAGTAGCCGGCGATGTCCCGGCTCTGCGGACCCGTGACTGAACTGGAGCCATTCGCGCACCCCCGGATTGATTCGGCACGCCACCAAGGCCGCCGCGGTAGTGATAAAGCCATCGACCAGGCTCGGTATTCCGGCTTGTGCCGCCGCGATATAGGCCCCGGTCAAGGCCGCAATTTCAAAACCACCCAGATGGCGCAGCACCTGTAGCGGATCGGTCAGCTTGTCGCGATGCAACGCCAATGCGGCCTCAATAACCCGCGCCTTATGCGCAATGCCCTGCGCATCCACCCCGGTACCGGGGCCGACCAGCGCTTGAACCGGACAATCCAGCAGCGCAGCAGCCATCGCTGTTGCCGCTGTCGTGTTGGCGATTCCCATCTCGCCGCCGATAAACAACTGGGCTTGCTGGCGTAACGCGCGATGCGCCACCGCACGGCCGGCCTCCAAGGCCTGCGCCAACTGTCCGTCATCCATCGCGGCAACCTTGGCAAAATTGGCCGTGGCGGGTGCGATCGGGCTATCCACAACACCGGGCAACGCCCCAAGTGCGACGACGGTACCCAGGTTGACAACGTCAAACCCTGCCCCCCAGCGTTGCGCCAAGACACTGATCGCGGCGCCACCCCGGGAAAAATTTTGCACCATCTGCGCCGTCACGGCTTGTGGAAAGGCAGAAACGCCTTCATCGGCAACCCCATGATCGGCGGCGAAAACGGTGATCACCGGCCGCAGTAGTTGCGGTTTTTCACAGCCCTGCCAACCGGCAAAGCGTATGGCCACGCCCTCTAGGCTGCCCAACGAACCGACCGGTTTTGTCAGCTGCGCCTGGCGCTCACGGGCGCAAGCCTCGGCGGCGCGATCGACCGGTTTAACCGGGTCATTGATCCATTCAGTACTCAAGGCGATCTCCCTAATTCAACGAAATATTGTTCATCGCTGCCTCGGCAGCGGCTAGCGACAGAATTGATTACGCAGCCGGCGCGGTCTATTTCACCGACAGCGGTAAACCGGCCACCATCAGTGTCACAGTGTCGCTACGTGCAGCCACCTCCTGATGCAGCCCACCGAGGGCATCGATATAACGGCGACTCACTTCCCCCATCGGAACGATACCCAAGCCAACTTCACTGCTGACCAGTATCACCCGACCAGGCAGTGACGCGATCACGCCTAAACACTGCTCAACTTCGTGACTCAGGTGTTTGCCATGATCATCAAATAATAAATTACTTACCCACAGGGATAGACAATCCACCAACAAGCACCGCTCCGGCGCGGCTTCCTGTCGCAGAACAGCCGCCAGATGGATCGGTTCTTCAATAACCGTCCATTCGGCAGGGCGGCGATCCCGGTGCAGGGCAACACGCGCCCCCATCTCCTCATCACCCACCGTGGCGGTTGCAATATAGGTCACCGCCAGACCGCTGCCCTCTGCGCGCAGCTCGGCCTCAAGGCTTTTACCGGAGCGCGCGCCCCCCAATATCAATTCAAGCATCAACTGTCCTGTTAGACCCGGTCTGAAAAACCAGCGATACTAGCAAGGCCACCCCGCCAGGGGAACTCACAACCTCGCCAACAGCCGGAATTGATCTTTCTCAAGTCAAATCGAAGGTTCTGCGCTATGCTCTGCATAGAAGAGGAACACAACCAAATCCGGCAAGCCAGCTATCGGGGATGCGTGGCATAACGCCACCCCATGACAGCACTTGCCCCTATAACAACAATGCGAGGTCATTATGCAAGAGATAATCTGGACTTTACTGGGCTACATTGCAATGCCCACTATTTTTATCATTGGTTTTGCCGCCATCGCCGCCATGGCCTGTTTTATTCTCGATATTTTGGACGTTGAAATGATCGCGGACAAGAAGGAGGCACGCCCTTTGTAAAGCCGGACTAATTCGCGTATCTTGGCGGATAACAATAGTCTGTCAGAGCTACGGAGGAGTCGTTGGTGGAAGAGGTCAGTTCTTTGTGGATAGTCGGTACGGTAGCCACCATTGTCGGCGGGGTCATTGGCCTGCTGATCGGTCGCAGCAGCCCTGCCGCGCAACAGAAAGAAGCTCTGATTACAGAGTTGAATGATACTCGTCGGGAACTGGAGCAGTATAAAGCCGATGTTGGCCTGCATTTCGAGCGCACCGCCGAGCTGGTCAACGAAATGACGGCCAGCTACCGCAAAGTGCATCAGCATCTTGCCGGCGGTGCTGATTTGCTAGGCGGTGCGGTAGCGCTCAAGCAGCTACAGCCCCAGCCTGCAGGGTTGGAAGAACAAGTCACGGACGAGCAAGCACAAACGGCACAAGCAATACCCGCAGCTGAAGCCCCCCCAGAGTCGCCAATCGCTACGGCCGACAGCGATAACGACGCGCTTGACGCACCGCGCGATTATGCGCCGAAGCTGAGTGAAGAGGATGGCGGCACGCTGGCCGAAGGCTACGGGTTGCAGAAGAAAAACACCGAAACCGGGCACGACCCAAGCAAAACAGCCGATCGCAGTCCGAATCACCACTGATTCGCTAGCGTCGCGCGCAAAAGACGAGGCCGCCGCGTGGCCAGCGGCGGTCTCGTCTTTTTTATTGTCGACGGCCTCACCCATCTGCATGACTACACCGGATTCGCAATATCGATAAACCGGTGTTCAATCCCCAAGGTTTCGGCCAGATACGCCCCAACAGCCTGCACACCGTAGCGTTCCGTCGCATGATGCCCTGCGGCAAAGTAATGCACCTTGCCTTCCCGCGCATCATGAACGGTAGGCTCCGAGATTTCGCCACTGATATAGGCATCCAAGCCGCGATCGATCGCCTGACCGATATACCCCTGTGCGGCACCGGTACACCAACCCACTCGTTCAATCAGCTGCGGTCCGCCCGCGATGTGTTCCGGTCGACGCCCTAAAACCTGCTCAAGAAGATCGGCAAACTGCGGCGCGGTTTGCGCGACGGGCAGCCTGCCATAAAGGCCGATACTGCGCGGGTTATCCACCTCAAGACCGCCTTCGATGCGGATCCCCAGGCGCGCGGCCAATTGGGCATTATTACCAAGCTCTGGATGCAGGTCGAGCGGCAGATGGTACGCCAATAAGCTGATATCGTGAGCCAGCAATGTCGCTAGACGCCGCTTTTTAATCCCACGCACGCAAGGATCCTCCCCTTTCCAAAAGTAACCGTGATGAACCAGTATAGCGTCAGCATCGGCGGCTACGGCCGCATCCAACAAGGCCTGTGACGCGGTCACACCGGACACCAGTCGCCTCACCTCTGCCCGGCCTTCAACCTGCAAGCCATTCGGACAATAGTCGCTGATACTCGCCGGCTGCAGCAACGCATCAAGACAGGCCTGCAGTTCCATTAACGAAACACCCATACACTACTCCTAATTCTGTGATTTTATTCCCCCTATCCAGCCTCAGTTCGTATAATGAGGTTCAGGCACGCCGCCTTACCTGGACGAGTACCGGATGAGAAAACTGACAACGACACTGATTTGGCCTGTTATCGCCGCGACCCTCGTCGCGCTCGTTATGCTGAACCTATCCCAGCCAACGAACCAGACCGTTGAGATAAAAGAGGTTCAGGCCGCGGCAACGACACCGTTACCCCAGCATCAAGGCCCTGTGTCCTATTCAGCCGCTGTGGAGAAGGCCGCGCCGGCCGTGGTTAATATATACACCCGCACCCGAGTCCGCCAGCGCACCCATCCCTTGCTGGAAGACCCTGGATTTCGCGAGTTTTTCAATCTTGAAGATCAGCCACAGCATGAGCGCCTTCAGTCCAGCCTGGGCTCCGGCGTCATCATCAGCGAACAGGGCTACCTGGTTACCAACAACCATGTCATCAGCGGCGCAGATGCGATACTGGTCGCGCTGAAAGACGGACGCGAGGCCGAGGCCCGCGTCGTCGGTACCGACCCGGAGACCGACCTGGCTGTCTTGCATATCAAGTTAAGCGAGCTGCCCACAATCACCCTGGCAGATTCTGAGCGTATCGCCGTCGGTGATGTCGTCTTGGCCATCGGCAATCCGTTTGGTGTCGGACAAACGGTGACGATGGGTATTGTCAGCGCGACCGGCAGAAATCAACTTGGGATCAATACCTTCGAAAACTTTATCCAGACCGATGCTGCCATTAACCCCGGTAATTCGGGTGGCGCGCTGATCGATGCTTACGGCAACCTGGTCGGTATCAATACCGCCATATTTTCCCGCTCGGGGGGCTCACAAGGCATTGGCTTTGCCATCCCCTCAGACCTGAGCCGCACCATCATGCAGGAGATCATCGAACATGGTCGCGTGGTGCGTGGCTGGCTTGGCATTGAAATTCAGGAGATGACCCTGGAACTGGCGGAATCCTTTGGCGTTAACGGCCTGAACAGCCTGCTGGTCGCGGGTATCTTTCGCAACAGTCCGGCCCATACCGCAGGGCTGCAGCCGGGCGATATCCTGATTCGTCTTGACGGCCAGCCGATCCGCGATTCCCGCTCGGCCATGAACCAGATCGCCCATACCAAGCCCGGCGTTCAGCTAACCTTGACTGTTTTGCGCAACGCGAAAGAGCAGGACCTGGTGGTTACTATTGGCTATCGCCCCCCCTCTCAACGCTGATTCACCGCTCGGGCGACTCGCGCAACGATTAGCGATCTAACGAATACCGGCACGCTTAGATCCGTGGAACCCGGCCAGGGCGCTGTCAGCCCCGACCTCGTTCGCATCGCACCGCCATCAAGAATCAGGGTTTTATGCGGTATTCGGCGGAACGCGCGTGTGCCGTCAGCCCTTCTCCCCGTGCCAGAACGGAAGCGACCTGCCCAAGGTGAGAGGCACCCTCAGCCGTAAACTCGATCAACGACGTCCGTTTCTGGAAATCATACACACCCAGTGGCGAGGAAAAACGCGCGGTCCCGGAGGTCGGCAGCACATGGTTCGGTCCTGCACAGTAGTCCCCTAAGGCTTCCGCGGTGTAGCGCCCCATAAAGATCGCCCCCGCATGGCGAATGCGGGGTAACAGCGCGTGAGGCTCCGCGATCGACAACTCCAGATGCTCCGGCGCGATACGGTTGATCAACTCGACCGCTTGATCCAGGTTATCGACATCGATCAACGCCGCACGCTGCGCCATCGAGACCCGGATAATCGACTCACGCTCCATGGTCGGCAGCAGCGCATTGATGCTCGCCTGCACCCGGTCGGTAAACAGCGGATCGGTGCTGATAAGAATAGGCTGCGCATTCTCATCGTGCTCGGCTTGAGAAAACAGATCCATCGCCACCCAGTCAGGATCGGTCAGCCCGTCGCAGAGCACCAGAATTTCGGAGGGTCCGGCAATCATATCGATGCCGACCAGACCAAAGACGGCCCGCTTGGCTGTCGCCACAAAAATATTTCCCGGTCCGACGATCTTATCGACCCGTGGTACCGTTTCGGTGCCGTAAGCCAAGGCCGCAACGGCTTGAGCACCACCGATGGTGAACACCCGGTCAACGCCAACCAAGGCCGCAGCCGCCAAGACCAGTTCGTTGGTCTGATTGTCCGGCGTTGGCACAACCATAATGATCTCTGCCACACCCGCGACTTTGGCCGGCAAGGCGTTCATCAGCACCGAAGACGGATAAGAGGCCTTGCCACCCGGGACATAAATACCGACCCGATCCATCGCCGTAACTTGCTGCCCCAGCAGCGAGCCATCGGCTTCACGGTAGCTCCATGATTCTGCCTTCTGGCGCTCGTGATAGTCACGAATACGATCGACAGCCGTTTGCAGTGCCTGCCGCTCCTGATCGGGCAGATTATCCAGGGCCTGCTGCAGGCGCGCCGCCGGGACCTCTAGCTCGGCCATCGTGGCGGCATTCAGACGGTCGAAGCGGTTGGTGTATTCCACCAACGCCGCATCACCCTCGCGCCGCACGCGGCCCAGCACCTCATCAACGACCTGATTCACCTGGCCGTCGGAAACACTCTCCCAGGCCAACAGCGCGGTTAGCTGGCGGTCAAAATCCGCCGCCGAGGCCTGCAACCGCATCACGCTTACGTCCGTCGCACTCATTGGCTGGCCTCCCCTTTTGCCGCCGCTACGGCAGCCGCCAGTTGATCGATAATGGGCTGGATCAGCTGGTGCTTCATTTTCATCGCGGCTTTGCCGACCACCAGACGGGTGCTGATCGGCGCAATCTGCTCCAACGGTTTCATACCATTGGCTTTCAGGGTATTACCGGTATCGACGATATCGACAATGCGGTCGGCCAACCCCATCAAGGGTGCCAATTCCATGGCGCCGTACAACTTGATGATATCCACCTGCACCGCCTGCGCGGCGTAGAAACGCTTGGTCACATTGACAAATTTCGTCGCCACTTTCAGACGTCCAACCACCGGTGTGGGATCAACCAGTCCGGCCGTCATCAAGTTGCAGCGGGCAATATTCAGGTCCAGCGGCTCATACATGGATGCCGCCCCGTGCTCCATCAACACGTCTTTTCCGGCAACGCCCATATCTGCCGCCCCGTATTCCACGTAGGTCGGCACATCGGTCGCACGTATAACCAGCAATTTGATATGTGTATGGTTGGTGTCAAATATCAGCTTACGGCTGCTGCTGATATCTTCCGAAGGGCGAATATCGGCCGCAGCCAGCAATGGCAACGTATCTTTAAGAATGCGTCCTTTGGACAGCGCAATAGTAATAGTCTGTTTCATAACCGTTATTCAACTCCCGGCCGGATCAGGATGGAACCCGGCGAATCTTGGCACCCAGCAATTGCAGCTTCTCTTCGATACACTCATAGCCACGATCAATATGATAAATACGATCGATCACGGTGTCGCCATCAGCGACCAGCGCCGCAATGACCAGGCTGGCCGACGCCCGCAGATCCGTCGCCATAACAGGGGCGGCTTTCAGGCGTTCGACACCTTCGATCATCACCGCGTTGCCTTCGATAGAGGCTTTCACCCCCATCCGGACCATCTCTTGAATGTGCATAAAGCGGTTTTCAAATACCGTTTCGCGAATGGTCCCGATGCCCTCGGCCACCGCATTGATGGCCGCAAACTGCGCCTGCATGTCGGTAGGGAAGGCCGGATAAGGCGCCGTACGCAGACTGACGGCCTTGGGACGCTTGCCTTTCATATCCAGCGAGATCCAGTCAGGACCGGTTTCGATCTCCGCGCCGGTCTCTTCCAGCTTAAGCAACACGGCATCCAGAATGTCAGGGCGTGTGCGCGTGGTCTTGACCCGACCACCGGTAGCCGCTGCCGCAGCCAGATAGGTGCCGGTCTCGATCCGATCCGGCAGCACCGAGTAGCGACAGCCGTGCAAGGCTGGCACGCCTTCGATGGTAATGGTGTCGGTACCATGTCCGCTAATACGCGCCCCCATTGCGATCAGGCATTCGGCAAGATCAACAACTTCAGGCTCTTTGGCGGCATTTTCCAGCAAGGTGGTCCCATCCGCCAACGCGGCAGCCATTAGCAGGTTCTCGGTGCCAGTTACCGTGACGGTGTCAAAAAAGATCCGCGCACCGGTAAGGCGGCCGTTAGTCTTGGCGCGAATGTAACCTTCTTCGACCGCTATTTCAGCGCCCATCGCCTCCAGTCCACGCAAGTGCAGATCGACAGGACGGCTACCAATGGCGCACCCCCCCGGCAGCGACACTTCAGCCTGACCGAAATGCGCCAGCATGGGACCGAGCACCAGAATCGACGCGCGCATGGTGCGGACCAACTCGTAAGGTGCAACCAACTCTTTAATCGTGCCGGCATTGACTTCAACATTGAGCTTCTCATCGATCATCACCTCGACACCCATTCTGCCGAGTAGCTCGAGCATCGTGGTGATGTCATGAAGATGAGGCAGATTGCAGACGGTCACAGGCTCTTTCGATAATAAAGTCGCTGCCAAAATAGGTAGCGCCGAGTTTTTCGCACCGGAGATCCACACCTCACCATTGAGGGGGCCGCCGCCGGTGATGATCAGTTTATCCATGAATATACCGTCAGAACTGGAAAAGTAATGGCCTTAGCTAGCCGTCGTTACCGCAAATCAGCTATTCAGCGCTTGCCATTGTTTAGGCGTATAGGGCTTGATGGTTACCGCATGGATGCTGCCGTTAGCAATCTGTTCGGTAAGGCAGGCATAAACACGCTGCTGCTTCTTAACAGGGGTCAGTCCTTCGAAGATTTCGCCTATAACAATAATCTGGAAGTCGCACCCCTCACCGACAGTCTGCACTTCGCAACCGTCGAGTTGCTGTTCGATTAATTGTTTCACGTCTGCTGCTTGCATTGAGTTCTCCAGAAAAAACGATCGGGCACCATAAAAGTGCGCTAATAATAGCGAAATCGACACAAGAAGGCGAAAACGCCGAATCCTCGATAAGTCGAGTCACGCAACACCCGCGCTCAACGGGCAAGGCCGAAGCACGTCAGGACGCGTCGAAGAGAGGAGCCAGATCACTCAGCCCCATCACGGCGTTAAGCTGTGCAGGCAAATGACGAAACGTTATCGCTATATTCCGGGACTGCGCCTTGCGTTTCAAGCACAATAACAGGGACAGGGCCGCCGTATTCGCCTTACCAACATGTTTAAAATCGAAACAACAGCTGTCCTGCGCCTGCTCAACGAAGGCTTCGCCCTGCTCTCGCAGTGCCAGCACCGAGACAAAGTCGATATCGCCTTCGATCAGGCAGCAGCCCTGCCCCTCGTCGCATAATTGAGCACGCATGTATTACTCCTTGCTAGCCGGATCGGACAGCGTTTCCCAGTCATCGATAACCCGAGCAATAGAGCCCTGATGACGACTGACCGCGTCCGCAAACTGATTACGGAAAATCTGTCGTAGATTAATACCGTCCAGTAAAACATTGGTCAGCTTCCAGCGACGCTCTTCCCGAACCATAAAGTAAACCAGGCTGTATTGTGCACCCGAGTCGGCATAGACATGGACTTTCACAATCTGTCGATCAGGGTCGGTACTGACACGGCTGTTGGCGACTACTTCATAGCGCTCAATATTGAAAGACGCCAACGCCCGCGCGTAGGTCTTGACCAGGGTACCGCGGAACACGCTGCTAAAACGCGCCCTCTCTTCTTGACTGGCCCCGCGGTAATATTTGGCCATTACATTGCGCGAGATATATTCAAAATCGACAACCGGATCCAGAATATCCTCAACGCCGCGGTATAACTCGCCAAAGCCCGCCTGATCCTGGAGTTCAGGTCGAGCCAGCAGCGCCGTCATATCGGCCGTAGCCCGGCCCACAACAGATTGAGCCTCATCCCAAGAGGTCGCGAATGCCCCCTCCCATACGCCGAACATCAGCACGCTCAAGAGTATATAGCTTGTCAATAAACGTCTTTTCAACCACTTCATCATACGGTTATTCTGCTCTATCGCTGTTTAGCCGGAAACGGCCAAAACTAGATTACTTAACCTTGTCGAACAAGAACTTGCCGATCAGTTCTTCTAACACCAACGCGGACTGTGTATCGGCAATCACGCTGCCATCCGTCAGCATTCGATCATCGGCACCAATGGTGATACCGATATACTTCTCGCCCAACAAACCCGCCGTCAAAATCGCCGCCGAGCTGTCTGCCGAGAGATAATCCACCGACTGATCCACTTCCATCTCAACCAAGGCGTTCAACGTCTGGGTATCGATACTAATCTGGGTCACTTTACCGATAGTGACACCCGACAGAGTGACCCGTGCGCGCGTCGTCAAGCCGCCAATATTTTCAAACCGCGCCAGTACCCGGTAGGTTTCCTGGCCAGACGTGACCTGGAGGCCGCTGATATTCAGCAGCAAAAACACCAGGGCCAGAAAGCCCGCCAAGATGAACGCACCAACGCTGATCTCCATCGTTCTCATGCGCATATCATAGATCTCCAAACATTAATGCCGTCAACAGAAAGTCGAGGCCCAGTATGGCCAGCGACGAGTACACCACCGTTCGCGTGGTTGCCTGACTAATCCCCTGAGACGTCGGCACACAATCATAGCCTTCAAAAACAGCGATCCAGGTCACCACAAAACCAAACACAATCGTTTTAATGATGCCATTCAGCACATCCTCTTCAAAGCTTACAGCGGCCTGCATATTGGCCCAGAACGAGCCTTCATAGACGCCCAGCCACTCCACACCCACCAACACGCCGCCCCAAACACCGACCACGCAAAAGATCATCGACAACAGTGGCATGGAGATAAAGCCCGCCCAGAAACGCGGCGCGACAATGCGTCGCAGCGGATCGACGCCGATCATTTCCATGCTCGAGAGTTGCTCCGTCGCCTTCATCAGGCCAATTTCTGCGGTCAACGCCGATCCCGCCCGTCCGGCAAAAAGCAACGCCGTGACCACCGGCCCCAGCTCACGGACCAGACTCAACGCCACCATCTGACCCACAGCCTGTTCGGAACCGTAATCGACCAGGATGGTGTAGCCCTGCAGGCTCAACACCATGCCGATAAACAGCCCGGAAACCACAATAATGACCAGCGACAACACACCCACAAAGTGCAGCTGTTTAACCAGTAGCGGAAAACTCACGGACCATTGCGGCCAAGCCAGCAGCGATTGCATAAGAAACAGGCCGGCACGGCCCAGCTTGCCGACCGTGTCCAGCGCGCCCTTACCAATGTGTTGCAGAAAATCGAATATCAATGGTCCATCCCCAGCATATCGCCGCTAAAGTCTGGCGCAGGATAATGGAAAGGAACCGGCCCATCGGGCAGTCCCTGCATAAATTGCTTCACCTTCGGCGAGGTATCCGCCAGCAACATTTGCGGCGTCCCGTGGGCGATCACATGGCTATCTGCCACCAGATAAATGTAATCGGCAATCGTCAGCGTTTCCTGGATATCGTGTGAGACCACGATGCTGGTGTGCCCCAAGGCCAGGCTGAGCGACTTAATCAACTTCACCAAGACCCCCATGGCAATAGGGTCCTGACCGGTAAACGGTTCATCGTACATGACCAGCTCCGGATCCAGTGCGATCGCCCGCGCCAAGGCGACCCGGCGGGCCATCCCCCCGGACAATTCGCTGGGCATCAGATCCGCCGCGCCACGCAGTCCAACCGCCTGCAGCTTCACGAGCACCAGGTCACGCACCATATCTTGGGGCAGATCCGTATGGACGCGAATGGGAAACGCCACATTTTCAAACACCGAGAGATCGGAAAAAAGCGCGCCGCTTTGAAACAGCATGCCCATCCGCTCACGGACAAGAAACAAGTCTTGCCGGCCCAGGCGGGGGATATCCTGGCCATCGAGGAGGATACGCCCGGCATCCGGGCGAATCTGGCCACCGATCAGCTTCAGAAGCGTCGTTTTTCCTGTCCCGCTCGGCCCCATAATGGCGGTAATCTTCCCACGCGGTATACGAATAGTGACGTCATCGTAGATGGCACGTTCTCCCCGCAGGAAGGTCAAGCCTTCGATCTCAATAATGGTATCGTTTAACAGGTCCATAGCATCCCGCGTCCTCTATCCCCTACAGGAGAAAACCAGCTCTAACCGAAAAGGGGTGCACTATAGCATTTGTCAGAAGGGCTTTTACAGGGGCATTTGTGGCGCAAGCATAAACGCGGTATCGACCGGCGATGCGCGTAACCGCTCGATATTACACCGTCGGTACCCCGTTCCTGTCGACCGACTCATGGCCTGCCCTCCAGACCCGGCTTGCAATAATGATAGGGTTCCCTTTACATTACGCCCCTTCAGTCTGAAGACAGTAAGCAATATGACTCCTTTTTTACTTCCCACCGTGGCCATTGTTGTCGGTTTTTTCATCTTGGTATGGAGTGCAGACCGCTTCGTTATGGGGGCCGCCGGTACGGCTCGCAACCTGGGTATGTCGCCGATGCTCATCGGCCTTACCGTGGTATCAATGGGCACCTCGGCGCCGGAAATGCTGGTATCGGCCATTGCCGCGTACACGGATGCGGGTGGCCTGGCTATCGGTAACGCCCTGGGGTCGAATATTGCCAACATTGGCCTGGTGCTCGGCGCAACGGCCCTTATCGCACCGCTGCCGGTGAAATCCGGCCTGATGCGTAAAGAATTACCGTTACTGATGGCCGTGACGCTCGGCGCCGGCATTGTACTGATGGACCTGTACCTGGGCCTGATTGATGCCTTGTTATTGCTGGCGGGCCTTGCCATTGCGTTATACCTGTTCAGTCGTTTTCAGCGCTATGCCGATGCCACGGAAGTGGCCCACGAAGAGGAAGAGCTTCCTGACATAGCCCTCAAGACCGCCTTGCTCTGGCTAACCATCGGCCTCATTTTACTGGGCGCTAGCTCACGGTTACTGGTCTGGGGAGCAACGGAGATTGCGACCCTGTTCGGGGTCAGCGATCTCATTATAGGCCTAACCATCGTCGCCATCGGCACCAGCCTGCCCGAACTCGCCGCCTCGATCGCCAGCGCCCTGAAAAAACACCATGATATTGCCATCGGCAACATCGTCGGCTCCAATATCTTTAATCTGCTGGCCGTCATGCCATTACCGGGTTTGATACGCCCCGTTAATATCGAACCGCTTGCCTTATCGCGCGACTACACCACGATGCTCGGATTCACACTAGCGCTGTTCCTGTTTTCCTATGTCTTTGGTAGAGGCAGAATCTGCCGGAAAGAGGGTGTAATCCTGCTCCTTGCCTATACTGGCTATTTAGGCTTGCTATACAATATGTCGGCACGCTGAGTTACAGGACGGTGCCTCTCGCAACACTACGCGCATTTATGTATACACTCGCGGCAGGCACCCACGGTGAACCGATCATGACAGGCGCCCTTTAACCCATCCACCTGACCAGCAAAACGGCTCTCTCCCACGCTGATCGCAGAGCCTCGTTTTGCCAAACAAGAGTTTTACAGCATGCCTAAACACTTTCTGGAATCCGCCCGCCGAACCATTCAGATTGAAGCCGATGCGGTAAAATCACTCGAAAGCCTGTTGGACAACCAATTTATCCATGCCTGCCAGTTCATACTGGCCAGCACCGGCCGTGTCATTGTCACGGGCATGGGGAAATCCGGGCATATTGGTCGGAAAATTGCTGCGACGCTGGCCAGCACCGGCACCCCGGCCTTTTTCGTGCACCCCGGCGAAGCCAGCCACGGCGACATGGGGATGATCACCGAACACGATGTCGTGATCGCCATGTCCCATTCCGGTACCACATCGGAAGTAGTCACGTTACTACCGCTGTTAAAACGAATGGGCACCCGACTGATCAGCATGACCGGCAACCCGGAATCAACCCTGGCCCTAGCCGCCGACGCCCATCTGAACGTCGCCATTCGCGCAGAGGCCTGCCCGTTAGGCTTGGCACCGACATCCAGTACCACGACAACCCTGGTCATGGGTGATGCCCTCGCAATCGCGCTGCTGGAAGCACGCGGTTTCAGCGCCGAAGATTTTGCCTTTTCACACCCCGGTGGTGCGCTGGGACGCAAACTACTGCTGAAGGTCAGCGACCTGATGCACGGCGGCCAAAGCCTGCCCATTGTCCGCGAAGAAACCAGCCTAAGCGACGCCCTGCTGGAGATCAGCCAGAAAGGCTTGGGGATGACCGCCGTCGTGGACAGTGAGGGCAAGCTCAGCGGAATCTTCACCGATGGCGATCTGCGTCGCACGCTCGATCTGGAAATCAACCTCAAGCAAACACCGATCAGCCAGCTCATGACCCGCAATGCAACAACCATCACCGCTCACATACTGGCCGCCGAAGCGTTGCACATTATGGAAGAGCGCAAAATTAACGGCCTGATCGTGGTCGATCAACATAAGACCCCCGTCGGCGCACTGAACATGCACGACTTACTGCGTGCAGGAGTCATTTAAAGCGTGGATCGGATATCAGCCGCAGCAACGTCCTGTGCAAATATCGGCGTCCGGCGTTGCCTGAATCGACCCGCAGCGCGACGGACGTCGCCTGTTAGCCCGATCACGATGGCGTACTGATGCGCAATCGCCGCCTGCTCGTTATTCTTCTGGCCGCCACCCTGATCGTCGTCGCGTGGAATGACCATGAACCCACGCGCCTTCGCCCCACCCCGTCAGCCGCCGCCAACCAACAGGAGGTCGATGCGTACCTGCTGGATGCACAAATCACGCAATTCACCGTCACCGGCACCGCGCAATACCAATTACAAGCCACGCGCGTCAGCCATTTCCCCGATACAGGCCGCACTCTGCTGGACAGCCCACAACTGTTCCATTACCGTCAGGGCAAGACGCCGTTAACCATCACTGCGGGCGATGGCGAACTCAGCCCGGCGGGCGATCGTATCTCCTTTCGCCACGGCGTCACGCTGACAGGGCTGAATGGCGGCGCCCGGGTCGATAGCGAAACGCTGCACATTGACCCTCAGCAACAGCAGGCTGAAACCGACACCCGCGTGGTCTACCGCCACCCGCAAGGACGCTTCGAAGGAACCGGATTACGCGCCAACCTCAATGACGAGCGCGTACAGTTACTCCATGATGTGCGAGGATACTATGATAAGCCCTAAACCCAGCGTTCTTGCTTCCCTGTTTCTGGGGCTGACACTTATCGCAAACGGCGCACAGGCCTTGCCGGAAGACCGCGCGCAACCGATCAAGATTGAGGCCGATCGGGCCGACATGGACGAGAAAAAGGGGGTCTCCACCTATTCAGGGACCGTGATCCTGCAACAGGGATCGCTGTCGATAGAAGCCGAAAAAATTACCATTCGCAGCAACACTGCCGGTATTGAAGAGGTGATGGCCTACGGCGCTCCGGCTCACTTCAGCCAGCAACCCGCAACGGACAAACCGATGACCCACGCCTACGGTGAAAGCATCGAATATCAGCTCAATAGCGAGCAGATCACGCTGACCGGGCAGGCCAAACTGATCCAGAATGGCGACGCGTTCAGCGGCAAACGCATCGTCTACGATATCCGCCATGCCACCGTTGAAGCCATGGGCGGAAAATCACCCGCCGATGGCCGGGTACAGTTAATTATTCAGCCCCGGAAGCCCACACAATGAGGTTGCTGGAAGCCCGTCATCTGGCCAAGTCGTACCGCAAACGCCAGGTTGTCAAAGATGTCTCGCTGTCGATCAAGAGCGGCCAGATTGTCGGCCTACTCGGCCCCAACGGTGCAGGCAAGACAACCTGTTTCTATATGATTGTCGGACTGGTGCCCTCTGAAAGCGGTCACGTGTTGATCGACGGGGAAGATATCACGCGCCTGCCGATGCACGGCAGAGCGCGCAAAGGAATTGGTTATTTACCCCAGGAAGCCTCCATCTTCCGCAAGATGACCGTGCGCAACAATATTATGGCCATCCTGGAAACCCGCACCGACCTGAGCCGTCAGGCGCGCGAAGAGCAGCTCAGCACATTACTGGACGAGTTTCATATCAACCATATTGTCGATAGTCTGGGTATGAGCCTGTCGGGCGGCGAGCGGCGGCGGGTAGAGATCGCCCGGGCCCTGGCCACCGATCCTGCATTTATTTTGCTCGATGAACCCTTTGCCGGCGTTGATCCCATTTCGGTCAATGACATCAAACAGATCGTCTTGCACCTTAAAGCGCGCGGCATCGGCGTATTAATTACCGATCATAATGTCCGTGAGACCCTCGATATCTGTGAACACGCCTATATTGTTAATGACGGCTATCTACTCGCCGAGGGCACGCCCGCCAGTGTATTGGAAAACCAACAGGTTAAAGCGGTCTATCTCGGCGAACAATTCAGACTCTAAGTCTTATAATCCCCGATAGCCGTGGTAGAATTTTCAACTATGAGTTGGGCGTCTTGTCAGCGCGTTTTTTTGACACACGCCTTAAGGGACCAAACAGCAGGGTCACCAGCCTGCTAAAGAGTAATAACAGTCATCCATGAAGCCATCGTTACAGCTTAGAATCAGCCAGCAACTGACCATGACGCCCCAGCTGCAGCAGGCTATACGACTGCTTCAGCTCTCTACGCTGGACCTGCAACAGGAGATTCAACAAGCCCTGGACAGCAACCCCATGCTGGAAGTGAGCGAGGATGAGGGCGCTGATAGCACTATATCGGGCAGCGAATCGGATCTGAGCACCCCTTCAGACCGCGATAGCAGCGCTGACCTCAGTAGCCATTCAGACCTCAACAGCAGTTCAGATCTCAGTAACCATTCGGATCCCGGTAGCCATAAAGAAAACAGCGCCGATAGCGTCCCGGATAATGAAGGCGCCGATAGTGAGTGGTCCGAACAGATCCCCGTTGAGCTATCTACCGACAGCAGCTGGGAAGACACCTATCAATCCGCCTCAACGACCCCTTCGGGCACTGCGCCCCCCGAAAACAGCGCCGATTATGAATCATCCGGCAGCGCGGGAGACTCCCTGCAGGAGCATCTGAACTGGCAGCTAAACCTGACCCCCATGAGCGACGTGGACCGTCTGATCGCCATGAACATTATTGATGGTATCGATAATGACGGCTACCTACGTACCGATCTGCAAGATATTGTCGATATGATCAACGCGGAGCTTCCGGTTGAGGCCAGCGAAGACGAACGGGTTGAAATGGACGAAGTCGAGGCCGTCTTGCACCGACTGCAACAATTTGATCCATCTGGCGTCGCTGCTCGCGACCTGAGTGAGTGCCTGCTTCTTCAGTTAAATCAACTGCCTGCCGACCAGCCGCTACTGACCGAGACCCGCCTGGTAATCAGCCAGTTTCTGCCCTTGCTTGGCAGCCGGGACTATCGCCAGATACTGCGCCGTTCACGTCTGCGTGAAGAACAGCTGCAGGCCATCATACTGATTATCCAGTCACTCAACCCGCGGCCCGGGGGCATGATCGACAACGTCGAAGCCGATTACGTTATACCCGATGTTATCGTCAAGAAAGAACAAGGCGCTTGGCGCGTCAGCCTTAACCCCGATTCCGCCCCTAAGGTCCGCATCAACGATCACTACGCCGGCATGGTTAAGCGCGCCGACAACAGCGCTGACAATACCTACCTGCGTAACCATCTTCAGGAAGCGCGCTGGTTCCTGAAAAGCCTGCTGAGCCGTAACGATACGCTGCTGAAAGTCTCCAGCAAGATCGTCGAACACCAACAGGACTTTCTCGAGCACGGCGAGGAAGCGATGAAGCCCCTAGTCCTGCACGACATCGCCCAAGCGGTTGAGATGCATGAGTCGACGATATCCCGGGTGACGACACAGAAATTCATGCACACCCCTCGGGGTATTTTCGAACTTAAATACTTTTTCTCCAGCCACGTCAGCACCGCATCCGGAGGTGAATGCTCATCGACCGCCATCCGGGCTATTATCAAGAAGCTGACCGCCGCAGAAAACCCAGCAAAACCCTTGAGTGACAACAAAATCGCCCAGCTCTTAGAGGAGCAGGGCATTAAAGTCGCTCGCAGAACTATTGCAAAATATCGGGAGGCACTTAATATTCCGCCTTCAAATGAAAGAAAACGTTTGGTATGACTTTCATAACCCAACCGTCTTCGTCACCTTTATCGTAAGAAACCGCATCTGTAGGAGAGCTTTATGCAAATCAACATCACCGGACACCATGTCGATCTAACCGACGCCATGCGCGATTACGTCAACACCAAGTTCGCAAAGTTGGAGCGGCACTTCGATAACATCACCAATGTACAGGTCACACTCACGGTTCAAAAGCAGCGTCAGGAAGCAGAGGCTACCGTGAACATCTCCGGCGGCGAACTGTTCGCCCAGGCAGAATCCGATGATATGTATGCCGCCATCGATAGCCTGATCGACAAGCTCGACCGCCAGATCGTTAAGCACAAAGAGAAACTTCAGCGTCGTAACCAAGGCGTATCCTGATCGACCGTTAATTGACCGGAAACTACCCTATGTTGCTTAATCATACCCTGGTTCGCGAACTGACTTTTCACGACCTCGAGGGCAGCAGTAAAAAGCGCATTTTGGAAAACGCCAGCGAACTGATCGCCGCACAGGTGGATTCGCTGGAAGCCGAAGATATCTTCACCGGGTTGATCACCCGTGAACGTCTGGGTAGTACCGGTATCGGCGAAGGAATTGCGATCCCTCACTGCCGGCTCGAAGCCTGTACGGAGGCCGTGGGAGCCTTGGTCAAGCTTCCCGAGCCGGTCGACTTCGATGCCATCGATGGCCGACCGGTTGACCTGCTGTTTGTCCTTCTGGTGCCCGCAGAGGCCCACGAAGCGCACCTGAACACCCTGGCAGGACTCGCCGAGCTTTTCAGCCAGGAAAGCTTTCGCAGCGCCCTGCGTCGCTCAGAAGATGCGGATGCACTCTACAACGCGGCCGTTAACTTTCAATCGACACTCGCCTAGCAGGGGAACATAGCCATGAAGCTCATTATCATCAGCGGTCGATCGGGTTCCGGTAAGAGTACCGCCCTGCAAGCCCTCGAAGATCTGGGCTTTTACTGCATCGATAACCTGCCCGTAGCGCTATTACATGCATTGTCCGACCTGGTCAAAACTGATCCCATGGAGAACAAACAGGGCGTGGCGGTCAGTATCGACGCACGCAACACCTCGTCGGGATTAAATCAATTCACCCAGGTCATCACCGCCCTGAGCAAGACCGCCATCCAGGTTGACATTATTTATCTTGATGCATCGCCGGTTACCTTGCTCAAACGGTTCAGCGCCACACGACGTCGCCACCCGCTCTCCGATGGTGACAAAGGCTTACAACAAGCGATCCAACTGGAAGCCAAACTGCTTGAGCCCATTGCCGATCTGGCCAATCTAACCGTGGATACGACCCGCCTGGGGCTCTACGACTTACGCGACCTGATTAAAGAGCGGGTTGTCGGTCGCAAAAACCAGGCGCTGTCGCTGCAATTTCAATCGTTCGGGTTTAAGCATGGCGTCCCGCTGGATGCAGACCTGGTCTACGACGTGCGCTGCCTGCCGAACCCCTACTGGGATCCGGCATTAAGGAAATACAACGGTCTCGACCAGCCGGTCAAACAATACCTTGAACAAAGCCTGCCCGTTCGGGAGATGGCGAGCGATATTCAGGCCTACCTGGAAAAATGGATCCCGCATTTTGAAGCCAACAACCGCAGCTACCTAACGGTAGGCATTGGCTGTACCGGTGGACAACACCGCTCGGTGTTTCTTGCCCAAACCTTGGCTGGTCATTTTGCATTATCTATGGATAATGTACTGGTCAAGCACAGAGAGCTGTCCGTCCGAGGTCTCGCATGATTCAGAAGCAGTTGACCATCATAAACAAACTCGGCCTTCACGCCCGTGCAACCGCCAAATTAATCAACCTCACCAACAATTTCTCCAGCGCAATCAAACTTGAAAAAAACGGTCGCGCGGTCGATGCAAAAAGTATCATGTCGGTCATGATGCTGGCAGCCAGCCAGGGAACCGTGCTGAATGTGCTTGCCGACGGCGACGACGAAGCGGAAGCCATCCATGCCATCGAAGCCCTGATCAACGATTATTTCGGCGAAGGCGAGTAGCCCCTACCTTATACCCGCCTTCCGGTTAGGCTATAATCGCGCCGGCTTGGCATGCACAACGGTCATCATGAGCGACTAGAATCCTATAGTGCCCTGCGTGCCGCAGTGGGCAAATGAATCTCTGGCGATAGTGAACATGGTGCAGACTCTCGGAAACACACATCGCGATACGCTCAATGCTGCGCTGGACAGCGGGGAGTTTCTGCAGCTACGCCTGCTGCTGAACCAGACCCTGCTGCCCGTAGAAGTGGCTCACCTGCTCGAGTCCTCGCCGCCGAAAGAGCGTGAAATCCTGTGGAATTTGCTGGAAAGCGAATCCGAAGGCGAAGTCCTTCAGCACCTCAACGATGATATCCAGGCCGACTTCCTCAGCCAGATGAACACCCAAGAGCTGCTGGCCGCTACCGAAGGCATGGATGTCGACGATGTGGCGGACGTTCTGCAGCAGCTTCCGCAGTCGGTGATGCGCCAGGTTCTTGATTCTATGGATAATCAAGACCGCGAACGGGTCGAGCAAGTACTGTCCTATCCGGAGGACAGCGCCGGCGGACTCATGAACATCGAAATGGTGACTATCCGCCCCGATATCACGGTCGATACCGCGCTGCGTTACCTGCGCCGGCATACCGAGCTGCCGGAGATGACCGACAGCCTGATCGTCGTGGGTCGCAAGGGCAAATATATTGGCACCCTGCCCCTGACCACGCTGTTGGTGAATGATCCCAATACCACCGTCCGCGAGATCATGCATACGCATATCAGCCCGATTCCTGCCGATATGGATGATGCGGAGGTCGCCCTGATGTTTGAGCGGCACGACCTCGTATCGGCACCGGTTATCGACAACGATGGACGCCTGTTGGGTCGGATTACCATCGATGACGTGGTCGATGTCATCCGTGAAGATGCCGAACACTCGTTGATGAGTATGGCGGGGCTCGATGAAGATGAAGATACCTTCGCGCCGATTTTGCGTACAACCAAACGTCGTGCGTTGTGGCTAGGCATTAATCTGCTGACCGCCTTTCTTGCTTCTGCAGTGATCGGCCTGTTTGAAGCGACCATCGAAAAAGTTGTGGCGCTAGCGATACTGATGCCGATCGTCGCCAGCATGGGCGGTATTGCTGGCAGCCAGGCGCTAACACTGATGATTCGCGGTATGGCGCTGGGTCATGTGGACCGCAGCAACGCGGGCTGGCTGATCAACCGCGAATTGATTGTCGGCGCATTGAATGGCGTGCTCTGGGCACTGGTGGTTGCGGTAGCCGCCTCGCTCTGGTTTCAGGATATAAGCATCGGCATCTTGATTGCGGCGGCCCTGATCATTAACCTGATTGTGGCCGCCCTGAGTGGTGCCGCATTACCGATTATACTTAAGGCGCGGGGGATCGACCCGGCCCTGGCCGGCGGCGTACTGCTGACCACGATTACCGATGTCGTGGGTTTTATGTCTTTCCTGGGCCTGGCGACGCTCTTTTATGCGTAGCCTTTACACCGTTTACGTCTAGCGAGCGCGACACATGACTGAGCGCATCCACCGCGTAACGCTAACGCACAGGCACTGACGGACCGACTCGCGTCGGCCCACTGAAGCACAGTGCTAACCCATGCTCCGGTTACCGTCCCGCGGTAGCCTGATCACGACACACGTCATAATCGACACTTTGTCACATGTTATCTGAGGATACAGGATGACCGATTTTTTTAAAGAAGATATGCCGGATGACGGCGATGAATATATCAAAAGCAAAACGCAGGTTAAGCGCGAGATGGAAGCGCTGCAGGCGCTGGGAAAGCGACTGCTGGTTCTAAAGCCGGACATCAGCGCTAAAGCACCGATCTCCGATGTTATGCACGCGGCACTGCGTGAATCACGGCGTATTACCCAAAACGAGGCCTCGCGCCGACACCTGCAGTACATCGGTAAGCTGATGCGGGACGAAGATGAAGCCGCCGTCACGGCCTTTGTCGAGCGCTACGAAGTCGGTGCAGCCGCCAACGCTCAGCACTTTCATAAGCTGGAAATCTGGCGCGACCGGCTGATCAGTGATGATCAATCACTGGATAAATTTATGCACGAAAACCCCAGCGCTGACCGTCAACGCCTGCGCCAACTGATCCGCAATGCGCAAAAAGAAGCCGCGCAGAACAAAGCGCCCGCCAGCTCGCGCAAGTTGTTTAAATACATACGCGAACTGGCTGACGAGGCCTGAACCGCGACCCAGGCGCCGGAAAAACCGGAACGCCGGCCCCTGTTCAACTCACAGCGGCCGGCGGTGCATGCGGATCGGCATCCGGCGGCGCAACGCCGCCTGTTCGTCACGATCGAGACGGGCGAGCAAGACGCCCTCCCCCTGCTCCCGCAGGGCCAGGACCTCCCCCCAGGGATCGATAATCTGCGAGTGGCCCCAGGTGCGACGCTTGGCGTTATGCGCACCGCCCTGGTTAGCGGCCAGAATAAAACATTGGGTTTCGATGGCACGGGCACGCAGTAGCGTATCCCAATGCGCCTCACCGGTGACATAGGTAAAAGCCGCCGGGACCGTAATCAGGTCCACCTCTTTTTCAAGCAACGCCTGATACAACTGCGGAAAACGCAGGTCATAACAGATCGTCAGTCCCAACCGACCGACGGGCGTATCCAACGCGACCACGCCGTCACCGGGCTCGATCTGATCCGATTCGCGGTACGCCGACTGGGCATCGGCAACGTCGACATCAAACAGGTGGATCTTATCGTACCGTGCCCGCTCCTGACCCGCATTATCCACGACGATACAGGCTGATCGGACCCGGTCACCGTTCTGACTCAGGATCGGTATGGAACCCGCCACAATCCAGATACCAAGCCGGGCCGCCTGGGCCGCGATAAACTGGCGGATGGGGCCGCGACGGTCCTGTTCTGCCGTACCACAGCGCAATAACTGCCCGGCATTAAACACCGCAAAATTTTCGGGCAAGACCGCCAGTGCAGCTCCCTGCGCCGCAGCCTCTTCAAGTAAACGCCGGGCCTGGCGCAGGTTTTCCTGCCAGGAAGGACCGCTGACCATCTGTATCACTGCTACCTGCTGCATAAGCGCCTCTGCTTAAACGACTCGCCCGGCTTTCGTCGATGACTTAGCGACGAATAAACGGATTCTCATCCCGCTCTTCACCAATGGAGGTTTCCGGGCCGTGGCCGGTTACAACGACCGCCGATTCATCCAGGGTAAACAGCCGTTCACGTATCGATTTTTCGATGGTGTCAAAGTCACCGCCCCATAAATCGGTGCGGCCAATTGAACGCCGGAACAGGGTATCGCCAGCGACCAGCAACTTCTCATCGCCAAACCAGAAGCTGGTGGAACCCGGTGAATGCCCGGGCGTATGCAAGGCAACGCCATCGCCGCAGGGCAAAGACTGCTCATCGCTAATCCAGTGATCCGGCTTGGGCTGGGCGCGATACGGTACCCCAAACATGCGGCACTGCTGCTCGAGCATATCCCAGAGGAATCCATCCTCTTTATGCAGGTAGATGGGCGCCCCCGTACGCGCCTTGATCTCACCGGCGGCCAGCACATGATCAAGGTGCGCATGGGTGTGGTAGATACCGACAACCTGCACGTTCAGGCGCTCGATCTCAGCCAGTATCCGCTCCGCGTCCCCCCCCGGATCGATCACAATGGCACGTCCGGTGACGGTATCGCCGAGAATGGTACAGTTACACTGCAGCGGTCCGACCGGAAAGGTTCTGCGAATCATGCGACTGCTTTTTTCTGTTTGTCCCGACACCCTGTACCCCTCTGATTTTAAAACACTTATCTTAACCAAATACACCGTGCGGCGAAATGCGCAAGCCTGCTTCTACTGAGGCACCTAGCCTGTTTATTGCTCCACGATGGGATCATCGAACGCCGCGGGCAGCCTTGCAGCCACCAGCGGCTCGACAATCGGATTCTCCCAGGGCCCATGGACCCGGTAGCGAACCGTTGTAAATTTCTTCAGTTGTTTGCCGATCAGCTTCTCCACCAAAAATACCGCGCCTGCCACCTGCGGCGTGGCCAGCAAGATCGCCGCCAGCGGTAAGTTACCACCAATAGGCAATGTGACCGCCATCGTCTGCTCAAGACGCCGGTCCAACAGGTTTATCTGGCCCTGTATCTGAATCTCGGCCGATGGTCCTTCAAACTCCGTGGGAGCCAACGACTGGGCGATGCCCTGACGCAGCGCGTAGCTCCCGCCAAGCCGATCAAAACTTAGTCCTTTACTCAGCATATCGGAAAAGTCCAGCCGCAACCGCCGACCGATCGCCTCCATGTTGAGCAGCCCGAACAGCCGCAACGAGCCGCCCGCGGTCCCCGCTTCGGGAATCCGCCCATCCTTAATCAGCACGTCGATCTCCCCCTCAAGGGCTGCCAGCGAGAAGCCCAATGGCGACCCCGGCCAGACTAGATCACCTTTCAGCGATGCATAGTCAGCCTCCACCACGCGCCCCTGATCCCACGCCTGCAGGGTATCGCCAAGCTGTGGGCTAAGTAACGAGAATGTCATGTGGGTTTCTTGCCCCGTCGGTGCGCCGCGCTGGCGCCATTGCACGTCTGCCAGCGCGCTCAGACCGGGAAGATCACCGTGAATATCAGCGATATCCACACCGCCGACTGCCGGCCGGAGTTGAAAATGCCATTGGCCATAGTGTTTGTTATTCACGAACAGTGCCTGCAGCGCCACCTTCAGCGCAGGCACCGCTTCGGGGTCAATGGCCGCCAGCAGATCCTGCTGCGGGACATAAGGTGATGGCGCTGTCTGCTCTGCCGGTACCGATGGCTCGGCCGCGTGCTGCAATGCCAGCCGCGCGATCTCTAGCTTCGCCGGCGCCCCCCCCTGCGAAGGAACATGCAGCACTGCTTGAAACTGGTGCGAATCGACCTGCAACAGCGTCACGTTTTCCTGTTGCATGAGGTCAAGGTGGACCTGATCAAGCGCCTGCCCGTAGAGATCAAGGCGTTGGACGGACAGCCCGACAGACTCAAGCAGGGGGGGAATGCGCAGGTGCCGTGCGAGGCGTTGCTGCGTAGATGCTTGTGTAGATGGCTGCGCGGATGCTTGTGTAGATGCTTGTGTAGATGGCTGCGCGGAAAATAGGCGATTGAGCAGCGACTGCCATTGCCCGGCATGAGCATAATCGAGCTGGCCGCGAATCGTGAAACCGTCCCCGCGCCACCGGGGTTCGACGCCCGGACCCAGCAGGATGTCACCGCCCGTCACCTGCGCATCCTGCAGCGACAGCAGCAGCCGTAAATTAGCCCCGTAGCTGAGATCCAGCCAGGGTGTACCCTCCCCCGATCCCCCCGATAGCGGCAGTGACAGGGTAAACGCCCGCCGGTCATCCGGGGCTTTACGCAAGGGAAATGGCAGGTCCGCCGCCACCCCGTGTAAGTCTGAGTTAACGGTTAGGCCACCACAGCCTGGGACGGCCTGACACAACGCCAGCTCGGCCCGATAATCTGTCGTACCCGATAGCAAGGACAGCACCGGCAAGTCCAGCCACCGGTTCAACCGGCGCATCTCTATCGGTCCTGCCAGCGTGACACGGGTTCCTGCGGCATTGCTGTGTATCTGCGCCGTCACCGCCTGATCTAAAAACCGCGCCGATATATGGGCGGCGTGCAGTCCCTGCGTGTCGGTAAACGTCAGGGTGCCATTCAGTGCCGCAAAATCCAGGTTCAGCGACGGGGAGAAATAATGGACATCGCGCAGCGTACTCCGAACACGAATCTGACTGCGATCGGGTCTGTCCAGGTCGAGAGACAGATCCAGATCTGTACTCGCCGCCCCGTCGGCCAACTGCCATTCGGCAAAGGCCTCGCCCAACGCATCGGCAACCGGACTCTCCAGCAACACTCTGCGTCCATCGGCCGCCGGTCCCTGCAGCGTAGCCATCACAGACAAGGGAGCGCTGTCAGACCAGGCAATTCTGGCCCCGCCAATCTGGGTGGCATAAGCCTGGCCAGCGTGAGCCTCCACCAACAACGAACTATCTTTTAGCAACGTTCGCGCCTGGACGGCAGACAGTGCGGGCCAGTCGGGGTGATAACGCACAGCAGCCTGCTCTGCGTCCACAAACAGCTGTATCGATGCCGGCCCCTCATTCTCGTCCAACGGCCCATGAAACAGAAAGCCGCCGGCACGTACCTGCCCTTGCAGAGCGGCCTCACTCAACCAGCGGAACAGGTCGCTGGAGACGACCTTGTCCGGCACCAGTGTTGTTGTCAGGGCCGCATCGCTGTTTTCCAGGCCGATCATCAACGTGAGAGAACTATCGCTCGGTGCGTTGGGGCTGGCATGCAACGCGAAGCCACCACTGGCCTGCAAGCCGGCATTACGCATCCGTAACCGCTCGCCCACCACATCGACGCCGTCATCAGTAACGGACCAGCGCACCACACCACTGGCCGCATCAAACTGCCAGCCCTGCGCGTACAGTTCGGGGAAGTTCAGGAAGAACCCCTGCGTGCTCACGTCGATTCTTCCTTCACGCTCGCCAAGCGCTAAGCGACCACTGACGCCGCGCATTTCCGGCACCCCGTCGCGGGCAGCAACACCCAGCGCCTGCATATCCGCCATGAGCGCCAGATGCTGGCCTATCTCGTCAGGCTGATCTCGCCAGCGCAAACGCAGGTTCCGCAGCTGCCCATGCGGCTGCATCTCCCCCAGCGCGTTGCGAAGCGGTGCAGGGACAACGGATAGCGTTTCCAGCATGGCCGACAGGGCACCGATATCCACCTGATCGGTCAGCAGCGACCAACTGTCGGCATCCCGCCCCAGATGAAGGCGCGCCAGGGGTAAGGCGAGCCCTTGCACCTTGCCGCGAAGCTCATCGAGCTGCAGTTCATAGCCGGTATCGGCACGCAGCAGCTGAAGCTGCGCCGCCACATCCCGCAGATCAAGGCGGGCAGCGTCATGGTGCCAATCCAGTTCGCTCAGTGATAAATCACCCCGCAGGTGCTTCAAGTGCGAACCTTGCCAGCTCCCCCATAACTCAGCACCCGCCGACAGGCTATTGACGGTGCCGTTAAAGGCTGGCAGCGCCGCTAGCCAATAGGTCTGGGAAGCCGGTGGTACATGCAGGTAAAAGCGCCCATTGAATGCCGGTTCCTCGACAGCGCCACGGCTCTGGGCCAGAAACGCCAGCGCGGTGCGCTTACTGCCGAGTAAGCGAATGTCACCGCGGATCAGGTTGTCACGGCCCCGTTGTTGCAGGTGTACATTGAATTCATGCACCGGGAGCTGACGCCCCTCGCCCAGATCGATCCGCAGCAGGCTGTTGCTGAGGTGGATCTCGCGCTGCGTCAGTAACAGGCCCAGCAGCTCGGTCACTGCCCTACTCGCCGCCTCATCGGTCAGCGCGATACGCTGATCCAGCTCTGTTGCGGCGGCGCTACTTTGAAGCTGCCAACGCCCTTTACTGTCCCGGGACAGCGCGAGTACCAGCTTATCCAGATAGATACGCTTAAACACCACCCTGCCCTGCATCAGGCTCGCGAGCAGGTGTAACTGCATATCCGCCGCCGCGATTTCCAGCACCGGCCCCCGTTCCGGATCACTCAGGGTAATGCCCGAGAGATGAAGCTTACCGACGAGCGGTCCCCAGCCGCCGCTGACCGACTCGATCTGAACGCTGTAGCCGCTGCGTTCACTCATCAGCGTCTCGAGCGTGGATTTATATTCAGGAAGCTGGTTAACAAATAGCCGCAGCGTTACGCTGAGTAGCGCAACCAGTAGAAGCAGCGCCAGCACGCTGTACTTGCAGCATTGCCAGGCTGAACGACAGAGACGACGCACGGTCATGACCCGAGTTAGCGCAGGACGATATCAAACTGCTCCGAAGAGTAGTGCGATTCGACCTGGAACTGGATGGTTTTGCCAATAAAGGCTTCCAGATCGGCCACCCGCCCCGACTCCTCATCGATCAGGCGATCGACCACCGATTCGGCCGCGATGACCATATAGGTCTCGGTGTCGTAAGCACGGGCCTCGCGTAGAATTTCGCGAAATATCTCATAACAGACGGTTTCCGGTGTTTTGATGCTACCGCGCCCCTGACACAGACTGCAGGGCTCACACAACAGTTGCTCCAGACTCTCACGGGTCCTTTTGCGGGTCATCTCGATCAGCCCCAAGTCCGAGACGCCGGTTACTTTGCACTTGACATGATCTTTTTCCAGGGCTCGATCCAACGTTCGCTGCACCTGGCGTTGATGCTCGCGATCTTCCATATCGATAAAATCAATAATGATGATGCCGCCAAGATTACGCAGTCGCAACTGACGCCCGATAGCCGTCGCCGCTTCCAGATTGGTCTTGAAGATAGTTTCTTCAAGGTTGCGGTGGCCGACATAACCACCGGTGTTCACATCCACGGTGCTCATCGCCTCGGTCTGATCAAAAATCAGATAGCCGCCCGATTTGAGTTCGACCTTGCGCCCCAGTGCTTTCTGGATCTCCTCTTCGATATTGTAAAGATCAAAGATTGGGCGTTCGCCAGGGTAGTATTCGAGCCGGTCGGCAATCTCAGGCACCAGCGCCGAGACAAATTCCTGCGCTTTTTGATAGGTTTCACGGGAGTCGATACGGATCCGTTCGACCACCGGATAGGCGACGTCACGCAGGATGCGTATCTCCAGTGGCAGGTCTTCGTGGATAACACTGGGCGCCTGTGCATTCTTCATGCGTTCCTGGATACGCTTCCACAGCCGGTAGAGAAACTTGCTGTCGGCACGAATATCATCGTCATTGGCGCCTTCCGAGACCGTACGCAAAATAAAGCCGCCTTCGATCTCGCCATCCGCCGTTAATTCATCGGTAATAATGGCCCGCAATCGATTGCGTTCGTCTTCACTTTCAATACGTTGTGATACGCCAACGTGGTTGCTGCTGGGCATAAACACCAAATAACGGGAGGGTATCGAGATATGCGTCGTCAGCCGGGCGCCTTTGGTACCGATCGGGTCCTTGGTGACCTGTACCACCAGCGACTGCCCTTCGCGAAGCACCGTACTGATGGAGGGCTCGGGGCTAGGGCGCTCTTCAGGGCTGTGATGACCGTTTGGAACCAGTTCGGCAACATGAATAAACGCAGCACGCTCCAGACCAATATCGACAAAGGCCGCCTGCATGCCCGGCAGGACCCGCACGACCTTGCCCTGGTAAATATTACCGACAATGCCGCGCTTATCGACTCGCTCGATATAGACCTCTTGCAGCATTCCGTTCTCGATGACCGCGACCCGTGTCTCCATCGGCGTGAAATTAATCAGTATTTCTTCGCCCATACGCATATATCCCTCAATACGGTAGTCGGACCTCGGCCCGTTTATATCCTTAGCCTTCAAAGTCCTCTGTCGTTAATCCGCCAGCCGACCCACTTATACCGACCAGATAGTAACACCGGCTTGGCGTAACAACTGCGCCGTTTCCTGCAGGGGCAGCCCGACAACGGCGGAATAACTGCCCGCCAGGTGTGCGACAAAGACCGCACCAAACCCCTGGATGCCATAGCCACCGGCCTTATCCGCGGGCTCGCCACTGGCCCAATACGCCGCGATCTCTTCGCGGCTGATCGGCCGGAAGGTCACATCGGTTTGGACGACACAATCGATCAGGCGTTCCCCCTGTGCCAGTGCGACAGCCGTGAGCACCTGATGCGTGCGCCCCGAGAGCAACTCAAGCATGGCACAGGCGTGGGCCGCATCCTGGGGTTTACCGAGAATTTGTTCCTCACAAACGACCGTGGTATCGCTGCCCAGCGCCCAACCGGCCGTAGCGCTGGCTGAAAAACCGCGACGGGCTTTGTCCCGCGCCAATCGCAGGACGTAAGCGCGCGGTGTTTCACCCGTACGTGGGCGCTCATCGATATCTACGGGACAGACGCGATAACGGACGCCGATCTGTGTCAGCAGCTCCTGACGGCGCGGCGATGCCGATGCCAGGATCAATTCAGACGAGTCGGACCTGCCGGCCAGCACAGAAACGGCGTTTATAGCGTTATCCGTTGTCATCAGGAGACCCGCAGGGCGCGGCGAACACCGCGCAATACCACAAAGATCCAGGGCCAGATCACGGCGCTGACCAGCGACGGTAGCAAAAACGCCAGGCCTTCCGCGCCATTCCCCGTCAGGGTCTGCGCCCACTGCAGTAACATCTGATGAATGCCGACCAACACCAGAACCAACCAGGCCTGCTGCCAGACAGGAAACATGCGAATCCGCAGGTAGAGCCGGCCGGTCACATAAACGATCAACGCCAGCGACAGGGCATGTACCCCCAGCAAACTGCCATGCAGGATATCCACCAACAGCCCGACGACCCAGCCCCACCAAGGACCGACACGATGCGGCAGGGCCAGCGACCAGTAAATCAGGGTCAGCGCCACCCACTCCGGCCGCCCCCACTCAAACGCCTCCGGCATCGGCAGCGCGCCCAGCATCAGCGCCAGCAGCAATGTCAGCAGAATAATCCAGGTCCGGTGTGCAGCCGCGGCGACCATCAGAGATCCTTCTTCGGAACGGTGGGCGTTGCGCTTTTGATCGCGGCAGACGCGATGCTCGACGCAGCGGGGACTGAGACCGTAAGGGGCGCCTCGCCCGGCGAAGGCTCCCAGACCGGTTGAGGTGACTGAAAAACCAGCAGCACATGCCGGCTCTTATCCAGTCGTGCGGTAGGGCGGGCCTTGATGCGCGCGAAAGGACGGCCCGGATCATGGCGAATTTCGGTCACCTCAGCCACCGGATAGTCGGCCGGAAAACGCTGCCCCAGCCCCGAGCTGATCAGCAGGTCGCCCACCTGAATATCCGCCGTATCCGGGACATGATCAAGCTCCAGCTCCTTCAGATCACCTTTGCCGAGCAGCACGGCGCGAAATCCGCTGCGGTTAACCCGCACCGGTATGGCGTGCTGAGTGTCGCTAACCATCAAGACCCGCGATGTATAGGGGCCGACTTCGACGACCTGCCCCATTACGCCGCCAGAATCGAGTACCGGCTGACCAATAAAAACCTGATCGCGCAAGCCGCGATTAATCACCACCTGATGGATAAAGGTATCGGGGTTTACACCAATCAGCTCGGCCAGTTGTACCCGGTCATCGACCTTGCTGCGTGCGCCAAGCAGCTCCCGCAAATAAGCATTTTCAATATTGAGACTATCCAGACGCTGCAATTTACGCGCCAGAATAAGCAGGTCGGACTGCAGCCGGCTGTTCTCCAACTGCAGGTCATCACGGTTTGCCACCAACTGGTCCAATTGCGTCCACATGCGCGAAGGCGCATCGACGAACCATTGCACCGGGGTTACCGCCAGGGTCAGATAACCCCGGTAATGCTTCATGGACGACCAGTAAAGATCGGCGAAAATCAGCAAAGAGGAGAGAGAAAAGATCAGTATCAGACTGGATCGCGCCGACCGGCCTTTAAAAATAGGCTTAATGGGACACCTCCGCCGCCCAGCAGAACACGGGGCGACAGGAAAACGCAACCAGGCAGGACAAGCGATGATCCAGCATAGGAATTAGTCGGTCGCCAGTAACTCGAAGGCGTGCTTGTCAATCATCTCCAGCGCACGACCACCACCACGGGCGACGCAGGTCAGGGGATCTTCTGCCACGATCACCGATAAACCGGTTTCTTCCGCCAGTAGCCGGTCGATATCACGCAACAACGCGCCACCACCGGTGAGCACGATGCTGGTTTCGGCGATATCGGACGCCAGTTCGGGCGGGCACTGCTCGAGGGCACTTTTCACCGACTGCACAATAGCCGACAGCGGCTCCTGCAAGGCTTCCATGATCTCGTTACTGTTCAGCGTAAAACTGCGTGGAATACCTTCGGCCAGATTACGGCCGCGCACATCAATTTCCAGCACATCACCACTGGGATAAGCGGTGCCGATCTCTTTCTTGATACGTTCGGCGGTCGCTTCACCAATCAGGCTGCCGTAGTTGCGGCGCACATAGGTGACGATAGACTCGTCAAAACGGTCACCCCCGACGCGAGCGGATTCCGCGTACACGATACCGTTGAGAGAGATAATCGCGATTTCGGTGGTCCCGCCACCGATATCCACCACCATGGAGCCGGTGGCTTCTTCAACCGGCAAGCCTGCACCGATCGCCGCCGCCATAGGTTCGTCGATCAGATACACCTCGCGGGCGCCGGCACCCAGTGCCGATTCTTTGATGGCCCGGCGCTCGACCTGGGTCGACTTACAAGGCACACAGATCAGGACGCGTGGGCTGGGTGTCAAAAAAGAATTTTCATGCACTTTATTGATAAAGTACTGCAACATCTTCTCGGTGACGTGAAAGTCGGCGATAACACCATCTTTCATCGGCCGAATGGCCGTAATATTACCCGGCGTTCTGCCCAGCATGCGCTTGGCGTCAGTTCCCACAGCGACAACTGACTTGTGATTACCGCTGTGGCGGATCGCCACCACAGAGGGTTCGTCCAACACCACGTCCCTGTCTCGGACATAAATCAAGGTGTTGGCCGTCCCCAGGTCGATCGAAAGATCACTGGAAAACATACCGCGCAATTTTTTAAACATGGACCAGTTTCGCTGCTAGGTGAATACAATCAAGGGGAGATCTGCGTAAACGGCTAACTCTAGCAACGGCAGGGATTTAGAGCAAGCAGCAAATGTGGTACGGTTACCCCTCTTTATCACGTCACTATTACTGTTTGGATCTATTTATGTCACTCGATCGTTCCGATGTGGAGAAAATCGCTCATCTGGCCCGCCTGCAGATCGACGAGGCCGCCATCCCCGAGTACACGCAGAATCTGTCCAATATCCTCGATCTGGTCGACCAGATGCAGGCCGTCGACACCGCCGCGGTAGAGCCCATGGCCCACCCGCTGGACGCGGTGCTACGTCTGCGTGAAGACCAGGTCACCGAGACGAATCAGCGTGAACAACTGCAGCAGAACGCGCCCGCGGTCGAAGACGGCTTGTTCCTGGTCCCCAAGGTGATCGAATAGCCCATTGGCCAGCCGCCGTCCCGTTTTTGACGCGCGCATCACGCACATCTGGATACCGATTTTGTCACAGGGGTTAAAAAGCACCGATGTTTAACAAGACCATTGCCGAACTGGCACAAGGGCTGCGCGCCGGCGAGTTTTCCAGCGTTGAGCTGACCCGCGCCTATCTGGACCGGATCGCTCAACTCGATTCGACCTACAACAGCTTTATCACCATCACCGACGAACTGGCGCTGCGCCAGGCCGCCGCGGCCGATGCCCGCCTCGCCGCCGGCGATGCCACGCCGCTCACCGGCATTCCGCTGGCGCACAAGGATATCTTCTGCACCCTGGGTCAGCGCACCAGTTGTGGCTCGAAGATGCTGGATAACTTTATCGCTCCGTATAACGCCACGGTGATCGAGAAATTCAATGCCGCCGGCGCCGTGACGTTGGGCAAGACCAACATGGACGAGTTTGCCATGGGCTCCTCCAACGAGAGCAGTTTCTACGGCCCATCGCGCAACCCCTGGAACACCGACTGCGTCCCCGGCGGCTCCTCCGGCGGCTCGGCGGCGGCGGTATCCGCCCAACTGGCGGCGGCCGCGACGGGCACCGACACCGGCGGCTCGATTCGCCAGCCCGCGGCCCTGTGCGGCATCACCGGCCTCAAGCCCACGTACGGGCGCGTATCACGCTTTGGCATGATCGCCTTCGCCTCCTCGCTGGACCAGGGCGGACCGATGGCCCGCAGCGCCGAAGACGCTGCCCTGATGATGAACGTGATGGCCGGGTTCGATCCCAACGACTCCACCAGTTCGCAAGAAGCGGTGCCGGATTTCTGCGCTGAACTGGATAAACCGCTCACGGGCTTGCGTATCGGCCTGCCCAGGGAGTATTTCAGCACCGACCTCAACACCGAGATTGCGGCGCGGGTCCAGGACGCCGTCAAGCAGTTCGAGGCTCTGGGCGCGACCACCAAGGAGATCAGCCTGCCCAACACCGGGCTGTCGGTTCCCGCGTACTACATCATCGCACCGGCGGAGGCCTCCTCCAACCTGTCGCGCTTCGACGGCGTGCGCTACGGTCACCGTTGCGCAGCGCCGGTCGATCTGGAAGACCTGTACAAGCGCTCGCGCGGTGAAGGGTTTGGCGCCGAAGTTAAACGCCGTATCATGGTCGGCACCTACGCCCTGTCCGAGGGCTTCTACGACGCCTACTACAAGAAGGCCCAGCAGATCCGCCGTCTGATTCAGCAGGATTTTGTCGCCGCCCTCAACGAGGTCGACCTGATCCTGGGACCGACCACGCCGCACCCCGCATTCCGGATCGGCGAAAAGAGCAACGACCCGATCGCCATGTACATGGAAGATATCTTCACCCTCTCCCTGAATCTGGCGGGTCTGCCCGGCATGTCGATCCCCTGCGGCCAGGCTGCCGGCCTGCCGGTGGGACTGCAACTGATCGGCAACTACTTCGCCGAACAGCGCCTGCTCAACGCGGCGCATCAATTCCAGCTCGCCACCGACTGGCACACCCAGACTCCCGCGGGCATCTAACAGGGCCGCGCCTAACACAGCAGCGCCGGCCGCCCACACGGGCATCCGGCCGTCAGCACCGGTATTGAAGAGGTTACACAACGATGGAATGGGAAGCGGTAATCGGGCTGGAAATCCACGCCCAGCTGTCCACACGATCCAAGATTTTTTCCGGCGCCAGCACCGCCTTCGGCGCCGCGCCTAACACGCAGGCCTGCGCGGTCGATCTGGCACTGCCCGGCACCCTGCCGGTGTTCAACGCCGAGGCACTGCGCATGGCGGTGATGTTCGGGCTGGCGATCGACGCCAAGATCCATCCTAAGTCGATCTTTGACCGCAAGAACTACTTTTACCCCGACCTGCCCAAGGGCTACCAGACCAGCCAGCTGTTCCATCCGATCGTCGGCATCGGCCATATCGATATCGAGCTGGCCAATGGTGAACACAAGCGCATCGGCGTGACCCGTGCTCATCTGGAAGAGGATGCCGGCAAGTCCGTGCACGACCAGTTTCCTGGCATGTCCGGTATCGACCTGAACCGGGCCGGGACGCCGCTGCTGGAGATCGTCTCCGAGCCGGATATGCGCAGCGCTGAAGAGGCGGTGGCCTACGTCAAGAAGATCCACGCCATCGTCACCACACTCGGCATCTGCGATGGCGACATGTCTCAGGGCTCGTTCCGTTGCGACTGCAACGTCTCGGTTCGTCCCAAAGGCCAGACGGAGTTCGGCACCCGTACCGAGACGAAAAACATCAATTCGTTCCGCTTTATCGAGAAAGCGATCAAGGGCGAGATCGCCCGGCAGATCGACCTGATCGAAGATGGCGGACGCGTGATCCAGGCCACCCGCCTCTACGACGCCGACAAGGACGAGACCCGCTCCATGCGCAGCAAAGAGGAAGCCAACGACTACCGCTACTTCCCCTGCCCCGACCTGCTGCCCATCGTTATCGACGACGCCTATATCGCCGCGGTACGGGCGACCCTGCCCGAGCTACCCGATGCACGCCGGGCGCGCTTCCAACGCGACTTTGAACTCAGCGAATACGACGCCAGCGTGCTGTCCGCCTACCGCAACCTGGCCGATTACTTCGAGCAGGTCGCCAACCATGCCGGCGATGCCAAACTGGCCGCCAACTGGGTGATGGGCGAGCTGTCAAAACACCTGAACAGCAACGACCTGAGTATCGACCAATGCCCCATCAGCGCCGACCACCTGGGCGGTTTGCTGTTGCGGATCAAGGACAACACCATCTCCAACAACATCGCCAAGAAGGTATTTGAAGCGATGTGGGCCGGCGAAGGCAGCGCCGACGCGGTGATCGATGCCAAAGGCCTGAAGCAGGTCACCGACAGCGGTGCGATCGAAAAGATCGTCGACGAGGTGATTGGTCGTAGCACTGCACAGGTCGGACAGTACCAGGCGGCACCGGTGGAGAAGCGCGGCAAGATGCTGGGCTTCTTTATGGGCCAAGTGATGAAAGCCTCGGGAGGCAAAGCCAATCCGGGGCAGGTGACAGGAATTTTGAAACAAAAGCTCGACGCGCTCTGCGACTGATCGTCAGATCACACCACCAAACGGCAGCCTTCGTGCTGCCGTATTTCTTCCTGCCGGTCGGCTACAGGATGATAGAACGACAGAACCAGGACGACAGGAGGCGGACAACCTTCGACCGACGCGCGACCAACGCCGTAAAACCGCCAGCACAGCATCCGCGCCGCCGCGCTCAGCCCGGCGGCCAGACCCACCCGGAACCCCCTTGCGCCGCGCCCAGCGTGCAATCATCAAAAATTCTGCAACTGATGAACAAAATATTTCGTTTTACAGACCAGGATCTCTGGCGTTTTAATCAAGTTCTGTAGCAACCACTCAGGAGCCCAAGAGTGAACAGGTCAGAACAACACCAGGAAGCCGAAGCGATCGAATTTGATTTCGATGATGATTTCAGTGGCCCCGGCGCTGAATATGAACGTAGCTGGGGGCGGCTGGACGTCCGTCGCGGCATCGAAGATTATTTTGAGCGCAAGAAGATGAGCCAACTCGACGACTGGTTCGACGATATGTAATACCGAACAGGGCAGATAGGTATCCCCTGCCTATCTGCCCATCGCCCCTCCAGGCTGGTGCAACCGCGCGACGTTGCGCGCGTTGCGGGGCCTCTATTTCTTTGCTTATAACCTAATAACGGAACAACGGTACAAAAACCAGCCAATTTCCTATAGTATGGCTTTCTCTGAATGGAAAAATGCTGCGCTGCACCCCTAGGGTCGGCAACGTACGACGTCCATAGCAGTATCTCCTACAACCTCTCAGCAGCAACAACAAGGACGCGTGTTCGCCGCTCAGCCGTAACAGAAATGCGTCTATGAGTCATACCCTCTACTATTTAGCCTTCGGCTCCAATCTTCATCCTGCACGGTTAAGCGAACGGCTTGAACCCGTAACGCCGCTGGCCGTTATTAAGCTCGACAATTGGCAGCTCTGCTTTCATAAGCGCGGCGCCGACAGCTCGGCCAAATGCGACCTCGTCCCCGGGCAAGGCAGCACAGCTTTTGGGGCTCTGTACCAATTAACACCGCTGCAAGCATCGATGCTTGATCGCTGGGAAGGGGGATATCAACGTCAGGAGATCCGTGTCTCAGTAGAAAACGAACTTCTGGACTGTTTCTTCTACCGCGCCGAAGAGGAACGTGTCGACGTGGACCTGCATCCGATGGATTGGTATCTAGAGATGGTCAAACTAGGCAGTGAATACCTGTCTCTACCCAGCACAACCTATTCTTCGCTGCAGGAACAGGTTGCCCGTGATGACAGCGACCTGGTCCGTGCACAACAGAACTGGCGCCTGGTAGAAAAACTCCGCAACCTGAATAAAACGTCCGAGCGCCCCGCGCTGCGCTACGGCCACGCCCTGCAATAAGTGATAACTACGACCTAGCAGAAACCGTTAACCGCGGCTTATACCGGCGCAAAAATTCACGCCGGTACTGACGAACCGTCAACGTTCCCCTGGGGCAGCCAAACAGCCCCCCCCCCCTTTCACCACCGCCAGTATCAGTCTACTTCGACGATTTCATAGTCGTGGCTAACTTCTACGCCACCTTTCTCCAACATGATCGAGGCCGAACAATACTGTTCCGCCGACAACGCAACCGCGCGCTGTACATGCGCCGCTTTAAGCTTGCGGCCGCTGACCACAAAGTGGACATGGATCTTGGTAAAGACCGCCGGAACCGCATCGGCACGCTCTGCACGGATCTGCGCCACGCAATCGACGACATCCTGACGGGTCTTCTTCAAGATACTCATCACATCGAAGCTGGTACAACCACCCAGCCCCAGCAGCAGCATCTCCATCGGCCGCGGCCCCTGATTCTGCCCGCCATGGTCGGCGGGGCCGTCCATGGTTATCTGGTGACCAGATCCGGTTTCACCGACAAATTTGGCGTCGCCACCCCAGGTAATCGTTACATTCATAGTCACTCAACCACGGTTAATAATACGAGGATCAAAAAAAGCCCTGAAACAGCGCCCCCAACATCCGCCGGCAGCACCCGACTCAGGAGCGGTTAGTGCTTCAACGGGCAAACAGAAGCTGCAATTGGCGACCGGGGTCTTCGGCGCGCATAAACGCTTCGCCAACCAGATACGCATCGACCTGATGCGCGCGCATGGCGGCCACATCCTCAGGGCGTAGAATACCGCTCTCGGTGACGACAATTCGGTTGGCCGGTATCTTATCGAGCAGTGTAAACGTCGTGTCGATACTCAGTTCAAAGGTATGCAGGTTGCGATTATTAATGCCGACCAAACGCGTATCCAGCTGCAGCGCCCGCGCCAACTCAACCTCATCGTGCACTTCAATCAAGACGTCCATCCCCAGATTACGCGCCAGATCGTGCAGTTCACGCAAAGGCGCATCGGCCAGGGCAGCGACGATCAGCAAAATGCAGTCCGCGCCCAGCGCCCGTGCTTCCCAGACCTGGTAGGTATCGACAATAAAATCTTTGCGGATAACCGGCAACGAGCAGGCGGCACGGGCCTCCTGCAGGTAGGCATCACTGCCCTGGAAAAAATCGATATCGGTCAGCACCGACAGACAACAGGCGCCTCCCGCTTCATAGCTGCGCGCAATGGCGGCAGGATCAAAGTCGGCGCGGATAACCCCTTTACTCGGTGACGCTTTTTTCACCTCGGCGATGACCGCAGAACGCCCCTCGGCCAGCGCCTGCTCCATGGCGCGGATAAAGCCACGCGGGCGCTGATCGTTATAGCGGTTGGCTTCGATCCGCTCCTTAAGCACCTCTATATGGGTTCTGGCTCGCCGTTCGGCGACCTCTTCCCGCTTGCGCTCAAGGATTTTCACTAGAATAGTCGGGGTACTCATAACTGATTACAACTCCGCAATTACTTCACTATCACCCCTCGCCCTTACTCGCCGTACACGACGGCAAAACAAAGAAGCAGGGGCAAGTCTCAGGACAGACGCTGGCTCAAGGCCACCAAGGCTTCGAGTTTTTTCAGTGCAACGCCGCTCGCCAGCAATTCGCCAGCGCGGGCAACGCCCGTTTCGAGGCTCGATGCCAGGCCGGCCGCATAGATCGCCGCGCCGGCATTGAGCTGGACAATATCCGCCGCCGGGCCTTGTTGACCCGCCAGCACGCTGCGTACCAGCGCCAGACTACTGGCCGCATCCGCAACCACCAGCGTATCCAGCGCCTGACGCGCAAGGCCAAATTGCTCGGGGGTCAGGGTATATTCCTCAATCCGGTCATCTTTCAGTTCGGCGACATAGGTCGGCGCGGCGATGCTGATCTCATCCAGCCCATCGGCGGCATACACCACCAAAACATGCTGGCTCCCCAGACGCTGCAGCACCTCCGCCAGGGGCCGCACCAGCTCCCGGCTAAACACACCCAATACCTGATTCGGCGCACCGGCGGGATTGGTCAGTGGCCCCAGCACGTTAAATACGGTACGAACCCCCATTTCCCGGCGAGGCCCAATGGCATATTTCATGGCGCCGTGGTGCGCCGGCGCAAAGATAAAACCAACCCCCAGCTCCTCGACACAGCGTCCAACCTGCGCAGCCGTCAGCATCAGGTTAACGCCCGCGGCTTCGAGCAGATCGGCGCTACCGGTCGTGCTGGAAACCGAGCGGTTACCGTGTTTGGCAACCTGCCCACCGGCAGCCGCGACCACGAAGGCCGAGGCCGTTGAAATATTGAAAACACCGGCACCGTCACCGCCGGTACCGCAGGTATCGACGACATGTTCGCCCCGCACGGTCACGGGTGTCGCCAGCGCACGCATCACCCGAGCCGCACCGGTAATCTCATCCACCGTTTCGCCTTTCATCCGCAGGGCAATCAAGAAGCCGCCGATCTGCGCCGCCGTCGCATCCCCTCCCATGATCTGACGCATCACGGATTCCATCTCATCATGGCTCAGGTCCTGACGGTCGATTAACGCGGCCAGGGCGGCTTGAATCAGCATTGGTACGGCTCCTTCTTTCGGTTGTTCGGCTAATAGGTTCGGGGCTGGCTTTCTACCTGACTGCTTCTACCTGGTTGCTTTCTAATAGATTGTTTTTTTAAACGATCAGTAACAATCGGCGCGCTAACCGCTTAACGAAAAGCGGCCGTGGTCAGCGGCGTTTCAAGAAGTTCGCCAGCATGTCATGGCCCGCTTCGGTCAAAATAGATTCGGGATGAAACTGAACGCCTTCAATATCCAGCGTTTTATGCCGAACCCCCATGATTTCCTCGATGCCACCCGACTCGGTCTCGGTCCAGGCGGTAACGTCAAGGCAGTCAGGTAGGGTATCGCGGCGAATAACCAGCGAGTGATAACGGGTCGCATTAAACGGGTTACTCAATCCGGCAAACACCCCTTCGCTGCGGTGATACACCGCCGACACCTTGCCATGCATGACCTGCCCGGCGCGGACAATCTCGCCGCCAAACGCCTGGGCAATACTCTGGTGGCCGAGGCAGATCCCCAGTATGGGCAGTTTACCGGCAAAATGTTCGATCGCCGCCACTGAAATGCCCGCTTCATTCGGCGTACAGGGCCCTGGCGAGATAACCAGCTGGTCAGGGTTCAGCGCTTCGATCTGCTCGATGCTGATCTCATCGTTACGGTACACCCGGACGTCGGCGCCGAGTTCACCAAAATACTGCACGATGTTATAGGTAAAGGAGTCATAGTTATCGATCATCAACAGCATGCGATACAGGGCCTCTGTGTTGTGCAAACCTGGACCCTGTATTGTCTATGCTGGCGGTGTAATGTCTATAAAAGCCGCAAAAAAAAACTGGTCGATAGCGCGCTATTCAACAAAACCGGC
>JBFGZS010000029.1:0-54377 GCA_041586615.1 Motiliproteus sp. | reverse complement strand
GGGTCAACTTCCACAGAAATCCGCTTCAGCTCACCCTGAGCCTCCAGAGATTCGATAAAATCGCGCAGATCAGAGTATTTCATGCAATTCCTACCAATGCAGTCAGGTACGCAGTGTAACCTGTGAGTGATAAACAGGTCTTGTTATCCAAAGAAAAACGAAGGAAAACTCCAGGCAAAAAAAAGGGTAAGACAGCGCTTACCCTTCTGGATGTGCAGAGTGCGCTACTTGCGCTTCATCGACATAAAGAATTCGTCATTGGTCTTAAAATCTTTGAGCTTATCGATAATAAACTCGATCGCCGCCGAGTCTTCCATCGAATGCAGCAGCTTGCGCAGAATCCACATCCGCTGCAGCTCGTCTTCGGTGGTCAGCAGCTCTTCACGGCGGGTACCCGAACGACGGATATTGATGGCCGGGAAGATGCGCTTCTCGGCAACCTTGCGATCCAGATGCACTTCCGAGTTACCGGTACCTTTAAATTCTTCGAAGATGACTTCGTCCATCTTCGAACCGGTATCCACCAGCGCGGTAGCAATAATGGTTAGGCTACCGCCCTCCTCGATGTTGCGCGCCGCACCAAAGAAACGCTTGGGGCGCTCCAACGCGTGGGCATCGACACCACCGGTCAGTACCTTACCGGAAGACGGGATCACGGTGTTGTATGCACGGGCCAGGCGGGTGATCGAATCGAGCAGGATAACCACATCTTTTTTATGCTCAACCAGGCGTTTGGCCTTTTCGAGCACCATTTCGGCCACCTGTACATGGCGTGCAGGGGGCTCATCGAAGGTGCTGGCCACGACTTCACCACGCACGGTGCGCTGCATGTCGGTAACTTCTTCCGGGCGCTCATCGATCAGCAGAACAATCAGGTGACACTCGGGATTATTACGGGTGATGGAGCTTGCGATATTCTGCAGCATTAACGTTTTACCCGCCTTTGGCGGAGAAACGATCAGCGCGCGCTGACCTTTACCCATCGGACACGCCAGATCGATAACCCGTGCGGTGAGATCTTCCGTACTACCGTTACCGATCTCCATATGCAGACGCGTCTGGGCGAACAGCGGTGTCAGGTTTTCAAACAGAATCTTGTTTTTGGCCTGCTCGGGGCGATCGAAGTTGATTTCATCGACCTTCAGCAGGGCAAAATAACGCTCGCCCTCTTTAGGGGGACGAATCTTACCGGCGATAGTATCGCCCTTGCGCAGATTAAAACGGCGGATCTGGCTGGGAGATACATAAATGTCATCCGGGCCGGCCAGGTAGGAGCTGTCGGCTGATCGCAAAAAGCCAAAACCATCCTGCAGAATCTCCAGCACACCATCGCCGTAGATATCTTCGCCACTTTTGGCATGTTTTTTCAGGATAGAGAAGATGACATCCTGTTTTCTGGAACGTCCCAGATTATCCAGCCCCATGTCGGCGGCGATGGTCAAAAGATTAGAAACGGACTTTGTTTTTAGTTCTGTGAGATTCATAGCATATATGTCTAGGCGCGCACGGCGACTGGTAAATGGAATGGTCGAGAGGGGAGATCTGGGAACGGAGCCACTGCCCTGTGGGCTGGACCAAGTTATTCTCGCCATTTATGGAGGTGAATGCAACATCCGTTGCATGGATTGTTTGGTCAATACTGCGGGATCGGTCTGAAGAGCGGCAACCGGCGACGTGCCGGATGCCGGATCAGTCTGCTTAGATGTTACTGTCGAGGAATGCGGTCAGCTGCGATTTGGACAGCGCACCAACTTTGGTCGCTTCAACGTTACCGTCCTTAAACAGCATCAACGTTGGAATACCGCGGATACCGAATTTGGGTGGCGTTTCGGCGTTCTCATCGATATTTAGCTTACACACCTTGAGCTTGTCACCGTATTCCTTCGCGATCTCTTCCAACACCGGAGCGATCATTTTACAGGGGCCACACCACTCTGCCCAATAATCAACCAGCACAGCGCCATCGGCTTTCAGAACCGCGTCCTCAAAACTGGCGTCGGTCACATTGATAATATTTTCGCTCATCGTGTCGTGTCTCCTCGGTACCCGGCACGCATCGTCCGGGTCACATTCAATACGCTCAAATCACACCGAACCCTTTCCGCACTTACGCAATGCTGAATGTTCAACAAAGGAATCGGTCGGGGGGGTGCAATGACTGGTTTGCCAAAACGAATTACAGCTATTCATTACATCTTGCGATTCGTTACGTTTCGCTTGTCGTTATGCCTGCGTGACGCGGTTTTCATCGTCTCCGACATGGATAATCGACCTTGCATCAGCGGTGCATACCGTTCAGTTACATCCAGATTAGCCGCTAAAGGCGCGACTGGCAATATCCGTAATAGACGGCGAATCCGTTATGGGGCCGCAGGATAGCATTTTCAAGCAGCCAACTAAAAGGACTCCACGTGCCCTTTTAGTCGAGCCTGGTCACAGATCCGTTACCCCTGCCTGACGGTTCAGCGCCTTAGTGTGGGGCCGTTTCGCTATCATCATCCTTAAATAGCGCATCAAAATCGTCCTGGCCATACCGGTAATGCTCGTTGCAAAACTGGCAGTCCATCTCAATAGATCCCTGCTCTTCGAGCAAGGCGGCCAACTCCTTGCTGCCCAACGTCCTTAACGCTGCCAGACTGCGTTCGCGGGAGCAATCACAGAAAAAGCGTAACGGCTCTTCCGTGTAGGTGCGCACCTGTTCTTCGTGAAACAACCGGTACAACAACACGTTGTTATCCAGCTCCAATAACTCCTGTGCGGTCAACGTCGAGCCCAAGTGGCTGATACGTGACCAGTTCTCTGCGAATCGCTCGTCCACCGCCGATGACGGCATAGCCTGCAACAAGAGACCCGCGGCTCTGGAGCCATCAGCGGCCAGCAGAATCCGGGTCGCCAGTTGCTCGGACTGTAGAAAATAATCTTCCAGGCAGGGTGCCAGCTGAGGGTGACTGAGCGGCACGATCCCCTGATAACGTTTGCCCTTCGTGGGCTCAAGGGTAATCACCAGCTGACCTTTCTCGAGTAGCGTCAGCAGCGTTTCATCATCGCCGAGCGCTCCTTCCCAACGCGCAACGCCGCGCAGATTATGATTATGCGTGCATTCAGCCATCAGCATACTGACCCGCCCCTCACTGCGCGCCAGCAGGCTCAGACGCCCGTCAAATTTCAGCGTCGCACTCAGCAACGTCGCTGCCGCCAGCATTTCACCCAATAAGCGTCGTAACACCGGGGGGTAGGACTGACGGGTGACAACCTGTTGATAACTGCCTCGCAGGCCCGTCAGGACACCGCGCACGTCGGCGTCATCGAAAAGAAAACGTTGGATCTGATCTGCTTGACTCATATACGACTAACTGCTGCTTGGTAGAAGGGAAACCGGTCGGCTCGACCGATGTGACTCAGTTGTTAGTTTATCACAAGCACCGTTCGAGACGTTATCGCTCGCACGTACCAGGCCTAGCGCGGTGCCGATGCAGAAGGTAACTGCGCCACCTAATGATCAATAGCGCCGCCTTTCAGTTCCAGCAACTGGCGTCGCTGCTTCTTGTTCGGGCGCTGGTCAGACAACGGGTGTGCACCTTTGAGGGCGCTACGCTGCAGCGCCGCCGCTTCGCGCTTGGCGATACTTTCCGACGTTTCACGGTATAGCAACTGCGCCTCGGGGGCACCACGGCGCTGATCCGACAGCACCAGCACCTCGACACACTTCTCATCCAAGCCCTGCTTGATCGTGATAAGGACACCCTGCTCGACTACACGACTGGGCTTGGCGCGCCCCCCATCATACTGAATCTTACCGCCTTCAATCGCCTGCTTGGCGATGGCACGGGTCTTAAAAAACCGCGCCGCCCACAGCCATTTATCCAGGCGGATCTTCGCGTTATCCGCCGGCTGCGACGCCTTCGCTTTCATAGTTTCTCCAAATTCAGTTCGTTAAAATGCGCCACCCCCGGAAACGCCGAGCCTTGCCGCGGCGGCAAGGTCGTGTCGGGTTGACTCACCGTCAGCAGATGCTGAATACCGTAGTCCCGCGCCGATCGCAGAACCGCCTCGCTGTCATCCACCAGTAACGTGCGCAGGCGGTTAAAGGGCTCGACATGCTGCAACGCGTCCCAAAAGCGAACATCTTCCTTGGGGAGCCGAAAATCATGGGAGCAGATGATGCCATCGACCCACTGGGCCAAATCGGTCTCTTCGAGCTTCAACTCCAGGCTTTTACGATGCGCATTGGTGACGATTACCGTGCGCAAACCGCGCTCGCGAAGCGCCGCCAGAAAAGTTTTAACATGGGGGCGAAACGCCACCTTATGCTTGATTTCACGCTTTAACGCCGCGATATCTACACCGAGTTCCGCCGACCAATAATCGATGCAGTACCAATTTAGCGTCCCCTGTTCTTCTATGATACGCTGATGCAAACGCTGGCGGGCGACCTCAGTCGGCAGCGCGTGGGTCTGCGCATAACGGCGAGGCAGATGCTCTCGCCAAAAATAACTATCATAATGCAGATCCAGCAGTGTGCCGTCCATATCCAGCAGTACGGTATCGATTGACGCCCAGTCCAACATAACTCTCTCGCAGCAAACACTCGGAATTTCAGTATGCCGACAAAGCCACAGGTTTTGAAGACAACATCAGTCACCCGCAGCCGTCTGTTCGAAATTGAGGCGCTGGAACTGCGTTTCAGCAACGGCGTCGAGCGTACCTTCGAACGCATCGCCAGCCGCGGCTTTGGCGCGGTCATGATCCTGCCCCTACGCGATCCAGAGACGCTGGTTCTGATTAATGAATATGCCGCAGGTCTGGAAGACTACCGCCTCACCCTCCCCAAAGGTTTAATAGACCCGGGGGAAACGCCTGAAGAAGCCGCCAATCGCGAGCTGATGGAAGAGATCGGCTGCGGCGCACGCAAACTGACTCACCTGAAGACCCTGACCACCTCTCCCAATTATATGGGGCACCAGATTCATCTGCTGCTTGCCGAAGATCTCTACGCGGAGAGCCGTGAGGGGGATGAGCCCGAGCCACTCGAAGTCATCGATGTACCCTTGGCCGATCTGGACGAATTGGTCATGCGACCGAATTTTGATGAGGCGAGAGTGATGGCCGCGCTATGGCTATTACAGCGCCACCTGCAAACCCGTTTATGACCTTGCCCTGCTGAAGCAGGTGATGACCATCGCCGAAGCCGCGGGCCTGGCCTGCAGGCGTTGCAGGGTCAGGTCATCGCGCCCGTCACCGCCCCCTCTGTGACTAGCGACAACGCGCCGATCCGGATTTTACCACCGTGGCAATCTTGTCTTGAAACGTCTGGCTAACCACGCGATTTTCCAGAATAGCCACCACTTCTTTTGCATCCAGATGCTTATGCACATACTTACCCAGGCACTCACATTGTTGCGCCGATGCGCCGCCGCTTAGACAGCCTTCGAGAAAGGGCTTCATGGTTGCAGGATCGGAAAAGCTGCGCACTAAAAAGAACCCAAACAGAGCAAACGCAGCAAGGTAGAGAAAAATTCGGGACATAAGTGGTATTCGTTCTTGTTGTCAGGCCTGTAAACAGACATTTTATGGACTATTATCCAGCATGAGTAACCCCACTTTGGTCGCAAGTCTTCATCGACAGCGGACAGGGTCTACATGCAGTACGTACTCGCATGACTTGATCACATGGTTTGATCACATGGCTAAATAGCAAGATCGGTTTATAAAAAGTCACAGTCTTGTTATAAAAAAATCGCTATAACAAGACCGCGGCAGCGCGACGGTTGCCCTATTGAGGAACCGCAGATAAACCCGAGTAAATCGTATGACATTTATCAATTGAGCTGTTATGATCACCTCACATTGGCAGAGCGTCTCAGGGACTGTAACCGCAAAATGTTCTGCCAGATAACAGTGTGTGCCTAAATAGAAATATAGGAAAATAATCATGAGCTTTGAACTACCGCCGCTCCCCTTTGCCAAAGATGCACTGGTACCTCATATTTCAGCCGAGACTCTGGACTACCACCATGGTAAGCATCACAACACGTATGTGGTTAAGCTGAACGGCCTGGTACCCGGTACCGAATACGAAGGTAAGACCCTGGAAGAGATCATCACGTCAGCACCGGCCGGTGGCATTTTCAACAACGCCGCACAGGTCTGGAACCATACGTTTTACTGGAACTGTCTGAGCCCTAACGGCGGTGGTGAACCCACCGGTGCGCTGGCTGCGGCGATCAACGCTGCATTTGGCTCTTTTGAGCAGTTCAAGAGCGCGTTCACCGACAGTGCGATCAACAACTTCGGTTCCAGCTGGACCTGGCTGGTTAAAAACGCGGATGGATCCCTGGCGATTGTCAACACCAGCAATGCAGGCAACCCTCTGACCCAGGGTCAGACACCGCTGCTGACCGTTGATCTGTGGGAACACGCTTACTACATCGATTATCGCAACCTGCGCCCGAATTACATGGCCGGATTCTGGGCGTTGGCTAACTGGGAATTTGCTGCAGAAAATCTCGGCTAAACAGCCGTCCCTGCACCGATCCAAGCCTCGCGTTGCGGGGCTTTTTTGTACCTGTCAGATTTTTGTACCTGCCATGTTTTTTGTACCGGCCATACTAAAATAGATTCGATAATAACCTGTTCGCTATAACCAAGCGCTGTAGTCGGATATGATTCAGATCAAGGCACATCCTCACCTCGGTGACTACACTGCCTGACTTAATAGTACTGCCTGACTTAATAGTAATGACCCGACGGAGCTCCCTTTGTGATCAATATTGAACGCCCGGAAGATCGCATCCCTGCGAATCGTATCGCTATTTTTTATCTGGGCTTCCGGCCCTTTTTCTCGCTGGCTGCCTTGGCGGCCATTATATTGATCGCCCTGTGGGTTCCCTATTACAGCGGTCATATCCGTCTGAATAGTTATCTGGGCATCGTCGATTGGCACGCACATGAAATGATTTTCGGTTATGCCATTGCCGTCATTGCCGGCTTCCTGCTTGCCGCTGTGCGTAACTGGACCGGCCACACCACCCCAGAAGGTCTCCCCTTAGCGCTGATTGTCCTCATCTGGCTGCTTGGGCGCCTCGTGGTTACCCTGGATCTTGGGCTACCCCCACTTGTGATCATGCTCGTGGACCTGAGTTTTATCCCTTTACTAATGCTCGCATTGGCACCGGCGCTGATTAAAGGAGGCAAGCCACGCAACAGTGCTTTTTTACTCGTGCTCTGCGCCTTCTTCACGGCCAATTTACTCGTTCACCTGCAGGCCATGGGTATCACCACCACGGCGGCGCTGGGTCTGATGCTGGGAACCAAGCTGGTGATTCTGATGATCATCATCATTGGTGGGCGCGTCATTCCGTTTTTCACCCGAAATCCGCTGCCAGGTATGCAACCGCGCAGCTGGCCATGGCTGGAGCTCTTCTGCGTTGCCGGTACGGTGCTGTGGATCCTTGCCGGTGCGGTGCCCGGCATACCGGCCGTGGTCGAAGCGCTGCTGGCCATCGCGCTGGGTATCGCTCACGCAACTCGCTTGCAGGGTTGGTATGACCGCCGCATCTGGGGTCGCCCCATTATTTGGGTGCTGCATGTGGCCTACGCCTGGATCGCCATCGGTTTTCTGCTCAGCGCAGCCGCTTACTGGAACGGTATCGCCCCGCAACTGGCAACCCACGCCTTTACGGTGGGAGGAATCGGCCTGATAACACTCGGCATGATGGTCCGTGTCTCTCTTGGCCACACCGGGCGTATGCTGGAACTGCCCAAGCCGGCCGTATGGGCCGTCTTCATTCTGTCTGTCGCCACGCTGGTACGGGTCGTCGGACCGCTCCTGTTTACTCAGCACTATGACGTGATCATTCAGCTTTCAGCACTCTTGTGGATGGGTGCCTTTGCCCTGTTCTGTGTCAGCTACCTGCCGATGTTATGGCGGCCCCGTATCGACGGACGACCAGGCTGATCGGCCACCGTCTCACCCGCGTGGGGCTGACTACAGCCCCCTCAACCGCAACCGCAACCGCAACCGCAACCGCAACGGCCACTATCCACCAACAATCAACAATCAACAGATGCTACGGCGCGTGCGCCTCCCCTCTAACCTTATCCACCGTATTTCTGCGTGCATTCTGCATGCGCTTCATATACGACGCAGGACACTCGGTTTATAATTCCCCCCTTTTTCGGTGAGCTAGGCAAGGAATAGGTCTATGGGTTGGGTAGCAGCGCTGTGGGGACTGGTCGGTTTAAGTTTTATTCTGGCCATGCCCATGTACCGTCTCGGCCTCGTCGGCGTTGATGCACTAAGCTTTACCTTAAGCTGGTATCACTGGTTATTCTTGATCCTATGGTGTGGCTTTATGGCGTTCGGGGAAGGCTATCGTGGCTTTCAGCAGAGTTTCTCACCCCGTGCGGCGGCACGTTTAGTCTATTTAAGAGCACACCCGACCCCGCTGCGACTGCTTTTGGCCCCTTTGTTTTGCATGGGTTTCTTCCATATCCAGCGTAAACGCATGCTCATCACCTACGCCGTCACGCTGATGATTATCGCCATGGTTCAATTGGTCGGACTGCTCGCGCAGCCCTGGCGCGGGCTGGTCGATCTTGGCGTATCGCTGGGACTGGCATGGGGGCTGATCTCGCTACTGATCTTTACGGTACAGGCCTTTACCCGTCCCGACTACGCCCACTCACCCGAAACGCCCTAGCACGGTGTATCCTTTAAATATTCGGATATTATTGTCCGTAGGCCATATCCGACGTTGTGGACTATAACGCCGTAGGGGCCCGCCTGCCGGCGACGGGGTTTATTTATGCGCCGATATCGCGTGCAGGCACGCGCCTACAATTGGCAGCTCTCTTCCGTAGGCGCCCGACGCCTACCAGGCTATTAATGCCGACCCCAGCCGCCATGCCGACCGTCCATAGGCGGCTGCATCGCCAAGAACGCCTGCTGTTGCTCGGGGTTTAATAACGCAAAGATCTCGGCACGTTTCGCACCATGCTGCAGGATTTTGTCTGCCACGCTCTGGGCTTGTCTATCCGCTAAGGCCTGTAACTGGGCCTGATAATCGGCACGGCCGGGATCGAGCTGGTGCATCCCCCCACGCAGCGATGACCGTTCTCCGCGCTGCTGTTGCATTTCATCACGGTGTTTCAGCATGATATCCTGAATCTGTTCCTGTTGTACGTCGTCCAGGTTGAGAGCCTGCTGCATATAGCGCGACATCTGCGCACCGCGTTCGGCAGCCATTTCACCCCTCATGCCACTTTTCGGGCCCATTCCAGCCCCGTGCCCCATGCCTGCACCGGGTTCCATACCGCCGCCTCCAGGGCCTGCTAATGCCAGTGCGGCACCCCCGGCTAACACCAGCGCACCAACCGTTACCATCATTCGCTTTTTCATCACAATCTCCTCGGACTCTTCAAGAGTCATCTGACAGGCTTTATCGACACGGATAGTCTAACCAAGGCTGTGCAAAGCGCTGTCAAGGCCATGTAAAGATTCTGTAAAGGTCAACCGCCCCCATAACCGTCTGTGCCAAAATACACACAGCACCTAAGGCTGGAAGCCCTTTATACCTGTTTATGTGTATCTGTTTATGTGTATCGGTTCATGCATTCATGCCTACAGCCCCCACAACCATGAAAGGAGCCATCACGTGCACCCCATTTTGCTGGTCGATGATGACGTGGAACTATGCCAGCTGCTGAGCGAACTCCTCGGCCTCGAAGGCTTTGAGGTCAGCGCCGTTCATGATGGTCTGGCCGCGCTCGAACTGCTGAATCAACGTCGTTTCAGTATCATCATCCTGGATGTCATGATGCCGCGCCTGAACGGTTTTGATACCCTGCGCCGCCTTCGTGAGCACTTCAATACGCCGGTTCTGATGATGTCAGCCCGCGGCGAAGAGGTCGACCGTATCGTCGGGCTGGAGATCGGTGCCGATGACTACCTTCCCAAGCCCTGCAGCCCCCGGGAACTGATCGCCCGCATCCGGGCCATGATCCGCCGCATCGAGATGGAACATACGGCCGATATTCCATCCACCGCCATCACCTCGGGCTCTGTAACACCTTCGCTCCTGCAGTTTCAGGACCTGGCACTGGATCTGGGGGCGTTGCGTGTACGCTGCAATGAACAGCCGTTAGATCTGACCCACACCGAGTTACGCATTCTGCAGTGCCTGATCGAAGCGTTTCCCGCCTTCGTCACCCGCGAGGACCTGATGCGCAAGGTGCTCAAGCGCGCGCTGGGGCCCTTTGATCGAAGCCTGGACATGCACCTGAGCAATTTGCGCCGCAAGCTGGGTCCTTACGCCAATGGAACACCGCGCCTGAAAACCCTGCGCGGATCCGGGTACCTGTTATTGACCCCGGGGGAAACCCCCTGATGCGTAGCCTGTATTGGAAAATCTTCTTGGTGTTATGGCTGGTGATGGCGCTGGTCATCGGGGTCAACATCACCACGACCTGGCTACTCACCCGGCATTTTGAATCCAGCACGCAGAGCAGCGAACATATTTCGAGCTACGCCTTCGAGGCGATCGATATCTACCAGCGCGAGGGACTGACGGGATTTAAACGCTGGCGCACGGCACTATTTCGCGATAACGGGCTCCGCGTCTTACTGATCGATAACCACGGACAGTCACTTAGCGGCGAACCCTTGCCCCCGCGTCTAAGCATGCAGCAGCGTAATGACATGCACTCGCCGGCCTTCCGTCGTCACCGCCCGATTATCTGGCCTGTGCGTGACAACCAGGGCCGCGAGTACCGCTTTGTGATTCTCAACCCTCAGCAATTATCGGATCGCCTGGTTGCTCGACCCTTACTGGTCTGGCACCTCGGTATCTCGTTTTCCCTGCTGGCGCTGATATCCCTGCTGTTCAGTCATCGCCTATTAACGCCGATTCGCGCGTTGCAACAGGCGAGTCACGCCTTGGCCAACGGCACACTGTCGACCCGGGTCAGTCCACGGCTGAATAATCGCCGCGATGAGCTCGGTCAGCTCGGCTTGGATTTCGATCATATGGCACTCAGGCTAGAAAGCCTGGTGCAAGGTCAGCAACAGATGCTTCGCGACCTGTCCCACGAACTGCGCACGCCGCTGGCGCGCCAACGTATCGCGCTGGAACTGGCGCGTCGCCATAGCGACGACCAAGCGTCGCTAGACCGGATCGAGCGCGAAGCCGAGAAAATCGATGCGCTGATCGATGAGATTCTTCAGCTAGCCCGCATGAATACCGATGCGCAAACCTTCGAACAGGAGCCGGTCGACCTATGCGCCTTGGTCAGAGCATTAGTCGAGGACGCCAACCTGGACCAGCATCGCGTCACGCTCGAGGCACCACCGCAGTTAACCTGCACCCTCAATCGCACCCAGATTGCCCGGGCTGTGGAAAACATTATCAGCAATGCCCTGAAATATTCACCGGCGGTCGTCGACGTCCGTATCAACATGGTTGGCGGTCAGGCCTGCGTTGATATTGAGGACCGGGGGCCCGGAATTCCCGAGGCGATGCTGAAAAAAGTCTTTGAACCCTTTGTGCGTACCGATGCGGCACGCAGCCGTGAACAGGGCGGATGGGGGCTGGGCCTGGCAATCGCCGCTAAAGCCATACAGCTGCACGGTGGCCGTCTGGAGGCCATAAATCGCGACGGGGGCGGACTGCGCGTCACATTGACCTTGCCGGTTACAGCGTGACGCCCCAACACGGAGCAGGGACATCCCGCTCGGTGTGGGGTAAACGCCGTTTAATTTAAAAACAGCTGGTACGCCTTATTATCCGTTTCTTCACTGAAATGGTAGCCCACCTCCTCGAGGAAGCGGACCATCTGTTCACGCTCCGCTTCAGGAATCTGCATACCCACCAGCACCCGCCCGTAGGCCGCACCATGGTTGCGGTAATGGAACATCGAGATGTTCCAGCGCCCGCCAATCTTATTCAGAAACTTCATCAACGCTCCCGGCCGTTCCGGGAATTCAAACCGGTACACCACTTCGTTATCCAGCTGAGCCGGTGCATGGCCACCCACCATATAACGCACATGCAGTTTGGCAATTTCGTTATCGGAAAAGTCCTCGACTTCGAAGACCTGCTCTTTCAATTCAGCCAACAACTCACGGCGGTCATCCCCCCCGGCTTTGATCTGCACACCGGCAAAGACCATCGCCTGATCCGGATCGCTGTAGCGATAATTAAATTCGGTAATCATCCGGTTACCCAGCACCTTACAGAACTGCTTAAAGCTACCAGGGCGTTCCGGTAAGCGGGCAGCAATGATCGCCTCGCGCTGCTCACCCAATTCGGCACGCTCGGACACATGGCGTAAACGATCAAAATTGACGTTAGCACCACTATCGATTGCAATCAGCGTCTTGTCCTTGATCGCATTTTGCGCGCTGTATTTTTTCAGTCCCGCCAGCGCCAGCGCGCCGGCCGGTTCGGTGATAGAGCGGGTGTCATCGAAGATATCCTTAATGGCCGCGCAGATCTCGTCGGTATTGACCGTGACCACCTCATCCACGTAATTACGGCAGATATCGAAGGTGTTCTTGCCGATCTGTGCCACGGCAACACCATCGGCAAAAATCCCCACCTGCGACAAGATAACGCGCTCATTGGCTTCGAGCGCAGCTTTCAGACAGGCGGAATCTTCGGACTCGACGCCGATCACCTTGATCTCGGGACGCAGGTATTTGATATACACAGCGATCCCGGCAATCAGTCCGCCACCTCCCACGGGCACGAACACCGCGTGAATCGGGCCGCTCTCCTGGCGCAATAGCTCCATACCAATGGTGCCCTGCCCGGCAATAACATCCACATCATCGAACGGGTGAACATAAACCATGCCTTTTTCTTCCACCAGCGCCATGGCAAAACGCGAGGCTTCGTCAAAGGTATCGCCGTGCAGAACCACTTTTGCGCCGCGGGCGCGTACCGAATTGACTTTAATATCCGGGGTGGTTTTAGGCATAACAATCGTCGCCTTGACCCCCAGCTTGGCAGCCGACATCGCCAGCCCCTGCGCATGGTTACCCGCTGACGCGGCCACAACGCCACAGGCCCGCTCTTCAGGCGTTAACTGCACCATCTTGTTGTAGGCACCGCGCAATTTAAACGAAAAAACCGGCTGCAGGTCTTCCCGTTTAAGCAGTACACGATTGCCAAGCCGCTGACTAATCGCCGGTGCGAGGTCCAACGGGGTTTCGCGGGCAACGTCATAGACGCGGGCTTGCAATATCTTCTTGATGTACTGATGAGGCATAGGGATCCGGAACCTGACTGGCGGCCTGAAAAGGCAACGTATACGTAAGCGAAAACCGACTATATTAATCAGTTAGGCCGCCGGCCGTCTACAAGGGCGGCCAAACTGAACGTATAATACGCCATAAGTTCAACCCAGCGACGACCGTTAACCGATGACAGGTATCAAATACCCATGACCCAGGATGAGATGAAACAAGCCGTTGCCAAGGCGGCCATTGAACAAATTCGCGGCAAACTGGACGGCGACGCCATTATCGGCGTCGGCACAGGTTCAACCGCCAATTTCTTCATCGATGAGCTGGCCACGGTTAAACACCTGTTTGACGGTGCCGTCGCCAGCTCCGAAGAGACGGCGGCGCGTCTCAACGCGCACGGAATTACCGTCTATGACCTCAACGCCGTGGCCTCCATTGATGTCTACGTCGATGGCGCCGATGAATTCAATCAGCAGCTGGAACTGATCAAGGGCGGCGGCGCAGCACTAACCCGGGAAAAGATCGTCGCGGCCGTGGCCCAGCAGTTTGTCTGCATCGTCGATGCCTCCAAACGCGTCGACCTGCTCGGCGAATTCCCACTGCCGATCGAAGTCATCCCCATGGCCCGCAGCTATGTGGCGCGCCAGATTTGCCGCCTCGACGCCCAACCGGTTTACCGCGAAGGGGTCGTCACCGATAACGGCAATCATATCCTGGATGTACATAACCTGGAGATCACCGATGCCGTTGCCCTCGAAGCATTGCTAAACAATATTGTCGGCGTCGTCACCAACGGCCTGTTCGCGGCGCGCCCCGCCGATGTGCTGCTGATGGGCACCCCGGACGGGGTCGAGGTCCTCACGGCCCGCTGATGCACCGCGTAACGGGTGCCGGTCAGGCACCCGTTACGCCGGCTTAGACTCATCCCCTGCAGCATTAAAATCACAACACCGTAATTGACGCCTAGTAACCTTGCCCTCACCGCTGGCGTCCTTCCCACCCCATCATGCCGCATAAAATCGCCCACAAGGCACGCCATTCCGCATGGCCGACGGGCAGACAAGCCGCTATGCTTTATGGTTCTGCTTATCATGCTCGGGAGTGCTGTCTTATGCTAAGAAAGCTAACGGCAAGTCTGTTGATTTTACTGGTGCTTCTCGTCGTTACGCTGACCCTGATCGTCCCCTTTGTGGCCAGGCTCCAGCTTGAAGCCTGGATGAAAGATCAGGGCGCGGTCCACGCCAAGGTTCAGTCCATCCGCCTGAATCCTTTTACGGGCAGTGTCTCCCTGGCGGGGCTATACGCCAGCGGCCCCAACGGCCCCGACTTGCGACTGGGTCTGGTCAAGGTCGATCTTAACTACGCCGAGCTCCTGCAGAAAAAGCTCCTGATTGACCAGCTGTATCTCCACGATCTACGCCTGCCGCTGACGATGCAGGGCAAGCAACTGCATATCGGCCCACTACAGATCCCCGCCAGCACAGCCGACGCATCAGACACCGACGCCCAGGAGCCCGCGCAACCGTCCACCTGGCGCGTCGGTCTCAATACCCTGCGGCTCAACAGCATCGATATCGACGCCCGCCTGGATCAACAGCACTACCACCTGCACGTCCGCCGAGCGCACTTGCTGGCCCTGCAACAATGGAACCCCGAACAACTCAGCCAGATCGTCATTCAGGGACGTCTCAACCAGCATCCCTTCTCATTTAACAGCCAGGCGAAACCCCTCGCCGACGTCCCCGTGGCCACGAGTCGGCTGACCCTGGATGGCCTGCAATTAGAGCCGCTGCGAAGACCTTTCGTCCCCGGCCTAGCGGGTACCGTGAGCGCCGACCTGCAGCTAACATTCGAGCAACAAGGTCAGCAGATCGCCTTGAGCCAAACCGGTTCGATCTCCCTGACCGACCTGAAAATGACCCAGGATGCATCAGACCTGGGCCTGAAAACGCTCAGCTGGCAAGGTAACAACCGTATCGCGCTGACGGACCTTGCGCTTACAGGCCTCAACAACACGGGTAAACTCAGCATAAAAGGCCTGTCTCTCAAGCAGGCGACTCTGCAGCTTCAATCCGACGCCATCACCTGGCAGGGGGACGCGGATATGCGCCAACCCGCTAACCGCCCCGACAACGGGCTAGACCTACAGCAGAGGGGCGTATTAGCACTGGATAACCTCGCGCTAACAGACACCGACTTGCAGAGTTCCATCGCCGCCATTCGCTGGCAGGGCCAGAACAACCTCAATCTGCGCGCCAGCAAGCCTCAACAGATAAGCAACAGCGGTACGCTCGACATCACGACGCTTAAAGCCAACCTACCCGAACTCTCCTTGGACAACCGATCCCTGGTCTGGAGCGGCGATATCACTCTGACCGACGTAAACGCCTTGTCCGTGAAGGGTGAGCTTAACAACCAGGCTGCCGATGTGCGCCTGCCCAACCTGCGCGCCACTCAGGCACAGGTTCATTGGCAGGGTGAACTCAGTAGCCAATTAAGTCCCTTCAGCCTGGAAACACTGCAAGCGGCGCTCTCGACCCAAGGCACACAGCTGGTCGATACAGAGAATAAAACACTGCTCACACTCAACACGTTTTCCGGCGCCGATATCCGTCTGCTGCCCAAACACCGCTATCAGGTTAGTGACCTGTCTCTGAGCGATCTAAGCATCGATGGCCAGACCAGGCCCTTGTTGACGCTCGCCCGCGCCCATCTGGATACCCTGGCCGCGGGGCCCGACGCGATTGCCGCCGGCACGCTGGCCCTCTCGGCACTGGAGGCCACGATGATCCTCGACGACCAGCGCCAGCCTACCGCCTGGCAGGCCTGGGTACAGCGCCTCGTACCGACAGACCCCACGCAAACGACCGAACAACCGGCGCCACAGACGCAAGAACCTGCCGCGCCGCTGCATATCACCCTCACCGAATTGATCATGGCGAAGCCCTCCTCACTGCACTTCAGGGATGAAGCCGCCAAACCGGTCAGGGATCACACTATCGTCGTCAATACGCTCTCCCTCCGGCAGGTCGATAACCAGAGCCACACACCGTCGCCCTTCACCCTGGAGGCCGCTATCAACAACGATGCCAAACTCACACTGAGCGGCGATTATGCCCTGTTTGCCGACAAGCCCTCGGGGCGGTGGCAGGCAACGCTACAGCACCTGGAGTTACCGCCCTTCAGCGGCTATGTTGAAACGGCAACGGGTTATCAATTGGCGTCTGGGCAGTTTAATCTGGCATCAAACGGCACCCTGACTACCGGCAAACTCAAGAGCGAAAGCAAGGCCACCTTCAACAAGCTGCGCGTCGAAACCGTGGATGCCGATTCAGCGGCATTGGCGGACAAGAAAATCGGCATTCCCTTGACCACCGCCGTGTCTATCCTGACCGACGATGACGATAACGTCATACTCACGATACCGGTACAGGGCGACCTCAGCGATCCGGAGTTTGGCTATCAGAGTGTGGTCAATGTGCTGATGGGCAAGGTGATCAAGGAAAGCGCCATGGGCTATCTGGCGGTGTCATTGCAACCTTATGGCGCACTGCTGGCCTTGGGCCGGATGGCCGTCAAAGCGGGCAAGACCGCCGGCGTCAACCTGCAGCCCGTGGTCTTCCCGCCAGGGAGCCACGACCTGGATACCCAGGCCAAAGCCTACCTGGATACATTGAGCAACCTGCTAAGCGATCGCCAAGGTATTCGCCTCACCCTGTGCGGCAAGAGCACCCACGCCGATCGCCTGCGGCTCAACCCGGCGCCCGTCGGAGCCGCGAAATCTGACAGTACCGGCATGCCCAACAGTATCAGCAAGATCGACAAGACCGACAAGACCGACAATAAGAATGCCGAGAACAAAGACCGCAGTAAAACACCTCCCGCCCAGCCCATGCTCTCCGAGCACGCGCTGGACGCACAGCTGCTGGCGTTAGCCCAGCGACGCGGTGAGCAGGTTAAACAGTACCTGCAGCAACACGCGAACATCGGTCAGGACAGGCTGTTTAGCTGCCCGCCCCGCATTATCAAGACGGACGCGCAACGGCCAAGTGTGGTACTCGGTTTCTAACGCAGCAGCGTCTAATGCTGATAGCCGGAAAGCCCGTTCGCACACGACGTACTGCCGGCGTTAAAACCTGATCGGTAAACAGACCTCGATACGCGTACCCGTGCCCGGCTCGGCGGTCAAATCGAACGTACCGTCCAGGGCAAGTACCCGCTCACGCATACCAATCAGGCCAAATCCCTTGCCCTGGGAGCGATCCTCACAAGAAAAGCCCACACCGTCATCGGCGATCGTTATCCGCAGGCATGACGCAGCGACATCGTTGCGCATGTCCGCGCCCGCGTCGTGCTCTTCACTTTCACTTTCAACCTCAACTTCAGCCTCACCCTCACCCTCACCCTCACCCTCACCCTCACCCTCACCCTCACCCTCACCCTCACGGATCACGGTCAGCCACAGATTCGCCGCCGCGGCGTGCTTGACGCAATTATTCAGCCCTTCCTGCACCAGGCGGTAGCAACTGATGTTGAGCTCTTCGGGCATTTCATTCAAGGCACCACGCAGCGACAGGTGTAGCTTAACGTCGCTATGATCCAGATGTGTATTAGCAATACATTCGTGCAGGGCATCACTCAACCCCAGGTCATCCAGCGACGGGGGGCGCAATGCGCGCATCATGCCGTAAGTGACGCCGTAGATACGTTGCGCAATGCTGTCGATAGACATCGCCGCCTGGTAATACAGAGACTTGGGGTCATCCGCGAGGTGCTGTTTCAGCAAGTGCGAACTGGTTCGAATCGCCGTCAGCGCCTGTCCCATTTCATCGTGCAGCTCTCGGGCCAGATTACGCCGCTCCTCCTCCTGGATACTCAGGATTTTCTGGGTCAGGCTACGGTTCTCTTTCACATGCTTGCGCAATTCCGAGTTCGTTTGTACCAACTCCCAGGTACGCTCTTGCACGCGCTCCTCGAGACGATCTCTTTCCGTACGCAGCTTATCGTTCAACAGCGCCTTTTTATCTTCGGCGCGCTGCTGCCGAAGGACATTCTGCAGCGTAAACAGGTACGCAAACAGGGAGAAAACCAGCACAATGAGTACGATGGGCCAGTTAACTTCACCCCAGCTCAGCTGCTTCTGAACCAAAATATCCCAGGACTGACCGAAACGGTGAATACTACGCTGCTCGAGGATGACCGGCAGTACCTGACTGATTGACGCGAGGCCTTTGTGCCCATCACGACTGGCCAGCTCCTTGCCCGCCGGGTCAAACAACGTCACGTTAAGACCCTTCTGAATATGCGCCAAGGGCGGTAACAGCTCTTCGACCGGGATGACCAGCGCAACCAGGTACTGCACCTCCCTCTGCTCGCCACGCGTGACATTCAAGGCATGGAACAGGCGATAACCGACACGTCCCTGCGGGAGCCGAAAAGGAGCGGAGGCAAACACATCCAGATAATAGCCCGCCTGATTAATCGCGACCCGGTTTTCCGACCGCGAATAACTATCCTCACCCATCTGTTGTTCGCCCACCACATCCATGGGCTCGGCCATAATAAGCGGAAAATAAAACGGCTGCGGTAATCGCGCCGATGCTTCTAACGTGCTGTCACCGTTGGTGCGTATATGAAAACTGCGCTGGGTAACATCCTGCATTCGCCGCTCAAAGCCCGGCACCTGGTCATGGGCAACGCGCCGATACAGTTCAAAGCGAAGGATATGCGGGTAATGATCGAGCATCTCGCGGGCATAACGCTGTATGGCCGGAAAGTCACCGGCATCGTTGGCCACGAGTAAGACGTAGTTGTGCAGCAGCACCTCGTTGACTAACGCGCGCTCATAAGCATATTCATAGATAACCCTGGATTCGAGCTGAAGCGCTTCGCGATGACGGCTGATATCAAGCAGCAACAGGAGCAATAGAAAAAAAACGGTGACAGCAGCCCAGGCGAGGGATAGCGCTAGCAGTTTTTTCTTAATCATCCTGATTCAGTCATAAATAGATAACGCATGGGGTGTGGGATGAATAGTAAGTGGCTGGCCATGCCGGTGCAAGGTGGATTCTGATGATCGCTTTACCCGTAAAAAAAAGCCGGACACAAGGCCCGGCTTTCATCATAGGTTACGGCTCAATCACAGGTGCTGTACCTGATCAATCTCATATTCGACCTCACCACGCGGGGTGTTGACCACCACCTCGTCGCCTTCGCGCTTGCCGATCAAGGCCCGTGCGATCGGTGAGTTGACCGAGATTTTCTTCAGTTTCAGATCTGCTTCATCGTCACCGACGATCTGATAGGTTACTGCCTCATCGGTACTCAGGTTAATGATATCAACGGTGGTACCGAAGATAACTTTCCCGCTGTGGGGAATCTGAGTGATATCGATCACCTGCGCACCCGAGAGCTTGCTCTCGATCTCACGGATTCGCCCTTCAGCAAAACCTTGTTGCTCCCGTGCGGCATGGTACTCCGCGTTCTCTTTCAGATCGCCGTGCTCACGGGCATCAGCAATCGCCTGGATAATACGCGGACGATCGACGGTTTTCAGGGTGTTCAGCTCCTCACGAAGCTTCTGCTCGCCCTGAAGGGTCATCGGTACTTTACTCATTTATTTATACCTGCATGGAGGTCCTGTAAACAACGAACCTCTTTTTCTTCACCAAATTGTAACGCCTGCACCTCCGCTTCAGCACCGGCCAGCGTCGTGGTATAGGGGAGCTTGTGTTGAAGGGCCGAACGACGGATCGCGGCGGAGTCGGCAATGGCACGCCGTCCTTCGGTGGTATTGACCACATAAACGATCTCGTCGTTTTTGATCATATCCACAATATTGGGTCGCCCTTCGTTAACCTTATTCACGCGGGACGACGCGATACCGTTCTCGGCCAGCAGGTTATGGGTGCCTTCGGTGGCGACCAGCTCGAAGCCCAGCGCAACCAGGTCACGGGCCACAGCAACGATGCCGCCCTTATCGACGTCCCGTACACTGACAAACGCACGCCCCGGCTTGGGCAGCTTTTCATTGGTGCCGATATGCGCCTTCGAGAACGCTTCACCGAACGTATCACCAACGCCCATCACCTCACCGGTAGACTTCATCTCCGGTCCTAGTATGGGGTCAACACCCTGGAACTTATTAAATGGGAACACCGCTTCTTTCACACAGAAATAAGGCGGTACGATCTCTTGGGTAAAGCCCTGGGCTTGCAGGCTGGTTCCGGCCATAACCCGCGCCGCAACTTTAGCCAGTGATACGCCGATGCACTTGGAGACAAACGGTACGGTACGCGAAGCACGAGGATTCACCTCGATGACGTAGATTTCGCCGTCCTGATACGCCAGCTGAGTATTCATCAGGCCCACCACACCGAGCTCTAGCGCCATGGCCCTGACGATGTCACGCATCTCATCCTGAACGCTATCGGCCAGGTTATACGGCGGTAACGAACACGCAGAGTCGCCGGAATGGACGCCGCATTGCTCGATATGTTGCATGATCGCGCCGATAACCACGCGCTCACCATCGCACACAGCGTCGATATCGACTTCAATCGCGCTGGACAGGAAGCGATCCAGCAACACAGGCGAGTCGTTGGAGACTTGAACCGCGTCCTGCATATAGCGGCGCAATTCCTCTTCTTTATACACGATCTCCATCGCCCGGCCGCCCAGCACATACGACGGACGGACCACCAGGGGATAGCCGATCTGCTCGGACTTAAGCACGGCTTCTTCCAGGCTACGTACGGTCGCGTTTTCTGGCTGGCGCAGCGCCAGGCGCTGGATCATCTGCTGGAAGCGTTCGCGATCTTCGGCGCGATCAATGGCTTCAGGGCTGGTACCGATAATCGGTACACCGGCGGCTTCAAGCGCCAAGGCCAGTTTCAGCGGGGTCTGACCGCCGTACTGGACGATCACGCCCTTCGGCTGCTCAACCGCGACGATTTCCAGTACATCTTCTAGCGTCACCGGCTCAAAATAGAGGCGGTCAGAGGTGTCATAGTCGGTCGATACGGTTTCTGGATTACAGTTAACCATGATGGTTTCGTAGCCGTCTTCACGCATCGCCAACGCGGCGTGCACACAGCAGTAATCGAACTCGATACCCTGTCCGATACGGTTGGGTCCGCCACCCAGGACCATGATCTTATCGCGCGAGGTCGGGTTGGCCTCACACTCCTCTTCATAGGTGGAGTACATGTAGGCCGTATCCGTAGCAAACTCGGCCGCACAGGTATCCACACGCTTGTAGACCGGACGAACACCCAGGCTGTGGCGACGTTTGCGGAACTCTTTCTCCGAAACCCCGAGCAACTTGGCCAGGCGCGCGTCGGCAAACCCCTTACGCTTAAAGCGACGTACCCGTGCTTCGGTCAGCTCATGCAGACCCAACGTGGCAATTCCCGCTTCGTCTTTAATCAGATCTTCGATCTGAACCAGGAACCAGGGGTCAATACCGGAGATCTGGTAGATCTTCTCGATGCTCATACCAAAACGGATCGCGTCACCCACGTACCAGATACGGTCCGATCCGGGGTTCTTCAGTTCCCGAACCAATGTCTCTTCGGCGTCCTCGGCGTCCAGATCGAGGATCGGATCAAAACCATCCACACCGACTTCCAGACCGCGTAGCGCCTTTTGCACCGATTCCTGAAAGGTGCGGCCAATGGCCATCACTTCACCCACTGACTTCATCTGCGTGGTCAGACGGTCATTGGCCTGCGGGAATTTTTCAAAAGCAAAACGGGGGATTTTAGTTACCACGTAATCGATAGCCGGCTCGAAGGATGCCGGGGTGCGACCTCCGGTAATATCGTTCTGCAGCTCATCCAAGGTATAACCGACGGCCAGTTTTGCCGCCACTTTGGCGATCGGAAAACCGGTAGCCTTGGAGGCTAATGCCGAGGAGCGGGATACCCGCGGGTTCATCTCGATAACCACCAGACGGCCGGTCTCAGGGTCCATGCCAAATTGCACGTTGGAACCGCCGGTTTCAACCCCGATTTCACGCAGGACGGCCAACGAGGCATCCCGCATGATCTGGTATTCTTTATCGGTCAGGGTCTGTGCCGGTGCCACGGTGATGGAGTCGCCGGTGTGGACCCCCATGGCATCGAAGTTTTCGATGGCACAGACGATGATGCAGTTATCGTTCTTATCGCGAACGACCTCCATCTCGTATTCTTTCCAGCCGATCAGTGATTCATCGATCAGCAATTCATTGGTCGGTGACAGCTCCAGACCCCGTTCGCAGATCTCGACAAACTCTTCCTTGTTATACGCGATACCGCCGCCGGATCCACCCATGGTGAACGAGGGACGAATAATGCACGGGAACCCGAGGGAACCCTGAACCTGCAGTGCCTCTTCGAGGCTGTGAGCAATGGATGCACGGGGACAAGCCAGACCAATGCTCTTCATTGCCTTGTCGAAACGGTCACGGTCTTCTGCCTTATCGATGGCATCCGCCGTCGCGCCGATCATCTCGACGCCGAATTTTTCAAGAACGCCTTCGCGCGCCAGATCCAGCGCACAGTTCAGTGCGGTCTGGCCGCCCATTGTCGGCAGCACCGCGTCGGGCCGTTCTTTTTCAATAATCTTGGCAACCGTCTGCCAGGTAATGGGCTCGATGTACGTGGCATCGGCCATTGCCGGGTCGGTCATGATTGTCGCGGGGTTAGAGTTCACCAGGATGACGCGATAACCCTCTTCGCGCAGGGCTTTACACGCCTGAGCGCCGGAGTAATCAAACTCGCAGGCCTGGCCGATCACGATAGGGCCAGCCCCCAGGATAAGAATACTTTGAATGTCTGTACGTTTTGGCATGAATCAAAACCGGTCGAAATCGTTCGTTGTCGGCGCCACGATGTGGCGCCACCTGTAGCGGGTCGCGAATCAGACGCGCGCGCGCATCAGTGCGATAAAGCGATCAAACAGTGGTGCCACATCGCGGGGGCCAGGACTGGCTTCCGGATGGCCCTGGAAGCTGAACGCTGCCTTATCCGTCCGCTCGATTCCCTGCAGAGAACCATCAAACAGTGACTTATGCGTCGCGCGCAGCGTCGCGGGAAATGATTCTTCATCCACGGCAAAACCATGATTCTGGCTGGTAATCATGACGGTCTTATTATCCAGGCACTGAACGGGATGGTTCGCACCATGATGACCAAATTTCATCTTGACCGTCTTGGCACCACTGGCCAGAGCCAGCAACTGATGACCCAGGCAGATACCAAAAACCGGTATCTCGGTCTCAAGGATCTGCTGAATCGCGTCAATCGCATAGGTACAAGGCTCTGGATCACCGGGGCCATTGGACAGGAAAATACCATCGGGCTGCAGCGCCAACACCTCACTGGCAGGGGTCTTCGCCGGCACAACGGTCAGGCGGCAGCCCCGCTCGACCAACATACGCAGGATATTGCGCTTACAGCCAAAGTCATAGGCAACCACATGGAATGGCTGTTCGCCTTCCGGGGTCGTATGCCCATTCTCCAATGACCAGGTGCTTTCAGTCCACGAGTAAACTTTCTCCGTCGTGACCGCTTGCGCCAGGTCCATCCCCTTTAGGCCAGGAAAAGCCTGCGCCGCAGCGACGGCAGCCGCCTCATCGATCGCATCTCCGGCCACAATGCAGCCGTTTTGCGAACCTTTCTCACGCAGGATACGGGTCAGACGCCGGGTATCGATTTCGGCAATGCCGACGATATTGTTATCGCGCAGATACTCGTCCAGGGGCTTTTCCATGCGCCAGCTGCTAGCCAGCAAAGGAAGGTCCCGAATGACCAAGCCGGCAGCCCAAACGAATTCAGACTCCTCATCTTCGCAATTAACCCCGGTATTACCGATATGCGGGTAGGTCAACGTGACGATTTGCCGAGCATACGAGGGGTCGGTCAGGATCTCCTGATAACCCGTCATCGAGGTATTAAACACCACCTCGCCGCTGGTTTGCCCTTCAGCGCCAATGGCTATCCCTCTGAATATACTTCCGTCCGCCAAGGCCAGAATGGCTGGTTTAGTCAATGCTACCTCCCGCTGGTATGCTGATACTGTTGGTTTCGTGGCTGCTATCTGCAAAAAAGCGAGAGGTGAATACGTGCTTCACATCTCGCTTTCTGGTGTTGGGTAACCCATGCTGACTTTGGTGCAGTTAAATCTTCCGCATAATACTAAATAGCGTCGCAGATAGCCATAGGATGAGGTGGTTTTTACCTCTTTCTGGTTAATCCGCCGCTCCCTGCAGGCCAACAACCCACCAGGGGCACGCACGGCCTGCATTTCGTCCCCCCTCTCGATAAGAATCACGACGGCATAAAAATCACCGCGGCCGAACCACCACCGCATAAAAAACCGCCGCGACGGTCTCCCATCGCGGCGGTTGCGATTTACTGCTAGCAGCAAGCGGCTTTATCAAGGCGCCAGGTTAATAGTCAAAGGGATCGCTCCCTTACTTAGCAACCATCGCTTTTACAACAGCAACTACGCGGCGGTTTTGCGCCCGGCCCGCTGCAGTATTGTTGCTCGCGACCGGATTCGCCTTACCGTAACCCACAGCGGTCAAGCGTGAACGCTGGATGCCATACTTGCTAACCAGGCGGTTAACGACGGCGTTCGCACGCCGCTCTGATAAGCGCTGGTTCAATGCCGCACTACCGCGGCTGTCGGTGTAGCCCTGGATAACCACTTTGGCCGCCATATCTTTCTTCATAATGCTGGCGATCGCTTCGATATCATTAAAGTGGCTTGCCGCCAATACGGCTGAGCCGCTGGCAAACTTGATGTCCAGCCGCTGCTCCATCATGGTCTTGGATGCAGTCGGCGCAACCATGGCACAGCCACGCGCATCAACGTTCACACCGGCTTTAGAATCGGGACAGGCATCCTGATAATCGGCAATGCCATCGCCGTCACGGTCTGTCGGACAACCCATCGCATTCACCGCAACACCGCGCGGCGTATTGGCGCAACGATCTTTGGCGTCGGTTACACCGTCACCGTCACTGTCCTTCGGGCAGCCTTGTGCATCAACAGCGATACCGCGCGGCGTATTAGCACAGCGGTCCAAGCTATCCGCTACACCATCGTTATCGCTATCCAGAGGGCAGCCGTTCGCGCCGACAGACATTCCCGCCGCCGTTCCTGGGCAACGATCCATCGCATCAGGCACGCCATCACCATCGGCATCTTTCGGAATGATGGTGTCACAACCCACTACCTGCGTCCCCGGAACCCAGGAAGGCGTTTTCACACACGCCCCAGAGCCATCCTTCACCGGGACTCCGGATGCATCATGCCAGTAGGCGCAGTGCTCTGGATTATCTCCGCATGCACCATGCCCCCAACTCAACGCAGGCAACAACATCAATGCAGAAATCGCGATCGTCTTCTTCATATAATCTCCTTAGAAGAAGCTGCTCGTAGCGCAGCCGCTCCTGGTTGCAAAGAACTGATTAACCTTAAAATCGGAGGCAGCGACGTTAAGACGGGCCTCACAAATATACCGACAACACCGAATGCAGTGCATCACCCTCGCCCCGCACCTTACGTTACTGATATATAGACTGTTACCAACGGATTAGCTAAATATTTGGCTAAAAAGAACAAAAAAAACCGCCAAATGGCGGCTTAAGTCATTGTAAACAGGACGGTCTTAGGGGAAATCACCGTAAATCAAGCACATCCTGCATATCGAATAGCCCTGTTTGCCGCCCTGCCAGCCATGCCGCCGCCCGTACCGCGCCCTTGGCAAAGGTCATTCGACTGCTGGCTTTATGGGTAATTTCAACCCGCTCACCCTCGGTGGCAAATAGTACGGTATGGTCGCCGACAACATCGCCGGCACGAATCGTCTCAAAACCAATTTCATGTCGAGGGCGCGCGCCGGTTTGCCCTTCCCGACCATAAACAGCACAGGTGGCGAGATCGCGATCTAATGCATCGGCAACCACCTCTCCCAGGCGCAGCGCCGTGCCGGAAGGCGCGTCCACCTTATGTCGATGATGCGTCTCGATAATTTCAATATCGTAGTCATCACCCAACGTTTTGGCGACCGTTTCAAGGATTTTAAAACAGACGTTCACCCCCACACTCATATTGGGCGCGAACACAACCGCGGTATCGGCAGCCGCATCGGTAATCGCTTGCTTGTGTTCGTCGCTAAAGCCCGTGGTACCAATAACCACCTGCTTACCGGCGTTACGACACAGCGCCAGGTTCTTCAAACTCAATTCAACCGTTGTGAAATCGATCAGCACATCAAACTGATCCAAGACCTCCGCCAGGCTGCCCACCGCATGCACACCCAATTTGCCCGCACCGATCAACTCGCCCACATCCGCACCCAGCAAGCTGCTGGCAGGATTCACCACCGCCACGGTTAAAGTGACATCGTCACGATCTACCACCGCTTGCAGCAGGTTCTTGCCCATCCGCCCGGCCGCACCGGTAATTGCTACTCGTGTCATGCTTATTCACCCCGTTTTCTTTAGTCACGATGGCCACCCAGGCCCGATTGTCAGCAGCCTCTACCGCGCATGCTTCAGGCGCCATATTATACAGAGATCCCGCGTAAAAAAGTGCCGCCGCATTGTGTCATCCCTAACGAAGATCAGCGGCCGAGGCCGCTGACTGGTCATTCTTCTCCTCGTCTCGGTCGGCCGTTTAGGCCTAGCCATCAGAGCTCTTCAAAGAATTTCTTTACGCCGTCAAAGAACGATGTTTTCTTCGGTGAATGCTTCTCATATTTTTCATCCAAACTGGCCTGAAACTCCTTGAGCAGCTCCTTTTGGCGGCTGCTGAGGTTAACCGGTGTTTCAACGACAACACGGCACATCAGATCACCCGCAGGACCACCGCGCACCGGCGCGACACCCTTGCCACGCAAACGGAACAATTTACCGCTCTGGGTTTCCGCAGGGACTCGCAGCTTAACGCGCCCATCCAGCGTCGGCACTTCCAGCTCTCCACCGAGAGCCGTATCAACGAAACTGATCGGCACTTCGCAGTACAGGTTGCGGCCATCACGCTGGAAGATCGAATGCTCACGAACCGAAACCTGCACAAACAGATCGCCGGAAGGTCCACCATGCACCCCCGCTTCACCTTCACCGGATAAGCGAATCCGATCACCGGTATCGACACCCGCCGGTATTTTCACCGACAAGGTCTTGGTTTCTTCGGTACGACCACGCCCATGACAGCTGGTGCATGGGTCCTTGATAATCTTGCCTTCGCCATGACAGGCAGGACAGGTCTGCTGTACGGAGAAGAATCCCTGCTGCATACGCACCTGCCCGATGCCGCCGCAGGTACCGCAGGTCGCGGGCTGCGAGCCGGCCTTGGCACCGCTGCCCGAACAAGGCTTACAGGCAACCAGTGTTGGGATGCGAATCTGCTTTTCGACGCCTTTTACGGCCTCTTCCAGATCCAGTTCGAGGGTATAACGCAGATCAGCACCGCGCTGCACGCGGCTACGAGAACGACCACCACCGCCGCCGCCGCCAAAAATATCGCCAAAGACGTCGCCGAAAATATCGCCGAAGCCGCCCGCACCGCCGTGGCCACCCGCGCCACTTTGCGGATCAACACCCGCATGACCAAACTGGTCGTAAGCCGCTTTCTTCTGCGAATCGGATAACACTTCGTAGGCTTCGTTAGCCTCTTTGAACTTGTCTTCAGCCGATTTGTCGTCCGCGTTGCGGTCCGGATGAAACTTCATCGCTAAACGACGATACGCTTTCTTGATATCGCGATCTGAGGCATCGCGGGAAACCCCAAGAACCTCGTAATAGTCTCTTTTCGCCATGATAAGCCTGTCTCGGTGTGTGCCTGACGCTCACGTTCCACCCTCCCCGCACGGCGAAGAGGGCAATCATCTGTTCAACTAACCGGCACCGCCAGTCAGAAACAGCAACGCGGGAAGCTAATCCCGCGCTACCAAGTTACTCAAAAACGGGCTCCCTAATGGAAGCCCCGCCTTGATCACTTTTTATCGTCCTTAACTTCTTCGAACTCTGCATCAACCGCATCGTCAGCGGGTTCGGTCTTCGCCTGCTCGCCTGCTTCACTGCCTTGTGCCTGCGCAGCCTGCTCGGCATACATCTTTTCAGCCAGACCGGAGACAGCTTCGGTCAAGGTCTTGGTGCCGGCTTCGATGGCCTCCTTGTCGTCACCTTTCAGCGCAGCTTCCAATTCAGAGGCTGCCTTTTCGATCGCCGCTTTCTCTTCTGCCGTCGCCTTGTCACCAGCCTCTTCCAGCGTCTTCTTGCTGGAATGGACCATGCCGTCAGCCATATTGCGGGCCGCAACCAGCTCTTCAAACTTCTTGTCTTCAGCGGCGTTGGCTTCAGCGTCCTGAACCATCTGCTCGATCTCTTCGTCAGACAGACCAGAAGACGCCTTGATAACGATCGACTGCTCTTTACCGGTAGCCTTGTCCTTGGCGGACACATTCAGGATACCGTTGGCATCGATATCGAAGCTGACTTCGATCTGCGGAACACCGCGCGGAGCAGGCGGAATGTCGGCCAGGTCAAAACGACCCAGGGATTTATTCTGTGACGCCTGCTTACGCTCACCCTGCACCACGTGAATGGTAACCGCCGTTTGGTGGTCATCAGCCGTCGAGAAGATCTGTGATTTCTTGGTCGGGATAGTCGTGTTCTTTTCGATCAGCGAGGTCGCAACCCCCCCCATGGTTTCGATACCCAGGGTCAGTGGAGACACGTCCAACAACAGCACGTCTTTCACTTCACCGGACAGAACCGCGCCCTGGATAGAAGCACCGATAGCAACGGCTTCGTCGGGGTTAACATCTTTACGTGCTTCTTTGCCGAAGAACTCTTTAACCTTCTCCTGAACCAATGGCATACGGGTCTGACCGCCCACCAGAATCACGTCATTGATTTCAGAGGCAGACAGGCCGGCATCTTTCAATGCCTGTGCACAAGGCGCCAGGGTTGCCTTGACCATATCTTCAACCAGCGACTCCAGCTTGGAGCGGGTCACTTTAACGTTCAGGTGCTTAGGACCGGTTGCGTCGGCGGTGATGTAAGGCAGGTTTACGTCGGTCTGCTGACTGGTAGACAGCTCTACTTTTGCCTTTTCTGCCGCTTCTTTCAGACGCTGCAGCGCCAGCGGATCGTTATGAACATCGATACCGCTATCCTTCTTAAACTGCTCGGCGAGGTATTCGATCAGACGCATATCGAAGTCTTCACCACCCAGGAAGGTATCACCGTTGGTGGACAGCACTTCAAACTGGTGTTCACCGTCGACTTCGGCGATCTCGATGATAGAGATATCGAAGGTACCGCCACCCAGGTCGTAGACAGCGATGGTGCTGTCACCGCGACTCTTGTCCATACCGTAAGCCAGCGCCGCTGCCGTTGGCTCGTTGATGATCCGCTTCACGTCCAGACCCGCGATCTTGCCCGCATCTTTAGTCGCCTGACGCTGCGAGTCGTTAAAATATGCCGGTACGGTGATAACCGCTTCGGTGACGGTTTCACCCAAGAAGTCTTCCGCCGTCTTCTTCATCTTTTTCAGGATTTCGGCCGAAATCTGCGGTGGAGCCAGCTGCTTGTCTTTAACGCTCACCCAGGCATCGCCGTTGTCGGCTTCGATGATTTTGTAAGGCACCATCTTGATATCTTTCTGAACCACGTCATCCTTAAAACGACGACCGATCAGACGCTTGATCGCGTACAGGGTGTTGTTCGGGTTAGTCACGGCCTGACGCTTGGCGGACTGCCCAACCAGGATCTCGCCATCATCGGTATACGCGATGATGGACGGCGTGGTGCGATCACCTTCCGCGTTCTCGATAACCTTCGCTTTACCGCCTTCCATGATGGATACACATGAATTGGTGGTACCCAGGTCGATACCGATTACTTTGCCCATTTTCGACTCCCGTTTTTAATCGTAGACCCGGTAGTCAGTAGATCCGGATCCGATAGGTGTTGGCTGAACCGTGGGCACCTGGCCCAGTCGGTATCATCGTGTTTGCGCTCTTTGTCTGCTTGCTAGCGCGCTCTAAGGCTCTTTAGCGACGTTAACGCTCAGCTAATGGGGTTAACTCGCCGAATGTTTCTTTCTAGGTATATAGGTACGATTTACGGCGTTTCAAGCCTGCTCATCGATTTTAGGTGCCGATTCGGTTGCCGCAGGCGCTTTCGCCACAATAACCATCGCAGGGCGGACCAAGCGACCGTTTAGCAGATAGCCTTTTTGCATAACGTGCATGACGCTGTTCGGCTCCGCACTGGGATTTTCCACCAACGACATCGCCTGATGCAGCTGCGGGTCAAAGGGTTCACCCTCGGGGCTAACCTGCTCGACATTAAACTTCTTCAATGCCGTCAAGAACATGCTCAATGTCAGTTCAATACCTTCGACCATGGCCGAGATATCAGGATTATCAGACTGCGCGGCATCAAGCGCCCGCTCAAGACTATCCATAACGGGAAGCAGTTCACCGGTGAATTTTTCCAAGGCAAACTTATGTGCTTTTTCAACATCCAGGTCGGCACGACGACGCAGATTCTGCATTTCCGCCCCCAGACGCAGGGCTTTCTCATCGGCCTCGCCTTTCGCTTCCAGCGCCGCTGCCAGTTCGGTCTGCAGCTGCTCTAACGCATCGGTTTCCGTCGCAGCACTGTCGACGGTCTGTTCAGTAGCGGCCTGTTCAGTAGCGGCCTGCTCGGCGTCATTCTGGACGATCGGCTCTTTGGGCTGATCGGACGGGGTATTGGCTTTTTGCGTCATGGGCGCCTCCGGAATTCTGTAGCGGCAACTCCCAACACGGTTGCCGCCTGTTCACTTAATGCACACCCGATATGGGGGCTCTGCAAACCGATTCAACCCTTACGCGGCGAGAAAATTCATAAACAGGGTAACGATTGACCGCGCAGCGCATAAAATGACCCACCGCAGGTCTTATCCGCTGGAATTTATCCGCAGTAAATTATCCGCTGACATATAGCGACGCCACCAAAACTACTGTATAAATACACAGACCCAACGGCGCAGGCTCTCGTCATGCTGACACAATTGACTATTCACAACTTCACCCTGATCGACCACCTGGATCTCGAACTGAGTCGCGGCATGACCGTGGTTAGTGGCGAGACCGGCGCGGGTAAATCCATCATGCTCGATGCACTGGGTTTAACGCTGGGCGACCGGGCCGATTCCGGTCTGGTGCGCACCGGCTGCGAGCGCGCCGAAATCCTTGCCTGTTTCGATGTCAGCGCGCTGCCCATCGCCCGCGCCTGGCTCGAGAAGCACGACCTGAGCAACGGTGACGACTGCCTGCTACGGCGCGTAATCAGCCAGGAAGGTCGCTCGCGCGCTTACATCAACGGCCGCCTGAGTCCGCTGCAATCGCTGCGCGAACTGGGCGAGCGCCTGGTCGATATACATGGCCAGCATGAACACCAGAAACTGTTAAAAAAAGAGACTCATCGCCAGCTGCTCGACGCCTTTGGAAAATGCGACACCCCGGCCGACAAGACCCGGCGACAGTTCCGCACCTGGCAGTCCATACAAAAAGAGCACGATCTGTTGGTGCGCCAAGCCAGCTCCCAGGACGCCCGCCTGCAGCTGTTAACCTATCAGGTCGAAGAACTCGATCAACTTGGACTGGAAGACGGCGAACTTGCCTCACTGGAGCAAGAACAGACACAGCTCGCTAATGCGGAGCGCATATTAGGCAGCGGTAACCAGGCACTGCAAATCGCCAGCGAAGGCGAGGAACTCACTTGCGTCAGCCTGCTGAATCAGTGCATCCAGCACCTGAGCAGCCTCAACATCGATCACCCTGACCTGAATAACGCCGTGGAGCTGTTCAACTCGGCGCTTATCCAAACCGAAGAAGCCTGCGGCGAACTCGGTCACTACCTCGACCGGGTTGAGCTCGACCCAAACCGGCTGCAAAATGTCGAAGAGCGCCTCAGCCTCTGTTATCAGATCGCCCGCAAGCACCACATTCACCCCCAAGAGCTGCCTACACTCCACCAGCAGCTGGCGGAAGAACTCGCCGGCTTAACCCCTTCTGACGCGCGGATTGACGCATTGCGCCTGCAGTGCAGCAACGCCGCTGCCGACTACGATAAAAGCGCCCGCGCGTTAACGCAGCAGCGCACCAAGGCCGCCAAGCACTTACAAAAGCAGGTGGAAGAACAGCTGCAACACCTGGGCATGGGCAACTGTCGGTTCCAGGCCGCCCTGGTCGCTTGCGATGCCAGCGCCTGGGGCCGCGAAGAGATCGAACTGCTGATCAGCACCAACCCCGGCCAACCGCCCAAACCGCTGGCCAAGGTCGCCTCCGGAGGCGAGCTGTCGCGTATCAGTCTCGCCATCCAGGTTGTCACCGCCCAAGTCACGGCGACCCCGACCCTCGCCTTCGACGAGGTCGACGTCGGTATCGGTGGCGCAACGGCAGAAGTGGTCGGTCGCCTCCTGCGCGGTCTCGGCGAACATAGCCAGGTTCTCTGTGTCACGCACCAGCCGCAAGTCGCCTCCCAAGGTCACCGCCACTTACGGGTCAGCAAACACAGCAACGGCAAACAGAATCAGACCCGCGTAGAGCTGCTCAGCCGGCCGCAGCGCGTCGAAGAGGTCGCACGCATGCTCGCGGGAATCGACGTGACCCAGTGCTCGCGGGATCACGCCGAGGAGATGGTCGTGCGCGACTATTAACCTATCTACCCACCTGCCTACCCATCCACCTATCGCCCACACCAGCCCTAACGACCACAAAAAAACCTCCGCGGTTACCCGAGGAGGTTTTTTGTGGGTCAGCGACGCGGATTAGGCGTGACGCCGACTAGTCGGCCTGACAGCCGTTCAGACAAGTGCCATACAGATACAGCGTGCGATTAGAGATGGAAAAACCCAGATCTTTCGCGATCTCGTCTTGGCGATCATTTAACTGCCGGTCGCTGAACTCTTTGACGCGCCCGCACTTCACGCAGACGATATGATCGTGTTTTTCGTCTGCCGCCAGCTCAAATACCGAGTGGCCACCTTCGAAATGGTGCCGGACCACGAGACCTGCGGCCTCAAACTGTGTCAACACACGATAAACGGTCGCCAGACCAACATCCTCACCCGATTCCATCAGGATCTTGTAGATATCCTCGGCACTCCAGTGATCACCCTCGCCCGCCTGTTCAAGGATCTGATAGATCTTGACCCGCGGCAGGGTCACCTTCAGTCCGGCTTTACGTAATTCTTGATTTTCAACGGCCATAATGGTGACTCTAGACTCTTAGCTTGCAGTTCATTATGCGGTATTATCCCCTCGACGCAACGATTTTGGAAATTATTTGCAAATGCGACGTATTATTATTGGCATTCTTACCCTGACCGTCTTATCGGGCTGCACCTTCTTTCCCGGGGTGCACCGAATTGACATCCATCAGGGCAACAGTATAGATCAAGAAATGGTCGATCAGCTTAAACCCGGTATGACGCCTGAGCAGGTTCGCTTCGTGCTCGGCACACCGCTGGTCCAGAGCACATTTGCCCCCGACCGCTGGGATTATCTTTTCTACCTGCAAAAAGGCAATGGCGAGCGGACCGAACAACGTGTCACCATTCGGTTTAACGACGACAAGCTGGTGCAGATCAGCGGCGATCTACGCCCGACCAACGCGCAACTCACCCCATAATGCAAAAAGCCCGCATTCAGCGGGCTTGATCTATGCGTACGATTCATAACAAGCCACTAGTGCCGGCAGATCCTTGCGCCGCTCCTTCATCCGGCTACGTCATCTCCGATATAAAAAGCACTGCGCCACTCAGTCGGCGCTGTCTTTCGCGGCTTTCGCTTTAGCGGCGCGGTTCGCCCGCGCCGCTTTCGGATCGATCGTAAGGGGGCGATAGATTTCGATACGCTGTCCATCACGCACCAACTCATCTTTAGGCTTGGGGATAACGCGGCCAAAGATGCCCAGCTTACAGCTCGCCAGATCGATCTCGGGAAACTGTTCAACAATGCGCGAGCGAACCGCCGCATCATAGACCGAGCAGGCCTCGTCCAGTTTAACGGCAATTATCTTCTGCTCATCCGGCAGTGCATAAACCACCTCGACCTTGATCATAGCCTCACCTTGTTATCCAAACCGTTTATCGGCCTGCTTACAGAAAGAATCCATCATGGCCACAGCAATCTGATTAAACACCTTGCCCATGGCCAACCCTGTCAGCTTGCCGTGAAAGTCAAAACGCAGCGAAAGAGCAACTTTGCAGGCTTCTTCGCTAAGTGGCGTGAACGTCCAACTCCCCACCAGCGAACTGAACGGTCCTTCGACCAGCTCTACGCTAATAGACAGCGGTGGCGTCAGACGGTTACGGGTCGCAAAGCTGTATTTAAAGCCCGCTTTGGCAACATGCAGCCGTGCCACCAGCTCATCCTCCGACGACTCAACAATCTCTGATGCGGAGCACCAGGGCAGGAAGTCAGGATAGGACAAGACGTCGTTTACCAGATCATACATTTGCTGCGCTGTATGTAAAACCAGCGCACTGCGATCTACCTGTGTTACAGCCATAACCCTTCCCTGCTTCTGGATACCGACCGGCTAGCCAGCCATTTTGGCATAGAGATTGGCCACGAATACTAACAGGACTGCGACCGGCGCGACAAAGCGCAACAAAAATATCAGCAGTTTAAACAGCGATTCCGAGCGCATGTCGAGTTCTTTGCGGGCGATATCGTGCTGCACAAACCAACCCAGCATCAGCGACAACAGCAGTCCACCGAGGGGCAGTAACAGATTCGCGGTGACAAAATCGAGGAAGTCGAAGAAGGTCATACCGAACAAGAACCAGTCGCTACCGATATTAAACGAGGCCAACGCCCCCAGACCCAGCGCCCAACCCAGGCCACCGATCAACACGCAGGCCTGCACGCGACTCAGACCCAGGCGCTCAATGCACCAGGTGATCAACGGTTCCAGCAAGGAGATCGCCGAACTCAACGCCGCGAAGCCGACCATCAGGAAGAACAGGAAGCCGAACACCTGGCCACCATCCATCGCCCCGAAGGCCACGGGCAAGGTCACAAACATCAGCCCGGGACCTGCCCCGGGATCCAACTGATTGGCAAAGACCAGCGGGAAGATAGCCATACCCGCCAACAGTGCCACAACGGTATCTAACACCGCTACCGTCATAACGGTAGAACCGATCGAGGCACTTTTGGGCATATAGGAGCCATAGACCATCATGGCGCACATACCCAGGCTCAGGGTAAAGAAGGCATGCCCCAGGGCCACCAGCACACTGTTCCAGGTTAACTTGGAAAAATCACTGTCAAACAGAAAGTCTAACCCCTGACCAAAGGCACCGGTCGTCATCGCATATATCAGCAGCAACAGTAGCAGCGCAAACAGCGCCGGCATCAAAATACGTACGGCCTGCTCCAGGCCCTTATTAACCCCGCGCGCCAGAATCCATATCACAATAACCGTAAACGCGGTATGCCAGATGGTTAGGGCCTGCGGGTCGGCCAGCAATGACTCAAACATCGCCCCGGCATCCGCCGCACCGATACCGTTGAAGCTACCATTGGCCGCATGAACCGTGTACGCCAGCACCCAGCCGGCGACGACACTATAAAAGGCAAAGATCAGGAAGCCCGCCAACATGCCCGCCCAGCCTAACTGACTCCAACGCGACGAGATACCGCTTTCCTGAGCCAACTCACGCAAGGAAAAAATCGGGCTCTGACGACCGCGCCGTCCCACCAGCACTTCGCCGATCATAATGGGCACACCCACCGACGCGATACAGAGCAGGTACACAAGGACAAACGCGCCGCCACCATTCTCGCCAACGATATACGGAAACTTCCAGATATTACCCAGACCAACGGCCGAACCGGTAGCCGCTAGAATAAACACCCAGCGACTCGCCCAGGACCCGTGGACAGAAACACGCTCTTGCATAAGGAACTCGATAACTGTGAATTTTAAAAAAGGCCGAATTGTATAGATTTCAACCGGTGAAACAACCCTTGCACGACTTAACCATCGAGTTCATTGTGTTATCTCGCATTCACACACACTCGGATATATAATCGCGTCCCATGGCAAAGAAGAAAAAGTCCAACAACTCTGGCGGCAGCATTGTCGTCAACAAACGAGCACGCTTCGACTATCTCCTCGGGGATAAATACGAGGCGGGCATGGTTCTGTGCGGCTGGGAAGTCAAAAGCTTGCGTGCCGGAAAGGTGCAGCTCGCGGACGCCTATATCCAGCTCAAAAACGGCGACGCCTGGCTGGTCGGGGCGCATATTTCACCACTGCTGACCGCCTCGACGCACGTCATCGCAGACCCCACGCGGGCGCGTAAGCTGCTGCTTAAGAAGCGCGAACTGGCAAAACTGTTCGCGGCCAGCGCCCAACAGGGGCATACCTGTATCGCGCTGGCTCTTTATTGGAAGGGTTCGCATGTCAAATGCGAAATCGCCCTGGCAAAGGGTAAGAAAGAGCACGACAAACGGGATACCGAGCGCGACAGGGACTGGGGCCGGCAGAAGCAACGCATTATGGGACGCGGCTAAGGAACTTTTCCGCGACCGACAGGGTCACATCAACAGTACAAGCAAAATGTATTGTAAAAAGGCACATAAGCGTTATAGTGTGCCTCAACACAGTTTCGGGGCTGACATGGTTTCGACATGGTGTGGAAGTTCAATGTGCAAGCCGTGAGCGGTGAGTGATCACGTAAATCAACCTTACCAATGCTTAATTGCAAACGACGAAAACTACGCACTAGCAGCTTAATAACCTGCATAGAGCCCTTCCACCTGTGTCTGTCTGTAGGCCGGGGTTCGGAAGGTCATCCCATACAGAATCGCGACGGAGGCCTCGCCAGCGGCTGAAGCGTTAAAACGAATCTGGATCGCTATGATGGAATCCTGCCGACTGGAGTCCACTGTAGTTAAATAAAAGATCGGCCAAGCTTGTGAAGATCGTTGCGTGGAAACATTGTGGACGCGGGTTCGACTCCCGCCAGCTCCACCACTACAGGGTCCGATAGGATCCAAACAAGACCCCCAATACCACTTAAAACAAGGACTTGGGGGTTTTTTTATGCCTCTAGCGTCCAGTGCGGTTTAGTAACACCGTTAGTAACACCAGGGCAGTGTTACTACGATATCCAGAATAACTAAACTGCTGACCACACCGAAGTCCAGCAGGTCAAAGCAGAAGAAATACACCCTATAAACGGGGATGAGTTACCACTCCGGGCGAGACCCAACGACTCCAACGCTGATGAGTCTTCAACTACCGGCCCTTCACCCAAGAAGCGAGCCAATCTGGGTTTCGGTAATTTTCCAGTATTATCATTGGCCGATGCACGCAAAAGAGCCTCCGCTGCAAGACCTGAATAAAACCCGACCCCGATCAACTTCGCTGCCTTGATTTAGCGGTATAATTTCTCATCCATTTATGGCTATAGGTATCCCCAAATGAAAAGAACTGTACTGTCCTTGGCAGTTGCTGGTGTTGTTGCAGGATTAACCGCGTGCGGTGGCGGTGGTGGAGGCGGTACTGGCAGCGCGGCCTCGCTGACCGGTCAAGCGGCTGATGGTTATTTGGAACAGGCCCGCGTCTGTCTCGATATCAACGACAATCGGGTTTGCGATGCGGGCGACCCCACCACCACAACCGGTGAGGATGGCCAGTACACCTTGCCAATTACCGCCGGTCAGGATGACGGCCACTCTGTCCTCGTAGAGGTCGTCGAAAACGTCACTGTTGATAAGGATACCGGCACTGCCATCGCCAAGGGTTATACCCTGATGGCCCCTGCCGGCGAACACGGCTTCATCTCACCACTCACCACGATGGTTCAAAACAAACTGGACGCCAACCCCACCTTGAGCAAAGACGAAGCCAAGGGCGCTGTTAAGCGTGACCTCAACATCGCGGCTGACGATACCCTAGATCTGGGTAGCAACTATGTTGAAGAAAAAGCCAATACCGGCAACTCTGCCGAACTGCGCAACCAGATGAAGCGCCTGCACTCTGTTGCACAGGTCATCGCCCGTACCATTGGTACCAACATTGCCGCAGTTGAAACTGCCATCGGTATCGAATTAACGGCTGAACAGAAAGCGGCCCTGGTGGCCGTTATTGTGGCCCAGGTTGCTGATAGCCTGCCCACGTTGACCGCCTTTGTTGAAGACAATATTGACGACGAATCAGGCGAGATCAAAACCGAAGCGCTTGCGGTTGTCGAGGCTGACGAAGGCGACACTGTGGATACGACCAACGTTAGCGGCACTTTCGCGCTTGACGTAACCAACGTTGATACCGAAGAGTTGGATAACAAGCACAAAGAGATCGAACAAGCGACCGAGCTGGTCATTGCTAACCTGGCAACAGTGATGGAAAACGGTCTGTTCTGGGTCGAATCGCGGATCGAGCATAACGAAACCGGCGCAGCCGAACTTGATATCGAATACCAGAAGATCTTCCTGGCCGATAGCGAAGGCACCCTTGGATTTGACCGTTATGAGTGGGACACCGATACCGGCGCATTTGTAGTTGAGTCCGACGAAGATGGCCACCAGTACAAACTGCTAGGCGCAGAAGGCTTTACCCTGATCACCGAAGAGACTGAAACCATCAGCTTCAATGATGACGGTAGCGCGGTTCTGTCCAAAAACGCCAGCCCCAGCGAAACCATCCGTGCCAAGACGGTGGGTGTGTCCGGCGAAGAGATCGGCAAGTTCCTGGATCGCGCTTGGCGCCGTGGTGTGGGTACCGCCCCGGTCTTCTCCACTGGTGCAGAAGCCTACAAATTCGCCTTTAGCCGCTCTGCGGGTAGCTATGAATTACATGTGTGGGATGGTTGCGATGATCCTGCTGCCACCGGTGGGGACTGTAATACCATTTATGTACAAAATTCTGAGTCCGGTGGACCGGCCACCAGCCTGCAACAAGTACTCGATGCCCAATTTGTCCACGTTGGGCGTGATCTGTCGGCCCGCTTCCTCAGCAACCCTGTTGATGCTGCCACCCCGGGCGAGGCTCAACCCGCTTTGGAAGAGGGCTCCGGTGTCCTGAAACTATACAAGTTTGTTTACGATAACATGGGCGGTAGCCAGCAGCTTTTGACCCGGCAGGGAAACTGGAAACTGGTTACGGTCCAGGGTACACAATTGCTGATGGTCGACCTGCCCGCCGATCTAAACGAAACCCATGAACAGGGAGCGTCACCGTTCCTGGCAGTCGAATCCGGCTTTGTCCGCCAGGGTGTTTATCTGCCCGCCAGCGGTGTGCGGGTCGAGGACGGCTGGGGCTTCAACAAGGTCGCGATGGAAGACATTCTGGCCTCATTTACCCCCCCCACCGTTGAGCAGGTGCAGCCTGTTAACCAAAACGGAGGCGATTCAGGCACGGATACCGGTGAAGGCGGTGAAGGCGGTGAGCCAGAAGAATCAACCCGCCAGTACGGCAGCGCCGATGAACTCCCCGGCACGGTTGCAGGATCTGCGTTTATGAGCCAGTGGTATTTCGTTGATCCGGGCGAAGGTGAGCTGATCGTAAACTATTTCGATGACTCGGGCCTATACCGCGAGTGGGCCTTTGAACCAGGTCAGCCCCGTCCGCTGCGGATCATGCAAGATGGCCAATGGCGTACCGAGGAGTCAGGCACCATTCTAGGTATCTATGATGGTCGCCTGCGACAAGATTTCCGTGCCAGTTACACCGCTTTAGAAGATGGCGTTCTTGAGTTAAACGAGCTGGATGAGACCAGCCCACACACGGAAATGGCCATTCCTTTGCAAGGTGTTAGCGCGGACGATGTCGCCGCCACCGTACTGCGAATTGTCGAACCAGAGGTTAACTTTGAGACCGATTGCCACATGGCCCTGGTATTCAATTCGGACGGTTCCGGCCAGCAAACCACGCCGTCTTGCGAAACGGAGGAGTTTCGCCCTTTCGCCTGGACTGTTGGCGATACAGCCTACGGTTACACCCTGTCGATCAGCTGGACGTCAGGCGGTAAGGAGATCGTACTGCAGCGCAGCGACTCTGATATGACCAACAACATCATGAAGTTGGTGGTCCTGTCTGATCTCGATGGCAATGGCTTCGGTGACGAGCGGGACCGCATTATGAACGTCACCGCCCGACAAGGTCAGTAAACGCTGATCGCGCCGAGAGGGACCGCAGAGCACGTTAACAGCAACACCCGTGCCCGTTAGCGGCGGAGCAAGAGGCTAGCCAGGGTTTGCACAAAGGCGCTAAAACAGACCTGTAACACTGATGTTTACTGAACCTATGCTTACATTAGAAAGTCACACTTTGTTACCGGTAGTCCTGATCTATTTTCTGAACTCTCTGCCGCTGCAGTTGGCGCGATCTTTCTTAAGCCTTGGAACCGCCAAGGCCCTGCAGGAGATCACGCCAACTGCTTAGCCACGTGTCCAGAAATTTCGATCCCTTCATAATGCATGAAGGCGGCAGCTTAATACCGAGCAAAAAATGTCGCCTTAATAGGAGGTTCATGGATGAACCGCCGTGGCGTAAAGCCACGTGAGACAAGGACGGCACCCGGGTGGCATCAGACTTATTCATTCCTGCTCAGATGAAAACCCACGCGTTTCCATTGTATGATTTGAGTGATAAATTAAATGACATTGCTCTACAATAACGAGCATTCACCGTTTATATTTCCATGCTGTACGGCATGGCTTTTGTTGGCAAGCAGCCGACGTTCCCGTATTAAAGGACAGATACCATGGCCCGTAATACCTATTATACTCCCAAGGGCGGCCTGCCGCCCCAGACGCAACTGATCCACGATCGCGCTGAGTTTACCGAAGCGTACGCCATTATCCCCAAGGGGGTCATGAGCGATATCGTTACCAGCCGCCTGCCATTCTGGGATGAAACTCGTCTATGGGTTCTCGCCCGTCCGATGAGCGGTTTCTCCGAAACCTTCTCGCATTACATTATGGAAGTGTCTCCGCAGGGCGGCAGTTCCAAGCCTGAGCTGGACGCCGGTGCCGAAGGCGTCATCTTCGTCGTTGAAGGTGAAATGACCCTGACGCTGGAAGGACAAGAGCACCACATGGAGCTGGGTGGCTACGCCTACCTGCCGCCGGGCGCCAACTGGACCATCAAGAACAACAGTGACAAGCCGGTTAGCTTCCACTGGTTGCGCAAGGCTTACCAATTCGTAGATGGCATCGATGTGCCGGAAGCCTTCGTGACCAACGAAAACGACATAGCGCCGACGCCGATGCCGGACACTAACGATGCCTGGGCCACCACGCGTTTCACCGATCCGACCGATCTGCGTCACGACATGCACGTGAACATTGTGACGTTCCAGTCTGGCGGCGTGATCCCGTTCGACGAAACGCACGTCATGGAGCATGGCCTGTACGTGCTCGAAGGCAAGGCGGTTTACCACCTGAACCAGAACTGGGTTGAAGTGGAAGCCGGCGATTACATGTGGTTGCGCGCCTTCTGCCCGCAGGCCTGTTATGCCGGTGGCCCGACGCGTTTCCGCTACCTGCTGTACAAAGACGTTAACCGTCACATGCTGCTGAACGCGTCACCGGCCTATCGCGGCAACCGCAAGTAAACAGCGTTATTGATGATCACAGAGCAGCCTACGGGCTGCCTTTTTTGTTTATCGTGAGGCGCAAGGCCCCACTTTTTGCCGCTCGGCCACGACATAGACAGATATAGCCTTGATAACGTCTTGGATACGCGTAACGGCCCCTGCTTTTATCGGTTTCGTTCCCAGGTGACGCATCGAACCCTTGGTTACCGGTGGAATCCCTGTACGCCCGTGGCGCAGCGCATGAAGGCGGCAACGTAATACCGAGCAATAAATATCACCTTAATAGGCAGCCCTGCCTGACCTCCTCGCCCCCCATGTAGCAAACAGCGTTAACGGCGCTTACCTGAGCAAAAACCATGCACAGCCGATGTCCTGGCTATTTATTGGTTCACGCCAGCCCTTCACCCTCCCCCATGGCTTTTGATAGACTCGGTCAAGTCTTACGCTTAGCAGGGACGACCTGCTACTTAACAGAAGGGATGGATAATGTCACAGGCGCGAAAAATGCCCCATGGTCGAGTAATTCTGAGTTGTGCACTATCCGGCATTTTGCTGAGTGGCTGTCTCCCACCGAAGACCTCGTCGATTAAAGCCGATACCACGAAAGCCGGCCGCTCGACCTCATCGGCCGCGGCTACCTCTTCCGTCAACGACGACGATTCAGACCGCCAGGCCGCCGCGCAAAAAATACAGGCGCTGATGCAGCTGGTTGAGGCCCGCTTCGAGGAGGCCAAAGAGATCAACCTGGCGTTTTATTCGCCGCAGAATTTCCAACGCGCAGCGATCGAAATCAAATTACTGCAGGATCTTTATAAAGAGTACGACCCGAAGGCAACCGGTTTTTTAGGGTTTGGTGGCGCTAAATCTGCCGAAGAAGACCTCAATGAACAGGCGGCCAAAACGCTTGGTCTGATCGATAAGGGCTTACAAAACCAAGCGTTGGTCGAAACCCATCTCGAAAAGCTGATGGTGGATAAGGTCTACCTCGATCCGCTGAAAAAGTACCGCTTCCAGGGTGAATATGACGCCATCAGCAACGACATCAATACCTTGATTCGTAATATGGAACGGTATGAGAAGTTTGACGGCCTGGAGGCGGATCGGGACAGGATCAGTAAAAAGCTTTTTTTGCACGAAGTGCATATCACCAAGGCCGCGATTCTCGATGGCGACGGTTTATTGAAATCGCTGAGGGCGATCCGCTCCGAGCGGGTGCCTAAAAGCTACAAACAAGCCAAGGATGATCTGCGCGCGCTCGAAGCCTTTATCGAACAGACGCCGCGGGATAGCGACGGCATTGAAACACGCCGACTACGCGCGACCCGGTCGATTCAGCGCGCAGCCAGCGTTCAAAAAGAAGTGGACTGGGTGCGCAAGCAACCCCTCACGCAAACGGAGCAGGTCGTGCTGCGTTACCATGATAGCCTGAGCCAATTGGCGGCGGCACGCCAGGTTGATGGATTTGTCCAACTGCCCTTCAACGAACGCATTCAGGCGCTGCAGCAGGCGTTGGCAAAACGCCAAACGGAGCAGGAACTCGAACTGTCACAGACCCTTGATGCCGACAAGCAGGCGCTCCTCGATGAACAGAAACGCCAGGCCGTTGCCACGGCACTAAAAGAGCAACAGCAAAAGCATAAGGACGAAATCGCCCAGCTCAAGCAGGAACATAAGCAAACCAGCCTGTTGCAACAGCAAACTCACGGCTATCAGATCATGCAACTGCAGCAGCAACTGGACCGCAAGGCGGCTCCAAGCACGGTTGCTCAACCCGCCATGCCCCCTGCAGCACCCGCGCAGGCAAGCGCCCTACCGACAATACCTATCGCAGCGCAGCAGCCGGTCGGTCAACCCGCTGCCGAAGAGGCCATGCGCCAACAAGCGCTTGAGCAAGCTCGCCAGCAACTGGCAGAAGAACAAGCCCGTAACACCCTCATACAGCAACAGGCCACGCAGCAAGCCCAGGAAGAACAGCTGCGTCAGCAGGCACTGAAGGAGGCCCGCCAGCAGCTCGCGGCCGAGCAAGCGGCCAAACAAGCCCAAGCGGACCGGCTCCGCCAGCAAGCCCTGGAGCAAGCCCGCCAGCAGCTCGCGGCCGAGGAAACGGCCAAACAAGCCCAAGCGGACCGGCTCCGTCAGCAAGCCCTGGAGCAAGCCCGCCAGCAGCTCGCGGCCGAGGAAACGGCCAAACAAGCCCAAGCGGACCGCCTCCGTCAGCAAGCCCTCGCCGACGCGCGCAAACTCCTGGCCGATGAGCAGGCCGCCCAGGCCAAGGTCGAACAGGAGCAGCAACGTCAGTTAGCCCTGGAACAGGCGCGTAAACTGCTCGCCGAAGAAGCGAACAAGCAATAAGGTCGCGGGACCACCGGGCAGGTTCGCGCTGAACCTGCCTCGCTAGTCCGTCCCGCGCCATACCGAATCCGCACCGTAATCCGCGTATCAAAACCTCATCACGATCGGCGGCGATCGATGCCACCCACGCCTGATCCGATCATCCCTTATTGCATCCGGAGGGATCTTTCAGCACCGACAACCGCTGTTCAAATTCCTGCTGGTCGATATCACCCCGGGCAAAACGCTCACGCAGTAGTTTGATAGCGGTATCCTGCTCCTCGGCCTGTACCGCGCTCACCTGTCTGAGCAGGTACCTCACCAACAAGACTATCGCCGTGAACACCAGTATCCAGAACAGCAACATCGGTATAAATGCGAAGCCCATCCCCCAACCGCCGTGTTCCCAAGCGTCGTGCCACATACCCGTATCTCCCGCGTTCTCCCCGACTTCCCATCGACCCTTACGTAAGCATAGCCTTATGTAACGTCAGCGCTGCGAAAACAGGCTACTCGCACAGAGAAAAAACAACCGAGAACTGGCTCCCGGATTGCTAGCGCGGCACAATCCTACATTCCAATGTGTCTTCAACGGTTCGAAGGATGCGTCGCCATGACCCAACATCACGCTGTCTGCCCCCATGACTGCCCCAGTACCTGCGCGCTCGAGGTCGAACGGCGCGACGAGCGCCATATCGGCCGCATCCATGGCGCGAAAAAGCAGCCTTATACCCAGGGGGTGATCTGCGCCAAAGTGGCCCGCTACGCCGAACGCGTGCATCACCCGGATCGCCTGACAACCCCGCTCTTGCGCATAGGCCCCAAAGGGGTCGGACGGGAAGCCTTCAGGCCCATCAGTTGGGAAGAGGCCTTGTCGCGCACCACCAACGCCCTGCAGGCCGCCAGTGATGAGTTCGGGGCGGAGGCGGTCTGGCCGTTCTTCTATGCCGGCACCATGGGGCTGGTGCAACGGGATGGCATCGAACGCCTGCGCCACGTGATGGGTTACTCACGCCAGCATTCCACGTTCTGCAGCACACTGGCCGATGCCGGATGGATGGCCGGCGTCGGGGCTAAGCGGGGGGTCGATGCCCGCGAGCTGGAACACAGTGACCTGATCCTCATCTGGGGCGCCAACCCGGTGCATACCCAGATCAACCTTATGCAGCACGCCGCCCAGGCCCGCAAAGCACGCGGAACACCCATCGTGGTTGTCGACCCCTACCGCACGGCCACCGCCAAGAAAGCCGACCTGCATCTGATGCTGCGGCCCGGAACCGACGGGGCGCTGGCCTGTGCCGTTATGCATGTGCTGTTTCGCGAAGGCTTCGCCGACCGGGACTACCTGGCGCGTTATACCGACGACCCACAGGGGCTCGAGCAGCATCTGGTCCGGCGAACGCCCGCCTGGGCCGCACAGATCACCGGCCTCGGCGAAGCACAGATCATCGAATTTGCCCGACTGTATGGCCGGCATACACGCAGTTATCTGCGCCTGGGTTACGGTTTTACCCGCTCGCGCAACGGCTCGGCCAATATGCACGCCGTCAGCTGCCTACCGGCGGTAACCGGTGCCTGGCAGCATCCCGGCGGCGGCGCGCTCTATAGCCAGGGAGGCTTGTATCCTCTCGATCGCAGCCTGATCACCGGTAGCGACGTGCTGGACAGGTCCGTTCGCCTGCTCGATCAATCCCGTATCGGCCCGATCCTGTGCGGCGAGGCCCGCGACCTGGGTGACGGGCCGCCGGTTAAGGCCCTGTTTATCCAGAACACGAATCCGATGGCGGTCGCACCGGAATCGGCCCGCGTCAACGAGGGTTTCAGCCGCGAGGATCTGTTTATCTGCGTACACGAGCAGTTTATGACCGAAACTGCCGCCATGGCCGATATCGTCCTGCCGGCCACCACGTTTTTGGAACACGACGATCTTTACACCGCTGGCGGGCATACCTTCCTGCAGCTCAGCCAACAACTGATCGAGCCCCTCGCGCAGGCCCGCTCCAACCACGGGGTGATCTGCGAACTCGCCAAACGGCTCGGTGCCCAGCACCCGGGCTTCGACCTGAGCGCCTTCGACCTGATCGACGCCACGCTGCAACGCTCCAACCTGCCGGATGCCAAGACCCTCGCCGCCAACGGCTGGCATGACTGTGCGCTGCCCTTCGAACAGGCGCATTTTCTGGATGGCTTCGGTCATGCTGATGGCCGCTTCCGCTTTAAGCCGCAGTGGCCGGTAGGCAGTGCCATGCCCGAGTGGCCTGATCATCAGGCGATAACCGACGCTGCAGACCCGCAGCATCCGTTCCGCTTGGTCACCGCACCGGCACGTAACTTCCTCAATAGCAGTTTCACCGAAACCCCCAGCGCCGAAAAACAGGAAGGCAGACCACAGTTGCAGATCCATCCGGACGACTGCACCCGTCTTGGCCTGCAAGATACGCAGGTGGTCAGAATCGGGAACTCGCGCGGCTCACTCCTGCTGCATACCAAACTTTTCGACGGTCTGCAGCCCGGGGTAGTGATTGTCGAAGGGATCTGGCCCAACAAGGCTTTTATCGAAGGTCAGGGGATCAACGTCCTGACCAGCGCCGAACCGGGCTTGCCGCTCGGCGGTGCGGTCTTTCACGACACCGCCATCTGGATTCGCCAGGAAAACGCCGACTAAAACCCCGTATCTTTCACGTTCTCCATCACCACAAAGGTACTCGATTGGAGAACGTGGGGAAGGGCTGAGATCTGTTCTCCGAGTACCGTGCGGTATTCGGCCATATCCCGGGTTCTCACCTTCAGCAGGTAATCAAAACTGCCTGCGATCATATGGCACTGCTCCACGGCCGGGATATTGCCAACCGCGTCGTTAAACGCCGTCAACGACTTACTGCTGGTGTCGCTCAGCGTGACCTGGGCGAAGGCGATATGGCTTAACCCCAGCTTGGTCTGATTGATCAGCGCCGTATACCCCATGATGTAGCCCTGTTCTTCCAGCCGGCGCATACGCACCTGGCACGGGGTCTTCGACAAACCGACCCGGGAGGCAAGTTCGGTGACGGTGATGCGTCCGTTCTTCTGGAGCTCATTGATGATGGAATGATCCAGCCGATCCAAATCGACCATAAAACTATCTCCAGACATGTTTTTGTTGTTGTTTGTTATCGCAAATATAAACCATTGGGCTCTATTTGTGCAACAAACAGAGAAATTGACTTCAAACGGATCAGTATACTGGATCGATCATTCTGGTCGGTCAGGGAAGTCGATTCGGCTGTCAGGGAGGCGCTTATCCGCCTTTTCCAGCGTACTATTTTCTTGATCTGTCATCACGGCCTGCCGGTGGCGCAACGCAAGCGCGTTCGGATCAGAAGGGTAGCCACTTAACGTCCCGCTGCAATTCACCCGGAGCCCACCATGCTCGATATCTGCACCCCAACAAAAACAACAGTGCTAGACCAACTTGCCGACGCTATTCGAACAACTCTGGGAGACACCCAGGCCGAATCAGCCATCAGCTTTTCACATCAGTTCTACAGTGTTCCGGCAGCGCGTGAGTTGTCGGCTACCGGAATCGAGCGGCTCTGTGCCACCGTGCTTTCCTACTGGAAAACGATACGGGTTTTCAACAGTCATCAGCCTCGCATCGAGGTGTTCAACCCCAGTTTCGAGCAGCATGGCTGGCATTCCAACCACACCATCGTCCAGGTGCATAACCTGGATATGCCTTTTCTGGTCGATTCCGTACGCGTGGCACTAACGCGGCAGGAGCTGGCGATCCACACCATCAACAACTGTGTGATCTCGGTGGAGCGCGAAACCGATGGCAGCCTGATCAGGCTCCTGGAACCAGGACTCGCAGGCCAGTCGGAATCGGTGATCCACCTGGAGATCGATCGCCTTTCCGACCCGCAGAGACTGGAGGCGATCAGCGTATCGTTACAGCGGGTGCTGGCCGAAGTCCAGGTCGCTGTGACAGACTTCCCGCAGATGCAGTCTCGTCTGGCTGACATCAAGAGCGAGCTGCAAGCGGCCTTGCAGGAAAGCCGGATTGAAGCGGCCCGGTTACTGGACTGGCTGGCCGACCAGCATTTTGTCTTTCTGGGTTACCAGGCGGTACAGATCACCGGGACGACAACGCAGCCAGTCTGCTCCCCTGTCGGTGCCAGCCGCCTGGGCAGCCTGCGCCTAAGTGCCGACACATCAGAAACCCCGGCAATGCTTGCCGACGTCGAGGCCCCCGAGCCGTTGCTGTTTGCCAAGGATGTTGAGCGATCCCGGGTTCAACGCAGTGCTTACCGGGATATGATCGTAATCCGCCGCTTTAGCGATCAGGGTCGTGTCATCGGTGAACATCACTTTTTAGGACTGTACACCGCTGCAGGCTACCGATCGTTACCCGCCCAAATCCCCGTCGTGCGCCGCAAGCTGGAGGCGGTTTTAAGCGGTGCGGGCTTCGAAGCCGGTGGACATAGTTACAAGCAGGTATTGCACATTCTGAACGAGATTCCCCGGGATGAACTGCTGCTGGCCAGCGTGGATGAACTTCAGGCCACGGTGATGGGAATCTTCAATCTGCAGGATCGGCGCAAGCCGAGTCTCTTTATCCGCCAGGCCCCCGACAAGCGCTATTATTCCTGTCTCTATTATGTCCCCAGAGACCTGTATAACACCGCCCTCAGGGAGCGGGTTCAGACGATTCTGGCCGAGGGCGTTGGCGCGTTCGATGTGGAAGTAGCGGCCCAGCTCTCTGAGTCAGTACTGTTCCGCACTCATTTCGTTCTGTACGTACGCCCTGATAGCGACCGGGTCTGCGATCTTGCCGCGATCGAGGCGAGAATCATGGAGGCTTCGCGCTCCTGGGAGGACGACCTGCAAGCGAACCTGGTGGATACCTTCGGCGAGGAACATGGCAGCCGTCTGGCCAATCTGTTCCGGGGCGCATTCCCATCCGCCTATAAAGAGCACTTCCCTTCGGGTAGTGGTGTCTGCGACATTCAGCATATACAGGACCTGACGGACGACGACAGCCTGTCTATGCGCTTTTATCAATCCATGGACCCGCTGGCACAAGGCGTTCGTTTCAAACTCTACAGCACCCACGAACACGTGGTGTTATCAGACGTGATTCCAATCCTGGAAAACCTGGGGATGCGGGTACTGGGGGAGCATCCCTACCGGGTCGAGCGCCGGGACGGCCAACTCTACTGGATCAGTGACTTTACCGTGAGCTGCACGCCCCTTGGGGAGCTGGACCTGCAAAAAGTAAAACCGCTCCTGCAGCAGGCCTTCACCCAGATATGGACGGGGCGCGCCGAAAACGACCCCTTCAATCAACTGGTGATCGGTGCGGGGCTGGGATGGCGCGAGGTGGCGCTGTTACGTGCCTACGCCCGGTATATCAAACAGCTGCGTTTTGGATTCAGCCAACCCTTTATTGCCGAAACCCTGATCCGTCACCTGCCGATCACCCGCTTGCTCGCCACCCTGTTCCGGGCTCGGTTCGACCCGGTCGTCGCCGCCGACGGCGGACGACAGGGGGTTGCCGAGCGAATAGAACGACGCATCATCGATGCGCTGGATGCCGTTGAGAACCTGGACGATGACCGTATCCTGCGACGCTTTCTGGTGCTGATCAAAGCGACACTGCGCACCAATTACTATCAGCGCGATCCGTCGGGTGAACTCAAAGGGTACTTCTCGTTCAAATTTGATCCTCAGGTAATTCCGGATATTCCGCAGCCACGGCCTCGCTTCGAGGTGTTTGTCTACTCGCCCCGGGTCGAGGGGGTTCATCTGCGAGCAGGCCGGGTCGCCCGGGGCGGCCTGCGCTGGTCCGACCGCATGGAAGATTACCGCACCGAAGTGTTAGGGCTGGTAAAGGCGCAGCAAGTGAAAAACTCGGTCATTGTCCCCATGGGGGCCAAGGGCTGCTTCATTGTCAAACAGCCGCCCCAGAACGGTGGCCGGGAAGCGGTGCAGGCGGAAGGAATAGCCTGCTACCAGATTTATATTCGCGGACTGCTGGACCTGACCGACAACCTCAAAGGAGGCGCGGTAGTGCCCCCTGCCGATGTCGTTCGCCACGATGACGATGATACTTACCTGGTCGTGGCCGCCGACAAGGGCACAGCCACCTTCTCCGATATCGCCAACACCCTCTCGACAGAATACGATTTTTGGTTGGGAGATGCCTTTGCATCCGGAGGAAGCGAAGGCTATGACCATAAGAAAATGGGCATTACTGCCCGGGGCGCCTGGGAGTCGGTCAAGCGCCACTTCCGCGAAATTGGCATCGACACCCAGACCCAAGCGTTTAGCGTGGTTGGCATCGGCGATATGGGCGGCGATGTGTTCGGTAACGGCATGCTGCTTTCCAAGCAGATCCGCCTGCTTGCTGCCTTCAACCATCAGCATATTTTCGTTGATCCGAATCCGGATGTTGCGGCCGCCTTCGCCGAACGTCAGCGCCTGTTCGAACTCCCCCGCTCCTCCTGGGATGACTACGCGCGACAACTGATCAGCGCCGGTGGTGGCGTTTTTTCTCGGTCAGCCAAGTGGATCGATATTTCACCGCAGATGCAGGCCTCGTTCGGTATCGACACCGAACGCCTGGCACCAAGCGAGCTGATCAGCGCCCTGCTCAAAGCCCCCGTGGACATGGTCTGGAACGGCGGGATCGGGACCTATGTGAAAGCGGCAGACGAGAGTCATGCCGACGTGGGAGACAAAGCCAATGACGGCCTGCGGGTCAACGGCGAGGAGCTGCGCTGCCGGGTGCTGGGAGAAGGCGGTAACCTCGGATTCACTCAGCGCGGACGAATCGAATTTGCCCTGGCTGGCGGAGCGGCCAACACCGACTTTATCGACAATGCCGGCGGCGTAGACTGTTCCGACCACGAGGTGAACATCAAGATTCTCCTCAACGAGCTGGTCCAGCAGGGCGACCTGACCCTCAAGCAGAGAAACCGCTTGTTGCGGGAGATGACCGAAGAGGTTGGCCAGTTGGTGCTCAAGAACAATTACCGCCAGGCACTGGCACTCAATATCGCCGAATCGAATGCGGCGGAGTCGGTAGACGACTACATCCGTCTGATTAAACGCCTGGAGCGAGAAGGCAAGCTGGACCGGGCGCTAGAGTTCCTGCCCAATGAAAAGAGCTTGCTGCTGCGCAAGGATCAGGGGCGCGGATTAACCCGACCCGAGCTGTCGGTTCTGATCTCTTACAGCAAGATCGAACTGAAGCAAGCGCTGGTCAACTCCTGGATCACCGAAGATGCGTGCTTTTCCCTCGAGATGCAGTCGGCATTTCCGTCGCCTCTGCTCGCAACGTTTGCGCAGGCCGTCGATAACCACCGCTTACGCAAGGAGATTACCGCCACCCAGATCGCCAATGAGCTGGTTAATCGTATGGGGATCACCTATGTGGATAACATCCGTAGCGCCACCGGTGCCGACTATTCGCAGATCGCCGCCGCCTATCTGATCATTCGGGAGGTTTACGGCATTGATGAGCACTGGAACGCCATCGAAGCGCTAGACGGGACAGTGACGGCCGAAACCCAGGTCGAGATGATGAAAGAGCTGATCGGCCTGATCAAGCGTGGCAGTCACTGGTTACTCAGGCATCGCCGTTACGATCTGAACCTGAGTTCTTGCAAGGATATGTTCCAGCAAGCGCTGGCTGAGGTAACGGCCTCAACCGAATCGTTGGCGCGCACGATACCGCAAGACCGGTGGCAGGACCGTTACCAGCATTACTGCGGACAGGACGTGCCGCCGCTGCTGGGTGCCTACTGCGCGGCGGCCCAGAGTCAGTATTGGTTGCTGGATATTATCGAGACCTCGCATCGGCTCGACCAGGACGTTGAGAGTGTTGCATCGGTCTACTTCCAGCTCGGGGAACGCCTCAACCTGATCTGGCTGGACAAGCAGATACGGGCATTACAGGCCAGCAGTCACTGGCAGGCGCTGGCAGCCGTCAGCTATCGGAACGAACTGGATCATCAGCTCCGTGACCTGACCTCCAGCGTATTTACGCTGCAGATATCCGAGGAGAGCGACGCGCTGTCACCTTTAAGCCGGCTTGAGCATTGGTCTGATAAAAAGCAATCGCTGCTCAACCGCTGGCAGCAGACACTGGCGGAGATCCAGGGTAGCAACGTTATCGATTGCGCGGTGTTCTCCGTCGCGCTGAGCGTCTTGCTGGAACTGGCCTGATACAGCACGCCCATCCGCTTTAGTGAGGGGTTTTATGTCCCTCACTTTGTGCATCAATTTCTGCATCGATTTCCACATCGATCGCGCCAAACCGGCCCCGTGTCCTGCCAGACTGCAGGGCCCGCCGCCGGACAGCTCTAGTCCAATCGACCTTTACAGCACCTTTCTGGTTTAAAAAAGACGCTCTTAAAGCCGTTACAAAAGTCGATATCTATTGCGATTGAGGTATTAATAGAGAAATAGGCTTTTTTGAACGCGGTAGACTGGTTGGATACCGATAAACAACGAGGAGCAGGAGATGGGGCAGATGCAAACAGTGAAGCTGACAACAGCCGATTGCCGGGAAAAAATTCGTAATTATTACCTGGCGGATGAGTACAAGGTTATCAATGAGCTGATTGCCGATGCCCAGATCGCGCAATGTGACCGCGATGCCATCTCCCACCGTGCAGCAGAGCTGGTGCGCCGTGTGCGGGGCAATTCCACGCCGACCATGATGGAGAAGTTCCTCGCCCAGTACGGCCTGACCACCAAAGAAGGCGTGGCGCTTATGTGTCTGGCCGAAGCCCTGTTGCGGGTGCCGGACAAGATCACTATCGATGCGCTGATCGAGGATAAAGTAGCGTCGGGTAATTGGGGTGAGCACCGCGGTCAGTCCGATTTTTCCTTGATTAACTCCGCCACCTGGGCCTTGCTGGTGACCGGCAAGCTGATCGGCCCCGTCGATGAGAAGGGGCTGACCCAGACGCTGCGCGGCATGATGAAACGCATGGGCGAACCCGTGGTGCGGACCGCCGTGGCGCAGGCCATGAAAGAACTCGGTCGCCAGTTCGTGCTAGGGCGCACGATTCAGGAGGCGCTGAAGAACGCCAAGAAATACGAATCCAGGGGCTACACCTATTCCTACGACATGCTGGGTGAAGCGGCCCGCACCGACGCCGATGCCCTGCGTTACCATCGCGCTTACTCCGACGCCATCGCCGAGCTTGCACCGGCCTGTCTGGACGACGATATCCGCAAGAACCCCGGTATTTCCGTGAAACTATCGGCCCTGCACGCGCGCTATGAATTCGGTCAGCGCGACCGGGTGATGAGCGAACTGGTTCCCCGTGCCCTGACCCTGGCCAAGCAGGCCAAGGCCGCCAATATGGGCTTCAATATTGATGCCGAAGAGGCGGACCGTCTGGATCTGTCCCTGGACGTGATTGAAGCGGTGTTATCAGACCCGGAACTGGCAGGCTGGGATGGCTTCGGCGTGGTGGTGCAAGCCTTTGGTCAACGCGCGTCCCACGTTCTGGACTGGCTGTACGCCCTGTCTGCCCGGATCGATCGCCGAATCATGGTGCGTCTGGTCAAGGGCGCCTACTGGGATGCCGAGATCAAGCGCGCCCAGGTCATGGGCCTGGACGGTTTTCCGGTCTTTACCCGCAAGGCCAGCAGCGATGTGTCCTATATCGCCTGCGCCAAGAAGCTACTGGGGATGACCGACCGTATCTACCCCCAGTTTGCGACCCATAACGCCCACTCGGTGTCGGCGATCCTGCAGTTGGCCGATGGTCGTGACTGCTTCGAATTCCAGCGCCTGCACGGCATGGGCGAGTCGCTGCATGACGCGGTCGTCAGTGAGGGCCAGGCACGCTGCCGCATCTACGCACCGGTCGGTGCCCACCAGGACCTCCTGGCCTACCTGGTTCGCCGCCTGCTGGAAAACGGCGCCAACAGTTCTTTTGTTAATCAGATCGTCGACACCCGCATCCAACCGGAAGATATCGCCCGCGATCCCTTCGCGGCCGTGCAAGCCCTGGGTACGAACCTGCCGAGCCAGGCGATCGCCCGACCGGCCGGCCTGTACGGTCAGGGTCGCCGTAATGCCAAGGGCTGGGATATCACCAACCCGGTTGAAGTCGAGGCGATCGAGACGGCACGGACCGCCTTTATCAACCGTACCTGGAAAGGTGGCCCCGTTATCGCCGGGGAG
>JBFGZS010000028.1:0-54870 GCA_041586615.1 Motiliproteus sp. | reverse complement strand
TCGCGCGCATTACGCTGATCTGCAACTGTAATATGATAAAAAGGACGCTTCTTAGAGCCTCCACGAGCCAATCGAATAACAACCATGCTTCGATCCTTTACTGAGTGGGTTTTGATATCGCCCACGGTTTGTTTCGCTTAACCACACGCTCACCATGAATGATGGCACGCATGACTAAGACCCAATATGAGAAGGGCGGTGATTCTACGCGAAATCACCACCCGTTGAAAGCAAATACTATCGACTAGCGAGCCGATTGCTTAAATCCTTCGAGAACAAACAACCACGCCCTGCTAGAACAAAAACACGCGAACACAGGGATCCAAACAGGCCAGGTCACGACGTTAGCGCGGGCAGAGCAGGTTTACATGCGCGGAAAACCACCCGGGAAGTTACCGCCACCGCCGCCCATTCCCGGGGGCAGCATACCTTTCATGCCCCGCATCATCTTGGTCATGCCGCCTTTGCCGCTGAGCTTTTTCATCATCTTCTGCATCTGCTTGTGCTGCTTAAGCAAACGGTTGACGTCTTGGATCTGGGTTCCGGAACCGTTGGCGATCCGCTTCTTACGCGGTCCGGTGATCAAATCGGGAAAGTGGCGCTCTTTGGGCGTCATGGAGTTGATAATCGACTCCATCTGTATCAAGCCTTTTTCGGCGCCGGCCGTTTCTGCCGCCTCGGCCAACTTGCCCATGCCGGGTAGCTTGCCCATCATGGCACCCATACCCCCCATGTTTTTCATCTGCTGCAACTGGTCACGGAAGTCGACCAGATCAAAGCCCTTGCCCTTCTTGATTTTACTGGCAAGTTTGTCGGCCTTTTCCTTGTCGATCTTATGCTCAACCTCTTCGATCAGGGAGAGCACATCACCCATACCCAGAATCCGGCCAGCAACACGGTCGGGGAAGAACGGCTCCAGTGCATCGGTCTTCTCGCCGACACCCAGGAACTTGATTGGCTTACCGGTAATATGCCGGACCGACAACGCCGCACCACCGCGGGCATCACCGTCGGTCTTAGTCAGGATCACACCGGTCAGAGGCAGCACGTCGTTAAAGGCCTTGGCCGTGTTCGCCGCATCCTGCCCCGTCATCGCATCAACGGTAAACAGGGTTTCGACCGGCTGTATGGCGGCGTGCAGGCGCTTAATTTCGTCCATCATGCCCGCATCAACATGCAAACGGCCCGCGGTATCGACAATAACGACATCGATATGCTTGACGCGCGCGTGCTGAATGGCACCTTCGGCAATCGCAACCGGGTCCTGATCCGTCGTGGAAGGGAAGAACTCAACCCCCACTTCGCCAGCCAGTGTTTGCAACTGCTTAATTGCCGCAGGGCGGTAAATATCAGCAGAGACCACCAACACCGATTTTTTCTTGCGCTCTTTTAACCAGCGCGCCAGCTTCGCCACGGAGGTGGTCTTACCCGCGCCCTGCAGACCGGCCATCATAACAACAGCCGGGGGCGTCGCCGCGAGGTTAAGCTCCTCGTTGGCGGCGCCCATGACCTTAATCAGCTCTTCATTCACGATCTTGGTAAAAACCTGACCGGGCGTCAGGCTCTTGCTGATTTCAATGCCGATTGCGCGGACTTTCACGCCGTCAACAAACGACTTGACGACCGGCAAGGCCACGTCAGCCTCGAGCAGCGCCATGCGCACTTCCCGAAGCGTGTCTTTAATATTGTCTTCTGTCAGTCGCGCCTGTCCGGTGACTGACTTGAGCGCGTGCGTCAGGCGATCCGTAAGATTGTCAAACATGAAAGTGCCTCTGGACAGACTGCGCTAGCAGCGCAGTAAATTAAGAGTAAATAGGGCATTATACGCTTTTACAGCCTCGGGCTCTACGCCTGCCGCACCCGCAACATCATTTTACCGATCAAATCAATTTGGCCGTTAAATCCACCATTTGGGGTCTATTCTATACCCATCGGTTTATGCCACACTTACGCCCAAACTTATACCAGCGACCTTCTAAATATCATGACTTTGACACTCGCCACCTTCTCTAGCGCTATTTTCTATCTCATTGCCGGAGCCCTGCAGACCGTGACGTTGAGCGGCGGGCTCAACCGGCGTGCCCTCGTTATGGCACTGGGTGTCGCAGGCGTCGCGCTGCATACCCTGGCCGTGTATCTGGTCCTGCACCCCGGTAACGGCATTCAGCTGGGGCTCTTCCCGGTAAGCTCTTTAGTCGCCTGGATGGTTGCCGCCCTGGTGCTGATGAGCTGTCTGCGCAAACCGCTCGCAAACCTGCTGGTTGCCGTCTTTCCCATTGCTGCGGTCGCCGTCATTCTGGCGCAGCTGGTCCCGGTCACCTCTGCCGCCAAACCTTATGCTGGCGGTGTGATCAGCCACATTCTGACCTCAATTCTGGCCTACAGCATCCTCGCCATCGCCACCCTGCAAGCGTTCCTACTGGCAGCCCAGGAATACCAGCTCAAACACCATCACACCCGGGGCATTGTCCAGTCCCTGCCGCCGCTGCAACTCATGGAATCACTGCTGTTTGAGATGATCTGGGCCGGCCTGCTCCTGCTGACAGCGTCGCTGATTACCGGCGTCATCTTCGTGGAAGACTTCTTCGCCCAACACCTGGAACACAAGACCGTACTCTCTATTGCCGCCTGGATCGTCTACGCGGTGCTGCTTTGGGGACGGCATCAACAGGGATGGCGCGGGCGCTATGCCATACGCTGGACCCTGGGAGGGTTCGCCTTTCTGCTACTCGCGTATTTTGGCACCAAGTTCGCTGTCGAGCTTATTCTCGCGCCGGGCTGATTACGGGCACTGATCCAGGACGTCATACCCAGGACGTCCTATCCAAATGCCGTGACCTGAGCACAGGGCGGTACCAACGCAACATCCATTGGACCAATGCATGACGATATTGTCCTCACTAGCCGCTCACTCAGCTTGACACTGACAGTAGAGAAACCGGACAATCGACCCCCCATATGTTAAAAGGTCACCCACGTCTTGGAAGACGCACCGCTTAGTCTGTTATTAGGCATTTTGTTCGCCCTCGTTCTGCTCTCCGGATATTTTTCCGCCTCCGAGACGGGCATGATGTCTTTGAATCGCTATCGCTTACGCCATATGGTTAAAAATAACCACCGTGGCGCAATCAAAGCCAGCAAACTCCTTGAACGCCCGGACCGCCTGATCGGCGTCATTCTGATCGGCAACAACCTGGTCAATATTTCAGCGGCCTCGCTGGCCACGGTAGTCGCCGTCCGGCTTTGGGGTGACGCGGGAATCGCCATATCGACCATCGTGTTGACACTGGTGATTCTGATTTTTTCCGAAGTCACCCCCAAAACGTTGGCGGCACTGCACCCAGAACGGGTGGCATTTCCTTCCGCCCATATCCTCAAGCCCCTGCTGACGCTGCTCTATCCCGCTGTCTGGACGGTCAACGGCATCACCAATATGCTGTTACGCCTGATGGGCGTGCAATCGGACAATACCAATTCTGACCACCTGAGCACCGAAGAACTGCGCACCATCGTCAACGAGGCGGGCGCCAAGCTCCCCCAACGCAACCAATCGATGCTACTGGGTATTCTCGAGCTTGAACAAGTCACGGTTCAAGACATCATGATCCCCAGAAATGAGGTGATCGGCATCAATCTGGACGATGAACTACAGCTTATCCTGGAGCAGATCGCCAGCAGCGAACACACACGCCTGCCCATCTTCCACGGCGAACTGAATAATGTCGTGGGCATCTTGCACCTGCGCCATGTTGCCAAAATACTCTGCGAGGGGACCCCCTCCAAGGACGCCCTGCTCAAGTATGCGCACGAGCCCTACTTTATCCCCGAAACAACGCCGCTGCAGACGCAACTACTCAATTTTCAAAAGATCAGTCGCCGTATCGGCCTGGTAGTCGATGAGTATGGGGATATTCAGGGGCTGTGTACGCTCGAGGATATTCTCGAGGAGATCGTCGGCGAACTCTCCGATCGGCGCAAGGTCGCCAACCAGGATATCCACCAACAGGATGACGGCACCTACTTTATCGATGGATCGGCCACAGTGCGGGATATTAACAAAACCATGAACTGGAATCTGCCGATCGACGGGCCCAAGACGCTGAACGGCCTGATTACCGATACCCTGCAGCTCATACCCGACTCCAATGTCTGCCTGACGCTGAATAACTATCGGATTGAAACCATTCAAATTCGCGACAACCTGATCCGAATGGCACGCGTCAGTGCTATCGACGACGAAAACCCCAGCAGAACCGGGGCATCCGACTGATCAGCCTGTTCCCAGTTAGCCTCCTAGTTGCTGCCCTCCGCTTCCCGCTGGGCGCGCCGGTCATTAGCCTATCGTCCCTCCATCAAGCGGCGCTAACCATCAAATAGCCGCTATCAATCAACCGGCCTGCATCAACCAATCTGTATCAACCAACCGGCACCATCAACCAACCTGTATCAACCAACCTGCATCAATCAACCGGCACCATCAACCAACCTGTATCAACCAACCGGCACCGTCAACCGGCCTGCATCAACCAACCTGCACCAACGACCGGCAATAACGCTGCATATTTGTCACATAATGTTCGGCATTAACACGTAATCCGGCCATCTCCTCATCGCTGAGCGAACGCTTTACCCGCCCCGGCGTCCCCATAACCAGCGAGCCGTCGGGTATGACGGCATTCTCCGCAACCAGGGTATTCGCCCCGATAAGACAGTTACGGCCGATTTTAGCACCGTTCAGCACGACGGCATTTATACCGATTAACGAGTTTGAACCAATCTCACAACCGTGCAGCATGGCTTTATGACCGACCGTCACGTACTCGCCAATCACCAGCGGAAAGCCGGGATCGGTATGCAACACGGCCCCGTCCTGAATATTGCTGTTATCGCCGATCACAACCGGCTCGTTATCCGCCCGTACAACCGCGTTAAACCAGATACTGGCGTGATTGCCAATCTTGACGGAGCCGATCACTGCGGCATTATCAGCCACAAAATGAGCCGAGCTAGAAAACTCCACCCGACGATTATCTACATGGTAAATCATGACATGGATATCCTTGACAAGAGGCTGTATCTTACAAATCTGAGCGTATCTTGGCACTCTAACCGGTATTCAGCAAACTGTTTCCAGGCCAGCATACTCGGGAACACCGTGCCAGTAACGACCAAGCCGCCCATCAGGCGGCCCCTTGCGTCGAAGCAACATCCTGGCACAACAGGCCTCTCGATGCGTGCAGCTAGCCCTGTGGCTCGTCCATCATGACGTTATTATCCTCTTAAGCGCGCTACAGACTCAGCTCAGCCCTCGCTAGCAAAAATGACAGGACTCACACCCATGATTAAATTTTGCAGTCAGTGTGGCAATCAGACCCGGCAACAAGTACCGGTTGGCGATAATCGTGTCCGCGCGGTCTGCGCAGCCTGCGATATCGTCCACTACCGAAATCCGTGTATTATCGCCGGCTGCCTTCCTGTGTTCGAAGACAAGGTATTGCTGTGCCGCCGCGCGATTCAGCCACGCAAAGGGCTTTGGACCGTGCCTGCCGGGTTTATGGAAAATGGCGAGACCACCACCGAAGCGGCCATGCGGGAAACCCGCGAAGAAGCCTGTGCCAGTGTCCGCATAGACACGCTCTATACCATCACCAGCATTGTGCCAATCAACCAGGTACAGATGCTCTATCTGGCCCGATTGGAAGCCCCCGTCTTTGCCGCTGGGGAAGAATCGCTGGAGGTTCGTCTATTTGCCGAAGACGAGATTCCCTGGGACCAGCTCGCCTTTGCAACCATTCACGATATCCTGTCCTTTTTCTTTGCCGACCGGCAGCACGGCGCGTTTCCATTGCGGCATATCGACATTAACACCGACCACCGTCGAGCGTGATTCGCCGGCCGATACGCCGAACGCCGCGCCAATATTAGTCCAGCTCGCCATTAGCGAGCGACCACAGATCGAAGGCAACTTCTTCATAGGGGTGCGCCTGCTTGAGTGCCGCCACCACCGCGCGTATTCGGTCGGCAGCGCACACCATCTCGACCTTGTATTCGGGCAGTTTTTCCAACTGGCCCGGCGTCCCGATAAAGGGCGAGCTGCCCTCGCCGGGACGGTACTGCCCTTCCCCGAGGGTCTGCCAACTGACGCAATCGTAGGCACCGATACACCCGCCTCCCGCAGAAAACATCGCATCCTTGACCTCCTCTACATGGGAGGGCGGTACAAAAAAAGCCAACTTATACATCGCCATATCCTTACCAAATTGCCCTGAAGGTAAACCTCTCAGCAGCGCAGACATCGGACTGCTGCGCGCCCTTAGCTATTTGCAAACCCAATCATCCGATCGATCCCAACCTGCACAACGCGGCGCCAGCACGCTTCCAACTGCGCATCAAAGTCAGGATCAAACTGTTCAAGGGTGGTTATCAGGCTATCCAGCCACAGTGCATACAATCGGTCAGGAATGGCCGCCATGCCGGGGCCATGCACCTTAGCCAACGTCCGAACAAGATCCTCACGGGGCAAGCCCCCCGACTCATCGGGTATCAGCATGTCAAGCGATGCGCGCATCATCACCGCCTGATGGTCCATATCAATGTACTGGAATTTTTCAACGACTTCTGGAGACGCGGCCAGAAAGCAGTCATAAAAAGCATCGATAAACGTACCATCATGACGGATACGCGCGAAGCTTTCCCTAACGAATGTGACATCGGTCCGATCCATACAACCTCCAAGGCAGTGAGCTAACCATACCGTAACACCAAAACACCCCACTCAGCGTGCACAGGCGCCGACGTTCACGATACAACGATACAACGGTATAACGGTGTAACGGTGTAACGGTGTAACGGTGTAACGGTATAACGCTATTAAGACGACAAGGCGATCGAAGCAAGCATAGCCGCCCCGAACCGAAGGCTCCACTGTGGCACGCGTCTCGCTACTTATTAACCTGCCACGTGGCTTTATGCCACGACGGTTCATCGATAAATCGTCTATAAGACGATATTTTTGCCCGGTATTACGTTAGCGCCTTAATATCATTCGTTTTGAATCTGAACCTTCTCCCCATATCAAGGTCTTCTTTGTTGCATCCAGCCAGGATGTGCGAAAAAGGTTGCGCAAGATCAAGGCTCTGCCATTAGGTCATGGATAGGGCTGGCGCATTGATTTATTCTTGCCCGCCCAACACGCCAGCGTCAACGCCACTCGCTCATACGGACAGACAGGATGACAACGCAGTTGCAAGAAGAAACACAGCGCCGTCCCACAGGGTTACCCCATACCAACTTGCACAGCAGCCTGACGGACAGAATTAGTCACCGACTGGGAAGATTCAAGCTCTCAGATATTCTCAGCACGCGCCACCACTCACAGGATTTTTGCGAAACCCGCGCCGATTATATTAATCAACGCCTGCGTTTTATGCTGGCGTTCTTTGCATTCGCCGCGCCGGCGTGGATACCTATCGATTTTTTCACCCTCACAAGCGAGCACTTTGAACCCATGATGCAGGCTCGCTTGAGCCTGTCATTGCTGCTGTTACTCTTGTGGGGGCTGGCCTTAATGCATCCTCGCCCCTGGGGCACGGCGGTGCTCACTTTTTTAACCTTCGCGACTCCAGCCTTATTCTATGTCGGCGCCGTCATCATTCTCAATTCCGGTACGCCAGAGCAACCGCTGGCGGGCTACACCGCGATGACCTTTTTGATCATCGCCCTCTTGGGGCTTTTCCCCTCCACGCTGCTATTTGGCACCGTGAGTATTAGCTTTATCCTGCTCTGCCATATCGGACTCGAGTATTACCTGAACACACTGAGCAGCAAGGGCTCGCTCAATACCCTGTGGATGCTGTTCTTGATCAGCGGTTCCAGTCTCTGGATCCAATCGGGACAGCTACTTATGCTGCTGAAGCTCTATCGCGAGTCGACCAGCGACCCCCTGACCGGCCTGATTAACCGGCGCGTGCTGATGAAAAGACTCGAGAGTGAAATAAAAATTCACCATAGCTGCAGCGCAACCTTCAGCGTATTGATCTGTGATCTGGACCGCTTCAAACGTATCAACGATGATTTCGGCCATCTGACCGGCGACCTGGTATTGAAAAAAATATCCCAGATCATGGAAGACCACCTGCGTGAAACGGATATCATTGCCCGCTTTGGCGGCGAAGAATTTATCGCGGTGTTGCCGGGCCTAAAGGAGTCAGACGCCGTCCGTATTGCCGAACGTATTCGCCACGCCATTGAGACAGCGACGCTGACCGCCATAGACGGTCGACCGTTAAACTTTAGCACCAGTATCGGCGTGGCCCAATATCGCAATGCTGATACACCGGAAACGCTGCTCAGTCGTGCTGATGACTTACTCTACATCGCCAAAGATAACGGTAGAAACCGGGTCATTTCATCGCAGAACCAACAGCAGGCTACCGAGACAGGCACTTAATCAACGGTCATTTCGCGGGTCCGCAGATCGTAGGGCGTCAACTGATAGACACAGTAGTTCAGCCAGTTGGATACCAGAAGGTTGCCGTGGCTACGCCAGCTGACCGAGGGCGTCTGCAGCGGGTTATCTTGAGGAAAATAATTCACCGGTATCGCCGGATCCAGCCCTTCAGCATGATCTCGATGGTACTCGTCGGCCAAGGTGTGCGCCTCATACTCCGGGTGCCCCGTCACATACACCTGCCGTTTATCCGCGCTGGTCATCAGGTAGGCGCCAACCTCTTCCGATCCAGCTAGAATCCGCAGATCCGTCTGCGCACGGATAAAATCAAGCGGAAAGTCGGCATTACGCGAATGCGGCGCGAGAAAACAATCATCAAACCCGCGCACCAGCGGCTCATCCTGAACCAGCGTCTGATGCGCATAGACGCCGGACAACTTCGTCTCACGGGTTTTTTTGGGCAGATCGAACAACACGTTCAGTCCCGCTTGAACCGCCCAGCACAAAAATAGCGTCGAAGTAACGTGCACCTGAGACCAGCGGATAATTTCCTGGATATGGTCCCAGTACAGAACGTCTTCAAACGAAACCAGTCCAAGCGGAGCCCCGGTGATGACCATCCCATCGTAGTTATGCGCTTTTACCTGATCAAAGGTTCGGTAGAAACTATCCAGATGCTGCTGAGGGGTATTTTTCGAGACCCGATTATCAACGCGCAGCAGCTCGATATCGACCTGCAGCGGTGTATTGGACAGCAACCGAATCAGCTGGTTTTCGGTTTCTATCTTCTTCGGCATCAAATTCAGAATAATGACCTTGAGCGGGCGAACATGTTGATGCATAGCCCGTGACTCATTCATCACGAACACATTTTCATTGCGCAGAACGCGGGCGGCAGGTAACTGATCCGGAATTTTTATAGGCATAACACAACAAACCTTAGCTAACGATGAACAATGCGTCCTACACCGGCGCGCCTCAACACAACCACCACACCCCTGCAGGCCAGAACAACAGCGATCCTACAAGAGCCAGACTGCGGCGTCGAATTCTCGTGGTATCCGCGCCCATGACCGACCTGAGGGTCAGAGTTGCCGAAACAGGGCCGCTGCTATGATGCCGGCAGCGATCGCGGGCAACGGTTTTTTCAGCAACAACATGGTGATAGCGGTGGTCAATAAAGCCAGACGCGCCCCGTTGTCACCATTAATCGCCAGTGGTGTCAGCAGTGCCACCAGCACCGAGCCGGACATCGCACTGATAAACTGTTGCACTCTATAGCTCAGAGGCACCAAAGACATCACTAGAACGCCACCCCAGCGGGTCGCTAGCGTCACCGCGGTCATGATCAACACGATAATAAACGCGCTCAGGCCTGCCGTTTCTAAATTCACTGCTTTTTCTCCATCCACACCGCCCCCATAATGCCACCCGCCAGGGCGCCAACAACAACGTGACTATTGGTCGGCAGATACCAATAAGCCATAAGCGATGACAGAGCGGCAACGCCCCAGATGATCAACATGCGTAGACTCTTCTGCCCACCCACCACCATCGACAACAGGAAGCAGCCCATCACCATATCCAGGCCCAGACTCACGGGATCCTGGATGGCGCTGCCAAAATAAAGACCCAGCCAGGTGCCCAGTAGCCAGAAAAACCAGATCGCAAGGCCACCTCCAAATAAGATCCCCATGCCCGGCTCACCGCGACTAAACGCTTGCATGGACATTGCCCAGTTGGCGTCCGAGACCAGCAACATCACCCCATAACGTTTTGCGGGCGGCAAATGACGCAACCAGGGATACAGGCTGGCCCCCATCAGCAAATGTCGCGCATTGATGGCAAAGACCGTAACCACCAGAGGCAACAGCGATACCTCAGCCCCCCATAATTCCAGCACCGCAAATTGTGACGCCCCGGCAAAGACCAGGGCACTCATGGCAATAATCGCAGGGTTATCCAACCCCGTTTGCTCGGCGGCCAGCCCAAAGGCCACCCCGAACACAACCACAAACAGCGATAACGGTACCAGCTGCTTAAAGCCTCTCCAGATATTTTGCCGAGTAAGCGCATGTAAATTTGTATCAAAGCCAGACAAGTAATTGCTTCCTTGTGTCATATTTACGGTGGTGTCCAGACTGTTCCGGTTTCACGCATTGATACCCGAAAAGGCTTCGTACTGAGGTTCGTAATGAGATTCGTTATGAAATTGAAACAGCGTCGAAAAATACGCGGTGGTCGTCACTTTTGTTTCACGTTATGGCCTCACGATTAGCCTGACTAGGCCTAAACCGGAATGCCGTTGCAGCTGATAGGCCAGCGTGTGGTTAGCAGATAGGGGATTATACCCGTCTCAAGCGGATTGTTAAGCAGCAGGAAAGGAGGGAGAGAAGGAAAAACGCAAGACCTAATGGGAGCCCCTGACCGCGATCGCCCACCCCGCAAAGCCAGCAGCTTCCCACCGTCGCGCCAGCATGGAGGGGGCGATGGACTGATCGGTATGAATCAGTATGGATACCTGTTAATCCGGCTTCAAAGTACCGATCCGTTCGCTCTACGGGTTCAAAGGATGAGTCGCCATTGCGTGATAACGGAGCGGCCACTCACCCAATGAAGTTCAAACGGTTTAAACCGAAGCTGAGATCAATCCTTGAAGTGATCATTGAACAGCTTCAATCGCCATTCAAGATCAGAAAGCTGCTCATCCCTGACTTGTGAAACACAGGCGCGTAACCCTTCGGTTCGCTCGCTGCCGGTGGTTTCCAGCGCGATGGCACTCACGCCAAAATAGACCAGTTTCTCCAACAACTCTGCACCGCTCATACCGGGGTAAGCAAAGGTAAAATAAAAACCATCGGCTAGCGGAGCCCCATCATCCTGATCATACACAAGGCTAAAACCGTTATCGGCAAACATCTGCTTCATGCGCTTGGCCCTTGCACCATAGACACTGACATCTTTGACAAAATCAAACTGTCCGTCATTGGCCGCCTTAAACATCGCCGCTAACCCATACTGAGCCGAGTGACTTACGCCGGACGACAAGGCATACAGCGCACCAAAAATGGAGGCATAACCATACTGGCTGCTGTTGTACCAAGGCTCAAGATCGGGGAACTCACGCTCAAACAATCGATCGGAGATAACCAAGGATCCAACCCGTTGCCCCGCGTAACTAAACGCCTTGGAACTGGAGATCAGGAACACATAGTTATCGGTATATTTTGCCACGCTGGGCTGGTAAGGGGCTTGGCCTGGCATGCCGTAATTCTCGCGAAAATCCATCCCGAAATAGGCCAGGTCCTCGATAACAATCAGATCATACTTATTGGCCAGCTCGCCGATGATCTGCAACTCCTGATCGGTAAAACAGATCCAGGAGGGGTTGTTAGGGTTCGAATAAAGAATGGAACTGTAATTTCCCGCCTTAAGTTGTGCTTCCAACGCCTCGCGCAACTTGGCACCCCGGTGATTGTAGACATCGAAACTGCCGTAGCTCTGACCCAGCACCTGCAGCTGTTTTTTCTGCACCGGAAAGCCCGGATCGATAAACAGCGTCCCATTGCGACCTGCATGGGTGCGGTTTGCCACCATAAAGGTGGCCATCCCCCCCTGCATCGAGCCTACTGTGGCCAGGCAGCCTTCGGGCTTCACGTCGACATCCATAAACAGCTTACAGAAACGCGAAATTTCCTGTTTAAGTGCCGGCAGACCTTCCAGCATCGGATACTTGGCCGCCACCCCGGCTTTTAACGCGTCAATCTCGGCGTTGATGCCCACCTCGGGCGGCTGCAGGCCCGGAACCCCCATCTCCATGCGGATATAGGTTTCACCGCTCGCCTGCTCGATCTCATTAATCAGCCGTACCAGTTCCCGAATCGAAGCGCGCCCTAATGACGCCAACCCAGAGGCCTGAATTTTCTGCTTCACGATATCGGCATCGATAGGATTTTGTAGGGTTTTGTTCAGATCAATAGTCAATGGATAGGCTCCATAATGCAGTTACCGCAACGCGCAAGGATTGAAACCCCCAGCACCGGTGACACCAATAAGCAGCAGCACGGAATGACTCCGCGCTGCAGAAACGAAAAGAACATAACAAGGAAAGGCGATTAAACCCGCTCAATCACCACGGCAATACCCTGCCCCACGCCAATGCACATGCTGCATAGCGCGTAGCGGCCACCGCTGCGCTGCAGTTGCCGGACTGCGGTGGTAACCAGTCGAGCACCGCTCATGCCCAAGGGATGCCCCAGGGCGATAGCACCCCCTTGCGGATTGATCCGGGGATCATCGTCGGCCAGACCCAGCTCCCGCGCACAGGCCAGCGCCTGTGCCGCGAAGGCTTCATTGAGTTCGATGATATCCATATCATCAAGCGATAAGCCGAGTCGTTTGAGCAACTTGGTGGTCGCCGGTACCGGTCCAATCCCCATAATCCGGGGCGGCACACCCGCCACCGCCATGCCCAAGACACGCGCCTGAGGTGTCAGTCCATGACGCTCCACCGCTGCTTTCGATGCCAGCAGCAGTGCCGCGGCACCATCGTTAATACCCGAGGCATTGCCCGCCGTGATGCTGCCCTGAGCAAACAACGATCGCAGCTGGGCCAATTTTTCAAGCGTGGTGGCGCGCAGGTGCTCGTCCTGATCGATAACAATCGGATCACCCTTGCGCTGGGGAATGCTCACCGGCACGATCTCTTCGGCCAAGCGGCCGTCCTCTTGCGCGGCGGCGGCCTTGGTTTGGCTCCAGAGCGCAAAACGATCCTGATCCTCACGGCTGATACCGAACTCATCGGCAACATTTTGCGCCGTCTTCGGCATCACCTCGGTACCATACTCCTGGTCTAGCTTGTTATTCACAAAACGCCAGCCCATGGTGGTGTCGAACATCTGCGGAGAACGGTCGTAGGCTGAGTTAGCCTTGCCCATCACAAAGGGAGCCCGAGACATGCTCTCCACGCCACCGGCAATCATCAGATCGGCTTCGCCTGACTTGATCGCGCGCGTTGCATCTCCCAGTGCATTCAGGCCGGAGCCGCACAAACGATTAACGGTAACGCCCGCCACGTCTTGCGGCAGGCCAGCCAAGAGTGAACTCATCCGTGCCACGTTGCGATTGTCTTCGCCGGACTGATTGGCACAGCCTAGCAGCACATCATCGACCTGACTCCAATCCACCTGGGGGTTACGCGCCATCAACGCCTGTAACGGGATGGCACCCAGGTCATCAGCCCGTATCGGAGCTAGCCCCCCACCATAGCGACCGACCGGGGTACGGACTGCATCGCAGATAAAAACATCATTCATACTCGTCACCTTGACCGGTTGCCCGGTGCTACCATTGCTCATTTATTCAGCAGCTCAGTTGCTCAGTTGCTGTTTGATTTTACGGAAGCCACCCAGCATCACTTCGCTGAGGATATCGATCTCCTTCTCGCTCATCGCCGTGGAAAGGGTGGCCGAGCAGGTGTTGATCATCATGATGCCGTTATCGAACAGGTGATCCAGCAACGCAGCGGTAGCACGGGCTTCAGGCGCGGTGACAAAGGCGGCACGGTAATTCTGCGGCGCCTCAGATTTCATATGGATTCGGAACATGGAACCACCACCGGTGACACAGGCCGGCACGTCGGCAACGCGAATCGCTTCGCTAATCTGCGCGCGTGCCCGATCCGCCAGACTATTAAGTCGACGCACCGCCGCATCATCAAACAGCTCCATCGATACACGACCGGCGATCATGGTGATCGGATTGGCAGAAAACGTGCCCGAGTGCGGGAACAGCACTTTATCGGCCAACGGATTCATCACATCCATCACCTCTTTACGACCCGCCAGTGCACCCACCGGAAAACCGCCACCGATCATCTTGCCCATCGCCGTCAGATCGGGACGGACGTCATACCACTGCTGGGCGCCGCCGTAATTGGAACGGAAGGTGATCACCTCATCGCACACCAGCAACGCCCCCTTATCCAGAGTCCATTGGCGCAAAGCCCGAATAAACTCGGCAGAGGCCGGGGTCAGGCCGACCCGATGAGGCAATAAGTCCACCAGCACACAAGCCAGTTCATCGGCGTGCTGATCGAGGATGGCGATAGCGCGCTCAGGATCATTAAAAGGAATCACCACCACATCGTTCAATGCCGATGCGGGTGTGCCGTGCGCCACCGGGACGCTAGCGGGATGATTCAAATCACCCCAGTTGCCAGGATTGGCGGTCTGACTGACCTCGGCGTAGTCATACAGACCATGGTAAGCCCCCTCTACCTTGGCAATTTTGGCGCGACCGGTAAACGCACGCGCAGCCTTCAAGCAGCTCATCACCGCCTCGGTACCCGAGTTAACGAAGCGAATCTTCTCAAAGCCTTCACTGCGACTGCAGATATGTTCGGCGTAATCCACCTCAGCTTCGGTGGCCAGGGTAAAGGCGGTCCCTTTGTGCAACTGTTCGGTGACGCGGGCAACCACTTCGGGATGCGCGTGGCCATGGATCAGGGATGCCATATTATTAGCGAAATCGATCCGGCGAATACCGTCGATGTCGGTGACGTAGCAACCTTCCCCGCGCTCGGCATAAAGAGGATGGGGCTTGCGCAGTACGGTGTTACGGCTGCAGCCACCGGGCATCACCTTCAGTGCCCGTTGATACAGTGACGCGCTCTTGGATGGCTCTTCTATTTTAGCTGACGCTGCGCTCTCGGCCTGCATAGCAAGGGCCGCCGTGTTTTGTTGGGTCATTGTTGCTACCTGCCTTGTTATCTCATGCAGCGTTATCAGCTGCACTGGGTGTCAATAATGAAAAAATCTAAACCGTTACCGTTCTTAACCCGCCAATTGCTGCCCGGGGATCAACGTGGCACCGGTACGCGCCTGGACATAGTCAAATCCAACACCCGGAGCCAGTTCGACCAACACAAACCCGTCCTCGGTCACGTCAATCACGGCCAGATCGGTATAGATACGGCTGACCACACTCTGGCCGGTCAGTGGGTAACTGCAGGAATCGACTAACTTAGGCTCACCGTTTTTAGTGCAGTGCTGGGTAATGACATAGATCGTCTTGACCCCCGCAACCAAGTCCATGGCGCCCCCCACCGCAGGAATCGCATCCGGCGCACCGGTCGACCAGTTAGCCAGATCGCCGTTCTTGGCCACCTGCATCGCACCCAATACACAGATATCGATATGCTGGCCACGGATCATGGCGAAGCTGTCGGCATGATGAAAAAAGGCGGCACCGGGAATCACCGTAACGGGCTTCTTGCCCGCATTAATCAGTTCAGGATCTTCCTGGCCAGGCTCTGGAGCCACACCCATGCCGAGCAACCCGTTCTCGGTGTGGTAGATCACTTCACGACCCTCAGGCACATACTGCGCGACCTTTTCGGGGATACCAATGCCGAGGTTGACGTAGGCACCGTTGGGTATATCCAGCGCGGCGCGTTGGGCCATCTGCTCACGGTTCCAACCAAACGCTGTATCTGTCTGTGTGCTCATGGGTAGCTCCTCCCCGCCGCAACAAGTTTGGATTCCTGGGCCGGATCGGCCACAGTCACGATACGATCGACAAAGATACCCGGAGTGACAATCGACTCTGGATCGATGGCACCGACCTCAACCTGAGACCCGGTCTGGGCAATGGTGATGTTGGCGGCCATTGCCATGATGGGACCGAAGTTTCGGGCGGTCTTGTTGTAGACCAGGTTGCCATAGCGATCGGCACGCTCACATTTAATCAATGCAAAATCGGCCTTGAGGCCCAACTCCATTACGTAATCACGCCCCTGGAAGTTACGCAGCTCTTTGCCGTCGGCCAACGGCGTACCCACCGAGGTCGCGGTATAAAACGCGGGCACACCAGCACCACCGGCGCGAATGCGTTCAGCCAGGGTGCCCTGCGGCACCAGCTCCAACTCGATTTCACCGGCCCGGTAAAGATCGGGAAACACGGTCGAATTAGCGGTACGCGGGAAAGAGCAGATCATCTTGCCAACCTGCTTATTCTCGATTAGCGCGGCCAAGCCCACATGGCCACTGCCGGTGTTGTTATTCACCACGGTCAAATTTTTTGCGCCCGAATCGATCAGCGCGTGGATCAGTTCGATCGGACTACCCGCTTCACCAAAGCCACCGACCATAACGGTAGCGCCATCGAAGATATCGGCGACCGCTGCGGTGACCGAATCTATGCGTTTATCTATCATTGTCATTACCACTCAGCGTTTGAGGTGAGAATTTGAGGTAAGAGTCTCAAAGGGAGAGGGTTGGCGATCTAAACCGCCCGGCCCTCTCCGATACCATCGTTACGCCAGACGCGCCTGCAACGCTGCAGCCAGACTTTGTTCGATCTCTTTCAGTTCGTCCTCGAAGAAGTGCTTGTCACCCTCAAGCGGTTGCAGCAAGTTGATCTTGTTCTCCCGGTCATCCCACTTAGCCATAAACACCTGATCCATCCACGCCATATTCCGCGCTTCGGTGAACTGCAGCGCAAAGCACTTCTCACCATTAACGATGGCGTAACCCATGATCGCCAGCTTGCCGGCAGAGATCGTCATCGACAGATGACGCGATGGACGGTTGATCGACGACAGGGAACGGTAGATAAGATTGAACACACGCTGATAATCTGCCAGCGGAGCCGTGAAGTAATGGTGCTCACCGGTGGGACGTGCGGCGTACATCGAGTGGAACCCGAGGCACATCATCCCCAAAATCTCGGCCAGATCGATCCAGTTTTGCGCGGATTTCTCCACATCGACGCTGCCATCAGCGTGAGTAAACAGACTGATGTGGTTCATCATCGGGCTCTGGCTGCGGATATTGACACCCGCATTCTGTAACCGGCGAATCGCAGCGATGGTGCTGGGGTTCAGTAGCTCACGCGGCGTGGAGAAATGCGCCATCCACGCCAGCTGAACACCGTTGTCACGCAAGGTGGAAAACAGTTCCAGCATCTTGTCGTACTTGCTGCTCAGGATCATCTCCGGCTGAAAAGTCAGAGAACGGGTAGCCAGACGGATATTCTTGACATGCAGCAACGCAGGATCTTCGATGATCGGCCGGACATACTGCTCCAGGCGATTGACCGGCATATAGCCACCGTCGCCACCGGTGATCAGCAGATCCGTCACTTCGGGGTGGACCCGCAGGTAATCGTGGATCTGGGCGATATCCTTCTGGATAAACATATCCTCGTCACCGCGGACCTGTGCATGACGGAAACAGTAGGTGCAGAAGGAGAAACAGTTCTGGGTGGTGCGATCAAAAACTAACTGACACTGCGGGTATTTGTGCTGGCTGCCATCCAGAAACTCAACCTCGCCTTCGGAATTCTCGAACCAGGGCTTGTTGAGCTGCTGGTTACCGTCGTGAGGATTGGTCTCCTCCTGGTAGATTACCGCGACGCGGGTACGCTCCTCATCCGTCGCAGCATTAGCATAGGCTTGCGTCACTTTTTCATTGATCATACCAGGCTGAGGCATCACCAGCTGGAACACGGCATCGTTTTCAAAGTTATCCCAATCAATACTGTTCAGCGAATGACGGGTCGCCAGGAAACGGTACACTTCAACAAACAATTCACGATCAGCGGTGTAGCCTATGTCGATACCATTAGCCTTCAGGATCGCATTAACCTCACGGAATCCTTTCAAACCGGTATAGTTTTCACGGTCAGTAAACAGGAACTTACGTGTTTCCAGCAGGCCGGAGTGCTGCGGATAGGACGCTTGTAAACGGCTCAGAAGCCCTGTCGGCAACAATTTTTCATTTTCAATAATCTTACGAATATCGTCAGAATACTGATAACGATCCATCATCTTCTGCACATCCGATGCTGTCACAGTAAAGGGAACCGAATTTTGCTTAAGGCTAGGCGCGGTGGGAATAAGTTCAGCTGTCTCTAAATTGTTCATGGTTATCTCACTATATTTAGCTATGACTGTTTTGGCCCGGGTTAAATAGTCTGAACACTTATCGTGTAACGACGACTCAAACAAAGTAGCCAAGCGCCTATAAATTAATTTGTTTTTGGGTGCATCACCTGAACCAATAAAACCCTGTCATCAAGATGATAATTACAGTGTCAAACAATCACCTTGCATTTACAAAGGATAAAGATTCACAGCGGTCATGAGCTTTGGTAATGACGTTATTAATAAAGCAAAGACAGTATCGGTTTATGATCATTAATATTTCAAATTAAAAAAACATAACCATTAATATCCAACACCTATAAGCAATATAGCGCATTGATAAACATACAAAATATACAGACAAGACAGACGAAGACCTACTTAATACACAGTCCCGGACACAGCAAACAAACGTTAACGAGGCACCGACAATGACTTATATCAAACAACCTAAGTAAAAAGACCAAAGGGCGATAACCCCTGACAATAAAACCATATGAATCTTTAATTAATCTTTATTCCACCACACTCGACAATGCATAATAATAAATCTTTACAGAATAAAATCCGGTGGATCAAATGTCCGAGAACAACCAACGACGCTTACTACCCAGCACCAGCATGCTGGCGGCTTTTGATGCCGCGTCCAGAGCCGGAAGCTTCACGGTTGCCGCCCGCGAACTCAACCTGACCCAAGGCGCCATCAGCAAGCAAATCAACGCCCTCGAAGAACAGCTCGGCGTAACCCTGTTCGAGCGACTACACCAAACCATCGTCCTAACCGAGACCGGAAAAACCTATGCCAAGAAGGTCCAGTCCGCACTGGAGACCATTCGCTCGGCATCCTTGAATGCCATGACAGGCTCACAAGGCGGCGTTCTGAATCTGGCGGTACTTCCCACCTTTGGCACGCGCTGGCTAATGCCCCGCCTGCCCTCATTTCTGAAACAGAATCCAGATATCACGCTCAACTTTGCCACCAAGCTATCCCCCTTCGATTTTCGCCTCGAAGACCTGCATGCGGCCATTCACTATGGCGCACCCGATTGGCCCCATACCAACAGCACCTACCTGATGGGTGAAGAAGTGGTCCCGGTATGCTCCCCCCAATTTCTGAACGACAATGCACTGGAAAACATCAACGCCCTGATTTCCACCCCGCTGCTACATATTTCCAGTCGTCCCGACGCCTGGTCGGACTGGTTCAAGGCTCAGGGCTTATCGGCACAGGGCAGTGAAGGGATGTACTTCGAGCAGTTCCTGACAGCCGCCCAAGCAGCCGCCGCCGGTCTGGGCACCGCACTGCTGCCAAAGTTTCTGGTGCAAAGTGAACTGGATCGCGGCGAGCTGGTACTGGTCTTTAAGCAGCCACTGAAAAGCGATTACGGTTACCACCTGATCACACCCAGTGAGAAAGCCGGTTACACGCCCGTGGTCGCTTTTCGCGAGTGGTTGTTACGCGAGGTCAGCACCACAACCTAAGCGAGCGCCTATCCAGGCATGAAATCGGCCAGAGCAGTTAAACGGCAAAAAAAAACGACTAGCGCACCCGTTTTTCTTCGAACAACATCATCGTCGCAGATCCTTTGGCCAACAATTGACCCCGTTCATTTTCAACCAACCCTTCCACGTAAGCGGTACGCTTAGTGGTGTTTACCACCCGACCAAACGCCTTCAACGTTCCCTCCTTGGTTGAACCGAGAAAGTTCACCTTCATCTCCAAGGTTGCCGCCGACAAATGCTTTTCCGGTAGCGCCATAAAGAATGATCGAGCCAGCGCCGTATCCAACAAACTGCAGATCACCCCGCCGTGAACAATCCCCCCCACATTCAGGTGCTGCGGGGCGACCTCAAGCTCAATCACATACTGTCCATCAACAAACCCCTGAGGCTGAATCCCCAGGACATCGACAAAATTAGGCTCAGACATTGAAACCAACCCCTTTCAAACAGACAAAAAATAACGGCTTATTCCCCAGTCAATAAAAACCCCCGTCACCAACGTGCGGGGGTTTAGTGAACATAAATAACAGAGTCTCTATCACGTGAATTAGACTCTGTTATTGCGCTCTCAACGCCTTTCTGGGGTTTACATAAGCCCCTGCTCCCGAGCCATCTTGCGGGCGATCTGCGGTCCGCACCACAGCGAGGGCAGCAAGATCAGCGATACCGGCACCGCCGTCACCACAATAAAGGACTGTAATGCCGAAACCCCGCCCGACCCTAGCGAAATCAGGATCGCTGCTACCACACCCATCGCCACACCCCAGAAAACTCGCAATGCCGCAGGAGGATGATCAGTACCGGTCATAACCATGGAGACGGTATAGGTCATCGAGTCACCGGTGGTCGCCACAAATATGATGGTCAGAATTAGGAACAATACCGAGATCATAAAGCCCATCGGCAACTCTTGGGTGATGGCAAACATCGCCGCCGGCAGGTTAAAGCCGGTGAAAGGCACAGAGATCACCCCGGGATTAGCCAGCTCGAAGAAGATACCGCTGCCGCCAATAATGGTAAACCAGAAGGCCGTAGCCACCGGCGCCAGAATAGACACCACCGTCACAATCTCACGGATACTGCGCCCACGGGAGATCCGGCAGATAAACATCGCCATCAACGGCCCATAACCCAGGAACCAGCCCCAAAAGAACACGGTCCACCAATCCAACCACGCGGGACTGGCACGAAAGGTCGCCATCGGAATGAATTGATCCAGATACAACCCAAACGAATGGATAAACGCATCTGAGATAAAGGCGGTTGGCCCCATCACCAGAATAAAGGCCATTAAAAATAGAGCCAAAAAGACATTGATTGTACTGAGCAGCTGAATACCCCGGGTCACGCCACTGATCGCCGATACGGTATAGAGTACAATTAACCCCAAAATAATGGAGAGCTGTAAGCCGTAATCGTTAACCACAGCGAACAGCTCATGCAGACCATAACTGACCTGTAACCCGAGAAAACCGATCGGACCGACAGTCCCGGCCACCACCGCAATCACACAGGCTGCATCAGCGAATGAACCCAACCAACTCGTGTAAATTTTCTGCCCAAAGATCGGGTAAAGCAGCGTGCGAGGCTTGAGCGGCAAGCCCTTGTTATAGTGCAGGTACATCAGCACGATCGAGGTCAGGCTGCACTGGATGGCCCAGGCCAGAAATCCCCAATGCATAAAGCTTTGCGCCAAAGCCGGGTACGCGGCCTCTGCGGCATTGGCTTCAACACCAAACAGCGGAGGCGGAGAGGTAAAGTGCGCCATCGGTTCGGCGGCGGCCCAGAAAACACCGCCGCCAGCCAGCAGCGTACACATAATGATAGCAATCCACTTGAACGTTTGGATCTCAGGAACCGCCAAATTACCTAGCTTAACGGCGCCAGTGCGGGTAAAAGCCAACGCCAGACCAATAAAAAAAGTCGCCAGCAATAAAAATTGCCAATAGGCACCAAACAATTTGGTTGCCCAGGCAAAAGAGCTATTAACCATATTGGAAAGCGCATCAATATCGATCAGCGCCATAATACAAAACAGTACTATAAATCCGCCACTGATAACGAAAACAGGCCAGTCTACATCTGCAAAAAAACCAGCACCACTGCTGGCTTCCTCGCTATTAATATTGCTATCGACCATTTCAGTCATATTAAACCCCTGTATTATAATTATTTAAAAAAGCAGTATCAAACCACGCCCCCTCTACACCTTAAATTTATCATCACCGAGCACTTTAATAGTTACCAATTAAATTTTCATATTGATTAATAAACAAAAGATATCCCTGCATACTAAACAGCACTTATGTCATTTTTCAAACGATCTCTTTGGACAGCATTACCTTGCAAGACGCGACGAAAACCGACGTTATATAGCTTCTTTTTTTGAGGCATCGAATTGTGAGCGACATCGGATACTGACAACCCAAGCACCGACCACAGCAAGAATACGAACAGCATCCGGCAATTAATAACCAGTCATTATTAATGCTTAGTTTTTTTAAATTTGAAATATCAATAGCAAAGAAACAATAATCAGACAAACCTTATGCCAATTAAACATTGAAAATATTAACAACATTCGTTTACTTAATGTCTTTTTAAAGGACATGACCAAAGACAGGAACATCCTATGGCTGACATGAGCGTTGAATTTTGCGGAGTGAAATTCAAAAACCCAATTATTGTTGCATCGATTGAGCCCTCTAATAGCGTCGATAATATTAAGAAATGTATCGACAATGGTGCTGCGGGGGTTATCGTTAAGACGGTCAGCGAAATGAAGTCTATGTCGACCCTGACCAAGCATTCAAAGTATGCCATTCTGAACGATAAGGGCAAGACCATTCGCGGCAAGGTGCCACGCAATTTCACCTTTTACAGCCGTTCAGGTTATATCAGCGAGCACTATGAAGAGTGGATCGCCTATTTAACAGAAACCCAGGCGTACGCTGAGCAACATGGGGCTCATGTGATCGGTAACGTTTCCGCCGGTACGCTGGATATGTGGCCCAAGCTGTGCAAGATGACCGAAGATTGCGGTGTGCCGATGATCGAAATAAATCTGCACACCCCTTACCCCACCGAGTGGGCCGGCAAATACCCGGGAACACTGATTGCCCAAAGTCCCGAAGCGACCTACGAGATCACCCGTCTGTGTGTTGAGGCGCTCAACATTCCGGTGATCGTTAAACTAACCCCTGAAGCGATCGACCTCACCGCTGTGGCCAAAGCGGCCAAAGAGGCTGGCGCAGCCGCCGTTTCAGTCAACAGTCGCTTTAAAGGATTTGCCACCGACATCGAAGCCGCAACACCCTATATTGGCGGTGTTGCGGGGGTTGGCGGTCCTTGGGTCAAGCCCATTACGCTACGCTGGGTACACGAGATCTACTCTCAGCTGGGCATGGAGATCGCCGGTTCCAATGGCATCTTTGATGGCCGTGACGCGGTGGAATTCATCATGAGCGGTGCCCGCGTCATGCAGGTTGGATCGGTGCTGATGCTTAAAGGGATCGAGTGGTTGCCCAAGGTAATCGGCGATGTCGAAAAGTTTATGGACACCCATGGCTACCAGACGGTTGAAGCGATGTACGGCATCTCCTCGCGTAAAGCCGCCACCATGCAAGAGTTGTTTGAGGCCAGCCCGCTACAAGCCTATATCGACCACGAAAAATGCAAGTTCCCTGTCTGTACCGCATGCATCAAGAACTGCTATTACGATGCCTTGAACGAAGGCGAGGAGCAGGTTGCCAGCACCGAAGATAACTGTATCGGCTGCGAGCTCTGTTGGAACGTCTGCCCCTGGGACGCCATTCGTATGGGCCCCAAAGACCTCTCTCCATCCGCCATCGAAGCGCTATTGGTTGAGTAATACCGCTAGTTGACCCTTTAACTACACCCTAGCGCTGTATCGAGCAGGCCTTCCTGCTCGATACCTACCGCTAATCCCTATGACCGGAGGTCGCTATGACTTTTGTTGTTACCGACGACTGCACGCTTTGCTATGACTGCGTTCCGTCCTGCCCTGCCGATTGCTTTCACGAAAGCGCCAACATGCTGGCGATCAACCCAGAAACGTGCAGCGACTGTGGCAACTGCGAGCTGGACTGCGAGCATGGCGCCATTCTTCCCGATTCCGATGTGGATGCCGACGACTGGGTACCGATCAATGCCACGCTGGTTAAAACCAGTCCACAGCGGCTTCCGGAATAGCGGGCAAAGCGGTTATTCACCCAACCGCATAAACAGAATCGACGACGAATTTACCCTCATCAATCTAGGAGATCATTATGTTAGCGTTTTGTGCTTATTACGAAGGCTCTGTCAAAGGCTCAGAAGCGGAATTTGACGCCTACGTCCAGGAAGTTCATCTGCCGCTGGTTGCCAAGTACCCAAAACTGCAACAACTGCGCTTTCAAAAGGGCGTCGTTCGCGACGGCCAAGCGCCCAAGTTTTACCTTACGTTCGAACTGTTTTTTAACGACTGGGACGACTTCGAAGTGGCCAAAAACTCATCTGAGCGCGCACTTGCGGTCGAGGATGCACTTAAATTGGAAGCGATGTTTGAAGGGGACATCCATCATGTCGTGTATGACAACTATGAGGTCGCGGTAGCCCGCTAATAATGCGACGAGCAACCCCTTTTACATCTACTATCACCACAGGAGTTATTTGTGTCTAACGCTATTCAAAAAGTGATCGATTTCGCTGCATCCTCTATCGAAGGTTCTGTTTCTGCTCTACCAGCAGACCGGTGTGTGCATGGCCAACCCGAGCAGACACTGTGGAACCAATTCCAGGACGCCTCCGAGCAGATGCTGTCTGGGATCTGGGAATGCACCGAAGGTAAGTGGCAGGCAGATTATTCCGCCAAAAGTGAATTCTGCCATATTCTTGCCGGCAAGGTGGTACTGACCGATGAAGCGGCTAACGCCACGACGTTCGTCTCCGGCGATTCATTTGTGATCCCTAGCGGTTTTGTTGGCACCTGGGAGGTGCTGGAGCCGGTACGCAAGCTTTACGTGATCGTAACCCCTAAGTAACACTCACTGTTTTTAAATCCGCCCCGGGCTTTACCAAATGGATCAAAGACGGGGCGGACTCTCCAGCAGACAATTTTACTGACCTCGGCGGATCCCAGCGGCTACGAACGTTTACCCTCATCTCGGTACCCATTAGCGCTGCCGTAATTGCGGTTCTGATGACGCGCACTCCGATGCCGCACGTTATGGCAGCCCACCGGTTAGCAGCAGAACCCTCTAGTGACGTACCCCTACCGCTCCAATGATCTCCTTCCTGATCAATACCCGCTATGCCATGCTGTTCGGAATTATCGCTGCCTATGCTATTAACCTGGCATCAAAATACCGATCCGCTCGGTCTTTTGATGACGACAAGGCCGGCGCAGGTCCGTCCTTGTCTCACGTGGCATAACGCCAGACCTATTCGCTTGATCTAAGGGGTGTGGGGATAAAACAGCGGCTCATCACCGATTCGGAACGCAGCAATCGCAGCCTGCCCTGCCTTGGAGGTAATCCACGCGATAAACCGGCGCCCCTCATCGGCCTTGATATGTGGATGCGTGTCGGGGTTCACCAGAATAACGCCATAAGGGTTAAACAAGCGCGGGTCCCCTTCCACCATGACCGTCAACGCGCCCTTGTTCTTAAAGCTCATCCAGGTTCCCCTGTCCGCCAGCGCATAACCGTCCATGGCACTGGCGGCATTCAGCGTCGCTCCCATTCCGGACCCCGTTTGCCGATACCAGGCACCTGAACCTGCGGCAGGGTCTATATCGGCGATATTCCACAGTCCCCGCTCCTTTTTGTGCGTCCCGGACTCATCCCCCCGGGAGACAAAAACCGTCGATGCCGCAGCCACCTTTTTCAACGCCGCAGCGGCATCGTGCATGCCCTGGATGCCTGCCGGATCTGCAGCCGGTCCTACGATCACAAAGTCGTTGTACATGACATCCTGGCGCTCGATACCATGATTGTCCGCGACAAATTGCTCCTCCGAGGGACGGTGATGGACCAGCAACACATCGGCATCGCCATTACGGGCCAATCGGATCGCCTGACCGGTCCCGACTGCTACGACCCGCACGCCAATGCCCGTCATCCGGGTGAACCGCGGCAGGATATCGGTGAACAGCCCCGAGTTCTGGGTCGACGTGGTGGAGGCCAGCGTGATAAATGCCGGCTCCCCGCGGGCGGTGCCGGCGAGGAACAACAGACTCAGCGATAAGCACAAAGCCATCGATAAAAACGGTCTCATGGGGTAACAACCTCTCTCTCTATGCTTCCGGGTTTGTGTAGCGGGTGTTTACGGTGCCACCAGAGCAACTCGCCGCGGACAAACGCCCGGGCGAGGTCATTCTGGGGCTCATCAAAAAACCTTTGGGCCGACGTATGCTCCAACAAACGCCCCCGATGCAGGAACATCACTTCATCAGCAAGCCGGCGGGCCTGCCCCAAGTCATGGGTGGTCATCACAATGCGGGTACCGGCGGCATGAATCGCCTCAATAATCTGCTCCACTAAATGCGTCGCTGGCGGATCGAGGCTGGCGGTTGGCTCGTCCAGAAACAAGATCTGGGGTTTCAACGCCCAGGCCCGGGCCAGTGCCAGGCGCTGCTGCTCACCAAAGGAGAGCAGGCGTGCCGGAGCGTGGCTGAATCGACTGAGCCCCGTACGCTGCAACACCTCGTCGATGATCCTGTCACGCTTTTTCCTCGGCACCCCACGAACGGATAACGCATAATCGACATTGGCGTGCACCGAGCGGCGCAGCATCACCGGCCGCTGAAACACCATGCCCTGGCTTCGGGTCACGTCCTGGGCTCCGCCTTGCCAGATAACCTGCCCCGAAGCCGGCTGCAACAGACCGTGGCAGAGCCTCAGGAAAAGGCTTTTCCCGGCGCCATTGGGGCCGATGACAATGGTGCGCAGGTCTCGCTCAAACGTGCAGGAGAGATCCTTGATCAGACGTTTGCCCTGCACCTCAAAATTGACCGATCTGAGCTCCAGCGGCAAGATGCTTTCGGTTGTCATGGTACGCCCCTCCTGATCGGGCTGCGATTTTGCACCGGTTTCTTGATCAGGTGAGCCAGGACATTGACACCGATGGAGATCAGCAGCAGCACGATCCCTAGACCCAAGGCCAACGCCAGATCGCCCTTGCTCACTTCCAGCGCAATGGCGGTGGTCATGACCCGGGTGGCATGGTCGATATTGCCGCCGACGATCATCACCGCGCCCACTTCAGCAATGGCACGGCCAAAACCCGCCAGCATGGCGGTCACCAGCGAGAAGCGGCCATCCCAAAGCAGGGTGGGTAACGCCTGCCACGGCGTCGCGCCCAGAGAGCGCAGCTGCTCTTCGTACTCGACCCATAGCTCCTCCACCACCTGACGGGTCAGCGTCGCGATAATGGGGACCACGAGAATAACCTGGGCGATGATCATCGCGGTCGGGGTGAATAATAAGCCCAACACCCCCAACGGACCCGAACGTGACAGCAGCATATAGATGATCAGTCCCACCACGACCGGCGGCAAGCCCATCAGCGAGCTGAGCCCCACCGTCACCACCCGACGTCCCGGAAACCTGAAGACCGCCAGGGCCGCCCCCAATGGCATACCAATCACGATCGCGCTGAACACCGCCACTAGGCTCACCGACAGTGACAGGGTCACGATCTCGGCCAAATCAGGATCCAGGCTGACCAACAGCGAAAAAGCCGCAGCAAAAGCTTCTGAAAATTCAGTCAAGGGCGGCCTCTTCGGTCGGATGGTTATGCACGAGAAAAAGACCAGGGGTCATTACTGGCTCAGACGTTACGGTTCCGCCTAAGGAGCCTAAGCGTTTTACCGTGATAGCGCTAGCAGCGCTGGCGAACTTGGCCGGTCGTCGCGAAGGGAAGACCGATTTAAGACAGTTATCGACCTGTGTTGAGGCGAATAGGGCTTCTATTTAGCGATAAATAGAGTAAAAAAGGCCACCGTCGGCTTTCCCGCAGTAGAGCAGCGTTGAGTCCGACGGCGGGCTATGCCGCTAAAGGTCCTGCCCTTATCTTAATAACGAATGCCAAGCACATACCGTAAGCCCACTAGGGCCAGCCATTGCGTTACGCAACAGCCAACCCTCAGGTCGAACAGATCTCCCGTCAAACGGCCTTACGCAGGATTTTTCTGCCACCAGGCATCGATGCAGCGGTTCACTTCATCGCCGAACAAACGGGCCACGTTGTTGGTCGGAGGCAAGGGCTCGTCGTAGAAGAACGCAGGATATTGATCATCACTTTCTGCAAACCCGGCCTCCTGGTTGAACGCTTTCTCGAGCCGCAGGGTTTCACGACCCAGATTGGCGATAAACGCAGGTTCTAATTCGGTGCCATGAATATTATTGACCGTGTCAGTGAGTAGTTCGTGATTGAAATCCGTCACCGCGCGTCCAAAGATGCACATCCCCAACGAGTCGGCCGCGGCCGCACTGATCTGCGCCTGCATACTGACATCCACCAATTCGGCAATGCTCTTGCCCTTACAATCATAGCCACCCACATTACCCGCGGTATGGTCCCCCCCCTGCGCGGTGACCATCATGCTGATACCCGTGACCTCCATGACCCTGGGGTCGTACGCACTCAGCGCCTGTTTCTTAACCGCAGGTACCCGCTTAACCTGATAGTGCTCGGCCACCCGGGCGGCACCCTGAGCCAACAAGCGTCCGTGTTCGGTGCCCTGGCGAAGATCCTCGAGTGCGGCACGCAGATAAGCGAGATCGCCGAATTCAGCCAACCCGGCTTCCATCGCCACACCCAATACCCCACCGGTTTCAATACTGTCGATCCCAAGGTCGTTGGCAATCGCATTGAGCTCCGCGACATCGTCGGGTTCGGTCAGGCCGCAGTTGGTCCCCATCAAACCGATGGTTTCATACTCCAGCGGAGCAACCAATTCTTTACCGGCGGAGCAGTTGTAAACATTGCTGCATTTGATCATACAACCGGGCATACAGGCATGGGTCTGTTCACCACCGCGGGCGATATTCTGCTCGGCGATATATTGTCCGCCCATTTTCAGGGTACCGGCGCCCATGCTGCCGCGACTGAAATTATTCACCGGCAGCCCACCAATATGGTTGGCCACATCGGCCATGAAAGGCGTGCCGTACACGTTCAGGTTCTTTAAGCCCTCGTGCTCCCGGATCTTGACCCCGTAGTCACGTACGGCTTTGGAGACCTTCTTACGATCATGCAGCGCGGGTGTCTTCGCCTTATCGATCACGATCGCCTTGACCTTTTTCCGCCCCATCACGGCACCCACGCCGCCTCGAGCAGCCAGGCGTACCGGGCGCCCCTCCGGGTCGCTGAATCCGATACCCGATAGCAATCCCTGGTACTCACCCACCGGACCACAAAGCGCCAGGCTCACCTGTTTGCCATATTTTTCATACAACAGCGCCGCCGCCTCGATATTACCTTTACCCAGATAAGGTTCGGCAGTCTCGAACTGGATCGGACCCTCTTTGGGAATACGGATAACGACCCAGTCTTCAGACGCGTTATTAAGGGTAAATCCGGCCAGCTCGAGGTGACCCATGGCTAGTGCGAAGGTGCCCCCGGCGTTCGCTTCCTTGATCCCTCCGGTCAACGGGCTCTTGCACCCGACACTAAGGCGGTTGGCGTTGGAAAAACTGGTGCCCGCAAAAGGTCCGGCGGAAAAGATCAGGGGATTTTCCGCCGATAGCGGGTCCACTTTCGCCACCCCCTGTTCGAGCAGGGTCTTGGCAATGAAATAACGACCGGCGTGAGCGACCGACTCCCCATTCAGTTCTTCCGTCTTAATGGATCGATCATCAAGGTTTATTTGTAGGTATTTACGCATGGCGAGCCTGTCCTGGGGATTACGGAGTGATTAACATTCAAACGCTTCGGGTCTTTTTAACAGCAACACCATAAATATTTCGCATGATTACGGCATAATTACGGCATTCAGAAACTTTTTATCCCGTAACGTTGGTGACACCCGAGTTTATGTTGTTTATATAATTTTTAATTCTTTGCGATTAATATTTCAAATTAAAAAAAGTGAACGATTTATATCCAGCACTTATCAATAACCCATCCACTATAAGCGGAATGAAAGACTATCAATCGATTGTATTTTTTAATTTGTTTACTCCTAATAAAACCATAATGATTGCCACTGTTGTTTTGGACTTGCTCCCCTTCTGTAATTTCAACTGGAGACAATCATGAGATCCCTGACAGAAACGATTGAACTAACCTGTAATCGCCAGCAAGAACCCCAAGATATGTGGTCTGAAGACCACGCACACGAACGCGGTCTACCGCGCAAGACAGCAGCGGTCGAACAGGTCTCTGCAGCCTCCCCTTTACCTGCATATGTGTGGCACTGCTCTGAATATGATTTCTAGCTGCCCAAGACAGCGGTCATATGGCCCTCTGTGACCCTGAAACAAGGCCGTTAACGAATAACATGAACGAAAAGATCATCGCTACCGGCATTGCCGCCTTAGCCGACGTCGACAACGATATTGCACACGCGGTCAATCAACTCGGAATACCCTTGCCCCGGATACGACCAACGGGATTTGAAGCCTTCCTTTCTACCATTGTCAGCCAGCAGATCTCGATCAAGGCGGCTCAGGCCATTATGGGCCGGGTCATAACCCTGCTGCCTGAGGTTTCCGCGCAAGCGCTGATCTCTCAAGATGATCTCTCTCTACGTACCGCCGGCTTATCATTGCGAAAAATAGACTATGCGAAAGGCTTAGCAGAGGCCGTGATCACAGGGCGCTTCGACATCGACAGCCTGGCATTGATGAGCGATGCTCAAGTGATTAAATCGATTACCTCCCTCAGGGGCTTCGGTCGCTGGAGTGCCGAAATATATCTACTCCTTTGCCTCAAGCGCCAGGACATTTTCCCAGCCGACGACCTGGCCCTCCTGGAGGCACTTAAACGCCTTAAGAATCTGCCGACTCGACCCTCACCGAAACAGGCGCGCGACCTTACCGTCCATTGGGCTCCCTGGCGTAGCGTCGGCTCACTGTTATTATGGGATTACTACCGAGAAGCCACGGCGCGACCGGCAGCTGAATCGGGATAGGGATAGGGCAGCCTTTGCTAGTAACGGTTAACCTGGCACCAAAATACCGATCCATTCGGTCTTTTGATGCCGACATGTTTTGCTCGGTATTACGCTACCGCCTTAATCGCGACTCTCCTTAACCGAAACAATGCCCCCGAGACAAAGGTATTTTATCTCAAGAAAATCCTCCAACCCATGCTTCGAGCCTTCCCGGCCGCAGCCTGACTCTTTAATTCCGCCAAAGGGTGCCGTTTCGGTGGCGATCAAGCCGGTGTTGACGCCCACCATGCCCACTTCCAGTGCCTCGGCGACCCGCCACACCCGGGCAAGATCCCGGCTATAGAAATAAGCCGCCAGACCGAACTCGGTAGCGTTGGCCATGGCGATCGCCTCTGCCTCATCGTTGAATCGATACAGGGGTGCCAGCGGGCCAAAGGTTTCTTCATAGGTCACTAACATCTCCGTGGTTACCTCAGCCAATACCGTCGGCAGGAAAAATGAGCCCGCCAGCGAGGGTTGCTCGCCTCCGGTCAATAGTTTCGCACCCTTGAACAGCGCATCATCGATCTGATCCTGCACCCTTGCCACCGCGCCAAGGTCGATCAATGGCCCCTGAGTCACGCCTGGATCCAACCCATTTCCCAGCTTTATGGCATTGACCGCTGCCACCAACTTCTCGGCAAAGGCATCGTAAACACTGTCGTGCACCAGCAGACGATTGGCACAGACACAGGTCTGGCCGGCATTACGGAATTTTGACTCCAGCGCACCGGCCACCGCAGCATCCAGGTCTGCATCGTCAAAAACAATAAAGGGCGCATTGCCACCCAACTCGAGCGACAGCCGTTTGACCGTGTCGGCGCACTCGGCCATCAGCTGCTTACCCACCTCGGTGGAGCCGGTGAAGGTCTGCTTGCGCACCAGCGGGTTACGGGTCAGCTCTCTAGCGACCGACCGGGCAGGGCCCGTAACCAAATTCAACACCCCCTTGGGCAGCCCCGCCCTTTCGGCCAGAAGGCACAAGGCGATAGCAGAGTAAGGTGTCTGCGAAGCAGGCTTAAGCACCAGGGTGCAACCGGCGGCCAAAGCAGGCCCCACTTTGCGGGTCACCATCGCCGCCGGAAAGTTCCAAGGGGTTATGGCGGCACAGACCCCCACGGGCTCTTTCGTTACCAGAATGCGTTTATCCGGCTGGTGTCCCGGTATGGTCTCGCCATAGGCCCGTTTCGCCTCTTCGGAAAACCACTCGATAAAGGACGCGGCAAACACAATCTCAGCGCGCGATTCCGCCAACGGTTTGCCTTGCTCTAGGGTCAGCAGTATCGCCAAATCCTCTTGATTGGCCAAAATCAGCTCATACCAGCGGCGCAGGATACGGCCCCGATCGGCGGCGGTACGCGCGCGCCAAGGCGCAAAGGCCTGGTGCGCCGCCTCGATCGCCCGTCGCGTCTCAGCAGACCCCATACAGGGGACGGTACCAAGCAGATCACCGTTGGCGGGATTACTGACCATCAACGTCGCGCCTTTGTCGGCCCCCACCCATTCACCATTGATGTACGCCTGCTCAACGAGCAAAGAGGGGTCTTTGAGTTTCATAGGTTCACCTATCAAAGAAGGGTTTGGGGTAATAGCGTTAAGCGTTTTGACGCAAGCGATAGCCGATAAGCGTTTCGGCGCTATATCGGCTATATCGATGTCGAGAGGCCGCTTCTTCTGAAAACAGATGACCATGCATCGGGATAAAAAAACCCAGGATGAGATCAGAGCCTGGGTAAGTGCATAAATAAATAAACGAACAACAGCCCAGCAGCCAGAAAAGGGAGCCTTTAGCGCGTTAAATAATTACTCGATTTCAAAAATAGCGTCGATTTCCACCGCAAAGCCTAGCGGCAAGGTGGATCCCGCATTGGTGCGAGCGCAACGGCCACGATCGCCAAACACTTCGGCCATCAGGTCGGAGGCCCCATTGACGACCTGTGGATGCTCGGTAAAGTCCGCAACCGCATTGACAAAAGCACCCAAGCGCACCACCTGTCTGACTCGATCGAGATCGCCATCGCAGGCCCGGCGCACCTGGGCAATCAGGTTCAACGCACACATACGCGCCGCCTCATTACCCTGCTCTACGGTCAGGTCTTCGCCAACCTTGCCGATATACTTCTTCTCACCGTTCCAGATAGTCACTTGACCGGACAGCACCACCAGGTTTCCGGTCTTTACATAGGGTATATAGTTAGCCACCGGTGCCGGCGCCTCTGGCAACTCAATTCCCAACTCAGCCAGCCGTGCTTCGATTATTCCTGCCATTGTTATTCTCCTAAGGTGGATTTAAAAAAGTAAGACCTGTTAAACCGCATTTATCCAATGCCATCCAACATATATAAATCCACAACCTAAGCACCAATTAAAATAAAAAATCGATTATTAACCTGTCGCTATTAACGCATCATCGACTATAAGCAGGCATTAAGGAACCTGCACACAGATCCTCTGATTTGGGTCTCATTTGTCATCATCAACCACAGATCCACACAACGACACATGACAGATTTTGACGGGCGCCCCCTTTCTATTTATATCCCATGATTATTAATCGTTTTATTTTTTTAAGTTGTGGAAATAATTAGCTCTCATCATGATAACCCTGTGACAGTATTAAGGTGGAAGCTTAATACCGTGCACAAAATGTCGCCCTAATAGGCGGTTCATGGATGAATTGCCGTGGCATAAAGCCACGTGAGGTTAATAGTGATGAGCAACACTGCCCGGAGTGTCTAAAAAGAAAATAAATAAGGGGGTGGAACATGCAAGAAGTTTTGATATTGATCTTTGCTACAGCGCTGGTTAACAACGTCGTGCTGGTGCAGTTTTTGGGCCTCTGCCCTTTTATGGGCGCCTCCAGCAAAATTGACACAGCACTGGGCATGGGCTTTGCCACCACCTTTGTCTTAACCCTGGCTAGCATCGCCAGTTGGATACTTGAGCACTACGTGCTGATCCCTCTGGATGTGGGGTTCTTGCGCATACTCAGCTTTATTTTGGTGATCGCCGGTGTGGTGCAGTTCACGGAAATGATGATCCGAAGTCTCAGCCCCAGCCTCTATCAGAGCCTTGGCATTTTCTTGCCGCTGATTACCACCAACTGCGCCGTCCTTGGGGTTGCTCTGCTGAATATCCAGCAAGCACATAGTTTTTTTCACAGCGTGTTATATGGCTTAGGCGCATCGATTGGATTTGTTCTGGTACTGGTTATTTTTGCCGGACTGCGGCAACGACTGGCGATCGCCCAGGTGCCGTCGTTGTTCGCAGGCCCGCCGCTCGCGTTTATTACCGCAGGGTTACTGTCGCTGGCCTTTATGGGTTTTACCGGTCTACCTACGGGATAATTGCCTACCACACTATTATTAACACCCATAAAAACAATAACGTAGAAAGATATCGACTATGATTACAGCCATTATTATTCTTACCGTCGTCGGCGCCCTGCTGGGCTTAGGGTTAGGTGCGGCATCCCGCTACCTGCCCGTTAAGGAAGACCCCGTCGTCGAGCATATCACCAACCTGTTGCCAGGCACCCAGTGCGGTCAATGCGGCTATGCGGGCTGCCGTCAAGCCGCCACCGCGCTGATCGAAGCAGACGCCCCGCTGACACTCTGCCCCCCCGGTGGTCCCACGCTGGTCAAACAGCTGGCCGAAGCCCTCGGTCGAGATCACACAGACCTAGAAGAATCGTCTCGCGGTCCTGCCCTCGCCTGGGTCAATCGCGACCTCTGTACCGGTTGCACCAAGTGCATCAGAGAATGCCCCACCGATGCACTCGTCGGTGCAGCCAAACAGATCCACGTGGTTTTGGAAGACGCCTGTACCGGGTGCGGCGCCTGCGTCAGCGTCTGCCCAACCAACGGTATTGTGATGCAAGAGGTGCCACTGACGCTAAGCAACTGGCAATGGCCAAAACCACAACAAACCGCCGAACAGGCAATAACCGTGCTGGAGGACAGCCACCGATGAGATTATTTGGCCTTCGTGGCGGCGTTCATCCAGAAGCCTCTAAACAACGTACCGCTGAGCACGGCATCACCCGGTTACCCCTGCCAAACCGGCTTTATATCCCGCTGCAGCAGCATATCGGCGAGCCCGCTGAACCGGAAGTCACGGTGGGCCAAAAGGTTCTCAAAGGCCAGCTGCTGGCCCGCAGCCAGGGACTGATCTCCGCGCCGGTACATGCGCCCAGTTCCGGTACCATCGTCGCTATCGGTAATTTCCCCGCCCCTCACCCTTCTGGCCTGCCGGTCTGCACCATTACCCTGGAAACCGATGGCGATGACCGATGGTGCGATAGCATACAGGGATCTGATGACCCCTTTGCACTGACGCCGCAACAGATCGCCGAGCGCGTGGGCCAAGCGGGTGTCGTCGGCATGGGCGGCGCCACCTTTCCCTCGGCAATCAAACTCAACCAGGGGTTACAACAGCCGATACACACCCTGATCGTTAACGGTAGCGAATGTGAACCCTACCTGACCTGCGATGATCGGTTGATGCGTGAACGCCCCGCGGCGGTGATCGAAGGCGTACGCCTAACCGCCATCGCCCTCAAGGTTCAACGAATCGTCATTGCTATCGAGGACAACAAGCTCGAGGCCCTGACGGCCATGCGTGCAGCCGCCACAGCAATGAGCGACGTCGAGGTGATCAAAGTTCCCTCGCGCTACCCCATGGGTTGGGATAAACAGTTGATTCGACTGATCACCGGTCAGGAAGTCCCCCATGGCGCCCGCACCGCCAGTATCGGCGTCTGCGTTCATAACGTCGGTACCGTCTATGCGGTCCAGCGTGCACTGCGAGACGGCACCCCCCTAGTAACGCGTATTGTCACGGTCGCCGGAGGAGCAATAGGTGAGCCGCAAAACCTGGAAATCCCCATTGGTACCCTAGCCTCAGAACTGATCGAATTTTGTGGGGGCTTAAAAAAGAAGGCGGCACGTCTGGTGATGGGGGGGCCCATGATGGGGCAGATTATCCCTCACGATAGCGTCCCCATGGTCAAAGGTTCCAGCGGTCTGCTGGCCCTGTCACTCAAGGAGATCGACGACGGACCTGAGCGTCCCTGTATTCGTTGCGGTCGCTGTGTTGAAGCGTGCCCGGTCGGACTCATGCCGGTGGAGATGGCCGCCCGACTGCGGGTCGATGATATTGAAGGCGCCCGTGATTATGGCGTTCAGGATTGCATCGGCTGTAGCTGCTGCTCCTATGTTTGTCCCTCAAAAATCCCCCTGGTGCACTATTTCAACTACGCCAAGGGTGCGCTGGATACCCGTCAGACAGCAGCAGCCAAGGCACAGCAGACCAAGGAATTGGCGCAGGCCCGACAGACGCGACTAGATGCCCAAACCGCGGCGCGCAATGCCCAGCGGGCGGCGCAAAAAGCCGCGCGCGAAAAACAGTCCAGCACGCCACAAGCCGCCTCATCTCAGACACAAGAAGCGGAGGGACAGGCATGAAAATCAGCATCCCTCACGCGGCGCCACATGTCCGCAATCCGGGTAAGGTACCATCGTTGATGGGCGCCGTTATCGTGGCTTTAGCTCCGGTCACCGGCTTTGCCATTTATCAGTATGGCTGGCCCGCCCTGAATCTGGTCGCGCTGTGCCTGATCAGTGCGATTCTTTTTGAAGCGCTGTGTCTGCACTGGATGGGTAAACCGATTAAAACCTATCTGATGGATGGATCGAGCTTGCTGACAGCCCTGCTGCTGGCGCTGAGTTTACCGCCTTGGGCCCCCTGGTGGATCGCCGTTTTTGGCTCGGGTTTTGCTGTTATATTAGGTAAGCAGATCTTTGGCGGCATTGGCCAGAATCCTTTTAATCCTGCCATGCTGGCGCGGGTCGCATTGCTGCTGTCATTTCCGGTAGAGATGACCACCTGGATCGCGCCGACACCGCTACTCTCAACCCAAGCCCCTGGTTTTTTTGATGCGTTACAGATCACCTTTCTCGACAGCGGCCTAGTCGACGCCTACACCCATGCCACGCTCTTGGGCACGGTTAAAACCGAGTTGGCGCAAGGCCTGGGGCTAAGCCAGATTTGGCACAGCAGTCCATTGTTTTCTACGGGATTGTCCACCGGGTTAGCCGACGCAATGCTGCTGGGTAGCGCACCCGGCAGCCTGGGAGAAACGTCGACGCTACTGATTGCCATCGGTGGTTTCTACCTGCTCTATCAACGGATTATCAACTGGCAGTTGCCGGTCAGCATGCTGGGTACACTCACACTTTTATCCGTGATTTTTTACCTGCTGGACCCCGAACGTTACAGCCACCCGATGACCCACTTAACGTCGGGAGGCGTGATGCTGGCGGCCTTTTTTATCATTACCGATCCTGTGACCAGCCCCTGCACGACCCGCGGCCAGCTCCTCTTTGGCGCCGCCTGTGCACTGTTGATCTACGTGATCCGTACCTGGGGAGGCTACCCCGAAGGGGTGGCTTTTGCGGTATTACTGATGAATGCCATGACACCGTTGATCGATCACTATATCAGACCCCGACGCTACGGCCGCACCTTCAGGGGCAAGCCGATTCCAGCGCCTTTAAGCCTGCATATGCAACATGGTGGTAAAGGATTCAATGTCAGCGCAATGACTAGAAAACAACGTGAGCCCTCTGTGGAGTCTACCTCCCAGCCAGCAACGACGGTCCCAGACCGGACAGCCCCGGTGCCCCAGGCACAACAGTCAGGAGAGCACTCGTGAACCTCACTAAGGCGTTACAGTCCCGCTTGAGCTATCCCAGCCTGCTGTTGGGAGCCGCGGCACTGATGGCCACCTCACTGCTGAGCGGGATGCATTGGGTCACTAAAAGCGCCATTGCCGAACGGCTGGCAGAGGATCTACAGGCCTCCTTGGGGCAGGTCATCCCGGAGGGTATCTACGATAACGACCTGCTGGCAGGCCCACTGTTTATCACAATCAAGACCGGCAATATCCAGACAGAACATGCACCGAATTCACACGAGCCTCTACCGGTGTACCGGGCAACGCAACAAGGCGAGATCAGCGCCCTGGCCTTTCGCCAAATCGCCAATGACGGCTACGGAGGGCCGATTCAACTGCTACTGGGCATCGATCCGAACGGCACGTTGCTAGGGGTGCGCGTGCTTAGCCACAAAGAAACACCCGGCTTAGGAGACAAGATCGAGCGAGCTAAATCGGACTGGATCGAGAGCTTTAAAGGACGCTCACTGGATGACCCCTCGCACGCCAAATGGACAGTCAAAAAACAGGGCGGCCAGTTCGATCAGTTTACGGGTGCGACCATCACACCAAAGGCGGTCATTCTCGGCGTTAAAGCAGGATTGCAATTCTTCGAACGGCACCGTCACTCTCTGCTTGCGCCTATCGTACCTCCTGCTGACCATCCAACCGACGTTACCCCCTTGCCAGCCGCAGGAGAACTCCAATGACCCCCTCATATCGACAGATCATTGGCGACGGCCTGTGGCACAACAATGTTGTTTTCTCACAACTGCTCGCCCTGTGCCCCTTACTGGCCGTTACCAGCACCGCCACCAACGGTCTTGGCATGGGTCTGGCTTCAACGGTAGTGATGGTCTGCTCCAACCTGCTGGTCTCGCTCTGCCGCAACCTGATTAGCAAAGAGGTACGCATCCCCATCTTCGTACTGATCATTGCCACCCTGGTCACCCTGGTCGATCTGATGATGAACGCCTGGGTTCATGAAATGCACAAAGTGCTAGGGCTTTTTATCCCTCTGATCGTAACCAACTGCATGATTTTGGGACGCGCCGAAGCCTTCGCCTCGCGCCAGCCGGTACGACCCGCCCTGCTGGACGGACTGATGATGGGGCTCGGATTCACCTTCGCGCTGGTACTGCTGGGTGCCGTTCGAGAAGTGCTTGGCAGTGGCACCCTCTTCGCCCATGCAGGGCTGCTATTAGGTCCCTCGTTCAGCAATCTCGAAATAGCCCTGTTTGAAGCAGACAGAGGCCTGTTGCTGTTGCTGCTTCCCCCGGGCGGCTTCCTCGCTCTAGGGCTGCTGATCGCGGCAAAGCGGTTGCTGGAGCGCCAAACAAAACGACAACCTGCCGCAGAAAATGCCCGCTAGATGACCCGCGTCATTTATAAGCCAGGATTATCAGTTGTTTGGTTTTTTATATTGGGATAATTAATCAAACCCTGATAAAAATAAGGACATAAAAAAAACATCCGAGGGGAGTCAACCATGAGCCTGCAAATTAGTGTGATTTATGCCAACCCCGAAAAACCCTTGTGGCTAAAACTGAGCATAGCCCCTGGCAGCACGGTCAAAGACGCTATCATCTGTTCCGGATTACTTGACCGCGTCCCCCTACTCGACCTCAATCGATACAAGACCGGCATCTTTGGTCGATTCACCAAGCTCGATAAACCACTGCAATGCGGTGATCGCGTTGAAATTTATGAACCCATCAGCGCAGACCCTACAAAGCTACTCTAAACATAAACGGGGCCATGCGTCCCTCGGGTTGATGTGCATTCAGCAATGAGCCCCTCATCAAACGCGCCGACATAGGTTGTGCCGCGTCGATGACGAGAAGCTTATTGTCGCTCTGACTATAATACTAAAGGCGTCGCGTGCGACGTGGCGATTCAGCGCTCCGTTAAAGAGAACAAGAATATGGCTGAAATACTCAGCAGGGTCTTGAATTTACGTCATCTGCGTGCCTTTGTCGCGGTGGCGAAGAAGGGGAGTTTTACCCAGGCGGCCGATAAACTATCGATATCCCAGCCCGCCCTGACGATTACCATCCATCAGCTTGAGGACCTGATCGGTGTCGAGCTGTTCACCCGCACGACGCGCAAAGTGACCCTTTCGCCCGACGGCGAAGACTTTCTCCCCGTTGCCGAACACGTAATCGAAAACTTTGATAGCGCCATTATGGGAGTGCACACCGCCGCGTTGAGACGAAGCGGTACGGTCTCGATTGCCGTGCTGCCTTCTATCGCAGTAAAGCTACTGCCCAAGGCGATCGGAAGTCTGAAACTGAGTAACCCTGCCATCAAGGTCAACCTACGCGATGACAACGCACGCGGCGTACACCGTCAGGTGCGCCGCGGCGAAGCCGATTTTGGCCTGAGTAATCAGTGGGGAGATCATCCAGATCTTGAGTACACACCGCTGTTTCGCGACCGACTAGGTTTGGTCTGCCTGCCCAACCATCCCTTGGCTAAAGGCTCTGGGCCTGTCCCCTGGCACAAGCTCAAGGATTACCCCTTTGCCGGCATGTCCCAGGATACCGGTATTAACGTGCTGATCAATTCCACCGAAGGCTTGCCAGACTCGGTGTATACGCCAGAATATGAAGTGCTGACCATGGCGGCGCTGGCCGGTATCGTCGAGGCAGACTTGGCCATTACCGCATTGCCAGAACAAGCCGTGCCCCGCTTTACAGAACCTCCGCTGGTCTATCGTGAACTATCCCAGCCGGTGGTCGAACGTCAGGTCTATATCATCACCCGCAAAAACAAACCGCTCTCCAAAGCGGCGCAAACGATGCGCAGCCTACTCGCAGAAGCACTCGCTGACCCCCATACCCTGCTAAAAGGAACGATGGCCAGAGCAGGATAAAGATACCTGAGCATCAATAGAGGCACGCAGATGCAACGCCTAACTCTTGCTTTATTATTCTTGGTCCTGAGCACAGGGTCTGTCGCCGCACCCGCGAAGGTGACTATCGCTAACACGCCCTGGCATCCATACTTCGGAGAAGACCTTCCCCGATATGGGATGGCGTCAGAGATTATCTCCGAAGCGTTTGCGCGTAGCGGCTACCGCACTGAATTTAAAACCCGCCCCTGGTCTCGGGCAATACGCGGGCTTAAACACGGCGCCTATGACGCCCTTGCGACCGCCTACCACACGGACGAAAGAGCACAGTTTTTCCGCTACTCCTTTCCTTATATGCACAGTGAGGTCCGGCTATACCAAAAAAAAGGCCGCGGGATCAGCTGGACCAAACTAGAGGACCTTAGGTCCTATCAGATTGGCACCGTGTTCAACAACGCGTACTCCCCAGCGTTCGATAATGCAGACTTCCTGCAAAAAGATGCCGCCACCAGCGAAATCCTCAACATAAGGAAACTCGCTATCGGTCGTATCGACCTCCTGGTGATGGATCGATACGTCTTTGAGTATTTGATCAGCCGAAACCCTGCTTATCTCGGTCAACTCGAAGCCCTCGAGCCAGCCCTGTACAGCCGGCCGCTCCATGTGATGTTTTCCAAGCAGGCGATAGATGTGGAAAAAAAGATCTCGGCTTTCAACCGGGGTCTAAAAGCGATCACGGCCGACGGTGAACTTCGGCGAATTATCAGGCAGTATATGAAGTAACTCAGAGATTGGCCGAGCCATTTTGTCCCTGCGCGGGGCGAAAAAGACGTACATGCTTTCCATACTCGTTGTTAAACCTCCTCCTAGAGCTCCTTATGGTTGTCCGTGAAAAGCCCAATGTGTTTCAGCTGTTTTTTATTCTTCGTGGCTCGATTGTGCCACTCATTTTTCCACAAATAATTTTTATCACGCTGCTTAGTTGCGTCGTGACGGTCACTCAACTCTACTTTCCAGCGGCTTTGCCTGATTACTCGCCTGCTACCTTTGCCTTATTTGGAGTGGCCTTATCATTGTTTCTGGGTTTTCGTAACAACGCCTGTTATGACCGCTGGTGGGAAGCACGCAAACAGTGGGGACAGCTCCTTGTGGATAGCCGCTGTCTGGCACGCCAAGTGACGTCCTTTATTGATGATCAAGCAGAGGGAGGGGCCAAAGCCAAAAAACGGCTGGTGCACCTGACAATCGCCTTCAGTCACGCACTCCGTCACCACCTTCGGCAGTCAGACCCCTGGCAGGATATCGAGCAATATATTGAGCCAAAGGATTTAGACCGGCTACGACCCTCACAAAACCTGCCGGATGCCCTGCTGTATTTGATAGGACAGGAGCTGGGTAACTGCCATAAGAATAAACTACTGTCGGATATTCTGCTGCAAAGTATCGATGAACGAATCACCTCGATGGCCCATGTCCTTGCCGCCTGTGAGCGGATACAGAACACACCACTGCCATTCGCCTATATGCTGTTGGTTCATCGTACCGCGTACTTATATTGCTTCGTATTACCCTTTGGGGTTGTAACGTCTCTGGGCCTCTTTACCCCCCTGTTTTGCGCCATCGTAGCCTACACGTTTTTTGGCCTGGACGCGCTCAGTGCGGAGCTTGAGGAGCCTTTTGGTCTGTCAGCCAACGACCTGCCGCTCAGTGCCATGTCGCGCACTGTCGAGATTAATTTATTGGAAGCCTTGGGCGAACAGAATTTACCACCGCCGTTACAGCCCAAAGGACACTACCTTCAGTAGAGGGCGTCGATATAGGTCGTTGTACTTATTAACCTGGCATGTGGCTTTATGCCACGGCGCTTCATCCATGCACCGCTTATTAAGGCGACGTTTTTTGCTCGGTACTAGGCTGCCGCCTTACTATTTTACGGATTAACCCGCCTGTATTTATTGGTCATACAGCAAGCCAGCCCAGTATGCCCTTGTATAACACCATCAGCGCAGACGCGGTGGATATCATCAGCAGGACGGGTTTTGCTGAGGTCGTGTTGATACGGCCATCGAGCTTATTAGCCAACCAGAATCCAAACAGAACCCCCGGCAATGCCTGCAAACTGAGTAATAAACTCGCCTGGTCAACACGGTTTTGCTGAACCAGCATCAATATAGAGATCGGCGTACCAATCAGAAAAAAAGCGGCAATCTCATTACGGGCGGTGATCCGGTCTTGTTCCTGGTAAACCAGCGCGATGGGCGGCCCGCCGATGGACGTGGCGGTACCGATTAATCCGGAAAAAAAGCCCCCGATAGCCAGACGCCAAGGGGTCGTAATGACCTTACAGGTACGCCAGGTCACCAAGACGGCCAGCATTAACGAAGCCCCGAACATCAAACTCAGACCGTATTGCGGCACAGAAACCAACAGAGCCGCACCACACCAAGACCCCGGCAGGCGGGCGATGATAGCCGGCATAACACGCTGCCAGCTCAGATTGGCGTGTTCTTTGAGTACCACCAGAAGTGACAGACAGAATCCGAGGATTAATATCGGACCCGGGACAAAGGCGGGGTTGATCAGGTAAAGCAAGGGAGCGGCCAACAGGCCAAAACCGATGCCCACCCATGTCTGAAGCATGATACCGCAAGTGACGATAAGCAGTGCCAACACATCAAAAACTGAAAGCACCATTGTTATCGATCCGTTTAAAGAAGCACTCGTCCAATCGCCGTAAACACCTTAACATTTTAGCCTTATTAAGGCGGCAACTTAATACCGTGCAAAAATGCCGCCTTAATAGGTGGTTCATGGATGAACCGCCAGATTCACACTACCGCGTTTCTGACAGATCGATCGGAGCGCTGGGCCGCCTCCCTATTTTATCAAGCCCCCCCTGTTAGCGACCACCGGCACCCTGACGGGACTGCGCCGTGTTTTCGACCAATATCCCGGTACCGATACGATTGATTTCCTGCCAAAGTGCGCTGTCAATGTCGATTCCGTACTCAATGCTTTGCTGTTTGTTTTCGGCGACGTTATCAGCGCTGATATAGCGGGCATTGCGGTTACCCTTGGATTTCTGCAAAGACGCCGTCAGGTCAACCCTTGAGCTACAGATGATCGTCAGCGCCTGTTTGTCGTCGGTGCTGGCGGGAAGATTGGTGATCGCCTCACTGTAACTGGGATAGCGCTCACCGGCCTTGATCGCCGCTGCATGCTCGGTCACAACCTGGCTACCGTTCTGCCAGTAGGCCGCGACGCTGATACCGCAACGCCCTCGGTCGGTCAGTGCCTTGAGGATAAACATCCGGTTGTGGCAGTTATGTACCGTCACGGTGGCGATACCGTTTTCCAGTGCTTTGGCGTGCGCCAGATCAACCGATGCGGCAATACAATTGAGCGCACTGCGGCCGTGGCTGTCGATAATGGCGGAGGTACTGTCTTCATAGACAACGCTGCTCAGCGGTTTATCACGGTCCTCGGTAATGTAGGGAAGCGCGCGCGCCAGCTCCGTCAAACCATCCAGGCCATGCTTTTCCAGCCACAGGACCATATTGGCGGCATCCTCATAGTTTCCGACAAAATAGTGGGAGGCTTCGAAGCAGCGGCGCAGGGCGGCTTTCAGTTCGTTCATGGAAATATTCATAGGTGCGGTCCCGCTTGCAGTGGCGCCAGTGGCATAAACCAGTCGTCGTTGAACGGTTTACCAATATCTTCCAGCAGCGGTGCGCCCTGGAACATGGTATTGCGTACCCACAGCCGTGAACGGGGGTCGAATTTACCCACGCCGAAAAAAGCCAGTTTGCACCGCAGCAGGTGCATCGGCAGGATATTTCGATCCAGCAGGTTGGCCTGAATATCACCATAGATACAGCGATTCATACTCTGTATCCGCCGCACGATACCGCGCATTTTCGGACGCGCTACCATAAATCGGGCGGTAGTATGTTCCGGGTGCTCCGCAACATAAGCGCAGAGTTGGTCGTAGCACTTACGCACGGCATAGCCCACGCCCAGTGCCATCTGCTTTTGCTTGGCTTCTTCATCGGCAACACTGCCCAAGCGCGGCTCCATCTTCTCTTCGGAACGGTACCAGCAGGTTTCCCGTGCCCCATCGGCATTAAAATCGATCGCCAGCGCCCAGCGGTAGCGGGTTTCGATCACCGCTTTGAGTTGCTGCAATGGCATCAACGGATCAAGGTCGAGAAACTCTTCGGCGTCATGGAAGTTTTCCAGTTCATCAACCAGTTCGGGATAGAGCTCCAGCATGATCGACACCAACATCTCCTGCCCTTGCAGGGAGCAGTTTTGCTCACTCCATGTTAGCAAACTGTCCCAGCTCTCGAAGCCACCGGCAGTATGACGCTGCAACGCGGCCAGGTCTTCTAATACCTGGGCATTGTTCTGTGCCTGCCACTCATCTTCGGTGACAGTATCACGGGTATGCTGGGCACAGCGTTCAACCAGGGTGCTCAGCTGCTGCTGCACTTGGGTGTTGATACTACCCAGCACACGGATGCGGGCCAGTGCCAGCTCACGCATTTCGATCCATTGGTTGATCAACAGCGGATGGTTGACCAGAAACGGGGCCATACCCAGACCGGTGGAATTACCGATACCGAAGTAACGCTTAATCTCCGGTTGCATGGGTTGGAAGGTCTCTGGGGCTTTGTGGCGGGCAATATGCTCTGCCTGCAGCAGGCTGAAGTTACGCAGCATCAGGCAAACGAACATTTCACCGGCAAACGGGCGGGCAAAATCTTGATGCTTGGCACGCACCTTTTCCCAGTCGGCCATGCCGAGTTTGCCGCTGCCGTAAACGGCGGTGGTGCGGTACAGGTAACCCACTTGCGTAATTCGATCGACGTCCGGTTGCTCGCCTGCAGCCAGCTGCGCGACAACATAATCAAAATTTCTGGCACTACGATTAGCCCGTGACAAAACAAATACGCGTGAATCAACCCGTCCCGCCTCTTGTTTCGGCACATTTTGACGCAGTTGTTCCAGATAGTTATCGTCTACCTGGCCTTCCACCAGCGCCATGGTGATATCCCACTGGGTGGCAATAACCCGGTCGTTGCGCTCTTCTGAGGACAGATAGTCAGAAAACAGTACGAAACTAAATAGACCGCGGGGGGCCTGAACGTCATAGACCACCGTTCCGTAACCCTCGGCATCCAGCTCAAAGCGGGCCGCTTTAATCTGCCAACGTTCACGCATGATCCGGCGCACCAGTGTGCGCATAAAACTCAGGCGACTCTGATGTAAAGCGCCCAAACGCTCCAGGTCCATCACTTGGCTCGGTGGGCGAAGCGGCAACGCATTATCACCTCTCAAGGCGTTCTGGATAGCGGCAGGAGTCATCATTATTTTTATCCTCTTTTGCTATACATCTCTTAGCTTAGTCACTCGCCTGCTGCATGATCTGATCCGACAGCAATAGAAATGTATTGGAAACTGACTGACTACATTCTCTTCTGGTTTCGTTTGTGATCTTGATAGTCAGAGCGAGCCTCACCGGAAGATTGTCTGTGGTTAATGCCGTAGGGAAAAATCAAGTTAAGCCGCGCTATGCGCTCGCTAAATTAATTTTGAATGGGTTCCGACAAACGTTATTACCACCTTCTTGTGTGACAGCTATCATCGAACAAAAATGCGATATCACACAAATCAAAAGGGCCTATCGCTCGATAAGCGTAACTTATCAAAGCAACCGATACTATTATTTTTCCTATGTAAGCGACCACATCGAGGAGCGGATGGCGGTTGAGGATGAACCGCCTATTAAGGCGAGATTTTTTTGCTCGGTATTACGCTGCCGCCTCAATACTGGCAAGAATAAAATCGACCAGCGCCTTGGCTGGCGGCGTCAGTGATCGGTTACTGAGTTGCACAATCCCGATCCGCCGAGTCACGGTGGGCGTTTCCAGCGGAATAAATTTAAGGGTGGTACTCTCCTTGGGGAAGGCATACCAGGGCAGCGTGGTAATACCGAATCCGGCTTCCAGCATCGCGATCAGCGAAATCATATTGGATACATAAAACTGGGACTGACCCAGCAGTGGACTCGCTTCACTGTCTTCAAGCAGACGCGAGGTGCCATTACTGATCAGACGATGCTGGCGTAAAACCTTCCAGTGCAGCCCATCGCTATCGGCCAGAGGATGACCGTTAGGACAGACCACGCCGATTCGGTCTTCCCAGATCGGTATAAAGGTTTTATCGGCATGATCCTGTTCATGAAACAGGTGAGCGATACCGAAATCTACTTGCTGATTTTCTACCATTTTCAACACGGCATTGGAATTGTCATCAAAAAAACTGACATGCAGATCGGGTGTGTCGGCAACAAACCGGAGCAGCAGGTCCGGCAACACCCGACTGGCAATAGATGGCACTGAAGCCAGCCGCAAGTGCCCGGTCTTATGTTCTGCCAGCAGCATCATGTCTTCAGAAATACGATCATGGTGCGCGATCAGCTCTTTGGCCTTGGGAAAGAAATAATCTCCGAATGGGGTTAATTCCGTTTTAGCCGTTTTTGCATTGCGCTTCTCGAACAACCCCTCACCGAGTTTGTTTTCCAGATCTTTGATCGACAGGGAAATGGCCGGTTGAGTACGATGCGCTTTTTCGGCGGCTGCATGGAAGCCTTTCAGCTCGGCAACCCAGACGAAATGACGCAGTTGAGCAATTTTTAGCTCTGGCAGCATAACAACCTCTAAATAAGAAAATATTATCATGAGATAGTATTTATTAATTTTTATTATTGAATCACAAGATCTATGCTTCATTCAACAACATTCGGGAGGTGAATATGTCTGACTCAATATTTCGTAATTACATTGCAGGTGAGTGGGTAGAAGGAAACGGCAGCGTGGAAAATATCAGCCCCGCCGATACCAGCGACATAATCGGCCATTATGCTCAGGCTGATAAAACCCAAACCGAAGCGGCCATCGCCGCCGCCGCAACAGGTCAAGTCGAATGGGCCAAGAGCGGCCTGGAGCAACGCTACTCGGTCTTGATGGCGATCGGTGATGAACTGATCGCACGCAAAGATGAACTGGGTAAACTGCTGGCGCGTGAAGAGGGCAAAACCCTGGCGGAAGGCGTCGGTGAAACCTACCGTTCCGGACAATTCTTCCATTATTACGCCGCCGAAGTGCTACGCCAGATGGGTGAAACCGCTGACTCCGTACGCCCGGGGGTTGAAATTGAAACCCGCCGTGAGCCCGTCGGCGTGGTAGGTATTATCACCCCGTGGAACTTCCCGACCGCAACCGGCGCCTGGAAGATCGCACCGGCGCTGGCATTCGGCAACGCCGTCGTCTTCAAGCCGGCTAACCAGGTCCCGGCAAGCGCCTGGGCGTTGACCGAGATCATCTCCCGCCAAGGTCTGCCAGCCGGAACATTCAACCTGGTGATGGGGCCCGGCGCTGAGGTCGGTGATGTACTGATCAACTCGCGCGGTATTAATGCGCTGACGTTCACAGGATCGCTGGAAACGGGTCGTAAAGTGGCCGCGGCTACCGCGGTGAATCTGGTGAAATGCCAGCTGGAAATGGGCAGTAAAAACGCCCTGGTGGTGCTCGATGATGCGGAGCTCGATAATGCGGTCGAATGTGCCGTAGGGGGTGCCTACGGCGGTACCGGACAGAAATGTACGGCATCTTCTCGCCTGATTGTGACCGAAGGTATTCACGATCGCTTCGTTGCCGCCGTGATTGAGCGCATGAAGAAACTGGTCGTTGGCCACCCACTGAAAGAGGGCGTGCATATCGGTGCGGTCGCCGACGCACGCCAGATGGAGCAAAACCTCAGGTATCTGGAAAGCGCTAAGCGTGAAGGCGGCAAGCTGGTCTACGGCGGTGAGGTGTTGACCGAGGACACGGATGGCTACTACATGCAGCCAGCCTTGTTCACCGAAACCACCAATGCGATGACCATCAACCGTGAAGAAGCCTTTGCGCCGATCGCCTGTGTTATCAAGGTCAAGGATTACGAAGAGGCACTGGCCACGCTGAATGACACCAACTTTGGCCTGACAGGTGGTATCTGCACCACGTCGCTGAAGTACGCGACCGATTTCAAACGGCGTGCCAAGACGGGCTGTGTGATGGTCAACCTGCCGACAGCCGGTACCGATTACCACGTCCCCTTCGGCGGGCGTAAAGATTCCAGCTTCGGCCCGCGCGAGCAAGGCACGTACGCCAAAGAGTTCTACACCGTGGTGAAAACCACGTATATCCGCGCGTAACGGAGTTGTCTCATGCAACAACAACCGAATAAAAACCTGCATAACGACCTGATTGTCATTGACGGTCTCCAGTACTCCAACTGGAACCGCGCAATCTTTGAACAACTCCATCAAGGGGGTGTCACGATGGTCCACGCGACCATCGTGTACCACGAGCAGATTCGCGAAACCCTGCTGAGAATCGCCGAATGGAATCGGCATTTCGAACAGCATAGCGATCTGATTATGCCGGTAAAAAGTGCCGACGATATTCGTCTCGCTAAACAGCTGGGCAAGGTCGGCATCCTGTTCGGCGCACAGAACTGCTCACCCATTGAAGATGACATTGGCATGATCGAGGTGATGCGCGAGCTGAACCTGATGATCATGCAGCTAACCTACAACAACCAGAGCCTGCTCGCCGGTGGTTGCTACGAAGCGGAAGACAGCGGTGTCACCCGTTTTGGTCGCCAAGCGATCAAAGAGATGAACCGGGTCGGTATGGTGGTAGATATGAGCCACAGTGGCGAGCGCAGCACATTGGAGGCGATCGAAATTTCCGAACGTCCGATTGTTATCTCGCACGCCAACCCCAACAGCTTCCATGTTGCCAAACGCAACAAGTCCGATCGGGTGCTCAAAGCCTTGGGCGAGTCCGGTGGTTTGCTGGGCTTCAGCCTCTATCCGTTCCACCTGAAGAATGGTCCGGACTGCATATTGGCAGACTTCTGCGACATGGTGGCCAGTACGGCAGACTTGATGGGCATCGACCAGATCGGTCTCGGTACCGACCTGTGCCAGCAACAGCCGCTGTCGGTGCTGGAATGGATGCGCAATGGTCGCTGGTCGAAGCAGATGGATTACGGCGAAGGCTCCAAGGCTAATGCCGACTGGCCGCAGCCCCTGCCCTGGTTCCGGGACAGTCGCGACTTCCCCAATATTACCAACGGCTTGCTGGCACGCGGATTCAGTCCGCAAGAGGTTGCCAAGGTCATGGGGCGCAATTGGCTGAACTTCCTCGATGACGCGCTGAAGCCGCACCAAGCCTAAGCCCAAGCCCAAACACTTACCCAAAACACCCCCGACAGCGCGGCGCCACCCGGCCCTGCGCCGTCAAGGAATACCCTGATAACCCTATAACTATAAGAGATCCATCAGGAGTCTATAATGACTAACTCAACCCAGGCTGCGCGGCCTTTGCATACGGCGGCCATATCCACACAAGAGGCGACTATGCCCTCACAGGAGACGATCGTGCCCAAAAATAGCTGGCTAGACGGTGTCGATCTGCCGGTATTTCTTATCAGCGGCGGAGCCTTGGTCCTGTTTGTGGTGTTAGCCCTGTATGATATCGACATGGTGTCTGATTGGGTCAATAGCGGCTTTGCCGCCGCAACCAAACTGTTCGGTGCCTACTGGCAGATACTGTTACTGCTGACCTTCGTTATTGGCATCCTGCTGGCGGTTAGCCATACCGGCGCGGTGGTGTTGGGTGGCATCAAAGCCCCAGAGATAGCCACCTTCAAGTGGATCTCGATCATTATGTGTACGCTGCTTGCCGGTGGCGGCGTGTTCTGGGCGGCTGCCGAGCCGATGGCACATTTCACCTCGCCGCCCCCGCTGTTTGCGGGTATGCCAGGCAGTGAAACCGGCACCGCTCAGGCAGCCTACAATGCCCTGGCGCAGAGTTTTATGCACTGGGGTTTTCTGGCCTGGGCTATTCTCGGCAGCCTGACCGGCATCGTTTTTATGTACCTGCACTATGAGAAAGGCCTGCCGTTGAAGCCGCGTACGCTGCTGTACCCGGTATTCGGCGATAAGGTCATGACCGGCCCGCTGGGCACCCTTGTTGACGCCTGCTGCGTGCTGGCTGTTGTTGCAGGCACCGTCGGCCCCATCGGTTTTCTCGGCCTGCAGGTCAGCTTCGGTCTGGAAAAACTGTTCGGTATCCCCAATACCTATGCCACCCAGGTTTCAATCCTGATTGGCCTGATCGGCATCTACACCCTGTCAGCCGTCAGTGGTGTCACCAAGGGGATCCAGATTCTCAGCCGCGCCAATGTCATTCTGGCTGTGGCGCTAATGGCGTTCATCCTGGTCTTTGGCCCAACGGCATTTATCATCGACAGCTACATCCAAGGATTCGGTTTGTACCTGGACAAGTTCATCCCGATGGCAACCTTCCGCGCTAGCCCGGCTTGGCTGGACTGGTGGACCGTATTTTTCTGGGGTTGGTTCCTAGGCTATGGTCCGTTGATGGCGATGTTTGTTGCCCGCATCTCTCGGGGACGGACTATCCGCGAAATGATCCTGCTGATCTCGGTCGTCGCGCCGATCATCACCTGCTTTTGGTTCACCATTGTGGGCGGCAGTGGTCTGGCTTTTGAATTGGCCAACCCGGGTGTGATCTCAGAACCCTTTACCGGATTCAACCTGCCTGCGGCGCTGCTGGCGATCGCCGAGCAGCTCCCCATGGGATGGCTCATCTCGGTGCTGTTCCTGGTCCTGACAACCATTTTCGTTGCCACCACGGGTGACTCCATGACCTACGCGGTCTCGATGGTCATGACCGGTACTGACGATCCAAAACCCGCCATTCGGGTGTTCTGGGGCGTCATGATGGGGGTGGTCGCAGCGCTGCTAATCTCGATCGGATCCGGCGGCATCTCCGCGCTGCAATCCTTCATCGTAGTCACGGCGGTCCCGGTGTCATTGGTACTGCTGCCGTCCTTATGGACCGCACCGCAGATCGCATTAAAGATGGCCAAACAGCAGGGGCTGTAAGCGATGCTGTTCAAGGTGCCGGCCGAATCTCAAGGAGTGCTAGCGATACCACTCCTTTTTTACCGATTTATTTATTCCTTTGCTTGATTCGTTTAAGCCATTTATAGGTAGGTAACCGATATGAAAAAAGCTGTTAAAACCAAACTGTTCGCCTCTAAAGCACCACTGGAATGGGCTGTCATCGCCAACGGCCAGCTATCCACCGCGCAGATTCCCATCGACGCGGAAGGCAAGGTGGTTGACGGTGGCATCGAAGCGCAGGCGCGTCAGACCATGGAGAATTTCAAGCATACGATCGAAGCGGCTGAATTATCGATGGCCGATGTGACCCAGGTTCTGATCTATGTCACCGACCGCGATCAGTTGCCGGTCTTCAACAGCGTGTACGCCGAGTATTTTGAAGCACCCTACCCCAATCGTGCAGCGATGATCGTCGCGGGTCTGGCGCGAGCAGAGATGCTGTGCGAAGTGGTCGCTTACGCGGCGGTTCCTCAGTAGCACAGGCTGTCATAATTCGCCTTAATAGGCGGTTCATGGAGGGGGAACCGCCGTGGCATAAAGCCATGTGAGACAAGGACGGACAGGCGCCGGCCTTGTCGTCATCAACAGAGCGAACGGATCGGTATGTTGATGCCCGGTTAATCGTTACCCAAAACGTCGAATCAGGCGTCGATTTTCTTGTACTTGACCCGATGCGGCGTCGCATCGCCGCGCCGTTTGATCATATCGGCTTCGTACTCGGTATAGTTACCTTCGAAGAACACGGCCTGACTCTCACCTTCGTAGGCCAGGATATGGGTCGCAATACGGTCGAGGAACCAGCGGTCGTGGGAGATAACCACGGCACAGCCGGGGAATGCCAATAGCGCTTCCTCCAGGGCCCGCAGGGTTTCGACGTCGAGATCGTTGGTCGGTTCGTCCAGCAGCAACACGTTGCCGCCTTCTTTGAGCAACTTAGCCAGATGCAGACGGTTGCGCTCACCACCGGACAGGTCTTTGACGAACGATTGCTGACTGCCGCCTTTAAAGTTGAAACGGCCGGCGTAAGCCCGCGACGGTACCTGGTAGGTACCCACGGTGATAATATCCTGTCCGTCAGAAATTTCCTCCCAGACAGTCTTGCTACCATCCAGATCGCGCATCTGCCCCAGGAACGCCAGCTTGACCGACTCGCCGATGGTGACCGTGCCACTGTCGGGTTGTTCGATACCGGCGATCATCTTGAACAGGGTTGATTTACCCGCACCGTTACCGCCGATCACCCCGACAATCGCCCCCTGGGGAATGCGGAAGCTGAGATTGTCCACCAGCAGTTTGTCGCCGTAGGCCTTGCTGACACCCTCGAGTTCGATGACGTTGTCACCCAGACGCGGCCCTGGTGGGATATAGATCTCCTGGGTCTCGTTACGAAGCTGGAAGTCACGGGAGTTCATCTCCTCGAACTGCTTCAGACGCGCCTTGGACTTGGCCTGACGCCCTTTGGCGCCCTGACGAACCCACTCAAGCTCGGCCTTAACCGTCTTGCGGTGCGCGGCTTCCTGCTTGGCTTCAGTCTCCAGGCGCGCCTCTTTCTGTTCCAGCCACGAGGAGTAATTGCCCTCGTAAGGAATACCGTGGCCACGATCCAGTTCCAGAATCCAGCCCGCGGCGTTATCCAGGAAGTAACGGTCGTGGGTAATCGCCACGACCGTCCCGGTGTAATCGTGCAGGAACCGCTCCAGCCAGCCAACGGACTCGGCGTCCAGGTGGTTGGTTGGCTCGTCCAGCAGCAGCATATCGGGCTTGGACAACAGCAGACGACACAGGGCCACCCGACGCTGCTCGCCGCCGGACAAAAGCTTGATCGAGGCATCCCACGGCGGCAGGCGCAGCGCATCTGCCGCGACTTCCAGCTGTCGATCCAGGTTATGGGCATCGGTGGCCTGAATAATATCTTCCAGACGCGCTTGCTCGGTGGCCAGCTTATCGAAGTCCGCTTCGGGCTCCGCGTAGGCGGCATACACCGCATCGAGCTGGGTCAGCGCGTTCTTGGCTTCGGCGACGGCTTCTTCCACCACTTCGCGAACCGTCTTCGTGTCGTCCAGTTCCGGTTCCTGTGGCAGATAACCGATATTCAGACCCGGCTGAGGAATGGCATCACCGATATAGTCGTTATCCACACCCGCCATGATTTTAAGCAGGGTTGATTTACCGGAACCGTTCAGACCCAGTACGCCAATCTTGGCCCCGGGGAAAAAGGAAAGAGAGATATCCTTGAGAATCTGCCGCTTAGGGGGAACAACCTTACCCAAACGATTCATGGAAAAGACGTAACTACCGGTCTTTCCAGATTTGTTATCTTTTGACATTTAAACTCACCTTAGATCTATTAATTTCAGTGTGTTACCGATTTTGTGAAAAGCTGTAAAATGTAAACTAGACATTTGACATATTTTCGTAATTAGGCAATATGAATTATGTAAACATTGGGATTGAAAATATGGGTTATTCAGCCAAAGAAGCAGTGATTAGTTCAGCGACCCAATTCGTCTTGCTTCTGGATGGCGTGCCCGTATATTACCCGAATCTCTACATCGCGCGCGAGCAGCGCAAGCGCTCGCCGAACGTAACCGTTCATTCTAAGGCGTCCTGACCAACCCCTTAATCGCGCGATAAGCTGTCGTCTTCATGAATACAGGAGGCACAGAATGACGCGATTAACACGTAGAACACCTGGTCAGTGGCAGGCGCTGGTCGATCAATGGCGGGGCAGCGGCCAATCCGCGACACGATTTTGTAACGTACACGGAATCGGTTATGCCAGCTTTTGCAACTGGCGCAAGCGCTTTGCTGATGAACAGGAACTGCCTGTAGAGCGAGAGGCTTCTTTTATCGATATCAGCGCACCGCTGGAACCAGCAGCCACGCGCGAGGCGTTGGATTACATCGCAGCCCTGTATCACATTGAGGAGCAGATCCGCGATGAGCACTTAAGTGGTGACAAGAAGCGCCAGCACCGACTGGAATATAGCAAGCCGGTAGTGGATTGTTTCTTTGAATGGTGTGACCAGCAGCTTCGCCGTGGCGACCTGACACCCAAAAACCCGCTTAGCAAAGCGCTGGGCTCCCGAGTTCGACAGTTACGATTATAAGCGATTGATTTATCAAGGTTGGCGTTCAAAAATTGCCACTACAGTAGCGATAACTGCCCTTTTTCGTTCGGTTGACTGACCTTAAGCGATGCTAAAACCCCCTCCTGTTCAG
>JBFGZS010000027.1:0-55265 GCA_041586615.1 Motiliproteus sp. | reverse complement strand
CTCCCCATCTGCACCACGTTAACAGTGGTGCTAGACTGATAAAAGATACAACAAGCTTCACGCTATGCAGATGTGGCGGAATTGGTAGACGCGCTAGCTTCAGGTGCTAGTGTCCGATAGGACGTGGGAGTTCGAGTCTCCCCATCTGCACCACCTGTCCGGTGGTGCCCTCTTAAGTACAACACCTCTTAAGTACAACACCTCTTAAGTACAACACCTCTTAAGTACAACGCCTTGCAAGTAAACGTCTTATACGTACGCCGTCTTGATACTTAATTGCCTCAGTCAGCATCACCGATATCCTGTGCAGGCAGGCTCCTACAAGGGGTAACCACTCCTGCAGGCGAAGCCCTCCGCCGTTTCTGCGCTAATTCGTACCTAAGAAACACGAATATCTAGTCCTTACAGGGCACTAGACCTCTTGTTGTAATTGACCTCTTACTTGTTGTAATTGCCCGCTTAATTGTCATAGGCCTCGCGGCGGAAAAAATGTTACCCTATGACACTGTTATATTATTACACTTCTCGACGATCGGTACCGCGCATGAGCCCCCCTTGCCAACCCGCATTTGTTGCGGGTCATAACCACAACCATTGCATCGAGCAAGCACTGGCGCAGGCGGTTGCACTGTGCAAACAGCGTAACTCACGCCTGACGCCATCACGACGCCGGGTGCTGGAACTTATCTGGCAAAGCCATCAGCCGCTGGGGGCCTATCAATTGCTGGCACAGCTGGCCGAAGAAGGCTTTAATTCGGCACCGCCGACGGTATACCGGGCGCTGGAGTTTCTACTCGAGCATGGTTTAATACACCGCTTGGCCTCGCTGAACGCCTACACCGGCTGCAGCGGCCCCGGCACCCAGCACAGTGGCTATTTCCTGATCTGTCATCGCTGCAACCGGGTACAGGAGCTCGCGTCCCCAAGTCTAAAGGAAGCCGTACGCCAGCACGCTGGGCAAGCCGATTTTTTACTCGAATCCGAAATTATCGAGCTAAGCGGATGCTGCTCCCAATGCCTTAAGGCCACGGATAAATGAGCCCTCAGCGATGAATAAGCCCTCTGTGATAAATGAGCCCTCGGCGACACGTACGTCCGCGGCAATAAACCGTCGCCACGCTCAGGACAATCCACCGCCACCCGCCGCCAGCCTGGTACGGGTCGAGAACGTCAGTATGGCGTTTGCCGGTCGTTCGGTGGTCAACAACGTATCCTTTACGGTCAATCCCGGTGAAATCACGACCCTGATCGGCCCGAACGGCTCCGGTAAGTCGACACTGGTGCGCCTGCTGCTCGGCTTGCTCCACCCCGACAGTGGCCAGGTCCACCGCCAGCAGCGCCTGCGTATCGGCTATATGCCACAAAAGCTGCATATCGAACCGACGATGCCGCTCTCGGTGGGGCGCTTTATGTGCCTGGGGGTCAAGGCGTCCGAAAGCGCCGTGCGCCAGGTGTTAAGCGAAGTCCGTGCGGAGCACCTGCTGAACAGCCCCATGCAAAACCTGTCCGGTGGCGAAACCCAGCGTGTACTCATGGCGCGGGCACTGCTGCGCCAGCCGCGCTTACTGGTGCTAGACGAGCCGGTACAGGGGGTCGACGTGAACGGCCAGGTTGAACTGTATGCACTGATTGCCCAGATCCGTGATCGCTATCGCTGTGCCGTGTTTATGGTCTCCCACGACCTGCATCTGGTGATGTCCAGCACCGATCGGGTCATCTGCCTGAATAACCATATCTGCTGTTCCGGCCATCCCGAACAGGTCAGCAACGATCCGGCCTTTATCGCCCTGTTCGGCAGTAAAGCGGCCGACCAATTAGCGCTCTACAGCCACAAGCACAACCACCAGCACGATGATCATGGCAACGTGATCGCCGACCAACCCTGCCAAGAAGGACACCCGCATGGCTGATTTTATGATCCGTGCGCTGCTCGCTGGCGTCGGCGTCGCTGCCGTGGCCGGTCCGCTGGGTGCGTTTGTGGTCTGGCGGCGTATGGCCTACTTTGGCGATACGCTGGCACACTCTGCGCTGCTGGGCATCGCGCTGGGCATTCTGGCCGATATCAACCTTAATCTGGCGGTGGTCCTCTGCTGTCTGCTGCTGTCGCTGCTGCTGGTATCTCTGCAGCGCAAGCGCCTGATCGCCACCGACACCCTGCTGGGCATCATGGCGCACAGCGCCCTCTCCCTCGGTATGGTCGCCATCAGCTTTCTGCCTGACGTGCGCATCGACCTGACCGGCTACCTGTTTGGCGACCTGCTGGCCGTTACCCAGGAAGACCTGTACTGGATCTATGGCGGCGGCGCGCTGGTTGTTGGCCTGCTGATCAAGCTGTGGACGCCGTTGCTGGCGATCACCGTGGATGAAGAACTGGCGCAGGTGGAAGGCGTGCCGGTCGCCCGGGTCAGGCTGGCGCTGATGCTATTGGTGGGTATTGTTATCGCCGTGGCGATGAAGATTGTCGGGGTCCTGCTGATCACCTCATTACTGATTATCCCCGCCGCCGCCGCACGTCGCTTATCCCGCACCCCAGAACAGATGGCCCTGCGCGCCAGCGCCATTGGTGCCGTGGCCGTCTGTCTTGGCCTGGGAGCGTCGTATCAATGGGATACACCGGCAGGCCCGTCCGTGGTGGTCAGTGCCGCCTTGCTGTTTTTACTCAGCCATAGCGGCCGCAAACGCCAATAACCGTGAGCACGCGTTATTAACCTGGCACGGCTTTATGCCACGGCGATATTTTTTGCTCGGTATGACCTTGCCGCCGTAATCTATAACAGGGGTGGAAACGACTCAGAATTGCCTGGCGAGCCGCGCCACCGGACGATGCCGGTGACAACCCCGCAGATGGTCGTTGACCATGCCGGTCGCCTGCATAAAGGCGTAGACAATGGTCGGGCCGACGAACCGGAACCCGCGTTTCTTCAAATCCTTGCTTATGATGACGGACAGTGGCGTGTGAGCCGGTACCTGCGCCAGGCTTTCCCAGCCGTTCTGAATCGGCCGACCGTCAACAAAACCCCAGATATAGTCGGCAAAGCCCGCGCCGCTATCCTGCAGCTGCAAGAACGCACGGGCATTGGTCACCGAGGACTCGACCTTCAGCCGGTTGCGGACAATCGCCGCGTCAGCCAACAGCCGGGCACAGTCAGCGGCATCGAAGCGGGCCACCCGCTGCGGATCGAAGCCGTGATACAGTCGCCGGTAACCTTCGCGCTTATTCAGAATCGTCGACCAGCTCAGACCCGCCTGAGCACCTTCGAGGATCAGAAACTCAAACAAGCGCTGCTCATCGAATAACGGCACCCCCCATTCCTGATCATGGTAAGCGCGGTAGCGATCACTGCCCAGGCACCAGGGGCAGCGTTGTTCATCGCCGACAGGGTGGTCCGCATTATTCATCGGTTTTTTCCCCAAACGGTTTCAGCCTGGTCGACACACAGCGGGCAGGTACCGGGCCCCTGAACCGGGTTTATTTTCTGGCGACCGGATTGGGCTTGAACTGCAGCACCTGCTCTTCGGGGGTCGGTTCCGGCGTGTCGCTCGGCTGGTTGACCCGGGTCGGCAGCTCGTCTTCGTCGGGGGCTCCGTCGAGGCGCATCCGGTCTTCATAGCCACAGTCGACGCACTCGCGATATTCATGCTGTTCGTCGCGAAAGGTCCGCAGCCTATCCATCTCACCACAGCGGGGGCAGACCGCACCCGCCACAAAACGCTTGATCACCTTCATGATGTCGCTCCTTTCAATGCGTTATTGACGATACCGCAGTGGCGCAGCAACGCATCGACCTGCGGCTCACGGCCTCTGAAGGCGATAAACAGGTCCATGGGCTCCCGACTGCCACCCTGCGCGAGAATATGCCGGTAAAACGCCTGCCCGGTCTCGGGGTTGAATACGCCCTCCTCCTCAAAGCGGGAAAACGCATCCGCCGACAGGACTTCGGCCCATTTGTAGCTGTAATAACCGGCGGCATAGCCCCCGGAAAAAATATGCGAAAAGCTGTTCTGAAACCGGTTAGTCGCCAGGGGCGGCATGACGGCCACTTCCTGACGAACCTGGTCCAGTAAGGCCTGCACGCCGGCGCTATCGGGCGCCGGATCCTGACAATGCAGACGAAAATCAAACAGGGCGAACTCCAATTGCCGCACCATCATCATGCCGGATTGGAAGTTGCGCGCCGCCAGCATGCGCTGCAACAGGTCTTCGGGCAACGGCGCGCCGGTGTCGACATGGCCAGAGATCAACGCTAGCGCGGCGGGCTCCCAGCACCAGTTTTCCAGAAACTGGCTCGGCAGCTCAACGGCATCCCAGGCAACGCCGTTGATGCCCGACACCGCGGACCACTCCTGCTCGGTGAGTAGGTGGTGCAGGCCGTGACCACACTCATGGAACAGTGTGGTGACTTCGTTGTGGGTCAGCAATGCCGGCTGATCGCCGATCGGCGCATTAAAGTTACAGACCAGATACGCCACCGGCAGCTGCAGGGTGCCGTCCGCCTGGCGGCGGCGCGTGCGACAGACATCCATCCAGGCACCACCACGCTTACCCGTGCGGGCATAGAGGTCAAGGTAGACATAGCCCAGCGTTTGTCCCTGGCGCGTCACGCGAAACAGGCGCGCATCGGCATGCCAAAGATCCGCCTCGGCCTGGGCCTCCAGCTGAATACCAAACAAGCGCTCCACGACGGCAAACAGCCCCTTCAGCACCTGCGGCGCAGGAAAGTAAGGGCGCAGTTGCTCCTGCGAAATAGCGAAACAGCTCTGACGCTGTTGTTCCGCATAATAACTGACATCCCAGGGTTGCAGCTCAGCCTGCCCGGGCACCCCTTCAGGCCGAGCCTGGCGGGCGAAGTCCTGCAAGGCGGCAAAGTCCTGTCGGGCACTGACCTGGCTGCGACTATTCAACTGCTCGAGGAAAGTCAGGACCTGGTCCGGCGTTGTTGCCATCTTGGTGGCCAGCGAGTATTCGCCATAATGGGCAAAACCCAGCAACTTGGCCAAGTCCAGTTTCAACGCCAGGATCTCTTCGATCAAGGGCGCGTTATCCCAGGCCGGATCCTGGTCATTCTGGTCCGATGCGCGGGTCGTAAACGCCCGGTAAACGGTCTCGCGTAGCGCACTGTCATCGGCGTAGGTCATCACCGCGTGAAAGCTGGGGAAATCCAGCGTCAGCAGATACCCCTCCAAATCCTTTGCCGTGGCCAACTGCCGGGCCGCGGCCAGCGCGCTATCGGGCAGGCCCGCCAACGCCGCCGGATCGGTAAGGTGTAACGACCAGGCCTGGGTGGCATCCAGAACATTCTCTGAGAAACGACTGCTTAATGCCGACAACCGGCGCTTGAGCTCGCCGTAGCGGCGCTTATCCTCGGGGCCAAGATCGATGCCGGACAGTCGGAAATCCCGTAACGCGTCAGTGATGACTTTCTGCTGCGCGGTGCTCAAATCGGCAAAGGCGGCCTGGTCAGCCAGCGCCTGATACGCCCCGCACAGGGCATCATTCTGCCCCATCTCGGTAGCATACTCGGTCAGTTTCGGCAGACAGGCATTATAGGCGTCGCGCAGTGCCGGGCTGTTCACCACCGCATTCATATGGCTGACCGGTGACCAGGCGCGGTTCAGGCGGTCTTCCAGCTCTTCTAGCTGGACAACCAGTGACCAGTCATCGGGGGGGGCTTGCAGCAACACGGCCAGCGCGTGACGGTTTTCGCTCAGGATCTGGTCGATAGCGGGCTCGATGTGACTCGCGTCGATGGAACCAAACGCGGGGAAAAACGAGTCTTCTAGTAAGGGGTTATTCATAGCGGCCCTATCTGTGTGCATGATACGCGCCCTCGCTTGCGGTAGAATAGATGGCAAAGCAGGGCACGCACTGCCATCAAAACGGCATTGCCGATTCCCATCGGCGGCGCACGATGACAATAACTTCAGCCTGCTGTGCAAACCGGCACGGCGGTGAACAGGCACAGGCTTTCGCCCTCAGCGGCGATTCTGACAGTGTACATGGGGGACAGCAGCATGAAAATCCGTAGTTACCAGGGAATGACGCCAAAACTGGGGGCGCGCGTCCTTGTCGATCCGAGCGCGGTGGTCCTGGGTGACGTCACCCTCGGTGACGACGTGTCGGTATGGCCGTTGGTGGTCATTCGCGGCGATATGCACCGGATCCGTGTCGGTGCCCGGACCAGCATTCAGGATGGCTCGGTGCTGCATATCACCCATGCGGGCCCCTATAACCCCGATGGCTTTCCGCTGCTGATCGGTAATGATGTCACCGTAGGGCACCAGGCGATGTTGCACGGTTGCAGCATCGGCGATCGTGTCTTAGTCGGTATGGGATCGATGATCATGGATGGTGCCGTGGTCGAGTCGGAAGTCATCGTCGGCGCCGGCTCGCTGGTGCCTCCCGGCAAAACCCTGCAACGTGGCTATCTGTATGTAGGGCGGCCAGTCAAGCAGGTGCGGGCATTAACCGAAAAAGAGCTGAGTTTCTTCACCTATACCGCCGCCAACTACGTCAACCTGAAAGACAAGCATCTGCAGGAGCCCTACGCAGACCTGGCGTAGACACCCGCCGGTACGTCGAGACAAGCAAAACAGCAGGCGGAAGCGCTTACAGCCTGTCGCCTGTCGCCCAGTATTTCCTATCCCATTGGCTTAAGCGTCGCCTGCGCTAACGCCTTGAGCCGCTTCACCACCACCGCGTTCAACGACCGCTGGGTGAAACTGCCATCCGCTTTCCGGACTCCCGCCTTGCGTCCGGCCAACAGCTCCAGCGCCTCGTCGACCGTGGCCACGGTATAGACACTGAACAAGCCGTCGTTGACCGCCCGAACCACCTCTTTTTTCAGCATCAGGTTGCGTTGGTTCGCCTTCGGAATCACGACCCCCTGCTCACCCGTCAGGCCTTTGCTCTTGCACACATCGAAGAACCCTTCGATCTTCTCGTTCACGCCCCCAATCGCCTGAACTTCACCGTATTGGTTGATAGAGCCGGTAACGGCAAACGCTTGTTTGAGGGGCACATGGGTCAGGGCCGAGATTAATGTACAGATCTCGGCCAGCGACGCACTGTCCCCGTCCACGTGACCATAGGATTGCTCCAGCGCGATACTGGCCGATAAGGTCAGCGCAAAGTCCTGGGCGTATTTATGACCCAGGTAGCCCGACAGAATCATCACCCCCTTGGAGTGGATCGGCTGGCCTAGGGTGACCTCTTTTTCGATATCGACGATCCCCCGATCGCCCGGGTGCACCGTGGCGGTAATCCGCGCCGGGGTACCAAAGCTGACATCACCGACCTGCAGCACCGTCAAGCCGTTGGACTTGCCCACGGCGGTGCCGGTGGTATCGATCAGGATCACCTCGTTGGTGATCTCTTCGCGCATACGGGTGCTGAGACGGTCGGTACGGCGTTCTTTGGCTTCCAGAGCCATCTGGATATAGCGTGCGTGTATCAGCTCGTCACCCTGCTTCTGACGCTTGTAATCGGCCTCGCAGATCAGGTCCATCATCTCGCCGATATGCGCCGATAACAGTTCCTGATCTTCCGCCATCCGTGAGCTGTGTTCCACCAGCCGCGCGACCGCCTGGCGGGTCATATGCGCGCATCCTTCGCGCTGCGACAAGGTTTTCATCAGGCGGGCATAGTTACGTATCGCACTATCGGTACGTTTGACGTCCTCGTCAAAATCCACCACCACACGAAACAGCTTGGAGAAATCGGCATCCATCTGTTGCAGCAGGTAATAGAAATCCCGGTCTCCGACGATCACCACTTTCACATCCAGCGGCACCGGCTCGGGGCTCAGGGTGATGGTGCTGACGCCGGACAGCTCCGCAAAAGGGTTTTCAATCCGCAGTTCTCGGGATTTCAACGCCCGCTTCAGGGCAGACCAGACCATCGGGTGTTCGAACAGCTTTTCGGCTTCCAGCACCAGATAGCCCCCATTAGCCTGGTGCAGCGAGCCGGCACGGACCAGCTGGTAGGTCGTCACCAGGGCACCCATCTCACTGGTATACTCCACGCGTCCGAACAAATTTTCGTAATTAGGATGCGATTCGAACACCACAGGCAAGCCCTTGGTCTTCTGATGATTGACGATCAGGTTAACGCCGTAGTGTTGTTCCAGCTGCGCGGGACGTAACGGATCACTCTTATCCACCAGCTTGTCTTCGCTGACCAGATCGGCGGCATTTTTGATCAGATCCACCTCGACCTGATTCAGATAAACCACCACCCGGGGCTGCGACGCATACTTTTCCCGCAGCGGCAGAAATAATGACGCCAGGGCCTGGCGCGCCGTATCCCGCTCCAGCTTGCGCAATTTTTCATTCGCCTCGCGCCGCCACTGGGGCAAGCTGGTCAGCGAGTCGTTGAGGCACTCTTCCAGGTCATTGATATCACTGTTGAAGCGGTTGCGCTCTTCCTCTTCCAGCAGCGAAAAGGCCGCTTCATCCATCGCCACTCCATTCGCGACCGGGGTAAAACCGACCGTGCCAGCATCACGATACAAGGCAATACTGCTACTGCGGGCGCGGTCCTCCACCTTTTCCAGGGCCCTGTCGTACAGGCGGTTAAAATCACGATCGATACGACTCTTCTGGCGCTGATAGGCGGGGCTTTCAAAGGCAGAGGGCAGCTCGCTGGTCACGGCTTCCAGCAGGTTCTCCATGTCGGACTTAAACACCAGCGCCTTACCCGGCGCAAAATAAAATGCCTGCGGATAGCGCAGGTCAGCCAGGTTATTCAGATAACACCAGTCGCGCGGGGTCTTGGCTTTCTTGGCTTCGCGCTTCAGGGTATCCATCACAAATGAGAAGCGCCCGCTCTGTGAGTGCCCCATAACAAACAGGTTGTAATCGGGCCGGCGCATCCCCATGCCGAACTCCATCGCCTCCAGTGCACGCTCCTGCCCGTAGATACCGCTGAACTCCTCCAGGGTATCCGTGGTCTTGAAGGGCAACAGCGAATGATCACAGCGCCGATACAGCTGCTCATTGGACAAACGGTTTGCACCCGCCATGGTCACTCCTTACACAACCATTTGAAATTAAGATGGTTTCAGTTATAGCGGCTCGGCCAAAGCGCTGCAAGTCAATTCACACACGCCAACGCTAGATGCGCGGTTTACGCCAACCAGTCGCGAGGGGGGAGATAATGGCTGTACAGTTCGGCTTCCGGTGATCCGGGTTCGGGTTGCCAATCATAGATCCAGTGTACCTGCGGTGGCAGCGACATCAGTATCGACTCGGTTCGGCCACCCGACTGCAGACCGAACAGCGTGCCGCGGTCCCAGACCAGATTGAACTCGACATAACGGCCACGGCGATAACACTGGAACGCTTTTTCGCGCTCGCCGTAGGGCCGGTCTTTGCGGCGCGCCACGATCGGCAGATACGCATCCAGATAGGTATCGCCCACCGCCTGCACGAATTGAAAACAGGTCGCAAAATCGGGCAGGTTCAGGTCGTCGAAGAAGATCCCGCCCACACCACGCGCCTCATCACGGTGCTTAAGGTAGAAATACCGGTCACACCAGGCCTTAAAGGTCGCATAACTACCGGTTTGGAAGTGCTCACATACCTTGAAGGCCGCCTGGTGCCAGTCTCGGCAATCGTCTTCAAAACCATAACAGGGGGTCAGATCATAACCGCCACCGAACCACCAGATGGGGTCTTCGCCGGGCTTCTCGGCAATAAAAAAGCGCACATTGGCGTGGGATGTCGGCACGTAGGGGTTATTGGGATGCATCACCAATGACACACCCACAGCCTGATAGCTGCGTCCGGCCAGTTCAGGCCGGTGCGCGGTCGCCGACGCGGGCATGTTCGTGCCGATGACGTGGGAATAATTAACGCCGCCCTTTTCAAACACCGCACCGCCGGTCATGACCCGGCTGCGTCCCCCGCCGCCCGATTCCTTGACCCACTGATCTTCGACAAAGTGTGCCTGGCCATCCGCCGCTTCCAGGGCGAGGCAGATTCGGTCCTGCAGGGCCTGCATAAACTCTTTTACGGGGTGTATATCCACGGCGGACATGGCGTCTCCTGTTAGCTGGCTGGGCGTCGGTTACGGCCCCGGTGGCCGCTAACCGCCACGATACAAGGTTTTACTTTTCAAATCCCGAATGGGCGTCGGCTGACTCAGCCCGCCCAGATTGCCCGGTAGAATAAAATCGACCGCACCACCCAGGGATAAGCGAACGTTGCTCAGGCTGCGGGCCGGCGGGTGTCCACTCCGGTTTGCCGAGGTGGATACCAGCGGTCCGCCAAACGCGTCGCAGAGTTGTCTGACTCGCGGATGGGCACTGATGCGCACGGCAACGCTGCTGTGCTGCCCTTTGATCAGTTCGGGTACCCAGCCGCTCGGATCGGGTAACAACCAGGTGTGTGGACCCGGCCAGCCAGCACTCAGCAGTGCCAGCTCATCCCGGCTCAGATCCTCCAGTAACGGCAGGATCTGGCCAAAGGACGTGGCGACCAGAATCAGGCCTTTGCAAGCAGGTCGCTCCTTAATCGCCAGCAAACGCTGCACCGCCTGGGCATTGTCCGGGTCGCAACCTAGCCCCCAGACCGCTTCGGTCGGGTACGCAACCACACCGCCGTGGCGCAATGCGCGCACGGCTTGTTTCAAATGCCAGGCAGACATCGGATCAGGACTGCGCCAGACGCGCCTGCAGCTCACGATCCTTGGCCAGTACCGCGTCGGTGTTTGCCTGACGCTCGGCACGCACCCGCTCAGCCAGCGCGTCATCCTTGGTTGCCAGAATCTGACACGCCAGGTACGCGGCGTTCTTGGCACCGGCCTTGCCAATCGCAACGGTCGCCACGGGGATACCGCCCGGCATCTGCACGGTGGACAACAGGGCATCCAGCCCATCCAGTGAGGAGTTGATCGGCACACCGATCACCGGCTTGGTCGTGGTCGCCGCGACAGCACCGGCCAGGTGAGCCGCCATACCGGCTGCGCAGATAAATGCAACCGCGCCACGCTGGTCCGCATCGACCACGTAGTCATGGGTCGCCTTCGGTGTCCGGTGGGCGGAGGAGATACGCATCTCGAAAGGAACCTGCAACTGCTTCAATACAGCAGTGGCGGCTTCCATGACCGGCAGATCAGAATCAGAGCCCATAAGAATGGCAACAAACGGCTTGGACATGGTCGATACCCTATCAGTCGACAAAATGAAGCGGCTGAAAGTACCGCACTCTACGGCAGCTTTCAAGTCACTTTCCCTGCCTGTCGCTTGCCATTTAACGCATTAGCCTAAGCGCTGATAACCTCCCGCCACACTCTCGACCCGACCCTCGAGTTCGAGTTCGAGCATAAGTGCTTGAATATCTTCAATGGCAACCCCGCAGCGTAGGACCAACTGGTCGAGGGTGGTGCAGGAATAATCCGTCGCTTGCAGCAAGCGCTCTTGAAGATCACTCAGGGGAGGCAGCAGTTGAAAACGGGGCTGCACGGCCTTTTTGGTCGTGACCGACGGGGTATCACCGCCAAACCGATCCGCCACGAAAAGAGGACCGAGCATCGCCCCCAGTTCTTCAAAAATATCCGCCGCACATTCCACCAGCTTGGCGCCCTCACGTATCAGCAGGTGGCAACCTTTGCTGTGCGGACTATGAATGGATCCCGGGATGGCGAACACCTCGCGGCCCTGCTCCAGCGCCAAGCGCGCGGTAATCAACGAGCCGCTTCCCGGCGCGGCTTCCACCACCAATACCCCCCGGCTCAGCCCGCTGATAATGCGATTACGGCGTGGAAAGCTGGCGGGCCTGGGCGTACTGCCCAACGGGAATTCGGATACCAGCGCCCCGCCCGCCGCCACAATCTGCCGCGCCAGCTGCACATGCCGACGCGGGTAGATCACATCGATCCCCGTCCCCATAACCGCCACCGTCAACCCCAGCCCCGACAGCGCACCCGCATGGGCCTCACCATCGATACCTAACGCCAGACCACTGGTAGGCACAAAACCGGATAACGACAGATAGCGCGCAAACTGGTGCGCCGTTTCCAGCCCCTGCCTGGACGCACTCCGGCTGCCGACGATGGCGATCTGCGGCAACGACAATATTTCGGGATCACCGGCAACAAACAACAGAGGCGGGGCATCGTCGGTACAACGGAGTAATGGCGGGTAGTGGCGGTGTTCCGGACTCAGAAGGTGGTGGTGCGAATGCTGCGCCCAGTCATTGACACGGGACAGATAGTTCAGGAAGTCCGGTGTCTGGCGAACCTCAGGGCGCAGGGCGCTAACCTGTGCGGCCCGCAGGCCCAGCCCTGACAAACGGCTCGACGCAGCCGATAGCACGGCTTCGGGGCTGCCAAAGCGGTTGAGTAATTGTCGCAGGGAAACCGGTCCTAAGCCGGGCAGCGAAACCAGGGTCACCCAGGCTTTCAGTGTCTCGTCCATGAATCGTCCTTGATTCAGTGCAGCATGGATATAACGCGCGACGGTCGATGTTGAGAACGTGACGCGAGCCCGCTCGGCCGGGCGCTAGCAGCGACGCCGGTTCAGATCGCTAAGATGCCCAGTCAGGTTACTCCGGTGAGCGCACTTCATCCAGCAACGACAGCACATTCTCTGCCCGCATCACCAACGCATAACTGACCTTTTCAAACACCTTGAATACCATCAGGGTTCCACCCCGCTCGGAAGGCAGTTCGATCCATTCGTCGGTCACCGGGTCTTTGACGTTCTCGCCTTTCTTGAAAGCATGCAGCACATTGCCGGTCTTCAAGCCTTCGCGGCTGCCGCGGTTGATCGCGACGACATCATACTGACCGATCTGACTCACGCCGCGCAGCACCGAGAGGATCACGCCGTCGATCTGATCATCGGGCGCACTGGGATAAAACACCGATTGCACCACCTGCTCCTGGGTCGGCAGCACCCGGTCCTTGATGCGCACCTCTTCGGTGGTGTACTTCAGTTTCAACGTCGTGATATCACCCTTCGAATGGGTAATATAGCCGCCGCCGATGCTGGTGGACTCATAACCCAGAATTTCACCGCTCTCGGGATCCACGTACGTCCGTGACGGCCGGTAAACGCCCAGATACGTATGCTGATTGGTATCGATCTTGCCCCGAGCATACACGCGGTCGCCTGCGCCGGCGATGATGCGTGAATTGACCCCCGCCAGCACATAGGGCGCGGCTTCCAGTTCATCACGCGCCAGAATCAGGTTGTCGGAGAGAAAGCTTTTGATCTCATCCAGCGGGATCGCCGGAATGACCTGCCCCAGAGGGTGACGCCGTACCTGGGGGCTGAGTTTACGCGGGCCACCGCGCTCGAGGCGCAGTTGCGGCTTACCGTTAACATAGACAAGATAGAGGATATCGCCGGGGTAGATCAGGTGCGGATTATCAATCTGGGGGTTGTAGGACCAGACCTTGGGCCATTCCCAGGGACTCTGTAAAAATGTCTCCGAGATATCCCACAGGGTGTCGCCTTTCACGACAACGTGGCGGTCAGGGTGGTTCGCCGCCAACGCGATCGCATCCCCTTCAGCCAGAGCAGTGGATACCGACGCGACACCGGACATCGCCAATAAACCGACCAAAAAATTCCTCATAAACTCTTCCCTATCCGTTGTGTCCCAGGGGACGCCAGGCCGTATAGCGCCCTATTCTTGCTATGGAATGTGCATATGTAAACAGTATAATAAGCCGATACGTGGGACAGCCTCGGTTCTGCCTTCCGTTCTTTAACTCTATGTGATTGTTTTTATTATGGCTTTGCTTGAAATCTTAGAATTCCCGGATCCACGCCTCAGAACCCACGCCAAGCCGGTCGAGGTGTTTGACGACAGCATCGGCCGCCTGGTCGACGATATGCTGGAGACAATGTACGATTGTCCCGGTATCGGACTTGCCGCAACGCAAGTTAACGTCCACCAGCGCGTGGTCGTCATTGACCTATCTGAAGCACAGAATGACCCGCTGGTTCTGATCAATCCGACCTTCGATATTCTGGACGGCGAAACCGAAGAATCGCAGGAAGGCTGCCTCTCCGTACCCGGTTATTATGAAAACATTGCGCGCGCCAACCATATCCTGTTGCACGCCCAAGACCGTGATGGTACCCCCTACGAACTCGAAGCCGAGGGTCTGCTGGCCGTATGCATTCAGCACGAGCTTGACCACCTGGTGGGCAAGCTGTTTGTTGACTACCTGTCGCCCCTGAAACGCAACCGCATTCGTAAGAAATTGGAAAAACAGCATAAAGAGGTCTAATCGATCCGACCTGTCGCCTTCCTCGGGCCGGACCTGTTCCGGTCGCCGATAACCGCAAGAGCATACCTTCACTCATGGACTCAACGCCGTTACGCATTATATTCGCCGGAACTCCCGAGTTTGCCGCCAGCAGCCTGCAAGCCCTGCTTAATACGCGTCATAAGGTCGTTGCGGTCTATACCCAACCCGACCGTCCCGCGGGGCGCGGTCGCAAGCTGACCGCCAGCCCGGTCAAACAACTGGCTGAAATAGAAGGCATCCCGGTGCGCCAGCCAGAAAACTTTAAGGACCCGGCCGATCAGCAGGCGCTGAGGGATTTTGGCGCCGATTTGATGGTCGTGGCGGCTTACGGTTTGCTCTTGCCCAAAGCGGTGCTCGAGACACCGCGACTGGGTTGTATCAACGTCCACGCCTCGTTGCTGCCGCGCTGGCGCGGCGCGGCGCCGATTCATCGCGCGCTGCTGGCAGGCGATCGCGAGACCGGCATCACCATCATGCAGATGGATATCGGCCTCGATACCGGCGCGATGCTGCATAAAGTCAGCTGCCCGATCGACGACCGCCATACGAGCGGTGAGCTGCACGATGTTCTGGCAACGCAGGGCGGCGTCGCGCTGACCGAGGCGCTCGACAAGCTGACCGAGGGCAGCCTCCACGGCGAAGCACAAGACGTCTCCCTGGCCTGCTATGCCAGCAAGCTGGTTAAGGCCGAAGGCGCGATCGACTGGACGCGCGATGCGCTGGAACTGGACCGTAAGATCCGCGGCCTGACGCCCTGGCCCGTGGCCTATACCGATCTTAACGGGGCCCGGATTCGGATCTGGGAGGCCCAGGCGCTGGATGAACGCTGTGACCAGCCTCCCGGCACCCTGCTGACCATCGATCGCGATGGCCTGCGCGTCGCAACCGGCCATGGCATTCTGGCCATCACCCGGCTGCAATTGCCCAACGCCAAACAGTTGCCCGTGGCCGACCTGCTGAATGCCCGCCAGGACCTGTTCCGCCCCGGCAACCGTTTTGACAACCCGGTGGCAGCCCAATGAGCGTTCGCGTCGAGGCCGCCCGCGCCATTACCGCCGTATTACGCGGCGAAGGCTCGCTCGCCTCCTCGCTGCCCCGCGCGGCGGAGCAGACCAGCCCGCGCGACCAACCCCTGCTGCACGAGCTCTGCTACGGCACCCTGCGTTACCTGCCCCGCCTGCAGCTGATCAGCGATCAGTTTCTCGGCAAGCCCCTGAAACGCAAAGATCTCGATGTGCAGGCCTTGATTCTGCTGGGGCTTTACCAGCTGCTCTACACCCGCATCCCGGCCCATGCGGCCATTGGCGAATCGGTCCAGGCCGCCAGTAAACTCAAGAAGAAATGGGCCAAAAACCTGATCAACGGCGTACTGCGTGAATTCCAGCGCTCCCCGGATTGCATCGACACGCTGAGCAAACGCAAGGTCTTCCAGTATGCGCATCCGGCCTGGCTTATCCGACAGATTCGTGAGAGCTGGCCCAAGCATTGGCAGCAGGTTCTGGAGCAGAACAACGCGCTGCCGCCCCTGACATTGCGTGTCAACCAGCGTCTCAACAGCCGGGACGCCTATGCCGAGCGGCTACGCGAGGCCGGTATCCCGTTTGTCTTCACGCCACATTCCCCGGTGGGGATCACCCTCGAAGAACGCCATGACGTGACCGAGCTACCCGGTTACGCGGCGGGGCTATTCAGCGTACAGGATGAAGCCGCGCAGTTGGCAGCGCCGCTGCTCGACCTGGCACCGGGTCAACGGGTCCTGGATGCCTGCTGCGCCCCCGGCGGCAAAACAGCCCACCTGCTGGAAAGCGAAGCGCAACTAGAGCGCTGCCTGGCGTTGGACCTGAGCGAAAACCGGCTGCAGCGGGTTCATGAGAACCTGGCCCGTCTGCGACTCCACTGTAGCGTTCAGGCCGCCGATGCCGCGGGGCAGGACTGGTGGGATGGGCAGCCCTTTGACCGCATCCTGCTGGACGCCCCCTGCTCCGCCTTGGGGGTGATCCGGCGCAACCCCGACATCAAAGCCCTGCGCAGCGAAGAGGATATCGAGACACTGGTCACCCTGCAGCAGCAGATGCTGAACAATCTCTGGGCGCTACTCAAGCCCGGCGGGCGCCTGCTGTATGCCACCTGTTCGATCCTGCCGCGGGAAAACAGTCTGGCGATCAGCCAGTTCCTGGCCGACACCCCCGATGCCCGCGAGGCCGTTATCGAGGCACCCTGGGGGCTCCCACAGCCCGCAGGCCGCCAGCTGCTTCCGACCGAAGCCGGTCATGACGGGTTTTATTATGCCGTACTGCTGAAACAGGCGGTCGACGAGACGCCTGCCAGCCGTCCTTCAACGCCTCCCTCGGTGACAGGAGCCAACCCGGTATGAAAATCATAATCCTGGGGGCCGGACAGGTCGGCGCGACGTTGGCCGAGAACCTGGCCAATGAAGCCAACGATATCACCATTGTCGATACCGATATGGCACGACTGCGTGAACTGCAGGACCGCCTGGATATCCGCGCCGTGGAAGGCAAAGGCTCCTACCCCAGCGTACTGGCGCGGGCCGGCGCGGAAGATGCCGATATGCTGATCGCGGTGACCAACAGCGACGAAGTCAACATGGTCGCCTGCCAGATCGCCCACAGCGTGTTTCACACCCCCACCCGGATCGGCCGGGTCCGCAGCCATGACTACCTGGTCGACAAAGAGCGCATCTTTACCGATAAAGCGGTGCCCATCAATGTCCTGATCAGCCCGGAATTACTGGTCACCCGGCATATCGAACGTCTGATTCAGAATCCCGGCGCGTTGCAGGTCCTGGATTTCGCCGAAGGCAAGGCGCAATTGGTGGCGGTGAAGGCCTATTACGGCGGACCGCTGGTTGGCCATGAGATCGCCTACCTGCGCTCACACATGCCCAAAATTGAAACCCGCGTCGCGGCTATTTTTCGCCGCGGCCGGCCGATTATCCCCCAGGGGGATACCGTGATCGAAGCGGACGACGAGGTGTTTTTCATCGCCGCCTCCAAAGATATCCGTGCCGTGATGAGCGAACTGCGCCGGCTCGACCACCCGAATAAACGCATTATCATCGCCGGCGGCGGCAATATCGGCGCCAACCTGGCCCTGGATCTGGAGCGCAACTTCCAGGTCAAGATTATCGAGCGCAACATCGCCCGCTGTAACCATCTGGCCAACAACCTCGACCACACCATCGTCCTGCAGGGCAGCGCCTCCGATCAGGAGCTGCTGCTCGAAGAGAATATCGAAAGCACCGACGTGTTCTGCGCCCTCACCAACGACGACGAAGCCAATATCATGGCATCCATGTTGGCCAAACGACTGGGGGCCCGCACCGTTATGACGCTGATTAACAACCCCGCCTACGTCGACCTGGTACAGGGCGGCGTGATCGATATCGCCATTTCTCCGCAACAGGCAACGATCGGCAGCCTGTTGACCCATGTGCGGCGCGGCGATGTGGTCAACGTTCACTCGCTGCGTCGGGGTGCTGCCGAAGCGATGGAAGCGATTGCCCACGGCGACCGCAAGTCGTCCAAAGTGGTGGGGCGGGCGATCGAAGATATCGACCTGCCGCCGGGCACCACCATCGGTGCCATCGTCCGCAAGGAAGAGGTGCTGATTGCCCATGACGACCTCATGGTCGAAAATGGCGATCACGTCATTCTGTTCCTGATCGACAAACGCCGTATTGCTGATGTGGAGCGTTTGTTCCAGGTCGGACTGACTTTCTTCTAGAGGCGCCGTCCCGCCATGCATTTTCGCGTCATACTCCGTATTCTCGGTATTCTGTTGATGCTCTTCAGCTTCAGCATGCTGCCACCGGCGTTCGTCTCCTGGTATTACCAGGACAACGCCGCCACACCGTTCCTGATCGCCTTTCTGGTCACCCTGATTACCGGGCTGTTTATGTGGTTGCCGGTGTACAATGTGCGCCAGGATCTGCGTACCCGGGACGGCTTCCTGATCACGGTATTGTTCTGGACCGTACTGGGTCTGTTCGGCTCGGTGCCGCTGATTTTGTCGGCAATGCCGCAACTGAGTATCGTCGACGCGGTCTTCGAAGCAGTCTCGGGGTTGACGACCACCGGCGCCACGGTAATTACCGGCATCGACAGCCTGCCGCCTTCCATTCTCTATTACCGGCAGCAACTGCAATGGTTTGGCGGCATGGGGATCATCGTGTTGGCCGTCGCCATTCTGCCCATGCTGGGTATCGGTGGGATGCAGCTGTACCGGGCTGAAACACCCGGACCGGTCAAGGACTCCAAACTGACCCCGCGTATTACCGAAACGGCCAAGGCGCTGTGGTATATCTATCTGTCGCTGACCATACTCTGCGCGCTGGGGTTCTGGCTGGCGGGGATGAGCCCCTTCGACGCGATCGGGCATAGCTTCTCGACGGTTGCCATCGGCGGGTTTTCGACCCACGATGCCAGTATCGGCTATTTTGATAATGCCATCATCGAGGCCATAGCCATCTTCTTTATGGTGATCTCGGCGGTCAATTTCGCCCTCCACTTCGCGGCCTGGCGCCAGAAGAGCCTGCGCCAGTACTGGCATGATCCCGAGTTCAAATTTTATATCGGTATCTTGGTCGTCACGACCCTGTTCACCACCGTTGTTCTGCTACTGAATAACACGTACGAGGGAACCGAAGCACTCCGCAAGGCGGTGTTTGAAGTCGTCTCCATCGCGACCACCACCGGTTATGCCACCGCTGACTTTGCCCTCTGGCCGACGCTGCTGCCCTTCTTGCTCTTTATCGCGGCCTTTGCCGGTGGCTGCGCCGGCTCAACGGGCGGCGGCATGAAGGTGATCCGCATTCTGATCATCCTTAAACAGGGCCATCGGGAGGTCAAACGCCTGATGCACCCCAATGCCGTTATCCCGATCAAGGTCGGTAACAGCGCGATCTCCGACCGCGTGGTCGAAGCCGTGTGGGGATTTTTCTCGGTCTATCTGATCGTGTTTGTGGTTATGCTGATGGCGCTGCTGGCCACCGGCCTCGATCAAGTCACGGCCTGGACCGCCGTTGGTGCAACCCTGAATAACCTCGGTCCCGGTCTGGGCGGCGTCGCCTCGAACTACGGGGGAATCAACGATACCGCCAAGTGGATTCTATGCTTCTCCATGCTGCTGGGTCGCCTGGAAGTGTTTACCCTGCTGGTGCTCTTCACCCCCATCTTCTGGCGCCGCTGATCGCGCCGGTCGGTATTCGGTATTCGATATTCAACAAGTATCCTGCATCACCGCTCTGCCAGCCGCCGGCTGGTCAGGCGAGAATCACGCTCTGGAGGTTCGATGACACCCGCCACCCATGCCGCCAAGAAAGCAGGCATCGCTTATCAGCTGCACAGTTATGCCCACGATGCCGGCACCACGGCCTGGGGTGAAGAGGCCGCCCAGGCGCTGGGTCTAAACCCGGCGCGCGTCTTTAAGACCTTACTCGTGAGCCTGAACGGCGACCCCAAGCAGCTGGCGGTCGCTATCGTCCCGGTCTGCGCCACACTCGATCTGAAGTCTCTCAGCACCATCCTGAAGGCCAAGAAAGCCGCCATGGCCGATCCGGCACAGGCGCAACGCGCGACAGGCTATGTTGTGGGCGGCATCAGCCCACTGGGGCAGAAAAAACGCCTGCCGACGGTGGTGGATAGCTCCGCCGCCCTCGCACCCACCCTGCACGTCAGCGCCGGCCGACGCGGGCTGGAGATCGAACTCAGCAGCACCGACCTCTGTGCAGTGACCGGAGCCGTCATGGGCGATATCGCCCGGGAGAAAACGTCATGAGCCTTGCCGATCAACATCGTTGGGATAACCGCTACAAGAACGCCACCCATGCACCGTCGCCGGCGGCGGTCCTGACGGATAACCAACACCTGCTAGCAACCGCCGGTAAGGCCCTCGACCTGGCCTGCGGGCTGGGGGGCAACGCACTCTGGCTAGCCGAACACGGACTGACGGTGGAGGCCTGGGACTGCTCTGCCGTCGCCCTGGAAAAGCTGCAACAGCTAGCGGCACAACGCGATCTGGAAATCACAGCGCGTGTGGTCGATCTGGACAACACGTTGCCGGACGCGGCGAGCTTCGATCTGATTGTGGTCAGCAACTTTCTTAACCGCGCCCTGTGTCCTGCCATTGCCAAGGCACTGCGTCCAGGCGGCCTGCTGGCCTACCAGACCTTCACCCAGGCACAAGCCGTCAGCGGCCTCGGCGGACCAAGCAACCCGGCTTTCCTGCTGGCTCCCGGCGAACTGCTGCGTTTGTTTGCGGACCTCACCCCTTGCCTGTACCGCGAAGAAAGTAACCAGGGTGACCTGCAGCAAGGCCTGCGCAACCAGGCCTACCTGCTGGCCACGCGGGACTAGAAACTAAACAGCGACAAGCGACAGGCGCCGTTTAGTTCCTAGCCGCTTCGCAGAAGCGCCCTCGCTCCAAGCACCTAACATCTAGCTCCTCGCCCCTCGCCCGCACCGATAACACCGCATTGACAGGGAGATAATGTATAATGCGCGGTTTGAATAAATCGACGCTGTCAATACGAATGACAATCCGGTCATTGCCACTCCCCGGCAGTCGCCAACAACACAGATGGTGAATTACGTGAGCAACCCGTCAACACCCGATGTCAGCACATTCCAGGGGCTGATCTTCGCTTTACAGCAGTACTGGGCTAAACAAGGCTGTGTCATTATCCAGCCTCTGGATATGGAGGTGGGTGCCGGCACGTTTCACCCCGCTACCACCCTGCGCGCAGTCGGCCCTGAGAGCTGGCGCGCGGCCTATGTGCAACCCTGCCGCCGTCCTACCGACGGCCGCTACGGCGAAAACCCCAACCGCCTGCAGCATTACTACCAGTTCCAGGTTGCGATGAAACCCTCCCCGGATAATCTCCAGGAGCTCTATCTGGATTCCCTGCGCATGCTGGGGGTCGATCCCGCCGTACACGATATCCGCTTTGTGGAAGACAACTGGGAATCCCCCACCCTGGGGGCCTGGGGGCTGGGCTGGGAAGTCTGGCTGAACGGCATGGAAGTCACCCAGTTTACCTACTTCCAGCAAGTGGGTGGCCTGGAGTGCTACCCCGTCACCGGTGAAATCACCTACGGGCTGGAGCGAATCGCCATGTACCTGCAGGGCGTCGACAGCATCTACGACCTGGTCTGGACCGAAACGGCCCAGGGTAAGGTCACGTACGGCGATGTGTTTCTCCAGAATGAAATCGAGATGTCGACCTACAATTTTGAAGAAGCCGACATTCCTTTCTTGTTCCAGTGCTTTGACACCTACGAAAAAGAGAGCAAGCGCCTGACCGACAAAGGCTTGCCGCTTCCTGCTTACGAGATGGTCATGAAAGCCTCGCACACCTTCAACCTGCTGGATGCACGCCATGCGATCTCGGTAACCGAGCGCCAACGTTATATCCTGCGCGTTCGCACACTGGCCCGCGCGGTCTGTGAAACCTATTACGCTGCACGCAAAGCGCTAGGGTTCCCTCTGGCCCCCGAGTCACTGCGTGCGGAACTTTTGGCTGCTGAGGGAGAGAATATCTGATGGCACAGCACGATTTCCTGGTAGAGATTGGTACCGAAGAACTGCCACCCAAAGCACTCAAGAATCTGTCCGACGCTTTCGGTAACGGCATTGTCGCCGGCTTAAAGGAGGCCGGATTGCCCCATGGCGACGTACGCCTGTTTGCCGCCCCTCGCCGCCTGGCTGTCCAGATCAGCGCCCTGGCCGAAAACCAGCCCGACCAAGAACTGGAAAAGCGCGGGCCCTCGACCAAGGCACCGGCGAAAGCCGTTGAAGGCTTCGCCCGCTCCTGTGGCGTGGATGTAGAGCGACTGGCAACACTGGATACCGACAAAGGCCAATACTATCTGTTCCGTGAAACACGCACGGGGGCAGCGACGCGTAACCTGCTGGCCGATATCGTCAGCAGCGCATTGGCGGCGCTGCCGATCCCCAAGCGCATGCGCTGGGGTGCGAACAACGTTGAATTTGTACGCCCGGTACACTGGTGCGTCATGCTGTTTGGCGACGATGTCGTCCCGGCCACCATCCTGGGTCAAAAAACGGATCGCAAGACATACGGCCATCGCTTTCACTACAACAAAGCGATCGAACTCATCAGCCCTGCTGACTACGAGCGACTGCTGGAAGAGAACGGCTATGTCATCGCCGATTTCGCCAAGCGTCGCGCCAATATCGTCGAACAGGTAGAGCTGGCCGCCGCCAGCCTCAACGCCCGCGCCGTGATCTCGCCCGACCTGCTCGACGAAGTCACCGGGCTGGTCGAATGGCCGGTTGCGCTGGCCGGACGCTTTGAAGAACGTTTCCTGTCCGTACCGGCCGAAGCGTTGGTCTCCTCCATGAAGGAGCACCAGAAGTACTTCCATGTCGTGGACCAGGACAACAAGATCAAGCCCTTCTTCATCACCGTCAGCAATATCGAGAGCATCGATCCGCAGCAGGTAATCGCCGGCAACGAAAAAGTCATTCGCCCGCGCCTGTCCGACGCGGCATTCTTCTACGAAAATGACCGCAAGAAGACCCTCGAATCACGGATCGAGCAGCTCAAGCCCATCGTGTTCCAGAACCAACTCGGCAGCATCTACGACAAGTCAGTACGGGTTTCAAAACTGGCGGCCGATATCGCCACACGCATCGGTGGCGACCCGGCGCTGGCGGAACGCGCTGGCCTGCTGGCCAAGACCGATCTGGTCTCGGAAATGGTGCTGGAATTTGACGACCTGCAAGGGTTGATGGGCTGCTACTACGCGCGCAACGACGGCGAACCGGAAGAACTGGCGCTGGCGATGAACGAGCAGTACCAACCACGCTTTGCCGGCGACACTCTGCCGCAGACCAAGACCGGCGCGGCCGTCGCCATCGCCGATCGTTTGGATACACTGACCGGCCTGTTTGGTATCAACCAGCCACCGACGGGCAGTAAAGACCCCTTCGCCTTGCGCCGTGCCACCCTCGGGGTATTGCGGATCATGGTTGAAAACCAGCTGGATATCGACCTGCGTGATCTACTGCGCGTCAGCGTCGAGCAACACAGCAATCTGCCGGGCCGCGACGGCCTGGAAGAACGGGTCCTGACCTTTATGCTGGAGCGTTTCCGTGCCTGGTATGACGAGGAAGGCATTCCGGCAGAAGTGTTCCTGGCGGTGTTCGCCATCAAACCCACGCGTCCTCTCGATTTCGCCAACCGGGTCCAGGCCGTCAACCGCTTCCGCGCGCGTCCAGAGGCCGCCGCCCTGGCCGCCGCCAACAAGCGTGTTTCGAACATTCTCGCCAAGCAGAACTTCAAGGCAGAGGCCGGTAGCGCCGTCGACGCTGCGCGCCTGGTCGAAGATGCCGAACTGAACCTGTTTGCTGAATTGAGTGCCGTACAGGCCGATGTTGTCGCCCTATATGCCAACGCCGCCTACGATGAAGCGTTCGATAAGCTGGCATCCTTGCGTACGGTCGTCGATCGTTTCTTCGACGATGTTATGGTGATGGCCGACGACGAGCAGATCCGTCGCAACCGTCTCCAGCTGCTCTCACAGCTTCGCCGTTTGTTCCTGCATATAGCGGACATCTCTGTGCTGTAAACGCCTCAGCCGCCTCGACAAGGGCGGCTAAGATGGTTAAAAGCCGGTGCTATAATGGCACCGGCTTTTTTGTACACCACCGATCAGAAGGAAAGGATGCCCGCTGACCCCGGGTCACATCACAGCGCATAATGCATCGACGGGGTATTCTTGATCGCGATGGTGATCAATCGCGACATTCCCGATTACATCCGCAGTGTGGACGATTGGCAGTTCAGCGTTGCCGACGACCTTGCCACGGCGGTCGAATTATTCTTAAGGAGTCATGTTTCACGTGAAACATCCCGCTCACCTGCCGGTCGTTTACCACCCCCGCTACAGCATCACCTGGCCGGATGGTCATCGCTTTCCGATGCAAAAATATCGACTGCTCTATGAACACCTGTGCAAAGAACGCATGATCAACCGCTACCACCTACCGAATTATGCCTCTCAAGGGCAGCTTGAATGCGCGCATGACCCCGACTACATCCGGCGTTTTCTTAACGGTGCGCTGACGGCATCAGAGCAGAAAAATCTTGGCTTGCCCTGGTCGGAGCCTCTCAAGCAACGAACACTGGCCGCCGTGGGCGGAACCATCCGAACCTGCCATCTAGCATTGGTGCATGGGCTCGCGTGTAACCTGGCAGGTGGTACGCACCATGCAAAACGCGACCGCGGTGAAGGCTTTTGTGTCTTCAATGATATCGCCGTCGCAGCGCTCTGGATACTGCGTAGAAAACGAGCACAACGTATACTCGTCCTCGACTGCGATGTGCATCAAGGAGACGGCACGGCGGATATTCTGCGTCATGAAAAAAGGATCTATACCTGCTCAATTCACGCAAGAAAAAACTACCCCTTTGATAAAATGCAGAGCGACCTGGATATCGCTGTTGAGGATAACGCAGGCGACAGCGAATACCTGCATCTATTGACAACCACGCTGGGCCGGCTTGAACTGATAACAAAACCCGACTTGCTGATTTACGATGCGGGCTCAGATGTCCACCGTGATGATCGCCTTGGACGACTCAAGTTAAGCGACCAGGGCATCCAAGCGCGAGACAACATGGTGCTAGCATGGGCCGCTCAACACGCCATCCCGGTAGCACTGCTAATCGGCGGTGGATACGATCACGACCATCACCAACTCGCGCGGCGTCATGCCCTGAGCATCCAAGCAGCCAGCAATCACTACGCCATGAGCCTCGAGCGGTAATGGGCAGACGTCACGGTTTCCACTTAGCGGGTCATGATGTCGCCTGTCGCCAATTATTAACAACCTCTAGCCCGCACTTTGGTATTCCTGCTAACATCCCCGTCATTAAACGTTGCGAAACACGAAGCAGGTAATAACGCGGGGTTACCCATAAACTCCGACGACATCAGGCATCCTAAAAATATGGACAGTGTATTTAGAGACATTATGGAGGGGCTGGCCAACCGCTCAGGCAAGGATTATTTCGACCAGATTGTCCTGCACTTGCAGCGCGTAACCGGCGCCGACTATATCTTAATTGCTCGCGTGAATGCCGATTTGCAGCGCTGTACCACCTTAGCGTTTGCCAAGGCCGGCACCTTGCAGGAGAACTTTGAGTTCACGTTGCCGGGCACCCCCTACGCTAAAGCCATTGCCGACAGGTACTGTCACTACATCGATGGCGTCGCAGAAAGATTCCCTGCGGATCAGCAGTTACAGCGCTTGAAGATTAGAGGCTATATCGGCACAGTCCTGACCGATACCAACGGCAATCCTTTAGGCGTGATAGCCGGCCTGCATTGCCGCCCTATCGAAGACAAAAACGCCCTGGATCTGTTTCGCATATTCGCGGGTCGGATCGCGGTAGAAATTGAACGCGCGGAACAGGAGCAGCGGCTCAAGGAATACAACGAAACGCTCGAAGCCCGCGTCGCGGCGCGAACCGATAAATTGAAACACGCCCTCGACAGCCTGAAAACGACCCAAGTCCAGATGGTTCAGCAAGAAAAAATGGCGTCAATTGGACAGCTAGCGGCCGGTGTCGCTCATGAAATCAACAACCCCATCGGCTTTATCAAGTCCAACCTTTGCAGCATGCATGGCTACACCACATCGTTGTTGCAGCTGATTGACCAGATCAATCAGCACCCCGACCCACATCTGCAGGCCATCATTGCCCCCCTACTCAAGCAAGCCGATTTCGAATACTTGCGCCAAGACCTACCCGATTTGGTTAACGAAAGCCTTGACGGCGTCGAGCGCGTAGCAAAAATAATCCAGTCGTTAAAAAGCTTTTCCCGTATCGATGACAATGAAACCCGCGAACCTGCCGATATCGAAAAAGCCATGGAAAATTCTATCGCTATTGTGTGGAACGAACTCAAATACAAGACCCAATTGGAGCGCAACTACGGTTCGTTACCCTTAGTGGTCTGTGCCGTTAACCGCATCAGCCAGGTGTTTGTTAACCTGCTTGTCAATGCCGCGCAATCCATTCCCGACAAAGGCATCATCACCATCAGCACGCGCCAGGAAGGCAACGAGGTCCAGATTTCTATCCGTGATAACGGTTGCGGCATCCCGGCAGACAAGCTTAAGCGTATCTTCGATCCTTTTTTCACAACGAAACCCGTGGGTAAGGGTACAGGGCTGGGCTTATCCGTTTCGGCCGGTATCATCCAGGATCATAAAGGACGTATCGAGATCCAGAGTGTTGACGGTGAAGGCACCACGTTCACCGTGCACCTGCCTGTCGGCGAGGAAGAGTAGCAAAACATGCCCGTGTTTCACGTGAAACATCCTGCTGAAAATGGAAAACACCCGCGACCAGGCGTTAATCACTGCGCTTAGATGGACCGATAACAATGGATTGCCGTTCTGTATTCAACGTCCGGTTACCGGTGACCTTAACAAGGAATGTAATGGGAACAACCTCCTCAAGAAACGCTTCGGACGGAACGCGAACAAACAGGTCTCGCGCGGTTACCGCGTAGGCTTTGATAAGCATAGGTCCATCAATCCCGGACATGTGGGCGTCCCTAGGGCCTGAAAACTGAATGTTTACCAGCTGATCATCAGCCGTTTTATTAAGAATTTTTAGCCGATAACGGTTCTGAATGGCGCCATCGCTCTGCAGAACATACAACGGCTGACGATGCTGATGTACAGACAGCTCGAGCCCATCCAGGGTAGCCAAACCATAAGAACCGCCTGCCAGACACGTCAGCAAAATGGCCCCATAGACCCAGACACGACTGCGTAAATACCAACGCGGTTCGACATGACCCGCCAGTCCACTGAATGACTCATAGCGAATCAAACCGCGAGGACGACCGATTTTATCCATGACGTAGTCACAGGCATCCAGGCAAAGCCCGCAGGTGATACAACCAGGCTGTTGCCCCTGACGAATATCGATACCGGTTGGACAAACGGCCACACACAAGTTGCAATCAATGCAGGCACCCGGAGAAACGGCGGGGCTTTCTTTTGCAATGCGCTGACGCGGTTCGCCACGTGCAACATCATAGGTCGGCAACAGGGTATTATGGTCGACCATCACCCCCTGGATACGCGCGTAAGGGCACAACCATAAACAGGTTTGTTCACGCATGAATCCGGCCAGGCTGTAGGTACCCACCGTAAACAGCCCTAACGTGATCCAGGCTTCCACAGGCAATGCGCGCTGCAGCAACCCTGTCCACAGCTCAGCAGAATCCATAAACCAGGCGACAAAGCTTACGCCCGTTAACAACGCAATGAATAACCATAAACCGTGCTTGATCAGTTTTCGACAGAGCAACGTAGTCGACCAGGGATTATCATCCTGAATTTTTCGTTGTCGTGGTGCTCCTTCCAGCCTTTCTTCTATCCATACATACCAGTCGGTCCACACGGTCTGAAAACAAAAGAACCCACAGAAGACCCTTCCCGCGACGGCGGTAACCACGGCAAGCAGAATAGCAAAGAACAACAATATGGCTGCCAGAATCCATAGATCCTGTGGAAGCACCGTAAGGCCAAACAGATGAAACTGCTGCGCAGGAAGATCAAACAGGACCGCCTGCCTCTCCTCCCAGTTAAGATAAGGGCCCAGAAAAAAGACTAACCAGAGCGTGCTGGCCCATAATTTACGGGTTCGCCATCGGCCCGGCATCCGTTTGGGATAAACCTTTTCCTCACCGACATTGACCTGCCATTGGCCTGCGTCAGTGTAGAGATCATCAAGCTGCTGTAGCGGTATCAATTTTTCTTGGGATTGCACTGTCGAGCCCTCACAGAAAGTCTGTAACCCAGGCGTAATAAAACGCTTAAGTTTGGGGACAAGAGCGTAGCCTCTACGTCGAACGAAGGACAGATTCAGATAATGCTATCTATTTAGGCACAGTTACGCTGAAATTCACTCTGAACCGGTCATAACGCCAGGAACTGTACCCATGCCTGATTATCTGTATCTACAGCTATTCCGCGACCTACGTGACGAGATTTATCGTGGCCAACGCGCTGTGGGGGAGCGGATTCCCTCCGTGCGGCAACTTAGTCGCGAACAGGGCATTTCGAAATCTACCGTGTTGGCGTGCTATGACCGGCTTGAAGCCGATGGCTGGATAGAAGCACGCCCACGGTCCGGCTATTTCGTCGCTGCCCGCCAGACGACTAACCGCAATTCGCTTCGCAAACCCAACCCCAGTCGTCCGAAATCCACACCGATGCCGGTTACCGCCGAGCAGGTGTTTGTCGATATCATGGAACAGGGGGCCGCCTTCGACCTGATCGCCAGCACCGACAACAGCCCGGGTAACGAACATTTACGCCGCTGCCTGGCGCGTGCGCAGCGCCAGCAGAGTAAAGAAGAACAGGTCAATTACGGCGAGCCTGCCGGGCTCCTGTCCCTACGCCAGCAGCTGGTTCTCCGCATGGCCCAGGGGGGGAGTCGCGTTTCCCCCGATGAGATGATCGTGACGTCTGGATGTCAGCATGCCCTGCTGCTGGCACTGATGGCGACGACACAGCGCGGTGACGTGGTGGGCGTTGAGTCGCCGGGGTTTTACGGGGTCTTTCAGCTCTTAGAAGCGCTGGGGTTGAAGGTGCTGGAGCTCCCCAGCTCCGCCGATACCGGCTTGAGTCTCGACGCCCTGGCACTGGCTCTTCAGCACTGGGATATCAAAACCCTTGTGGTTTCGCCTTGCTATAGCACGCCGACGGGAGCCAGTATGCCCGATGCCCACAAACAGCGCCTGCTTGAACTGACCCTACCCCGACAGATCAATGTAATCGAAGATGATATCTACGGCGACCTCGGTTTCACCCACCAGCGACCACGCACCTTACAGTCTTATGACAGCAGCGGCTCGGTACTGCTGTGCTCGTCCTTTTCCAAAAGTTTGTCACGGGATCTACGTGTGGGTTGGATCATCCCCGGTAAATTTCACGCGCGGGTGAAACAGCTGAAACTGCTGACCTCATTGGGCAGCAGTCAGGCCCAGCAACGCGGGATCTGCAGCTACCTGGAAGAAGGTGGCTTCGATCGCCATCTACGCCTACGCCGCCAGCTGCTGCAGCAGCAGTATCAACAGCTACTGGATCTGATCCAGCAACATCTTCCGATGGCACTCAGTTGCAGCCGCCCCCAAGGTGGACTGTCTTTGTGGTTGGAGCTACCAGAAACGATTGATACCCTCGAGCGCTACAAAGCCGCACGAAGCAGCGGGTTGATTCTGACGCCCGGCCGGCTGTTCACAGCCCAGGAACGTTACACCAACGCCCTGCGCATAAGCTTTGCTTACCCCTGGACCGATAAACGTATCGAGGCGATGCGAACGTTAGGCCGGCTGCTGAGGGACTAAACAGCCGCGTACCAGCAATGCGCTGTGTCGCGACGTTACTCGTTAATCTGTGATGAAAATTCAAGTATCGATTCCAACGTACAGGCGCGCCTCTCTTTATGGGGCACGTGGCCGCAACCGTCTAAAAGCACCATTTTGGATATACCCGCAACACGACGGGTGATGGTTTCCGGAAACGCCGACGAGCCAAATTCATCTAATTCGCCATGGATCGCCAGAACAGGACAAGTAATAGACTGGAGTTCTTTTCTGATATTCCAATCCACGAAATCCGCTGAGAGCCAGGTTTCGGTCCACCCGGACAACACCCAGGCAGACTTGTCACGGTGAAGCTTGGTGAGTTTGTTGAACTGTTCGACTTGCTTGAAGGCTTCTTTAGCCGCACGGATGCCATCAAGGGTACGCTGTTCAACAAACGCTTGCGCCGCCAGCGATATCACCATCTTGCAGCCCGGGTAAGAAGGCGCAATGAGCAACGCCATAACACCGCCCACGCTGTGCCCTACTAGGATAAATTCGGACAAGGCCAGCGCTTCAGCCAGGCATGGAAAATAGATTTCAACTTCTTCGGTAATAAAGTTTGCCGAAGGCTTGGCGACACGCGCGGAGGACCGGCCAAAACCAAGGCGATCATAAGCCAAGACAGGTCGGCCTAATGTGATGGCTAAATGTTCCGGAAAATCCCGCCATAATTCGACGCAGCCGAGAGAATCATGCAGCAATATAAGCGGTATGGGGGATAACGGGTTGGCCGGCAGCCATTGGCGGACAAAGATCTCGCCATGGACGGTGTCCACATGGCGATCTACAATTTTACAATGCGTCATAAGGTTCCAGGCTTACGGTTGTTTCGACACCCCTATACTACGAACTAAACCCGCCGGGTGCGATACGCCTTAAGGTCGCTTTTATCGCCTAACCGGCTCATCGAGCATAAAAGCGAATCCTGCTTTGCGCACGAGGGGTTGGTTATGCACGGAGCTTGTCCGGGACTCATCTTCAGATGCCTAGCCGAATGTCGCGGGCTGATCAATGAGGGCCTAACAGGCAAATTATCCACATCAACCGTATTCAGCACCATTCCGCTCGTGCATGAGCCTTCGAGCAACGTTACGCACATCTTATCCACAGCTTGTATCTTTTCCCCAGCCAGACCTGGTGACCTTACGTCTCAATCTACGTGCAAAAAAAAACGCTGTCATCGACAGCGCTTTTCACTCAGCAGATCCCTGGGTTACAGGGACCAAATAGGACTCAGGATCAGATATCCAGATTCGACACGTTCAACGCGTTGGTCTCGATAAATTCACGCCGGGGTTCCACTTCGTCCCCCATAAGTGTCGTAAACATCTGATCGGCAGCAATGGCATCCTCAATGGTCACCCGCAACATGCGACGCGCATCCGGGTCCATCGTGGTTTCCCACAGCTGCTCGGGGTTCATCTCGCCCAACCCCTTATAGCGCTGAATGTAGTAGCCGCGCTTCGCCTGAGCCATCAGCCAATCGAGTCCTTCTTCAAACTCCTCGATCGGTTTGGTGCGTTCGCCGCGCTGGATATAAGCCCCCTCCTCCAACAAGCCGGTCAGCGTTTCACCGAGACCGGTCAAGGCACGGTATTCCGCCGAACTGAAGAAATCATGCCCCAGTGTGTAGACTCGTGGTACGCCATGGGCGATGACCGTGATCTGCGGTAGCGTCAAGCCCCGCTCGCTATCAACAGTGACACCGCTTTCGAACGTCGTCGAACGGCTACGTACCACATCGATAGAGGCGACCAGATTACGCGTCCACTCGTTAACCTTGGTGCGATCACGCAGATCGTCTTCGTTCATTTTCGGCGCGTGAATAATTTCCTGCAGGGCATCTTCCGGATAGATCCGGGAGATGCGCTTAATCAGACGCTGAACGCCGCGGTATTCGTTGATCAGACTCTCAAGCGCGGTGCCACTGATGGCCGGCGCGGTAGGATTCACAAACAGTTTGGCGTCGCTGATCGCGGCTTCCAGCATAAAGGCATCCAGCGCCTCATCGTCCTTGAGATACTGCTCCTGCTTACCCTTTTTGATCTTGTACAACGGCGGCTGAGCAATATACAGATGGCCGCGCTCGATCAATACGTTCATCTGCCGGAAGAAGAACGTCAACAGCAACGTACGGATGTGCGAACCATCCACGTCGGCATCGGTCATGATAATGATGCTGTGGTAGCGGAGTTTGTCGGGGTTGAACTCTTCCCGGCCAATACCGCAGCCCAGTGCGGTAATCAGCGTACCCACTTCGGCGGAAGAGAGCATCTTGTCAAAACGCGCCCGCTCGACGTTAAGGATCTTACCTTTCAGCGGCAAAATAGCCTGGGTCTTACGCGCGCGGCCTTGCTTGGCGGAACCACCGGCCGAATCACCCTCCACCAGGTAAATTTCGGAAAGCGCCGGGTCTTTCTCCTGACAGTCGGCCAGCTTACCCGGCAAACCGGCGATATCCAACGCGCCCTTGCGACGGGTCATCTCGCGTGCGCGCCGAGCGGCTTCACGGGCGCGGGCGGCGTCGATCATTTTACCGACAATCGCCTTGGCTTCTTGCGGCTGCTCCTTCAACAGATCGCTCAGGTCCTTATACATGACCTGCTCAACGGCGCTCTTCACTTCGGACGAAACCAGCTTATCTTTGGTCTGTGAGGAGAACTTGGGATCAGGTACCTTAACCGAAATCACGGCGGTCAGACCTTCGCGGGCATCATCGCCCGACGTGGCGACCTTGGATTTCTTCTGCAGGTTTTCCTGCTCGATATAGGTATTCAGCGAGCGGGTCAGCGCGGCCCGGAAACCGGACAGATGCGTACCGCCATCGCGCTGTGGAATATTGTTGGTAAAGCAGTGGATACTTTCCTGGTAGCCTTCATTCCACTGCAAGGCGACTTCAACGCCGATGCCGTCATCACTCATCTCGGAGAAGTGGAACACCCGGTTGATCGCCGTCTTATTCTGATTCAGGTATTCGACGAAGGCTTTCACACCCCCTTCGTACATAAAGGTATCCGTTTTACCACTGCGCTCATCGAGCAATTGGATGCATACACCCGAATTCAAAAAGGACAGTTCACGCAGACGTTTGGCCAGAATATCGTATTGGAAATGGATATTGGTGAACGTGTCGGCGGATGGCTTAAAGTGACAACGCGTACCGGATGTCTCGGTGTCGCCCACCGGTGACAGTGGGGCTACAGGCACCCCGTGTGCATAAGTCTGTTCATAAACCTTGCCATTGCGACGAATGGTCAGCTTGAGTTCGGCAGAGAGCGCGTTAACCACCGACACCCCCACACCGTGCAATCCGCCTGATACTTTATAGGTGTTATCGTCAAACTTACCGCCGGCATGCAGAACCGTCATGATCACTTCGGCCGCCGACACCCCCTCTTCTTCATGGATATCCACAGGGATGCCGCGACCATTGTCGGCGACACTGACGGACTCATCGGGATGGATGATCACTTCGATCTTGCTACAAAAGCCGGCCAGCGCTTCGTCGATCGAGTTATCCACAACTTCAAACACCATGTGGTGTAGGCCAGTGCCGTCATCGGTATCACCGATATACATGCCTGGACGCTTGCGAACCGCATCCAGCCCTTTCAGCACCTTGATGCTGGAAGAATCGTATGTGTTCGTGGATCCGTCGCTCATTCTATACTCCCGTTATTGTTCATTTGTGACCAGCGCCCCCTGGGAAATCGGGAACGCTCGCACATCATTACTCTGTTGCCAGCAGCCTGCAAAGGCATCCGGTTCAACACAGGTCACCAGAACCTGTGTTTGCAAGCGTTCAAGCTGCTCGCACAATCGTCGCCGATGGTTCATATCAAGTTCGGCCGGCAAATCATCAATCAGGTAGACACAGCGCAAGCCGGTCTGTTCGCGCAACAAAAAACCCTGCGCCATCTTCATGGCACTCACGGTGAGCTTCTGCTGGCCCCGGGATAATACCTCTGACGCAGCGATCCCCTTCACTTTGACGCGAAGATCGGCCCGCTGTGTGCCCTGGTGGGTAAATCCTGAGGCGTGGTCACGCTCAAAGCCACTGGCCAGGACGTCATCCAGCTCGCGGCGTTGATCCCAACCCCGGTAATACTGAAGAGTTATGTCCTCTATTTCGACTAACTCCGACAGCAGGGCCTCAAAGACCGGTTGCAAGGCCAGAAAATAAGCCTGGCGAAAGCTGTCGAGACGTTCCGAATGGGTGACCAGCTCACGGTCCCAGACAGCGCGTACAAAGGGGTCCATTTTACCACACTTCAATAGGCTGTTGCGCTGCTTAAGACAGCGTCTGACCGCTTTCCAGGTCGCGAGAAAACGCGACTCACTATGAAAGCCACCCCAATCGAGAAACTGGCGCCGAATATCCGGACTCCCTTCCAGTAACAGGAAGGTATCCGCGTTGATAAGCTGCACCGGCAGCAGCTCGGCAAGGGTCGAAACCGCCGCGACATTCTCGCCGGCAATGCGTATGCGCAACTGCCCGTCACGCTGGCGCTGTAATCCCACGGGCAGGTGTTCGGCATGACTGCCGAGCACCTGCGCAAATAAGGTGCATTCCGGTTGTTCGTGACGAATATAGTGTCGATGTTTACTGGTACGAAAGGAGCGCGCCAGGCTCAGAAGGTGTACGGCTTCGAGGACCGACGTTTTACCGGCGCCGTTAACGCCGTAAAAAAGATTGATACGCGGAGAAAGGGACAGCTCGACAGCCTGCAGATTCCGCAGGTTCTGGATCGTTAACCGTTGAATCGTCATAACGGGTAGGCCCGCACGCGTGCGGGCCCTTGTGTCCTGGTAGAGCGCTTAGAAGATGGTCTGTTCAGAATCACATACGCATCGGCATGATGACATACAGGCAGTCTTTCACGTCCACCGCCTCAACCAGCGCACTGCTATTGGGGTCGGACAGCGCGATCTGCACCTTTTCAGCACTCAATATAGACAGTGCATCGAGCAGATAATTAACGTTGAAGCCGACTTCCAGCGAAGGCCCGTGATAGTCGACAGCCAGGGTCTCTTCGGCCTCTTCCTGCTCGGGATTATTGGCCATCACCTGCAAAAATCCGTCGGTCAGCACCAGGCGTACACCCCGGTACTTTTCGTTGGAAAGGATCGCGATCCGACTCAGGACCTGACGTAATTCCAGGCGATCCGCAATCACCAGTTTATCGCCACCCTGAGGTATAACACGTTGATAGTCCGGGAATTTCCCATCGACTAGCTTCGAGGTAAACGTGAAGTCGCCGGTGTTGACCCGAATATGATTGCTGCCCACCATCAAGCGAGCGTCCGCATCGCCGTCCTGTAACAGGCGGGCCAGTTCCAAGATCCCTTTGCGGGGGACGATCACCTGATGCTTACCGCTGACCGTCAACTCGACGTCACACATGGCCGTTGCCAGACGGTGGCCGTCGGTTGAAACGGTCCGTAGCAGGTTATTAGCTAGCTCCAGGAGCATGCCATTGAGGTAATAACGCACATCCTGCTGGGCCATCGCAAAGCCGGTCCGGTCGATCAGGTGTCGCAGCTGGCTCTGGGGGATCGACAGTTCCAACGTCTGTGGGCTGTCCTCCACATTGGGAAACTCCGACGCGGGCAATGTAGACAGGGTAAAGCGGCTGCGTCCGGCTTTGATTGTCGCTTTTTGCCCATTCACCACCAGCTCGATATCCACGCCATCGGGAAGCGACTTACAGATATCCATTAATTTCTTTGCCGGAATGGTAATTGCGCCTGCTTCGGCAATGTCATCCAGATCCACCCGTCCGATCATCTCGACTTCAAGGTCGGTACCGGTCATGGCCAGTTGATTACCTTCGACAACCAACAGGATGTTGGACAACACTGGCATGGTCTGCCGGCGCTCCACCACCCCCGAAACCAGCTGCAGCGGTTTTAACAAGGCTTCTCTGGAGATCGTAAATTTCATCAGTTTTCTTCCTACCCTTCTTCAGAGGATTGCACCCAGGCTATCAGTTACCAGGACAATAACCGCAGCAGGTTATTATAATCTTCCCAGATCTCACTATCACTTGTTCGTTTGCTGCCCGCGCCAACACCCGCCGCCCCGGGGCGACTCTATTGGCTAAGACACAGCATACTGGCTCACGAAGACAGTAATCGCAGCAAGTTTTTGTAATCTTCGCGGATATCGCTATCGCTTTCTCTTAGACTGTAGCAACACCACGCCACCTTACGACAACGATATTGGCTAAGACACAGCATACTGGCTCACGAAGACAGTAATCGCAGCAAGTTTTTGTAATCTTCGCGGATATCGCTATCGCTTTCTCTTAATTGTGCCACCTTACGACAGCCATGCAAAACGGTCGTGTGATCCCGCCCACCGAAAGCGTTACCGATTTCAGGCAAACTATGGTTGGTTAATTCCTTGGACAGGGCCATCGCGACCTGCCGGGGTCGTGCCAGAGAGCGGGTTCGCCGCTTGGAAAGCAGATCCACAATCTTGATCTTGTAGTATTCGGCCACGACGCGCTGAATATTATCAATACTGATTAATTTATCCTGCAGCGCAAGCAGATCCTTCAGCGATTCGCGAATAAAGTCGGTGGTTATGCGGCTTCCGGTAAAATGAGAGTTAGCAATCACCCTCTTCAGCGCCCCTTCCAGCTCACGAACGTTTGAACGAATTTTCTGCGCGATGAAAAACGCCGCGTCAGGGGGAAGCCGTACCCGGGCTTCTTCGGCTTTTTTCATAAGAATGGCGACGCGGGTCTCAAGCTCCGGCGGCTCGATAGACACGGTTAATCCCCACCCAAAACGCGATTTAAGACGGTCTTCCAACCCTTTGATCTCTTTGGGGTAGCGATCACAAGTCAGAATCATCTGCTGACCGCCTTCAAGCAGCGCGTTAAAGGTATGAAAAAATTCTTCCTGGGAACGGTCTTTATTGGCAAAAAACTGGATGTCATCGATCAACAGGGCATCGACCGAACGGTAATAGCGCTTGAAGTCATTAATCGCATTAATCTGCAACGCCTTAACCATGTCGGCAACAAATCGTTCAGAGTGCAGATAGACAATCTTCGCATTCGGGTTTTTCTGCAGCATGGCGTTGCCCACCGCATGCATTAGGTGGGTCTTACCCAGACCCACACCACCGTAGATAAATAAGGGGTTATAAGCAGCACCCGGATTTTCAGATATCTGCTGGGCCGCAGCGAGGGCCAGCTGGTTCGACTTGCCTTGCACAAAGGTTTCGAAGGTAAACAGCTTATTCAGATGCCCCTGGTGGCGTATACCCCCTTCGACGTCGACTTGCCGTTTCCGATTGCCACCGACGCCTTGGCTGGCAGCAGGCTGCACGGCCGGAAGAAAGTCTTGGGTTTCGGGGGCCAGCAGATCTTGTTGGATCGGTTCCGGCTCGGCCGGCGGCTGTGGTGCCCGGGGCGCTGGGCGAGCTGCCGGACGTGGACGGCTGGGGGGCGCGTTTGTCCTAGACCGGTTTCTAACCGGACGGGCATTGGCAGCATTAACTTCCAGGACGACGCCATGGAGGCTGTCGACCCCCTGCTCGGCCATCAACTCCTTGATACGATCGAAATACTTATCACCCACCCAATCCATAACAAAGCGGTTGGGTGCTAACAAGCGTAGCTGGCCTGCATCACCTTCCTCAGCCTTCAACGGTCTGATCCAGGTATTGAACTGCTGTGAAGAGTACTCCTCACGCAGAAATTCCAAGCACTGCTGCCAAAGTTGAAGGGTCATGCAACGATCTCATAAAACCTGACTGGGTAAGAGCTACGCATTCTAGCGAGTTGCAGCGCAGTTATCCACAATTTGACCGCCAGATCGACCCAATAACACGCGATAATCCACAACGCATAAAATAATTTTGCGCGAACGCGAGGCACTAATCACAACTTAACCGCAGCTTACCCACCCTTTATCAATGCGATAACCACACAGTTACCAACAACCTAAGCCTATGTTTATAAGACGTTAAGACGTTTTTAACATAAGGTTATCAACACGATCCCCCGCAGTAATCTCTCCACAGACCGCGCTGAAATCAATTACTAACTCGCTATATTGCTTGCGAAAGAAAGCAGATAAACTAGCGAATAAATTTGCACGCGGCGGCGCTTTTCTTTAGAATTTCGCTCTTGTTTTCTAAGGTGGGGAGCACTCTCCCTTTTTTACCAGTAGGACTGAACCATGAAAAGAACATTCCAACCCAGCGTTTTAAAGCGCGCTCGTAACCACGGTTTCCGTGCCCGCATGGCTACTAAAAGCGGTCGTCAGATCATTGGCCGTCGTCGTGCCAAAGGTCGTGTCAGCCTGAGCGCATAAGTCAATTCGCTCAACAACTGAAGGCAGTTTATTGATGCCCGGTTTCGCATTTCCCCGGTGTTCACGTCTCTTGAATGCCGGGGATTTCAAGCCCGTCTTTGATGACGCCAAGATAAAAGTTTCAGATAAGCATCTGCTTATCCTTGCTCGCCCTAATACACTTCCCCATCCCCGCATCGGCTTGGTCATTGCAAAAAAAAATGTCCGCCACGCGACACAGCGCAACCGGGTTAAACGAATTATTCGTGAATCCTACCGGTTGAATCGTCCGGATCTACCTCATCTTGATCTGGTGATACTGGCACGAAAAGGGATCGGTGAGCTGGACAATGAGGCGTTGCACTCCTTGCTTGCAACCAGTTGGAAAAGACTGGTCAAATACACCCTTCGGCACCGAAGCCGTAATTAACGGTATTCAGGCCAATCGGGTGGTAAGCAATATGCTTGCTCACAGCAACCCCAGTTAACAACGGCATCGGCAGACTCAGCATGGATATCCAACGTTTTACCCTGGTTGGGGCCCTGGCTATCATTACTTACGTCCTTGTTCTGCAGTGGAACAAAGACTATGGCGCCAGTACTCACGTACCACAGCAAGCCTCCGTCTCCTCCTACAGTACCGCTCCCGACACGATTCCTTCTTCTGTTTCGAGTGCCGAGGTACCGGCCACCGAAACCGGCAGTACCCTGCCGAGTGGTATCCGCGCGACCAATACCGGGCTTATTCGTGTGACAACCGATCTGCTGGATGTATTGATCGACCCGAACGGTGGCGATGTCATTCAGGTTGCCCTGACCGACTATCTGGCCCAGCTAGGTAGCGAAGATAAGTTTATTCTGCTCGAGCAAAATGACCTGCGTACCTACACCGCACAGAGTGGCCTAACCGGTCGTGACGGCCCCGATGCCGCAGGTAAGCGCCCACTTTATAGCACCAGCAGCGCAGCCTACAGTCTGGAACAAGGCGCCGATCAGCTGCAGGTTGACCTGGTCTTGACGCAAGAAACCGGTGTTCAGATCACGAAACGCTTTATCTTCAACCGTGATGATTACCAGATCCGTGTTGAATATCAGGTCAACAATGCCTCAGCTCAACCCTGGCAAGGCAGCCTGTTCGGTCAGATCAAGCGTGACGGCAGCGATGATCCCTCCAGCTCAACCAGCATGGGTATGAACTCCTACCTGGGGCCGGCATTTTCAACCCAAGAGGCCGCTTATCACAAAGTAACCTTTGGTGATCTCGATGACGGTACATTTGACGCGAAAACGCCCGCCGGCTGGGCCGCTATGCTGCAGCACTATTTTGTCAGTGCCTGGATCCCGAATCCGGAACAGAACCACAGTTATTTTGCGAAAAAGCACGATAGCAACTACTTCGCTGGCTTCGTATCACCCAAGCTCGAACTGGCTCCCGGTGAGCAGGGCAGCGTTAGCGCCACGCTGTATGTCGGCCCGAAAATCCAGGAAATTCTGGAAACGGTCGCACCCAATCTCGAGCTGACCATCGATTTCGGCTGGTTATGGTGGGTGGCATCGCCGCTGTTCTGGTTGCTGAAGACCATTCAACAGTTCGTCGTCAACTGGGGTCTATCGATCATTCTGGTCACCGTTGTCGTCAAAGCCCTGTTCTTTCCCTTATCAGCCAAAGCCTACAAATCCATGGCGAAAATGCGCGCCGTCGGCCCACAGCTGCAGCGCATGAAAGAGATGTACGGCGACGACCGCCAGAAGATGTCTCAGGCGATGATGGAGCTGTACAAGAAAGAAAAGATCAATCCCTTGGGTGGCTGTCTGCCCATGTTGATCCAGATGCCGGTGTTTATCGCGCTGTACTGGGTGCTGCTCGAGAGTGTCGAGCTACGCCAAGCGCCTTTCATGCTCTGGATTTACGATATGTCGGTGATGGACCCCTACTTCGTCCTGCCCATTCTAATGGGTGTCACCATGTTTGTTCAGCAGTCCTTGAACCCCACACCGCCGGATCCAATGCAGGCTAAAGTGATGAAGATGCTACCGTTTGTCTTCACCTTCTTCTTCCTGTGGTTCCCCGCCGGTCTGGTTCTGTACTGGGTGGTCAACAACCTGCTGTCCATTACTCAGCAGTGGGTCATAACCCGGGCAATCGAAGAAGAAACAAACGGCAAAAAAGCCTGATTTCACCCCGATAGAAAAGGCTCCGTAAGGGGCCTTTTTTCGTTTAACACGTTCATTGCCAAACAGGTTTAGTCCGTCTCGGAGGTCACTTATGCCGCTCAGCGATACCGATACTATTGCCGCCCTCACCACGCCGCCTGGCCGCGGGGGCGTGGGCATTGTTCGCATCTCAGGCCCTGACTGTCAGACGATTGCCGATAAAATACTCGGCTCCTGTCCAAACCCCCGTTATGCCCACTACGGCCCCTTCTTTGATACCCAAGGCCAGGAGATCGACCAGGGCATCGCCCTGTTCTTCCCCAACCCACACTCCTTCACCGGTGAAGACGTGCTGGAGCTGCAAGGGCACGGTGGGCCGGTCATTCTCGACCTCCTGCTGCGCCAAACACTGGAACTGGGTGCACGCATGGCAAGACCCGGCGAGTTTTCTGAACGCGCCTTCCTGAACGACAAGCTCGATCTGGCGCAGGCCGAGGCCATAGCCGACCTGATCGACAGCTCCTCGGAACAAGCCGCTCGCAGCGCCCTACGCTCATTACAGGGCGAGTTTTCGCAGCAGATTCATGCCTTGGTAGAAGCACTGATTCAACTACGGATCTATGTCGAAGCCGCCATAGACTTTCCCGAAGAGGAGATCGACTTTCTGGCCGATGGCCGGGTTGCCGCTGACCTGGCGTCCATCGAAGACCGTCTGCAAACCGTCCTACGCAACGCCAACCAGGGTGCCATTCTGCGCGAAGGGATGACGGTGGTGATCGCGGGGCGGCCTAACGCCGGAAAATCCAGTTTGTTAAACGCACTGGCCGGACGCCAATCGGCGATTGTCACCGATATCGCCGGCACCACCCGGGATGTGCTGCGAGAACATATCCACATCGATGGTATGCCCCTGCATATCATCGATACCGCCGGACTCCGTGAAGGCGCAGACGAGGTCGAACGTATCGGCATTGAGCGCGCCTGGACCGAGATACGCAATGCCGACCGGGTGTTGCTTATGGTCGATGCGGCCAGTACCGCAGAGACCGAGCCACAAAACATCTGGCCGGATTTTATCAGTCACCTTCCCAGCCTCGATAAAGTGACCGTAATCCGCAATAAAATCGACCTCTGTGATGAAACGCAAGGGGTGGATAACCTAGATGATTGCCATCTTATCCGTCTCAGTGCCAAGCAGAATCACGGTGTCGATCTGCTGCGCCAACACCTGAAACAATGCATGGGTTACGACAGTGCCAACGAAGGCGGCTTTATGGCACGACGTCGGCATATCGACGCCCTGCAACGCGCCGAACACGCACTAACAACCGGACGCCAGCAACTCGAAGGGTACGGCGCCGGAGAGTTGCTGGCTGAAGACCTGCGCTGCGCGCAAAATGCCCTCGCGGAAATCACCGGTGAATTCAACACCGACGACCTGCTCGGACGTATTTTCAGCAGCTTCTGTATCGGAAAATAGTAATAAACCCGGCACCGCCGTGAGCCGTTTATAAACGCTTAACCGGATATCAACACACCGATCCATTCGGTGTGTTGATAACGGCAAGTCGACAGGCTTCAGATGAGTACGCCGCGGGCGGGGTCGAACTGCATTTGTTTGAGGCGCTCGACAAACCACTTGAGTCCTTTTCCCGTATTGCCGCGATGCCAGGCTACCGATATTTCTACCGGAGGTCGTGGCGCATCCACGGTTAACAGCTCCAGCCTCCCTTCCGCCAGTTCCTGCCTAATCCGGTGGCGCGGCAAATAGCCGACGCCCAGTCCTTTACACTGAGCCTGTATTTTGTGCTCGATACTCGGCACGATAATGCGGCTGCGACCATCCAGCAGCCCGGAGGAGCGTACGGGTAAACGCCGTGAACTATCGGCCACGATCACGGTTGGGTAGTCCTGGATCGCACGCGCCGGCAGGGGCATTGGCAGTCTGGTCAGCGGATGGCCGGCGGCTACCGCGAACGCAAAGTCCAGGTTCCCCAGTGAATGAAGGGCGAATCCCGTAGCAGGGGGAGCCCCCTCAGCCCCAATCACCAGGTCACAACGGTTATCACTTAATGCATCCCAGCTGCCGCCAAGCACCTCTTCACTCAGGCGTATCTCGGTCTTGGGCTGTACGCGCTGAAAGGCTGCAATCAGCTCATAGACAGGGTCGCAGGTCAGTACGCTGTCCATGCAGATCCGCAGTTCTGCTTCCCAACCCTCAGCTGCCTGGCGGGCCAGTGCCGTCAATTCCTCCGAAGCCTTAAGAATTTGTCGGCCCTGCTCCAATACCAGTCGCCCTATGGCGGTCAGCTCTGCTTTACGCCGGCTGCGGTCAAAGAGCGCGACGCCAAGATCCTCTTCCAGCTTATTGATGGTGTAGGAGACTGCTGACGGAACGCGGTGCAACTCGTCGGCAGCGGCGGCAAAGCTTTGGCGGCGCTCTATGGCGTCGAGTGTCTGCAAAGCATCCGGAGTGATCCGCGAAATCATAATTCAATTTTCCTGATGATAAAGGTCAAATTGTTCCGCTATTAGTTGCTAATCCTTTTAAATATAGTAGTTCCATTGAACAGCAGTACTGATATTAATTCATTGATATTACTGAGAGATAACAGCATGAGCAAAGATCTTATCCACCGTACTCTTGTCACCGACAACCGCTTCACCAGCCTGGCACGTGGCTTTATGCCACGGTAGTCAATCTGGATGCTCCGCACGAGCGTGCGCGACTCATGCAGAGCCAAGTTCATCTGCTACACACAGCAACCCCGTTCTGAGGTCAAACATGCAAGCTCTACAGTTTTCAGCAACCGGCACCCTGGATGCGCTGCAATTGCGCGATGTGCCAACGCCCGTGCCTGAAGCCGGCGAAGTCCTGATTGAGGTTCGGGCCACCGGCATCAATCCCAGCGATATCAAGAACGTGCTCGGACGCTTCCCCTACACCACAACGCCTCGTATTCCCGGGCGGGATTTTTCCGGTGTGGTGGTGAGCGGGCCGCCAGAACTTCAGGGCAAAGCAGTCTGGGGCGGCACGGGCAAGGGCTTTGGCTTCTATCGTGACGGCTGTCATGCGCAATATGTGGTTATGCCGGCCGCTGCCGTCGCACGGATGCCTGAGTCACTTACCTTCGCCCAGGCGGCCACTTGCGGGGTTCCCTTTATCACCGCCTGGGATGCCCTCGAGCGAAGTCAGGTTCAGGCGGGGACCCGTTTCCTCATCATCGGTGCCGGTGCTGTGGCTCAGGCTGCGCAAGCGCTGGGCCAGGCAAGGGGCGCCAATGTGGTATTGGCCGTGCGGCGTGCCGAGGTGGCGCAAGCACTGCAAGCCCGGGGTATCCGTGCCTTTCAGCTACCGGATGCGGAACAACTGCCAGAGCAGGTGCGCGACCACTTTCAACAGCACGCACCGGAAGTCATCTTCGATACGACCGGCTACTGGCTGTCGGCGGCGGTTAATAGCGTTGATACGTTTGGGCGGGTCGCGGTGATTTCGGCACCAGCGGATGGGTTGATCAAGATGTCTGCGCTCAATCTGTATCGCCGCGGTGGCGCGATTATCGGCGTCAACTCACTGCTGTACAGCCTGGAGGGTTGCGCGAGGATGCTTGAGCAAATAGGCGCCGCGTTTGAGGGTGGCATACCGGTTCCAGACAGTTTTATCGAGCTGCCGCTTTCCGAGGCCGTCGCGGCCTACCATCGGATCAATGAAGAGGGCTCCGAGAAGATTGTCCTGATCCCATAAGGTTCTGACAGCCCTTATTTACATGAAAAAGGTCACACGAATCACGTCACATAAAGCAGGTCACTTGAAGCAGGAGGTTCTGCAATGATCGAACTAAGACCCCACCGCGAACTGGGCGGCGCCCAGCATGGCTGGCTAGATACCCGTCACCATTTCTCATTCGCCGAATATTACGATCCCGAGCGCATGCACTGGGGAAATCTCAGAGTCTGGAATGACGACACCATAGCGCCGCATACGGGTTTTCCGCGCCATCCGCACCGCGACATGGAAATCATCACTTATGTGCGCAAGGGTGCCATTACGCACCAGGATAATCTCGGCAATCGGGGCCGCACCGAGGCCGGCGACGTACAGGTGATGAGCGCCGGAACGGGCATTGCCCACAGTGAGATGAATGAAGAGGACGAGACAACCCAGATCTTCCAGATCTGGATCATGCCCAATCAAAACGGCCTGCCGCCGGCCTGGGACAGCAAGCCGTTTCCCAAGGGCGAGCGCAGCGGATCTTTTGTCACCCTCGCCAGCGGTCTGTCCGGTGAGACCGAGGCGCTGCCGATCCGAGCCAATGCGCGTTTGGTCGCAGCCACCCTGGAGGCGGGTCAACGTGCCGAATATCACATCGCTGCCGGCCGTAAGGTCTATCTGGTGCCGGCCAGCGGCCAGATCGAAGTGAACGGCGTGGTGGCCACGGCCGGCGACGGCGTCGCCATTCACGATGAACATCTGCTGCAGGTCAGTGCCCAGGAAGACAGTGAAATCGTGCTGATAGATGTGGCATAAGCAAAGGGTCCGGCTTGTAAATCCCCAGATATAGATTACATTGAAGAGGCGTGTTCACTTCGACCGGTACCGGTGGTGGGCAAGAGATGACAATCACCTCCACCTGGACCACCCTGGCGCACCACGGCATGATCATCGTACCCATCGGCTATACCACGCCAGCGCTGTTTGATGTCTCCCAGGTCGGTGGCGGCACACCCTACGGTGCATCGACGATTGCCGGCGGCGATGGCTCGCGCCAACCAGACGAGCGTGAGCTAGGTATCGCCCGTCACCAGGGTGAACATGTCGCTCAAATGCAGCCAAGCTTGGCGCTTAAAAGGCCCTCTCAGTGCCCTTAGAAGGATATACACCGCTAAGGGCACCAGGGCTGCCCTAACGCCAATATTTCATCAACTGGCTAAAACATGCCTACTATGCTTATCCCTACTATGCTTATCTTTAATGCCGTCGCTGCAATAAACGATTCGCTCATACCAATGATCAACGCAGAACGGCCTTATAGGGACATACCGAATAGCCTGTCATCAAAATGCAATCTCTCTCACGCAAGATTGCCTGAAAATGACAGCACACAGGAGAACGACAATGTTTGAAGTTAACGAAGACTTTCGCCTCATCCGACACCATGGCCATCAGACGACAAGCTGGTCTTGTCAGGAACGCGTAAAAGAGACCTCGATCTACAAGTGTATTATCTGGAAACCGGTAACCGGATTGATGGATAGTCAGCAGATGCTGTCTTGGTTATCTGAAAAGCAGATACCCAGCAGTGCGGTGCAAGCGTTTCTGCACGTCCGTAACAACGTTCGTTCATGAAATCACGGACGTTACTACGACCCACCACGTCATACGATCCACCCATGTCATAGCATCTCGGGGCGACAATCCGTTCAACGCCTAACCGGAGTTCGCTGCTCCGCGCCCCAGGCTCCCCTCATGCTCTCCGCCTCACACTCTCACACTCTCACACTCACACTCTCACACTCTCACACTCCCACACTCTCATACTCTCATACTCTCATACTCTCATACTCTCATACTCTCTTCCCACGCCCCTCCTCTGCATGCTTCACCATGTGGCGACGTGGTACAACACCTTACAACACCTTACCTTGTGGACAATGCATTTCATGCGGGCCAGTCATAACGGTTTCAAAATACTTATCCCCTTTTGGCTGTGAATAAGCTGTATAATCCTCCCCGGATAAATACAAGGATAAAGCGTGGATAGATTCGGGTTGTGGATAAGCGCTTGTTTTATCCCAGGGTTATGCGCCTATTACACCCAGAATATAGTGTACTGCTCCACAGCGTTTGTTGTGGTGTATCTTATTGTAATATAATAACTAATTAGAGTTAACAACAGATGTTACCCGTGCTAATAGTAATAATAAAAATAAAAAAACCTTTCTTTCATAAACATAATATTCTTAATCAATAACTAAGGAGATCACTACGTTCTAAAAAGGTTAACAAGGCGATATACTTAGCCCCATTGTGAATTAACGCAGCATGGCAACCGCTGCTAGAACGAGTCTTCGTTTCTCAGTGATCAGCGTCTCCCACCCTAGTTGGTTTTCAAGCTTGTCTGATTCACCGTATCGGGACTGACAACATTCATCAGGTCATCAATAAATTGCCGATTAACCATCGGTAATGCGCTAAGCGCAGGCGAGGTAGTTGTGGAATATCCAGATCAGTTTGATGTGATCGTTATTGGCGGCGGGCATGCAGGAACCGAAGCCGCAATGGCTGCAGCCAGGATGGGCTCACGAACCTTGTTATTAACCCAGAATATTGAAACGCTGGGACAGATGTCCTGTAATCCTGCCATTGGTGGCATCGGTAAAAGCCATCTGGTTAAAGAGATCGATGCACTCGATGGCGCCATGGCGCGCATTACCGACCGTGCCGGAATTCAGTTCCGGGTTTTGAATTCGCGTAAAGGTCCTGCTGTGCGTGCTACACGGGCACAAGCCGATCGGCAATTGTATAAAAACGCTGCGCGGACAATGCTGGAGAATCAGCCCAATCTGTGGCTTTTCCAGCAGACCGTCGATGACCTGATTATGCAGGGAGATCGCGTCACGGGTGTCGTCACCCAAATGGGCCTGCGTTTCTCGGCGCGTTCGGTGGTACTGACGGCGGGCACATTTTTAGGCGGACTGATTCATATCGGTATGGAAAATCATGCCGGAGGTCGCGCCGGAGATCCGTCTTCTTCGACGCTGGCTCAGCGCCTACGGGCTACCTCGTTACGGGTCGATCGGTTAAAAACAGGAACGCCACCGCGAATCGATGCGCGATCCGTGGATTTTTCAGTGATGCAGGAGCAACCTGGTGATACGCCGGTACCGGTTATGTCCTATATGGGCAGCAAGGCGGATCACCCGCGCCAGGTCAGTTGCTACATCACCCATACCAACGAACAAACCCACGATATCATCCGGTCAGGCATGGATCGCTCACCCCTCTACACCGGGGTCATTGCCGGTGTAGGCCCGCGTTACTGTCCTTCGATCGAAGATAAAATTGTTCGTTTTGCCGATAAAAACAGTCATCAGATCTTTGTCGAACCCGAAGGGCTGACGACCCATGAACTCTACCCCAATGGCATTTCAACGAGTCTGCCGTTCGATATTCAAATCCAGCTGGTTCGATCGATGCGCGGTTTTGAAAATGCGCATATAACCCGGCCCGGCTACGCCATTGAATATGATTATTTCAACCCGAAAGATCTGCAGCACAGCCTAGAAAGCCGTGTTATTAACGGGTTGTTTTTTGCCGGCCAAATCAACGGTACCACCGGTTACGAAGAGGCCGGAGCCCAGGGACTGCTGGCAGGCTTAAACGCCGCATTGTTAGCGCAGGATAAAGCCCCGTGGCATCCTCGCCGCGACGAGGCGTATATCGGCGTTATGGTGGATGATCTTATTACCCTGGGAACGTCAGAGCCTTACCGTATGTTTACCAGTCGTGCAGAGTATCGGTTGATTCTGCGCGAAGACAATGCCGATACGCGATTGACTGAGAAAGGTCGTGAACTGGGATTGGTGGGTGAAGCGCGTTGGCGAGCATTCTGTACCAAGCGTGAGGCGATCGAACAGGAACAGCAGCGTTTTCGCAGCAGTTGGATTCAGCCTGGCAGCGTTGCCGGAAAGATACTGGCTGAAAAACTGGGTACCCCCCTTGCGCGTGAATATTCGCTGTTGGATCTTATGAAGCGACCGGAATTGGTGTATGCCGATCTGGCTCATCTCACCGGTGAGCCGGTCGAAGATCCTCAGGTTTCTGAGCAGCTTGAGATTGAAGTCAAATATGCCGGTTATATTCAACGTCAACAGGAAGATATTCTGCGGCTGCAACGGCAAGAGAATACGCTATTGCCCGACGATATTGATTACAGCATTATTGATGGACTGTCGAATGAGGTCCGGGCAAAACTAAGCTCTGCCCGCCCGGCCACATTAGCCGCGGCCAGCCGCATACAGGGTATCACCCCGGCGGCGGTCTCTCTGTTGATGATTTACTTGAAAAAGCGCGATAAATCCGCCCTAGCGCGGGGAGATAACTAAGTGTCAAATCAGAATGAGCTGCGATTACGCCAAGGCGTCAAGACCCTAGGATTGACGCTGAATGACCGGCAGATTTCACAGCTTCTTGCGTACCTTGAATTACTGCAAAAATGGAATCGGGCGTATAACTTGACGGCTATACGCGATCCGCTGCAGATGGTCACGCTGCATCTGTTGGATAGCCTGAGTATCGTCCCGTTTATTGATGGCAACCGGATTATTGATGTAGGAACCGGGCCGGGGTTACCGGGGATTCCGCTGGCGATCTGTTATCCACAGAAACAGTTCACCCTCCTAGACAGCAACGGCAAGAAAACCCGGTTTTTGCAACAGGTCAGGCAAGAGCTGGCACTGGAAAACATCGAGGTTATCAACGGGCGGGTCGAGCAGCATGCAGCCGGTGCCGGTTATGAGATCGTGATCTCGCGTGCGTTTGCATCACTCGCCGATATGCTGCATTGGTGTGGTGATATCTGCAGCGAAGAGGGCGCCTTTCTGGCGATGAAAGGGGTTTATCCACAGGAAGAAATTGCATCCATGCCGAAAGGCTTTGTGCTCGATACCAGCCATGCGTTACGGGTTCCAGGCTGCGATGCCCAACGGCATCTAATTGTTATTCAACGCGAAAAAGTGTGACATTACACCGACTGCATAAATCAACATTAGCTGGATAAGTACGCCTGATCAGAAAAGGAGATCAGATTTGTGGTCAAGATACTGGCTATAACCAATCAGAAAGGTGGTGTAGGGAAAACAACGTCGTGCGTGAACCTGGCGGCCTCGCTAGCGGCGACCAAGCGACGTGTATTGATGGTCGATCTTGATCCACAGGGCAATGCCACCATGGGAGCCGGTGTTGACAAGAATAGCCTGGAGCACTCGGTGTACGATGTACTGACGGGGCGGCTAGGCATACAAGAGGTTATACGTACCGATACCAGCGGTGGCTTCGATCTGTTACCGGCAAACGGTGACCTGACCGCCGCCGAAGTCGAGTTGATTCCGGTCAAGCGCAAGGAGTTCCGACTCAAACAAGCACTGAGTCAGGTGCAGGAAAGCTATGACTATATCCTGATCGACAGTCCGCCTTCGCTGAATATGTTGACGGTGAATGCGCTGGTTGCAGCACAGGGCGTGTTAATCCCCATGCAGTGTGAATACTATGCGCTGGAAGGGATCAGTGCCCTCATGTCCACGGTAGAAACCATTCGTAAGAGCTTGAACCCGTCCCTGAAAATCGAAGGGATACTGCGCACCATGTATGATCCACGTAACGGATTGACCCGGGATGTGTCGAACCAGCTACTTGAGCACTTCGGTGGCAAGGTGTATCGCACGGTCATTCCACGTAATGTTCGCTTGGCGGAGGCCCCTAGCCATGGACTGCCAGCACTGCATTATGACCGACATTCCAGAGGGGCTGTGGCTTACCTGGCCCTGGCCGGTGAAATCAATCGCCGAACCCAAGATAGCGCCTTAACTTAATATTCAACCTGAGCGATAGCCCGACAGCGTGCCGGTTTGGTGAAGATACTGTGAGCGGAGATAGTGTGACATGAACAAAAAGCGCGGATTGGGTCGTGGTCTGGATGCCCTGCTCGGAGGGGTATCCCTGGATGACGCTCCGCTGCAGACTCCGGTCGACACGACGGATAGTGGCCTGACGATGTTGGCGGTGGACAAAATTCAGCGCGGTGTTTATCAGCCCCGCCGGGACATGGACCAGGCTTCTTTGGAGGAACTGGCCAGTTCGATCCGCTCACAGGGTGTTATTCAGCCCATCGTGGTCCGGCCTGTCGATATGGGTCGTTACGAGATTATTGCCGGTGAACGTCGCTGGCGTGCGGCTCAGCTGGCGGGACTGACTGAAATTCCTACCTGTGTGCGCGATGTCCCCGATGACGCGGCTATCGCCATGGCCCTAATCGAAAACATTCAGCGCGAAGATCTAAATCCCATTGAAGAGGCCACGGCCCTGCAACGGTTGATGGACGAGTTCGATCTGACGCAGCAGAAAGCAGCCGAGGTGGTGGGAAAGTCGCGTACGACCGTGACCAACTTGTTACGGCTGATCAAATTAACACCGGAAGTTAAGCGGATGCTGGAATACGGCGACCTCGAGATGGGGCACGCCCGCGCACTTCTCGCGCTGGAGACCGATAATCAGTTGCTGGCTGCGCGCGACGTCGTTGCGCGTGGGCTGACGGTACGCCAGACCGAAGAGCTGGTAAAAAAGCATCAGAACCCGCGTAAAAGCGACACCAAAAAACCTGAAATAGACCCCCTACTGAAGGATATGGAGCAGAAACTCAGCGATAGCTATGGCGCAGCGATCAAGATCAGCCACAACGATAAAGGCCAGGGCAAGGTCACCATCCGTTATGCCAACAAAGCGCAACTGGAGGCCATTCTCGGTCGGATGAGCTAGGCATACAGAGGGGAAGCCGCGGGTCCGGAATCGGCGATTTTACGGATCCTAATACCTTAGTGCTAAATAGAATTTAGCGGTTGATGGGCTAAGTCATTGCCCCTATAATCCGCAGTCGGTCGATAGGGTTGGTGTACGGATTTGTTATCACAGACGCAGCGCAAAGCGACATGGGTGAGTATGGGTAAGCCTGGATGTCTCGGCAGGAACACCAGAAAAACCTACCAGCTGGTCTTGTATATGCTAGCCGGACAAATCGTCACCACTCTCCTGATCAGTAGTTTTCTGATGGTGGTATCTGGACGTATAGCGGCTTGTTCAGCGTTGCTGGGCGGTCTGATTTTTATTCTTCCAAGCCTCTATCAAGCGCGACAGGTACTGAACAAGGACCGTCCAGGATCGGTAAGCAGCACACTGCGCGATCTTTATAAAAGCGAAATATGGAAAATGGCTTTGACGATGGCCGGTTTTGGCGTCGCATTTGTACTGGTCAAGCCAATAGAGCCCTTTTCCTTATTTGGCGTTTTTATACTGATGCAGCTGAGTGCCTGGCTGACGCCACTGATACAGAATCACACACTTTTTAAAAATTAAACGGAGAGTAAATCATGGCTGCAGAAGGCGCACTCACGAGCTCCGGGTATATTAAGCACCACCTGACCAACCTGACCTTTGGGCAACTGCCTGAAGGCACAGTTCGGTATGACGGCTCCGTGCTTCAAGACAGTACCTGGACAATCGCACACGGCGACGAGGCCTCAGCAATGGGCTTCTGGGCTATCAATTTGGATACGATGCTGTTCTCAGTTGGCCTGGGTCTGCTGTTTATCTGGTTGTTCCGTAAGGTCGCCGTGAAGGCGACATCCGGCGTACCCGGCGGTTTGCAGAACTTCGTCGAAGTGATTATCGGATTTGTTGACGAGAACGTTAAATCCACGTTCCACGGGCGTAACGCGGTGATTGCACCGTTGGCGTTAACCGTCTTCGTCTGGGTTTTCCTGATGAACCTGATGGATCTTATCCCGATCGACTGGGTTCCGTATGCGGCGGGCCAGTTGGGTGTGCCTTATCTCAAGATCGTTCCGACCACGGATGTCAATGCCACGATGGGTATGGCGTTCAGCGTGTTCGCGCTGATCATCTATTACAGCCTGAAGATCAAGGGCCCGAAGGAGTTCATTGGCGAGCTAACGCTGCAGCCACTGGGCAAGTGGATGATGCCCTTTAACCTGTTCCTGGAAACAGTCGGGATGCTGGCCAAACCGGTGTCACTCGGTCTGCGATTGTTCGGTAACATGTATGCCGGTGAGATGATCTTTATTCTGATCGCATTACTGCCATTTTGGGCGCAGTGGATGTTGTCTGTACCCTGGGCCATCTTCCATATCCTGATTATTACACTGCAGGCATTCATCTTTATGGTGCTGACTGTGGTTTATCTGAGCATGGCACACGAGTCACACTGACGCGTTACCTTTACTAAAACCTTTAACTTTAAACCTTTAACTTTAAACCTTTAACTTTAAAACTGGAGAAAGAAAATGGAAACAGGTCTACTTTATATCGCAGCTGCTTTGCTGATGGGTTTCGGTGCAATTGGTGCTGCAATCGGCATCGGTATCCTCGGTGGTAAGTTCCTGGAAGGCGGAGCGCGTCAGCCTGAGCTGATCCCATTGTTACGGACTCAGTTCTTCATCGTTATGGGTCTGGTCGATGCGATTCCTATGATCGGCGTTGGTATCGGCATGTACATCATGTTTGTAGTTGCCGCTGGTTGATCGTCAATACCTTTTAACTCAATCATTAGTTAACGAGAGGTATTGGCGTGAATATCAATGCAACAATCATTGGTCAGGCCATCGCGTTTTTCTTCTTTACCTGGTTCTGTATGAGCTATGTATGGCCTCCGGTCATCACCGCTTTACGAGAACGCCAGAAGAAGATTGCCGATGGTTTAGATGCCGCTGACCGCGCCGCACGTGATCTTGAACTTGCCAAAGAGAAGGCTATTCAGGTGTTGCGTGAAGGCAAAGAGCAGGCTGCAACTATTATCGAGCAGGCTAATAAGCGTGCGAGCCAGATTGTCGATGAAGCAAAAGAGCAAGCGTTCGAAGAAGGCTCACGCCTGAAAGATGCTGCCCAAGCTGAAATCAAACAGGAAGTAAACCGTGCTAAAGAGGCCCTGCGGTCTCAAGTTGCAACCCTTGCGGTTGCCGGTGCGGAAAAAATTCTGGGCGAGAAGGTAGACGCAAAGGCCAGTGCTGCACTTGTTGACAAGCTTGCAGCGGAGCTTTGAGTAAAGGAATGGTGAACGATGGCTGAATTAAGCACAATCGCTCGGCCCTATACGAAAGCTGCGTTTCAAACTGCTCTCGAGCAGAAAGCTTTGGACAAGTGGTCTGAGATGCTCTCCTTGGCTGCAACAGCAACCCAAGATGAGCAGGTGTCTCAACTTCTGAGCAACCCAGCACTAGCGGCCGATCAAAAGGCTGGCCTGGTCCTGGATATCTGTTCAGGAAAGCTGGACGAGCAGGGAAAGAATTTTATTCAGTTACTGGCTGAATATAAGCGTCTTTCCATATTACCTGAAATTTCTGCGTTGTTTGATCGGTTGAAGGCTGAACACGAAAAGAGCGTCCATGTATCTGTGACCTCGGCCTTCAAATTAACGAAAGAACAACAGACCAAGCTAGCTCAGGCGATTGGCAAAAAACTGGATCGCGTCGTAGAAATCAGTGCCGTAATTGATAAGGCCTTGATTGGCGGTGTGGTTATTCGTACCGAGGACCTGGTAATTGACGGTTCGGTACGCGGCAAGCTTCAGAAGCTTGCTGACGCCATGAACTCCTGAGCGAGAGGGATTAAAGCATGCAGCAACTGAATCCATCTGAGATCAGCGAAATTATTAAGAAGCGTATCGACAAACTCGATGTGTCTTCTCAAGCCCAGAACGAGGGCACAGTCGTCAGTGTATCCGACGGTATTATCCGGATCCACGGCCTGGCTGACGTCATGAACGGGGAGATGATCGAATTCCCCGGCGGTATCTACGGCATGGCACTGAACCTGGAGCGTGACTCCGTTGGTGCTGTTGTTCTGGGTGATTACCTGGGACTGAAAGAGGGCATGACTGCGCGCTGTACCGGTCGTATCCTGGAAGTACCTGTGGGTAACGAGCTACTGGGTCGTGTTGTTGACGCCCTGGGTAACCCGATCGACGGAAAAGGCGAGCTGGGTACTACAGAAACCGACGCCATCGAGAAAGTGGCACCGGGTGTTATCTGGCGTAAGTCGGTAGACCAGCCCATGCAAACGGGTTACAAGGCGATCGATGCCATGGTACCTGTGGGTCGTGGCCAGCGTGAGCTGATCATCGGTGACCGCCAGACCGGTAAGACCGCTGTTGCGGTTGATGCCATTATCAACCAGAAGAACACCGGCGTTAAGTGTGTCTACGTGGCGATCGGACAGAAGCAGTCCACCATCGCCAACGTGGTACGCAAGCTGGAAGAGCACGGCGCGATGGACAACACCATCATCGTTGCCGCGGGTGCTTCTGACCCTGCCGCGATGCAGTACATGTCTGCCTATGCTGGCTGTACGATGGGAGAGTACTTCCGTGATCGTGGTGAAGATGCCCTGATCGTCTATGATGACCTGACTAAGCAGGCCTGGGCCTACCGTCAGACATCATTGCTGCTCAAGCGTCCTCCAGGACGTGAAGCCTACCCCGGTGACGTATTCTACCTCCACAGCCGTCTGCTGGAGCGTGCCGCACGTGTCTCCGAAGAGTACGTTGAGAAGTTCACCAACGGTGCAGTTAAAGGCAAGACCGGTTCTTTGACCGCGCTGCCGATCATCGAGACGCAAGGCGGCGACGTTTCTGCGTTCGTACCGACCAACGTTATCTCGATCACCGATGGTCAGATCTTCCTCGAAACCGATCTGTTCAACGCCGGTATCCGTCCTGCGATGAACGCCGGTGTCTCGGTATCGCGTGTAGGTGGTGCCGCTCAGACCAAGATCATCAAGAAGCTGGGTGGCGGTATCCGTCTAGCCCTGGCTCAGTATCGTGAACTGGCAGCCTTCTCCCAGTTTGCTTCTGATCTTGACGAAGCGACCCGTAAGCAGCTCGAGCACGGCCAGGCCGTTACCGAACTGATGAAGCAGAAGCAGTACTCGCCAATGAGCCTGTCTCAGATGGGTCTGGTACTGTATACCGCCAACGAAGGCTACCTCGAAGGAATCGCGATCAACAAGATCCTCGACTTCGAAGCCGCGCTGCTGGCCTACTTTGCTTCAGAGCACGCTGATCTGTGTAAGAAGATCGATGAAAGCGGTGCCTACAATGACGATATCGCTGCCGAGTTCAAAGCTGGCATCGAGAAGTTCAAGAGCACCCAGACCTGGTAAGTACCCAGGGGCTCTGGCCCCTGATTACCACTTTGGGTAAAGCGAAACGAACTTAAAGGCAAAGAGATATGGCAGTCGGAAAAGAGATTAAAACCCAGATTGCGAGTATCCAGAGCACCCGTAAGATCACCAGCGCCATGGAAATGGT
>JBFGZS010000026.1:0-56024 GCA_041586615.1 Motiliproteus sp. | reverse complement strand
CGTGCCAGCACAGACGTTTTCTTAAATAACAGCCTGCAGCCCAGTAAACACGTTGGAATCACCCTGAAAACAGGCCTTTTTTGGGTGGTTTTTAGATGCAACTGTCGAACTCGGGTGGGCTATGTGATGAAAAGAACAGCCGCTCTCCGAGTATTCCTGGAAGACCCGGATGTGCCCATGGATACCAACCATTTGGAACGCACGCTGCGTCCTATACCCATGGGGCGGAAAGCTTGGTTGTTCTGTTGGACGGAACTGGGGACCGAGCACGTGGGGATTATCCAGAGCTTGATCAGCACCTGCAAGCTGCACGATATTAATCCCTACACCTACCTGACCGATGTGTTGCTGCGGATCAACCCTTACGGTCAGACCTATATCGAGGTGTCAACCACTCCTCAGAATGACCGGTTACGTTGATCTGGCGAGATCAATAAACAGGATGCGCCATCCTCTCTTTCCTTCCCCGTACACCAGAAATCACCATATCTCTGGCGATCATCCGGGACTTGTTCGCAATTTTCCTAGGCCGTAGATTGTCACATGTAGGGGGACTCAATCGCATGTTACTCAACTGGGAGAGTGACCCTAAATCTAGTGCCTTTCCCCAGTTCGCTCTTTACCCCGATCGTTCCCCCATGGTTCTGCATTATCTCTTGGGCCAAAGAAAGCCCAAGACCGGTCCCCTGGCCAATCGGTTTAGTCGTAAAAAAAGCATCAAAGACATGTGCACATTCCTCAGGGGACATTCCGCGCCCATTGTCCACGATGTCAACAAAAACACCTTCGTCAGACCGTCCCGTCCTGATCCTTATTTCTCCGAAGCTGTTAATTGAATGCGCTGCATTCACCAAGATATTAATAAAAACATGAATAATCTGGTTGCGTATTAAATTAACTAAAGGAATATCACCCAGTTCTTTGACAACCACCGCCTTGTTCCTGATCTTAGCATTAGAAATACTTATAGCACTCTCGAGCACTTTGTGCAGATCAAACCGTTCCTTCCGACCCCTTTCAGGGTGAGAAAACTTACCCAGTTCCAGTACGGTTTTTTTCAGAAGCGAAATTCCATCACGCGTCTCACGCAACAAATCTGGTAGGTCTTGCTTGATCAGGTCAAGATTAACATTATTTTTCTTCTCACAAATACATCGAAGTTTAGAATTATCGTTAACCCGCTGAGTTTCACAATTTTCGTAATGATCGAGTTTAGACAGCATGTCATAGAAATAGCCGGACAGGGCATTAATATTGGCTGACACATAAGCAAGAGGCGTATTGATCTCATGAATCACTCCGGAAGCCATTGTCCCTAATGTCGCCATTTTTTCCATCTGTGTAATATGATGGATTTTATTCACCTGATTGTTCACTGTTTTTACCTTATTATTAAACCGGCCTGAAATACCGTTCATTACTCCATGATGCAGGGATGCATCATCATTGGCCAAAGGCCAATGCGAGTCCTTGGAGGACAAGGGATTACGCCCGATTTTCAAGAACGACCAATGAAATAGGCAGGGATGCCTATTTCATTGCCATGTTAATAAGCATGGCCGCCAGCTTGGCTATTTCACGGATTACAGAGAGGCGGAAAGTATTCCGCCCCGAAGGAAGTCGCGGATTCATTCGCTGTCGTCGATGCTGAGATGACGTTCCCTTGTTAACCACTTCAGAGCGTTGTGTCACAGATTGCCTCATGCGGTGAGACTTGATCACCCTGCCCTCTGACAGAGAGTTCCCGTCACCATACTTGATATCAAATACTTAGAGACTGGCAACAAAAGGATCAGAAGGATAGGTTAACGCCCAGCGCAACGTTATTCTCAGCTACGTCATACCGGCCGGTTTCTGCCCAAATAGCAACCTTCTTATGGAGCTGTTTTTTAAGATTCAACACCAACAACGTATCGTCGGTACCTTTGGTATCGTCCTCATAGTCCTTGTCAAAGTAGCCCAGGGAAGAAGACCACCCCTGGCCGAACTTATACTTGGCTGCCAGGCCGAAAACATCGGAATCATCGCCACCGAAACGATCACTGTTTTTCTCATAGGTAGCACCCAGTTCTACACCGTCGATGTCGTAGGAAAAGCCGATTGAGTCGCGCTTGTAATCATCAGTAGCGCTGGGCGGACCGGCCTCCTTGTCGACTTTGACCCGACCGATGCCGACATTCCAATTGTCCCCCCAATACAGGGCACGGACGGCGACAGCATCATGATCCTCGCCGTTATCTTCATTAATCTGCAGAGTTGCTGCCGTCAACTGTAAACCGCTCCAGTTTGGGGATACGTAGGCAATAACATTCTGGCCTTCATCGGCCTGCTCAAATATTTTTCCACCCGATGCCGGCGTATTGGCATGGGGCTCGTTATATTCGAACTTCCGCAGACCACCGTAGATATTTCGAAACTGGCCACTGCCCCCTCTCGGTGCCAGCACCAGTGAGCCGAATCTACTTGGAAAGGCGATGGACGCTTGACTAACATGGATTTCATCCTCACCATCATTATCTTCTTCTGCATTAACCGCATCGCTCACATCCAACAACAATTGGTAAACGGCTTTAGCACCCTCGACCTCGTAAACTCCTTTAACCCCCAGTTGAACTTCAAAAGCCTCAGATTCGAAGTCTTTCTCATCCTTTACAGCGCCAATACTTATATTTCCGAACACCTTGGGTCCTGTATCGGCAAAAGAAGGTATCGATAGCGTCAAAGCTGCCGTAGCACTTAGAACAACCGCGATTTTCATTGTGTTCATTCTATTTCCTTTTTTATCCACATACTGTCAAACCAATATCGCCAGGTTAGAAACAAAATGTGCAGGAAATATGAAATAAAAGGGGAAGCTTTGTGAAATTTGACTTCGTTAGCCGATAAAATCCCGGTTAGAGAGGCGGGAATTCAGATAATAAGTGCGACACTTGTGGATGATCGACGAGAGGTAGCCAGTCAGAACTACCCGGCCAGGCATCGCATCCAGGCGTCTAGGGTCTGCGCTGAGTTATGAATGATGCCGACCCGCCGATAGAGCTCACCACTGGGCGTTACGACGAAGGTCGCGGGCAAACCGACAAACCCTAATTCTCGTAGAATGCTGTAGTCCTTGAAGTAGGCGATGGGCAGTTGTTTCACGTTGAGCGAATCCAGCAGGGTGGTGACCCGATCGGGTGTATCGCCCAGATTGACCGCCCACACCCGCACCGGCTCCCCCTCTGACAGCCGCTGGGACAACTGCTGCAGTAGCGGCAGCTCCTCGCGGCAGGGCGCGCACCAAACCGCCCATAAGTTGACGAAATGTACTTCGTCAGGGTGGTCAGCTATGCGGAGTGCATGGCCCTCCTCCCGCTGCAATGATGCCACGGTAAACCCCTGTACCGACTTGGTGCTGCGCTCAAACCCTTCGGGAATCGGGCACACCTTCTCTGCCTGGGCCGGCGTTGCCCAGATCGCCAAAACCAAAGCCAAAACAGGGAAGGTTACAAACGCCTTGGAAAAAATCATTGGTATTCCCCTCCCCTTTTTAACTAAAAAAATTTCCGCCAGGGGATACCCCCTCTGCGACTCAAGCGAGTCTTAGCATGCGCTCAAGTAGCGACATCCATCTCAAATTTGTAACCTACGCCATAGACCGAATGGATCAACGGCTGCTCCGGTATGAGCTTGCCCAGCTTTTTTCGTAACTTTTTGATATGACTATCGATGGTTCGGTCACTGACCACTCGCTGGTCGCTATAGGCTCGATCCATCAGCAGCTCGCGCCCGTAGATTCGACCCGGCTCAGCCATTAACGTCTGGAGCAGCCCGAACTCAACATAAGTGAGCTCGATCCAGCGCTCATCGTTCCCCACCCGCAGGCGCCCCTCGTCCAACCTAAGGCCCACATCCCGTTTGACCGGCTGTGGACCCAGGCGTCGCATGACCGCTTTGGCACGGGCCACGACTTCCCGCGGACTGAAGGGCTTGCAAATATAGTCATCGGCACCGATCTCGAGACCGAGAAGGCGATCGATCTCCTCAACCCGTGCCGTCACCATAATCACCGGCAGATCGGAAAACGTCCTTAGTTCCCGGCAGATATCCAGCCCATCTCTACCCGGCAACATCAGGTCCAACAGCATCATCTGAGGCGGATGCTGCCGGACCCAGTCGATGACCTCAAGGCCATCAGCCAGCACATGGGTCCGGAAACCGGCCCCCTGTAGATACTCACTCAGCAGCTGCGAGATCTTGGGTTCATCCTCAACTATCAGAATCTGTGGCGTTTGCACGGGCAGACACTCCTTTAGTTGGTAAGCGAATATCAATACTCAGGCCACCGAAGGGTGAAGCACCGGCGCCGATCTTTCCACCGTGGGCATGAACGATATTTTGGCAGATTGAGAGGCCGATACCGGCGCCCCCCTTGCCCCGATTACGTGACGCCTCCACCCGATATAAGCGGTCAAAAAGCCGCGCTAGCATCTCTGGTGGGACCCCCGGCTCGGAATCCTCGAAGCGGATCAACACCTCCCCCCCATATTCCTCCAGAAGGATCCTCAACCTACCCGGCGAGTCGGTATACTTCAGGCTATTATTCATCACATTGCTAAATAGCTGAATCAGTCGATCAGGATCGGCAAACAGGTAAACCGCCTGGCACGGCACCTCGTAGTCGATGCGGAGCCCCTCCGCCTGGAAAGCCGGCGCCAAGGCTTCCATCGAATCAGTTAAAAGCTCCACCAGATCCAAATCCACTTTGTGGTAACTCAGCGCACCGATATCGGAGAGGCTGAGTTGATATAGGTCGTCAACCAGCTGCGCCAGATGCATCACCTCGCTATGCAGCGAATCCAGTGCCGCCTTCGTCATCGGACGCACACCGTCCTGTAGCGCTTCGATCTCCCCCCGAACAATCGACAAAGGGGTACGCAGCTCATGGGAGATATCAGCCAGCCATCGCCGCTGACTACTCTCATGCTCGCCCAACGTTTGCGCCAGCTCATTTAGATCCAGGGAAAGCTGACCCAGCTCATCATCAGAGTGAACGGGGAGACGGACTGCGTAATCTTTTTGCGCGAGACGGCGGAGGGCGCCAGCGGCCAGCATCAGCGGGCGGACCAGAAAGCGGTGATGAAAAAAAGCCATTACCAGTGCAAGCAGAATGACCGCGCCAGCGACAAGCCCAATGGGGCTTCCGTGCTGGTGCATGAACAGCACTTCGTTCACGTTCTTGGTCGTAGAAAACACGCCGACACGACCCACCAACCGGCCCAGGTGACGAATGGGTTGCAGCTGGTAATCCCCCGCTGGTAGAAAGGCTTGCGGGCCTACCACCACCCGGTTTTTCTCATCGACTAATATCGCTCTTACAAATACCGGCTGAAAAATATCGAGCCCAATAAGACTATTGCCTTTCGGCGGCCACTCAAGATAACCGTCCTCGGCGGCGCCCTCCGATACCGCCTGCGGCTCTCGGCAAATTGCCGAAGATGGCTCCATATAGGGCTGTATCTCCGGCCGGCTCACCACCAAGACCCGTACCCAGCAAAACTCGCTGCGACGCAGCAGATTCCAACTCTGATGCACGCCGTACCACTCCTCAAGCGCTGAGGCCAATCCCTGCAGTCGGCTCTGGTCCCTCATCCGAATATGATCAAGCCCCCCACGCTCATAGCTGAACTGGTACAGCGCCTGTATGGCCGCGATGCTCAGCCCGGTGGAAACCAGAAAAGCCAAAAACAGTTTATGCTTGATCAGCATCATCTTCGAGTACCGGCTTGGAAGCATCTTTGGTTCACACTACCCTCATCCCCTGGGTGAAGAAAGCTGAAATAGGAAAAAACCAGGGCATCTCCTGGACCGAAAATAGTCCCGTCGGCGACCCTCCTACAGGCCGCTATGGCAGGTACTGGGCAATACGTCGTGCTAACTCGTCCCCACCTGTGCCATAGCCGAACACATCCAGCAACCGATGCTGCGGGTCGTATAGGTAGACATACGCCGAGTGGTATACCTCGTAGTGATCCGGAAGCGGCGGATAGACCGGGCGACCCTCCACGGAATAGCCAAAAGTCGCCTTAAGTGCAGTTGCAACCGCTTTGGTCTGATTCATGTCCCCCGCCAGACCCTTCATCTTAGGATCAAAGTAGCCTGCATACCTGGCGATATTGGCCGGCGTGTCACGATGGGGATCGATGGAGATAAAAATCGGGGTGATGTGCTCGGCGCGCTGACCCAGAATTTTCATGGCCGAAGCCATATCCCAAAGGGTCGTGGGACAGACATCAGGGCAAGACAGATAACCCACGGTCAGTAGCAGGTACTGGCCTGGCCAGCTATCCTGCGTGACCCGCCCGACGCCATCCTGGTGAAGGCTAAACTGCAACTCCGCATCCGCCTGAGCCTCGGCCGCCATTAATGCCAGTGCAAACAGTAGGTAACGCATGTCCCTCCTCCTTTTCATGGTTCGACAAAATACCGCTCGCCCGCAGATAACCTTAGGATCAGTGACAGATGGTATTGGTGAGCCCCATCGCCATGAGATTAGGCTGTATCAACCCTGTTTCGACAGGAGGCAGCATTTTGCCGTTACGAATATCAAAGACCATCACTTGGCTGCTGCCCTCTTGCGTCGCAAAAAGGCTCTTGGAATCGGACACCACCACCAGCTCGTTGAGTTTGTTGACGATAGGGAATGTTCGTACTGGCGTATCTTCATTCATAGCGAAAACACTGAGCTTCTTTTTCGTCTCAATCACGCCGATGGTTTCCAGCCATCCGGTGCGAATAGCCGAGGGTTTTTTGCCAATTTCCAACGCCCGCAGCACCTCCCCACTCCAGGAGTCGACCACATATTCCTTACCCTTTTCGGTGGCAAGGATGATGTGATTACTGTCGGAGCTGACATAGGGGCGCCAGGCCGGGGAATCAAACGTCAGGGTTTTGAAGTGCTCCTTCATCATCAGATCCCAGATCACCACTGAGTTTTCGCTTGGCTGGGAAACCAGGGCCATACGTGAGTCTGGAGAGAGGGTGATTTCGGAAACCGCACCGCCATTCCCCAACTGCAGTTGCGATCGACGGGCATCGTGGAAACGCCATACATGGGTCAAGCCCGTCTGTTGTTCGGTAATATAGAGGTTATAGCCGCCGGCATCGAAGTTGATGCTGAAGGGACTCTTAAGGTCGTCGATCTCTAGCAGGTATTTTTTCGCCAAGGGCTGGACTAAGACCACCCTGTCCTCGCCGCTGATTGCCAGTGTAGCCCCGTCTTCATGGAAAGCCAGGTCGGCAGGTACCAGATCAAGATCCAGCGCCCACTGGCTGTGTTTGATCAGGTCATAGACATAGAGCTTCGGGGTCTTATTATCTGCGTACACCAGGATATTCTGGATATCCGACACTACCAGCGTCGCCGGAATCACCGCCAGCTCCAGCGTGTCGGCATGAGTATTGTTGAAAGTGTCGATGACCGCCACCCGCTTTGACTGCCGGTCGGTAACAAATCCCCAGCGGGCCCCATCATCGTAACGGCGTGAGGTATCGACCAAGGGGTTTTCCACTACTGGGGAGGCTATGCTCGTCGAGCGCATTGCCAACGCCCTCTCCACGGTGGCAGCCTGTACCGGCGAGATCACCGAGCAAGCGAAATAGAATGACAGCAGTGCTGCCCCCCTTCTGATCAAAAAACGTCGACAAGGAAACATTTCTACCCCTCTTCCGATGCCATCGCAGCCACTCGTCAACGCGCCTGCAAAAAAACGAGAGCCCCCTTGCGGGGGCACTTCTAACTTACAAGGTAGCGACGCAACGGGTCCAGAACTGACTGGATTTATCGGCTCCGCGACCTCCACCGATCTGGAAGCCGACGCTCCACTTGGTATCATCGTAATGACCCTTGAAGTTCAGCTCATCGGGTCCCAGCTCCTTCTTACGCTTGGTCAACGGCCGTGCCCACATTAGCTTGTTGCCAACATGGGTGGTATTGGTCCAAAAGAAAGAATCTGCCGGCGTATTGGAAAATAACGCCTCGTCGATGGAGGGCGAGGTCTTGTTGTAATTCACGATGGAGAGCAACTCCTTCATGTTGGGCAGGCGCCAGTCGTCACGGCCTGCGAAATTCATGTTCTCGCAGTACTGAATGGCGCTATCCCAATCGCGACGGGTATAATCGAGGTTCTGCTGCCACAACAACCGGGTGGTTTTATCGGTCACGGTGCCGTTACCGCTGTCCACCAATTCGTTATTGTGAAAGGCCGCACCGTTATCGGCGCGCACACAACGCACCAGCTTGGCCGAAGCGGTGTGTTGCCCCATCACGTGGGCATCGGGGAAGCCGACGTGCCAGACATGGTCCGGGTGATCGCTCTTGGGGAAGGTCCAAATACCGGAGCTCATCCGCGGCATATTGAGGAAGGCGTCCATATCGATAGCCGGACGGAAGTTCCCCAGATCGGCGATACTGAACAGCTCCTTCATCAGCGGCAAGCGCCAATCATCGTAGCCATCAAGCTCCAGCCCATCGCAATACTGCTCAGCCTTTACCGCGTCCATCCAAACCCGGGAGCTATCTCGCTCCCACATCAGTTTGGTGTTGTTATCAAGGGTCACCTTGCCAGAATCCGAGATGGTGTAACTCAAGGGATGACGGGGATAGTCCGAATCCTCTCCAGGCTGATCGATAAAGCTCTGGATCTGACCGGTATCCGGCAGCTTGAAGCCCTCAACCGGCGGCATGCCGATACCAGAAATAAACTCTTTAGTGACAATCGGTTTGTACTCACGGCCGGACAGATAGGCAATCACGTCTTTGTAATCCTCTTCGCTCAACATCCGGGCAAAGGGGGTCATCTTGCTGGCGTCTCGATTCACCCGCCGTTCGTCGCGATAGGCGACCATCTGCTCAAACAGGTACGCCGGCATCTGGCCTTTCAGGTAGGGGTACTTCAGATTGGTGGAGGCCCCCTGCTCACCGTGACAGAACTTGCAAGACTCATCGTAGATTGCCTTACCCCGTTTGGCCGAGTCACTGGCCAACACCTCGGGGTCCGGACGCCAGGGCATCTCCTGCTCCCCGTAATACAAGGAGATCGCTTCCATCAAGGGAACGGGAGAGGAGTAAACCATCACCTTCATCTGTGACATGATACCGCTATGGCGGCGGTTGTCCGCATCGACCCACTGCTCATAGATATACTGGGGATCCAGGCCTTTGATTCGCGGGCTCAGTGTGTTCCACACATCCTCCTGCGCGGGCCGATGGCACCCCATATAGCAGCCGGCGCCGACGGCCTTAGCGGTGCGCTGAAGCTTGGGGGGCAGTTCTTCCCAGGTCTTGGTAATTTTGTGTTTAAAACGGTAATCCGGGGCATTCTTCTCATCGCCGAACGCCTGGGACGCAGACCCTATCACGAGGGAAAGCCCAACGACACCGGTCAAGATTTTTTGCTTAAACATCTTAGATACCTCCTTCCTGTGCGGCTTGGGCGGCCTCACGAAGTCTTGTGTATTCACGCTCTCTCATCTTCCACCTCAAGTTCGGATGGGCGATATCGAAGTGACAGGATGAACACTGCCAGTCGGAATCGCTGCCTTTCTTCTCAAAGGAGCGCTTGTGGACCTGATCCGATTCCGGCGAGCTGTCGCTGGCTGCCAGCGCCCGCTCTTCGAGAGTTTTGTGGCAGTTGACGCAGCCGGAGTCGAACACGTACTCGGAGCGCGCGTCATGCTTCTGCTGATAGTCCAGCGCCTCCATCCCCAGCACAAACTCCCCCCACATATGACGCATACCGGACGTGCCTTTCACCCACAACTGATCGACCACATTTGATGTAGGGATATGGCAGTCAACACACTCGGCAACAAACCCCTGAGAGTTATTGCCCCCATGGGAACTTTGCTTGAAAGTCTCCACCATGGGTTCCATGGTGTGACAGGAGGCGCAAAAGTCATTGCTGCTGGCCCAATGCAGCGCTTCGACCGCCGGCAAGCTCAATAGCAACCCGAAAAGCACGCCGATCCCGGCCAGCACCACTAGGACAGACCGCTTCAGGTAACGGATGGACTCAAATATTTTTTTCATAACGGCACCTTACTGATACGCAGTGGCGATGTCGGCAGAGGTTTTCACCACCGCCTCGCAGGTTAGATCGGGGTGATAGGAGAACCAAATCTGGATCGGGTAGGTCTCGCCCGCTTTCGGATGCTTTTTCAAATCCTTGATCATCAGGTGCAGACCTCCAGGCTTAAACCGAAGCGCCCCCTCCTTAAGATTGAAACGGGGAATCGGCTGCATGCGCATCACCCCATCCTTCATGGTGGACTTATGGAGCGCCACCCGGTTGGACAGGGCATCGAGATGGGCGGCCTGAATCGCCTCCGGCCCTGGCAGTTTTAACGATTCGGTGAAATCGTCGACCACGTAGTCGAGATCGAAATAAACCGCTGTCATATTGGCACCGGAGGCAGGCTCGCGAATCACGCAGTTTTCCACACGGATACCGGCGTGGGTGAACTGGAAAGCCAAAGTCAGTGCAAGAAAGGCAAGCAGATGATTCATGGTTAACTCCTATACAGACGCCACGTCAGGGGGCGCTTATTCATCAGAGGAGGAATGAGATTGCGGCTAACTTAAGCGAATCGAGCGGCACCCCTGTGCTTCTGTCTGCTCTCCCCTCACAAGGCCACCCCACTCCTCGCCAACAAGGATACGAAGGAAACGTGCAAAGAATAAGGAAGAAATCGGGAAACAGTATGAAAGCTAGGGACATGGTCCGTGCCTCCGGCAGAATAACGCTCTGACCGAATCTTGCTATGGACGACAGTGCAGCTGTTCTAGCAGTCTGTCGGACTGACGTCCGACAGACATGATTTAGGAATGAAATAAGGCATATAGCTATCAGAGCGCGTGTCAGTGGCTGGTTTTCGCATCATGATTTCCGCTAACGAATTCCCTGCCACTCTTATAATCCCGCTCTGCATTCGCGTTAAATCTGCTCACCGCCTCTTTATCACGCCATTCTCAGTACATTCATACGCTTCACATTCCACGCCAGCGTGGCGAGCGTCCATTCGCCTGATACTTTGTCCAATCCTCGCATCGAGAACTGCCTGAAACCCATCACATGCTTGATGATGCCGAAAACCGGCTCCACCGTCTGCTTTCTCAGCCCATACTGTGCACGAGCTGCCTGCGTCGTTAAGCGATGTCCCATGAGCTCCAATGGGTCATCAGTCTCAGGTGGGGGCGTGTCGGGGGCGAACCTTTCAAAAACGGATAGATGGTGGTGATCACGCGCTACGGCAAGTAAGGGCGCAACAGCGGAAGTCGGTCGAACTCGCAGCAACTATCCACTATTGAGCTGTATGTAACCCACACCAAATTCCATATTGAATTTGGCTCATACAGAGTGGGTAAGGCGAGCTGATCATCGACCTAACATACCTCCAGGCTGATGGCCGGTTAGTCGCAGGTCTTGCCGTTACAAAGCGTTTAGAACAGTAAATCCAGCGTCTGCTTTCTTGCTTCTGGAGAGCTGGGAGGGCTTCTGTGTTCGAAGCCCCCAAGTGACAGCTATGGGGCGGAAGCTGTCGCTGGTGAGGTTTGCATGAGCGATGATGGACAGGTTGGTAAGGATTCTGGACTCTGTGAAAGTTATTTGTGTAGCTCAAACTCAACGAGCTAAGAGCAAACCAAAAACACAGGATCAGATCCACGCCCCTCCTGATTACTTAACAGGGTTGGCTCGGAGTGCCGTGGGTGTCGTAGGGCCAGTGTAGAGGTTGTCAGGGCACGATGGTTGAGCCTGATACCAGGAATGCCATTTCAGGCATTTTTGCACAGAATTAGACAAGGAGTTGGGGGAGCGTTTTTGTAAAGTTTGGAGCTGATAACCGGGGTAAAAGTGGCTTAACTTTACAGAATTTACAGATATTGAACTAAAATCGAGGGGTTTGCGGCATAGCTGATAGCTGCCATGCTTTGTAGGTAGCTGGGTTGCACCCACCCACCTTGGGTTACAAAATTCTAGTCCCTATTTTAGACGCTACTGTGCCATACCGTAGTCAACCTGTGCTGAATGTAAAAAATGAAATCAATTCTATCCGAACATCGCACGCAAGTGCAGGCTGATCTACGTGCATAATTTTCAATTGCAGGCCATTGCCCGGTTCTTCGCGCAGCGGGCCTGCGGTCGCATGAGTGCCATTCCGCGACACCTGATGCAGTTTCATGTGCGCTTACCCGTCTGAATAGGCTATAATCCGCGGCTTTCTCGATGGCACTGCCCAATCGATTTTCAATTCTCGTCTCCAGGGGATAGCGAATAATGATGAATAAAGAGATGTCCATTGCTGATTTCGATTCGGAGGTTTTTGCGGCCATCGAAGCAGAACAGAAGCGTCAGGAAGAGCACATCGAACTAATCGCCTCAGAAAACTACGCCAGCCCCCGTTCTATGGCGGCGCAGGGTTCGTGCCTGACCAACAAGTATGCCGAAGGCTATCCCAACAAGCGTTACTACGGTGGCTGCGAACACGTCGATGTCATCGAGCAGCTGGCTATCGACCGCGCCAAAGCCTTGTTTGGTGCCGATTACGCCAACGTTCAGCCCCATTCTGGTTCGCAGGCAAACGCCGCCGTTTACATGGCGCTGTGCAAGCCTGGCGACACCGTTCTCGGCATGAGCCTGGCCCACGGTGGCCACCTGACCCACGGTGCATCCGTCAGTTTCTCCGGTCGTATCTATAACGCCGTTCAGTACGGCCTGAATGCCGAAACCGGCGATATCGATTACGCCGAAGTCGAGCGGCTCGCGCTGGAGCACAAGCCGCGCATGATCGTGGCAGGCTTCTCCGCCTACTCGCGCATCGTCGATTGGCAGCGTTTCCGCACTATCGCCGACAAGGTCGGTGCCTTCCTGTTTGTTGACATGGCTCACGTAGCCGGACTGGTCGCCGCAGGCGTCTACCCCTCTCCGGTCGCGATCGCCGACGTGGTCACCACCACCACGCACAAAACCCTGGGCGGTCCCCGCGGCGGTCTGATCCTGGCCAAAGCCAACGAAGCGCTGGAAAAGAAGCTGAACTTCGCGGTATTCCCGGAAAGCCAGGGTGGCCCGCTTATGCACGTTATTGCCGCCAAGGCGATCTGCTTCAAAGAAGCCATGACCGAAGAGTACAAGGCCTATCAGCAGCAGGTTGTCGCCAACGCCCAGGCGATGGTTAAGGTCTTTATGGCGCGCGGTATCGATATTGTCTCCAACGGTACCGATAACCATCTGTTCCTGGTTGATCTGATCAAGAAAGATATTACCGGTAAAGATGCCGATGCGGCACTGGGTCGCGCCAACATCACGGTCAACAAGAATGCCGTGCCCAACGATCCTCGCTCCCCGTTTGTCACCAGCGGTCTGCGTATCGGTACACCGGCGATTACCCGTCGTGGTTTCGGCGCCCCAGAAGCCACCGAACTGGCAGGCTGGATCTGCGACGTGCTGGACGACCTCAGCAACGAGCAGACCATCGAGCGGGTTAAACAGCAGGTTCTGGCGCTATGCGCGCGCTTCCCTGTGTACCAGTAAGACCCATTCCGTGACGCGAAAAAGCCCCGCCCTTCGTGGTCGGGGCTTTGCCGTTTCTGAAACCAGACCGGCGCCGCACCGCTTCAGCACGCCTTAATCCAGTCAATGTAACAGGACCCGCCGATGCACTGCCCTTTTTGCCGCGCCCATGAGACAAAAGTGATCGACTCCCGTCTGGTCGGCGAAGGCGAGCAGGTACGGCGGCGTCGCGAATGCCTGGGTTGCGCCGAGCGCTTTACCACCTTCGAGATTGCCGAGCTGCTGATGCCCCGTATCGTCAAGCAGGATGGCACGCGCCAGCCCTTTGACGAAGAAAAGCTACGGGCCGGCATCCTGCGCTCGCTGGAAAAACGCCCGGTAAGTATCGAACAGATCGAATCCGGCATCAGCCGCATCAAACATACCCTGCGCGCCACCGGCGAACGCGAGGTGACCTCCATGACCGTTGGCGAAGCAGTGATGCAGGAGCTGCGCAATCTGGACGAAGTCGCCTATGTGCGCTTCGCCTCCGTCTACCGTCGTTTTCAGGACCTGAACGAGTTCCGCGCCGAGATCGAACGCATGGCCTCACAAAACGTTAGCCCGGTGAACAACGATGACGCCGTTTAACAGCACCGACCAGCGCCATATGGCCCGCGCCCTGCAACTGGCCGCGCAAGGGCGGTATACCACCCACCCCAACCCGCGGGTTGGTTGTGTCCTGGTTAAGGACGGGGCCGTGGTCGGCGAAGGCTTCCATCAACGCGCCGGTGAGGGCCACGCCGAAGTGATCGCGCTGGCTGCGGCAGGCCCCTTGGCTCGTGGCGCTAGCGCCTACGTGACATTGGAACCCTGCAGCCATCAGGGGCGCACTCCGCCCTGTGCCGATGCCTTGATTGCCGCCGGTGTCTCCCGCGTCATTTCGGCCATGCAGGACCCCAACCCGCAAGTCGCCGGGCGCGGCCACCAGCGCCTGCAGGACGCGGGCATCACGGTTGAATGGGGGCTGCTGGAAGCACAGGCCCGCGCCCTGAATACCGGTTTTATCAGCCGCATGAGCCGGGGACGCCCCTGGGTGCGTATCAAACAAGCAACCAGCCTCGATGGCCGAACCGCCATGGCCTCGGGCGAATCGGTATGGATTACCGGCGCGGATGCCCGTAGCGATGTGCAACGCCTGCGTGCCAGCAGCAGCGCCATCTTGACCGGGATCGGCACGGTACTGGCCGACGACCCCGCCCTGACCTTGCGGGCCGAGCAGCTGCGCCTGCCGGACACCGATCAACTGACGCGCCGCCAACCGCTGCGTGTCGTGCTCGATTCTCGGCTGCGCACGCCCTGCTCGGCCAACCTGCTGCGCCAGCCCGGTGAAACACTTATTTTTCACTGCAGCCATGACCGGGAACGCGCCGCCGCGCTAGAGAACGCCGGTGCGACCCTGGTCCAGCTGCCGGCCCTCGAGCCGGCCGGCGTTCTGCGCTGGCTGGCCCAAGAGCGCGAGTGCAACGATGTGCTGGTGGAAGCCGGTGCCACGCTGACCGGCAGCCTTATCCAGGCCGACCTCGCAGACGAGCTCATTATCTATATGGCAACGACACTGCTGGGCGACGCAGCCCGCCCGTTGTTCCATCTCCCCGGCATTGACCGCATGGCACAACAACGCCGGCTCACTCTCACCGATCTGCGCCAGGTTGGCGCGGACCTGCGTTTGACACTGACACCCTCGGGCACCGATGCAAAGCCGGTTCCCGTGCCAGCCACAATAGCCACAACAGCCCGTACCCCCGCGGAGGCAAACTGATGTTCACCGGCATTATCGAAGCGATCGGCACAACGGCGGACAGCCGTGAACAGGGCGGCGATCTGCGCCTGCGTATCCAAACCGGCCAACTGGATCTGAGCGATGTAAAGCGTGGCGACAGCATTGCGGTTAACGGCGTCTGCCTGACCGTCGTCGAACTGCCGGGGGACGGCTTCTGGGCCGATGTATCCCGTGAGACCCTGGCACACACGGAGTTTCATCGACTCAAAGCCGGTGATCCGGTTAACCTGGAAAAGGCCATGATGCCGACCAGCCGTCTAGGAGGGCACATTGTCAGCGGTCACGTCGACGGCATCGGTGAAGTCACCGAACGGCGCGAGGACGGACGTTCTATTCGCTTCACGATCCGCGCCCCCAAGACCCTGGCGCGCTACATTACCCCCAAAGGCTCCATCTGCGTTGACGGGGTCAGTCTGACGGTCAATAGTGCCAACAGCGATAGCTTTACGCTGAATATCGTCCCGCACACAGTAGAACAAACCCTCATTAAGTATTACAGTGTCGGCCGCCGGGTGAATCTGGAAGTTGACCTTATCGCCCGCTATCTCGAACGCCTGCTAACCGGCGCACCGGCAGATAATGCGGACCACGGATCGACGCAACCGCAGCAAACCGAAGGCGTCACCACCGCCCTGCTCGCTGAGAACGGTTTTCTCGGCCGACATGTATAAGATAGGACAGGCAGCAACGGCTGAACCTGTACGATAACGAATGACAGTGGAGACCTTCAATGAACCTTAACAGTACCGCAGAACTGATTGAAGATATTCGTCAGGGTAAAATGGTCGTCCTGATGGATGACGAAGATCGCGAAAACGAAGGCGATCTGATCATTGCTGCGGAGAAGGTACGTCCCGAAGATATCAACTTCATGGCCACCCATGCCCGGGGCCTGATCTGCCTGACCCTGACGCGCGACCATTGCGAGCGGCTGCAACTGCCCCTTATGGTACACAAGAACGGCGCGCAGCATTCGACCAACTTCACCGTTTCCATCGAGGCCGCCGAGGGCGTGACCACCGGTATCTCCGCCGCCGACCGCGCCCATACCGTGCGCACGGCCGTCGCGCCAAACGTCCGTCCCGAGTGTATCGTTCAGCCGGGACATATCTTCCCGCTGATGGCGCAACCCGGCGGCGTACTCAGTCGCGCCGGTCATACGGAAGCAGGCTGCGATCTGGCGCGTATGGCAGGCTGCCTACCCGCAGCCGCCATCGTGGAGATCATGAACGAAGACGGCACCATGGCTCGCCGCCCCGACCTGGAAATCTTTGCGGAAAAGCACAACCTGAAAATAGGCACCATTGCCGACCTTATCCACTACCGCACGATGCATGAACACACGATAGAACGGCAGAACAACTATGTACTGCCGACGGAATACGGCGATTTTCAGGTTATTGCCTACCGGGATACCATCCACAATGCCTCGCATCTGGCGCTGATCAAAGGCCGCATCACAACCGATGAGCCGACCCTGGTACGGGTTCATATGGCCGATGCGCTGCGGGACATTATCGGCGTACCGGCACTGAATGAACCCAAATGGAGCTTTCGCAAATCCTTGCAGAAAATTGCCGAAGAAGGCTGCGGCGTCGTGGTGTTGCTCGGTGATACCGAACCGGAAGATTTCACGTCCAGCCTGGATGCTTACTTCGCCGACCGCCCGCAACGCCAGGTCCACACCGATGGCACCGGCACCTACCTGACGATTGGTACCGGCTCGCAGATTCTGCGCGATCTTGGCGTTGGCAAAATGCGCCTGCTCAGCTCACCCACCAAATTTAATGCGCTTTCCGGCTTCGACCTGGAGATCGTGGAGTTTATCTCCTGCGCGAACTGATCCTTAGACCCTAGGAATGCATGAATTATGACCATTCAAACCATTGAAGGCACCTTTACCGATACCACCGGCCGTTACGCCATTGTCGTCGGTCGTTTTAACAGCTTTGTTGTCGAAAGCCTGCTCAGCGGCGCCATCGACGCCTTGACCCGCCACGGTGTACCGGAGGAGAACATCCGCGTTATCCGTGTACCCGGCGCGTTTGAAATCCCGTTAGCCGTACAACGGGTTGCCGCCCAAAAGCAAGACGATGCCATCATCGCGCTGGGGGCCGTGATCCGCGGTGGTACACCGCACTTTGAATACGTCAGCGCCGAGAGCAGCAAAGGTATCAGCCAGGTGTCTCTCAGCCACGACGTGGCTGTTGCCAACGGCATCCTGACCGTCAACTCCATTGAACAGGCCATCGAGCGTTCCGGTACCAAGGCGGGTAATAAAGGTGCTGAAGCCGCACTGTCCGCACTGGAAATGGTCAGCCTGCTGCGCCAGCTCGAGGGTTAAGCGCCGTGAGCGAGCAAAAAAAGCGTAACAACTCCAAGACCGAGCAACGTCGTCAGGCCAGAAACTTCGCCCTGCAGGCGCTGTACCAGTGGCAGATGGCCGGTTCTCCGGTCGCCGAGATCGAAGCGCAGTTTCGCACCGATCACGATATGGTGAATACCGATATCGCGATGTTCAGTGAACTGCTGCATGGCGTCCCCGCAAAAGCCGGCGAGCTCGATACCCATCTGGCGCCGCTGATCGACCGCCCGCTGGACGAGCTGGACCCGATCGAGCTGAGTATTTTACGCATGGGCGCCTTTGAGTTGGCGCACCGCATCGTGGTGCCTTACCGCGTCGTGATCAACGAATGCGTAAATCTGGCGAAAACCTTCGGTGCGACGGAAAGCCACAAGTACGTCAACGGCGTACTCGACAAGCTGGCACGTCAGCTGCGCAGCGCTGAAACCGGCAAGGCCTGATTCGCTATGGCGCTGGCCGAGTTTGACCTGATACGTCGTTTCTTTGTCCCGCTTGCGGGTGATGGCGAGGGCGTCGATCTGGGGATCGGCGATGATTGCGCCCTGCTGCGGGTACCGGAGGGAGAGCAGCTGGCTGTTTCTCTCGATACCCTGGTCGAAGGCACCCATTTTCCGGCGGGTACCGCACCGGAGCATATCGCCAGCCGTCTGATGGGGGCCTGTCTCAGCGATCTCGCGGCCATGGGCGCTCGACCTGCCTGGATCACCCTCGCCCTGACGCTGCCCAACGCCGATATCAGCTGGTTGCAACCCTTCAGTGCCACGCTGGCCACCCTCACCCGGCGCCACCGCCTGTCACTGGTTGGCGGCGATACCACCCGGGGCCCACTCAGTGTCAGCCTGCAGGTACACGGATTTGTGCCGACAGGTAAAGCCATGTGCCGTCGAGGTGCCCGAGCCGGTGATCCACTGTATGTGTCCGGTACTCTCGGCGATGCCATGGCGGGTCTGGATCAAATCCAGCATCAGGCGCAGGCCGATCCGTATCTACAGGGCCGGTTCTACGCGCCCACACCGCGCATAGAAACCGGGCTGGCGATCCGGCCCTACGCGTCCGCTGCGATCGATATTTCCGATGGTTTGCTGGCCGATCTGGGGCATATCCTCAAAGCCAGCAACGTCGGTGCCGAAATAGAACTGAGCCTCATTCCACACTCCACGGCGATGAAAAGCCATTACAACACCAAGCGATCGTTAAACTGGGCGCTGTCCGGCGGCGAAGACTTTGAACTCTGTTTCGCCGTTAACGCCGCCCAACACGCCGACTTTGAGCAGGCGCTGTGCGACCACCCGCTGCCGCTAACCCGCATTGGGACCATTACGGCCGGTGACGCCCTGATCTGCCTTCAGAAGGGCAAACCAACCGAGCAGCGCGGGAGCACCGGCTACCAGCACTTTTAGCCGGTGGTCAACCCGATGTGACCCAAGGAACAACCGTCCATACGTACCTGAGCGCACGACAAACAAACTGAAGAGGCATGCAGTGAGTCACCCGACCCGACCCGACTGGCGCAACCCGATCCACCTACTCGCCTTTGGCCTGGGCAGCGGCGCTGCTCGCAAGGCTCCCGGCACCTGGGGTACGCTCGCCGCCGTTCCGCTCTGGTGGCTTATGCAACCCCTACCCCTGCCTTACTACTTGTTAATGCTCGTCGTAACCTTTGTGGTCGGAATCTACCTCTGCGGCCGTACTGCCGAAGACCTGGGGGTGCATGATCATGGCGGTATCGTCTGGGACGAATTTGTCGGCCTGTGGGTAACCCTGACCTTAGTCCCCCCTGACTGGCTGTGGGTCAGCCTGGGATTCATCCTGTTTCGTGTGTTTGATATCTGGAAGCCCTGGCCGATCAGCTGGGCAGACAAGCGCGTCTCCGGCGGATTCGGCATCATGCTGGATGACCTGATCGCCGGCCTGTTTGCCCTGGCCTGTCTCCAGGCCATCATGGCGTTTAGCCTGTAGTCCAGAAAAACACCTCCTTGCTGCCCGGATCAGGACCGAGACGGTCGCCACAAGCCGATCACCCGCAACCAATGGCGACCATCGATAATATCGGCCAACGCATGGGCTAAGCGACTCAGGGCGCAGGCCAGAAATAACAGCCGCACCGCCGCGCCGTCCTGAGGCGCGATATAAGCGCCCTTCGTCAGCAACGGCAGCGCGATGGAAAAGCCGGCTTCCCACTCGATCGGCACCACCAGCAACTGGGTGGCGATTCCCGAGAATAACGACACAACGCCGGCAAACAGCAACACGCCACCCAGCTGCAGCGAAAACGCCGCGATAATCGGACTCAGTAGCACGCCGACGATGCCAAAACGCTCACCGGCTGCGGCTAACTGCAGCAGCTGATAGCGGTAATTCAGCAAACGCTCATTCCGGTTGTCCTGCAGCGCATGCCCGACTTCAAACGCACCACGCACCACGCACCACGGCCGTCAGGCTAGTGCCATTCATGGTATGCTCGGAAAGACGGACGGCCTTGATCGTGGGGTCATAGTGACTGCGAGAGCGCGAGGGCTGCAATTGAACCCGTTTCAACGCCAGGCGCTCCAGCAGGTGCTCTACCAGCTCCCCGCCGGTCCCCGGGATATCGTCACGATCACGGCTGTACTTATAAAAAATATAACGCGTCCAAAGTTTTGGCCCAGCAAACAGCACGATCATCAAAAAAGCGAGTAGAATCGGATCCATAACAAGCTCCTTGGCTTTAAAACAGACCGCGTTGTCAGACCACATCCTGCTTCAGGCCGGCAACGACGGTAGTAAAAAACGCCAGCCTTATGCTTTAGTATAGATTTGTTTTATAGTGCAGATTCGTTAAAGCCAGTTTTCGTTCGCCAATATCCGACTGCGTTGGTAAAATATCCCCGCATCGTTGTTGAGGAAACAGATCCGTGTCAGTCAGTTACATCGCATCATCAAAACTTCCCACGCCCTGGGGAATATTTACCATGCACGGGTTTCAGGATAACGATTCCGGAAAAGAACATGTCGTGCTGACCATGGGGGATGTCGACGACGGCGCACCGGTACTGGCCCGCATCCACTCCGAGTGCCTGACCGGTGATGCGTTATTCAGCATGCGCTGCGATTGTGGTTTCCAGCTCCAGGAAGCGCTGAAACGGATCTCCGAAGAGGGGCGTGGGGCACTGCTGTATTTACGCCAGGAAGGCCGCGGTATCGGGCTACTGAACAAGATACGCGCCTACCACCTGCAAGATGGCGGGGCCGATACCGTTGAAGCCAACGAACGCCTGGGCTTTGCCGCCGATCTACGTGATTACAGTATCTGCCAGCCTATGTTGAACCACCTGGGAATCACGTCCACCCGGCTGATGACCAATAACCCGCGTAAAGTTGCTGCGATGATCAAGTGCGGTGTTCCCGTCAGTGAACGGGTACCGCTTCAGGTCGGTAAGAACCGCCACAATGAAGAGTACCTGGCAACCAAGGCAGGCAAACTCGGCCATATGATGACCGAGCATCACTTCAAACCCTCCTGACAGGCGCAAGGGTGCGCCCCGACGGCCGTCCGGGCGCTATTAGACGTACAGAGAAAAAACCTTCAGGCTATTTGGCTCAGGCAGAAAGAGCCAAGCGCGCCAGGCGCGCTTCAATCTGTGCCTGAATACCCGCTGCATCAAGCCCTTCGGCGCTCAGCTGCTGCGCCGGCGCAGCATGCTCCACATAATGGTCCGCCAGCCCCAGGTTCAGAATCGGCACAACAATACCCTGCGCGGCCAGAAATTCATTCACGCCAGAGCCGGCGCCACCTGCAATCGCATTCTCTTCCAGGGTCACCAGCAGCGGCATCGTCGTGGACAGCTGAATAATTCTGTCGCCATCCAGCGGTTTTATGAAGCGCATATCAACCAGCGTCAGGTCCAACGCCGCGGCGACTGTTTTAGCCGTCTCCAGCAGCGTGCCGAAACAGAGAAGTGCCCCGGCGGCCCCTTCACGCACTGTCCGGCTACGGCCAATATCCAGCATCTGAAGCCCTGCGGGAACCGTAACGCCCGGCCCCTTGCCGCGCGGGTAGCGCACACAGGCGGGGCCGGCATAGTGATACCCCGTGCTTAACATCACATGCGTCTCGGCCTCATCTGACGGCGCCATGATGACCAGATTAGGAATGCAGCGCAGATAGCTTAAATCGAAACTACCGTGATGGGTTGGACCGTCTTCCCCGACCAAGCCGGCGCGATCGATGGCAAACAAGACATCGAGATTTTGCAGGGCAACATCGTGAATCAGCTGATCATAGCCGCGCTGTAAAAACGTCGAATAGATCGCCAATACCGGCTTCGAACCCGCGCTGGCCAAACCCGCGGCCAATGTCACGGCATGCTGTTCGGCAATAGCCACATCAAAATAACGCGCAGGAAAACGCTCGGCAAACCCCACCATGCCCGACCCTTCGCTCATGGCCGGCGTAATCCCCACCAAACGCGTATCGCAGCCCGCTTGAGCGCATAACCACTGCCCGAACACGTCGGAATACTTCTGCCCTTGCGGCGCTCCTGAAACCGTCTTCGTCGGCCCTGTGGGAGCCGGTAATTTGGTGATCGCATGGTAGCCGACGGGATCCCGCTCGGCAGGCAGAAAGCCTTTTCCTTTCAAGGTGCGCACATGCAAAAACTGCGGGCCCGATGCTCGCCGCAACCGCGATAATTCCCGGATTAGCGCATCAAGATCGTGGCCATCGATCGGGCCACTGTAATGAAACTCCAGCGCCTCAAACATACTGGCGGTGGTTGATGAGCCGGTCCGACTGCGTAAGTTGCGATCAAAATACGTGGCCAGCCCACCTTCATTGGGTGAGATGGACATATCGTTGTCGTTAAGGATGACCAGCAAGTTGGTATGGGTATGCGCGGCATGGTTAAGTGCTTCGAACGCCATCCCGCCGGTCATGGCGCCATCGCCAATAACCGCGATGGCGCGATAGTGCTCGCCCTGTAAGCGCGCGGCCAGCGCCATGCCCAACGCGGCGCTGATCGAGGTACTGGAATGCCCGACCCCAAAGGTATCGTAGCGACTCTCTTCGCGCTTGGGAAAGGGCGCCAAACCACCGGCTTGGCGAATCGACAGCAATTGCTCACGCCGCCCCGTCAGTATTTTATGCGGGTAACACTGATGGCCCACATCCCAGACCACACGATCGTCCGGCGTATCGAAGGCATAATGCAGCGCGATGGTCAGTTCGACGATCCCCAGACCCGCGCCAAAATGACCGCCGGTTTGGCCAACGCTATAGAGCAAGAAGGCGCGTAACTGCTCGGCAAGCGCCGGCAGTGACGCGATGGGTAAGCGCCGTAGGTCCGCAGGCGACTGGATGAGGTCCAACAGCGGCGTTTCGGGGCGCTGCGTCGGTATCACCGGGAACACCGTATCAATGGTCACGGTGGATCACATAATCAGCCAGGTCTCGCAACGTGCCGGCACGGCGATCGAAAGAGGTCAGTGCGTCCAGCGCGTCCTCATGCAGCGATAACGCCAGACGCTTGGCCTGCGCCATACCCAGCAACGCCGGATAAGTTGATTTGTCGGCGGCCAGATCAGAGCCTTGCGGCTTACCCAGGGTCTGGGTATCGCCTTCGATATCGAGAATGTCGTCCTGTACCTGAAACGCCAATCCTAGTGCGGCAGCATAACGATCTAAGGCCGCCAATTGCGACGCGGAGGCCGCGGCGGCCAACCCACCCAAACGAACGCTGGCACGGATCAAGGCACCGGTTTTCAGGCGATGCATCCGTTCCAGTGTGTCACAACTGATGGGGCTACCCGCCGAGGCCATATCGACACCCTGGCCGGCGACCATCCCCTGATGGCCGCTCTGCAGCGCCAGTGTTCGCAGCATCTCTAATTGCACCACGGGGTCTAAGTGCACAGCCGGGTCTACTGCTACCGCCGGATCTACGGGAAGCGCCGGATCTACGGGTAGCGCCGGGGCCTGCCCGCCCTGTGCGGTGGACAAGAGTTCAAAGGCTAAGGCCTGCAGAGCATCTCCCGCCAGAATAGCCGTGGCTTCGTCGTAAGCAATATGACAGGTCGGCTTACCGCGGCGTAACGCGTCATCATCCATCGCAGGCAGATCATCGTGCACCAGCGAGTAGGCGTGAATACACTCCACGGCAGCGGCAGCGGCATCCGCCAATGCCAGATCACCACCGAGGGCCTCACAGGCGCCGTAACAGAGTACGGGACGCAATCGCTTTCCGCCATTGAACAGGCTGTAACTCATGGCTTCGCGTAGCCGGGCATCCTCGCCGGGCAGCAAGGCGGCCTGCAGCGTTTGATCAACCCGGGCACGCCAGACAGGCAGATTTTGTTTCAAACTCATGATGCATCGTCCGGCAGCCGGTCAACCTCGCCATCGAGAGGCCGGGTAACCAACTCGCCATTTTGTTCGATCAGCACCTGCACGCGCTGCTCCGCATCTTGGAGGCGCTGCTGGCATTCTCGGGTCAGACGCACCCCCTGCTCAAAAGCGGCAAGAGACTGCTCCAAAGACAGGTCGCCCTGCTCAATAGCGCTAACCAGAGTCTCTAATTCAGCCAGACTCTGCTCAAAATCGGGGGTCTTTTTTCGCGGTGACATAGCAGATCAAACACACAGATAAATAGGGAAATGTACATTACCTGAGCCTCACTATGGGGTCAAACTAAGGGGGGCTGACTAGCCGCGAGATTGACCAGGATCAGCTGATCCAAGTGTCAGTTTTTGTTATGATCCTTGTTCCATAGACTGTTCAACCTCTTTCCCGTGATCCGGGGGGAGTCGTATCGAGGAATCGCGGGTGGATATCGCAACGCTGGTTGGACTGCTGGGCTCATTCGGCATCATTATTTCTGCAATTGTACTCGGGGGCAGCGCCGGCGTTTTCGTTAACCCGCCTTCCATGCTGATCGTTATCGGCGGCACCCTGATGGTGGTCCTGATGAAGTACACCATGGGGCAGTTTACCGGCGCCATGAAAAGCGCGGGCAAAGCCTTTAGTTTCAAATCGACCTCCCTGGATGACCTGATCGCAGAAACGGTGGATCTGGCCGACGCAGCCCGCAAAGGCGGGCTCCTGTCGCTGGAAGAAAAGCAGGTCAGCAGTACTTTTATGCAGCGCGGCATCCAACTTCTGGTTGACGGCCACGACCCCGAGGTTGTCAAAACACTCCTCGTCAAAGACAAGAACGAAACCGAGACCCGGCATGAACTCGCCGCCAACCTCTTCAAGGCGATGGGTGATGTAGCCCCGGCCATGGGGATGATCGGCACCCTGGTCGGCCTGGTGCAAATGCTGGCTAACATGGACGATCCCAAATCGATCGGTCCCGCGATGGCTATCGCCCTGCTGACAACCCTTTACGGGGCGATGATCGCCAACATGTTCGCCATTCCTATTGCCGACAAACTCACCAACCGTCGCAATGAAGAAGCCACCAGCAAAGCGCTGGTCATTGATGGTCTACTGGCCATTCAGGCCGGACAAAACCCCCGTGTCATCGAATCGATGCTGAAGAACTACATCGCCGAAGGCAAACGCGGCAATGCCGAATAACAGGCGGAGCCCCGTATGAGTGACGAACCGGTCAAATGTAAATGCCCGCCACCCGGATCCCCGGCGTGGATGGCTACCTTCGCCGATCTGATGTCGCTGCTGATGTGCTTTTTCGTGCTCCTGCTCTCCTTCTCTGAGATGGATGTCCTTAAATTCAAGCAGCTGGCGGGTTCCATGCGCGAAGCTTTCGGCGTCCAGAATCAGATCAAGCTCAAGGATATTCCCAAGGGCACCAGCATTATCGCCCAGGAATTCAGTCCCGGGCGGCCCGAACCGACCCCCTTCAACGAAGTTCGTCAGTTCACCACCGAAACCTCGCAGCGCTCCCTCGATGTTCGCCGTCAGCAGGGCAAGTCGGACTATCTTGACCCGAATGCCGGCGAAATCCAGGAATTGATCGAAAAAATGGAGGCCGAGCGCCAGGAAAGTGAAAGCGAAGCCAAAGAAGATGCGCTAACGATCGCCATGGCACTACAGAATGAAATAGGCAAAGGCAGCGTTGAAGTGGAAACCCGGGAAAGCAAGGTGATTATCCGGGTCAAGGAAAAGGGCTCCTTTTCCTCGGGCGCTGCCGACCTTAACTTTGAGTTTATCCCCATTATTTCCACCATCCGTGACGTGCTGATTAACATTCACGGCACTGTCTCGATTGAAGGCCACACCGACAATATCCCCATCTCTACGGCGCAATTCCAGTCCAACTGGGGGCTATCCTCTGCACGCGCCCTGTCTGTCGCCCAGGAACTGTTTGTCGACCCACGTATCGACCAGGCCCGCTATCAGGTCATCGGCTACGCGGATACCAAGCCCCTGGCTCCCAACGATAGCGCAGAGAACCGCTCATTGAACCGCCGCGTTGAAATTGTTATACAAAAAGGCAAAGATGAAGAACTGCTGAAACGCCTCCCCGGCCTCGGTGGAGGCACGGAAATCATCGATTCAGACCGACTCCGCCCCTCAGAAATCTTCTAACACGGGCTTGAGCGGCGCAGGGTAATACCGGTTCTCTTGCACGATTACCCTGCACCGTGGAACACCGATAGCCCTGCTGCGTGGCTCATCGATCGTCCTGCTGCCCCGTAATTAGCAGACATAAAAAAACCGCCCGAGGCGGTTTTTTTATTCGCTAAGACAACACTTAAGCGTGGTACTTAGCACTCAGCTCATGCACCGCATCGACAAAGACGCGCGCATGGTCCGGGTCAGCAAACTGGTGAATGCCATGCCCCAGGTTAAACACATGACCCGGGTTGGCACCGAAACGGCCAAGAATGTCGGCCACTTCAGTCCGGATACGCTCTGGGGATGCATACAGCACGCTGGGGTCCATGTTGCCCTGAATGGCGACCTGCGAACCAACCCGCTCACGCGCCTCATCGATGTTCGTGGTCCAGTCCAGACCCAGCGCATCGGCGCCCGCCGCCGCAATCGATTCCAGCCACTGTCCGCCATTCTTTGTGAACAGAATGGAGGGAACCCGGCGTCCGTCATGCTCACGAATCAAACCATCAACGATTTTCTTCATGTAGTTAAGGGAGAACTCTTCGTAGCAAGGGCCGCTCAATACGCCACCCCAGGTATCGAAGATCTGTACCGCCTGCGCGCCGGAACGAATCTGTTCGTTCAGGTACGCGGTTACGGTGATCGCCAGCTTATCCAACATCTGATGCAGGACTTCCGGGGACTGATACATCATCTGCTTGATATGACGGAAGTCCTTGGAGGAGCCACCTTCAACCATATAGGTTGCCAGTGTCCAGGGGCTGCCGGAGAATCCGATCAGGGGTACACGGCCATTCAACTCGGCGCGGATGGTGCGCACCGCATTCATCACGTACCCCAGATCGGTGGTCACATCAGGAATAGGCAGTGCGTCAACATCGGCGGCAGTACGCACGACTTTTTTAAACTTGGGGCCCTCGCCCGTTTCGAAATACAGCCCCAGATCCATGGCATCCGGCACGGTCAAAATGTCGGAGAACAGGATGGCGGCATCAAGATCGAAGCGCTCCAAAGGCTGAATCGTCACTTCGCAGGCAAAGTCGGCGTTGCGACACAGGCTCATGAAATCGCCTGCTTGACTACGGGTGGCACGGTACTCGGGTAAATAACGTCCAGCCTGGCGCATCATCCATACCGGGGTAACATCTACCGGCTCGCGCAGCAGTGCTTTAAGAAAACGGTCATTTTTTAGTTCAGACATGTTGACGCTCTATTCGATTTCCAAATCAGCGGCCAAGTATAGGCCTTTTGCAAAAAAAAAGGCACGTTAGCCGCGTGCCTTTTTGATGCCCTTTTGCGCTCAGATGTTCAGGTATTCCATAATCCCGTCGGCCGCCCGGCGTCCTTCGTCGATCGCCGTCACCACCAGATCGGAGCCGCGAACCATATCACCACCCGCGAAAACCTGTGCATTACTGGTCTGGAAGGCAAACCCTTTACCTTCGACCTCGCCCGGCGCGACAACGCGCCCGCTCTGATCCAGGTCGATACCAAAATCAGCAAACCAAGGCGCAGGGCTGGGACGGAAACCAAAGGCGACCAAAATCGCATCGGCAGGCACCACTTCTTCGCTGCCTTCCACCACAACGGGCGCACGGCGACCCTGTGCATCGGGCTCGCCCAGGGCGGTCGTAACCACCTTCAGGCCGGTAACCTTGCCATTTTCCCCAACCACTTCGATGGGCTGGCGATTAAACAGAAAACGAACCCCTTCCTCTTTGGAGTTAACCACTTCTTTACGCGAGCCCGGCATATTCGCTTCATCCCGACGGTAGGCGCAGTGTACCGATTTGGCCCCCTGACGAATCGAGGTCCGGTTACAGTCCATCGCCGTATCACCACCACCGAGCACCACAACCCGCTTACCCTTCATCGAGATAAAATCGGCCGGCGCTTTTTCGTAGCCCATGCTGTGATTGACGTTGGAGATCAGGAACGGCAGCGCATCATGTACGCCGTCCAGGTCTTCACCCGGGAAGCCTCCCTTCATGGAGGTGTACGTCCCCATGCCGAGGAATACGGCATCGTATTCATCAAGCAATGACTGAAACGGGATATCGTTACCGACCTCGACATTGAGTCGAAATTCGACGCCCATGCCTTCTAGGACTTCGCGGCGACGCTGAATCACGCCTTTTTCCAGCTTAAACTCCGGGATACCAAACGTCAGCAGGCCACCTATCTCAGGATGGCGATCGAACACCACCGGCTGGACACCGTTGCGAACCAACACATCGGCGCAAGCCAAACCCGCGGGGCCGGCACCAATGATGGCGACACGCTTATCCGTGGCAACCACCTGGGACATATCGGGCCGCCAGCCCATGGCCAGCGCCGTATCGGTAATATACTTTTCCACCGCTCCGATCGTTACCGCGCCAAATCCGCCTTCGTTCAGGGTACAAGCTCCTTCACAGAGGCGGTCCTGCGGACAAACCCGGCCACAGACTTCAGGCAACGAGTTGGTCTGGTGCGATAGCTCCGCCGCCTCGATAATATTGCCTTCCGATACCAGTTTCAGCCAGTTTGGAATGTAGTTATGTACCGGGCATTTCCATTCACAATAGGGATTGCCACACTCCAGACAGCGGTGCGCCTGTGCGGAGGCCGCCTCCGGTTTAAAGGAACGGTAGATCTCGGCGAACTCTTTCTTGCGCACGCGAGCCGGTACTTTATCCGGGTCGATCCGCTTGAGCTCTATAAACTGAAAATCGTTATTCAGGCGATTAGCCATTTCACCTTCCTCATTCTTCAGCCCCCACTCTGGGGGGCAACAGCGGTCAGAGAACCCAACACCCAGTTACTCTGGACGCTTACGCATACTTTCAAGCAACTCACCCAGACCCGCCGCTTTGGGTGTCACCAACCAGAATTTGGTGATGAAATCATCAAAGTTATCGAGAATCTGCTGCCCCCAGGCACTCTGCGTCTCAGCAACGTACTCCATAATCACCGACCGCAGATGGTGGCGATACATTTCCATGGAATAATTACTGATGCGGTGAATCTCCACCAGCTCGTGGTTATATTTATCCACGAAGCTACGGTCCAGATCCAGAACATACGCAAAACCACCGGTCATACCGGCGCCAAAGTTCAGGCCGGTAGTGCCCAGCACGGTCACCAAACCGCCTGTCATATATTCACAGCAATGGTCCCCCGCGCCTTCAACAACGGCGTGAGCGCCGGAGTTACGTACGCCGAAGCGCTCACCGGCACAACCCGCGGCAAACAGCTTACCGCCGGTGGCGCCATAGAGGCAGGTATTACCGACAATCGCCGTATCCTGAGAGTTGAAGCGGCTGCCCTGCGGCGGACGAATAACGATCTTACCACCCGCCATGCCTTTACCGACGTAGTCGTTGGCATCGCCTTCGAGGATCATGTGTAAACCGCCCGCATTCCAGACACCAAAGCTCTGCCCGGCCACCCCTTTGAGCTGCAGGACCAGAGGCGTGTCGTCCATGCCCTGGTTGCCATACAGCTTGGCAATCTCACCGGAGAGACGCGCACCGACCGAACGGTCACAGTTGGTGATATTAAACGCAAATTCACCGCCGCGCTTACTTTTCAGCGCGTTCTCGGTTGCCTCGATAATCTGCAGGTTCAACTCGCCTCGGTCATAAGGCTCGTTACGTGCCTGGGCACAGACCTGCGGCATCGACGCATCAATATAATCGTTATAGAGAATAGGGCCCAGCTGCAGACGCTTCTGCTTCTCGGTTTCACCCGGCAGGATCTCCAGCAGCTCGGTCCGACCCACCAGTTCTTCCAGCGAACGAACCCCCAGCTTGGCCATCCACTCCCGCGTTTCCATGGCAATAAAGGTAAACAGGTTTTTCACCATATCGACCGTACCGATGAAATGCTTGGAGCGCAGATAATCTTGCTGTGTGGCGATGCCCGTGGCGCAATTGTTCAGGTGACAGATACGCAGGTATTTACAACCCAGCGACACCATGGGTAGCGTCCCGAAACCAAAACTTTCCGCACCCAGTATCGCCGCTTTAACCACATCCAGGCCGGTCTTAAGACCCCCGTCGGTCTGTACCCGGACTTTATCGCGCAAGCCGTTGATACGCAGCGCCTGATGCGTTTCACTCAGACCGATCTCCCAAGGCGAGCCCGCGTGACGAATCGAGGTTAGCGGACTGGCAGCGGTGCCACCGTCGTAGCCGGAAATGGTAATCAGATCGGCGTAAGCCTTGGCCACACCGGCAGCGATGGTGCCAACGCCGGGGCGCGAAACCAGTTTGACCGAGACCAGCGCCTCGGGATTGACCTGTTTCAGGTCAAAAATAAGCTGCGCCAGATCTTCGATGGAGTAGATATCGTGATGCGGCGGCGGCGAGATCAGCGTCACACCGGGAACCGAATGACGCAGCTTAGCGATCAGGGCATTGACCTTACCGCCGGGCAGCTGCCCACCCTCACCGGGCTTCGCACCTTGTGCCACCTTGATCTGTAGCACTTCGGCATTCACCAGGTAGTGCGGCGTCACACCGAAGCGGCCGGACGCAACCTGCTTAATCTTAGAGCGACGATTGGTGCCAAAGCGCGCCGGGTCTTCACCCCCCTCGCCGGAGTTGGAACGACCGCCCAGATCGTTCATCGCCATCGCCAGCGCCTCATGCGCCTCTGGCGACAATGCCCCCAGCGACATGGCCGCCGAGTCGAAGCGCGGGAAGATCGCTGTCACGGGTTCAACCTGATCCAAGGCAATAGGCGTCACGCCCTTCAGCTTGAAGAGATCACGCAACGTGGCCACCGGACGCTCGTTGACCAGTGCCGCGTATTCTTTATAGGTGTTGTACTCGCCACTCTTGACCGCGTTCTGGATCGTCGCAATCACATCGGGGTTGTAGGCGTGGTATTCCTTGCCATGCACATACTTGAGCAAACCACCGGCATCGATGGGCTTGCGCTGTATCCAGGCTTCCTTGGACAGCAACGTCTGATCATGTTGGAAGTCGAAGAATGACGCACCTTCAATGCGGCTGGCAACGCCATGGAAGCACAGGTCCACCACGTCGCTCGACAGACCAACGGCTTCAAACAACTGCGCGCCCCGATACGATGCGATCGTGGAGATACCCATCTTCGACAGGATCTTCAACAACCCTTTGTCGATACCTTTACGGTACTTGGAGTGTAATGCGATCGGGTCGCCCTGCAACTCACCGCTGGCGACCAGGTCGTTGATCACACGATAGGCCAGATAGGGGTAAACTGCTGTGGCGCCGAAGCCAAACAACACCGCCAGTTGATGCGAATCCCGTGCGGTACCCGTATCGACGATAATATTACAGTTAGGACGCAGCCCCTTTCTGACCAGATGATGGTGCACCGCGCCCGTGGCCATGGCCGCAGGAATCGGCAACACGCCCTGCTTGATATGCCGGTCAGACAGGATCAGCAGAACCTTGCCGTCAATCACCGCCTTTTCGGCTTCGGCACACAGCGCTTGGATGGCGCCCTCCAGCCCCAGCTCCGGTGCAAAACCCAGCCCCATAATATGGGCATCGAAACCCGGCAGCTGGTTCTTATACAGGAAACTGTACTTACGAGGCGACAACACCGGCGAACTCAGGATGATGCGGTTTGCATGACCCGGCGTGTCGTCAAACACGTTACGCTCGCTACCTAAACAGGTTTCCAGCGACATCACAACGGCTTCCCGCAGCGGGTCGATGGGTGGATTGGTAACCTGGGCAAACTGCTGACGGAAGTAATCGGTCAGTGGACGAACCCGGCGTGACAAAACAGCCATCGGCGTGTCATCGCCCATCGAACCAACCGCTTCTTGTCCGGTTTCCGCCAGGGGACGCAGAACCTGGTCACGCTCTTCGAAGGTGACCTGGAACAGCTTCATATGTGTCTTCAGCTGTTCAGGGCTAAATTCCTGGAATTCCAGGTCCCGATCGTGAAGATGATCCTCGAGACGGTGCGAGTGTTCGCGCAACCATTTCTTGAACGGCTGCGCGCCTTTCAAGCGGTTATCGATATCGGCCGTGTGCATCACTTCACCGGTCCGTGTATCGATAGCCAGAATCTGGCCGGGGCCGACACGCCCCTTGGCGACAACATTTTCCGGCTCGTAGGAGTAGGTACCGGTCTCGGAGGCCGCACAGATCAAACCATCATCGGTGATCACCCAACGTGCGGGGCGCAGGCCGTTTCGATCCAGCATACAGACCGCGGTGCTGCCATCGGTCATCACCAGGCCGGCCGGACCATCCCAAGGCTCCATGTGCATCGAGTTATACTCGTAAAACGCACGCAGATCGGGATCCATGGTTTCCACGTTCTGCCAGGCCGGTGGAATTAACATCCGCACAGCCCGGTACAATTCCATACCGCCGGCGAGCATCAACTCGACCATGTTATCCATGCTGGAGGAGTCGGAACCGGTGGTATTGACGATCGGCTGCAAATCCTGAAGATTAGGCAGAAGCTCCGTTTCAAACTTGCTCGCCCGGGCGTTAGCCCAATTCCGGTTGCCCTCGATGGTGTTGATTTCACCATTATGCGCGATCGTCCGGAACGGCTGTGCCAGCGGCCAGCGCGGGGCGGTGTTCGTCGAAAAACGCTGGTGGAAAACACAGATGGCTGTCGTCAGACGCTCGTCACCCAGGTCCTTATAGAAGCTGGTCAGGTCAGCCGGCATAACCAGGCCCTTATAGGACAGGACGCCCGGTGACAGGCTACACACATAAAAATCCGGGTCGGCGCTCAGCGCCAACTCGGCTTTACGCCGCGCCACAAACAAACTGACCGTTAACTGATCGGGGCTCTGATCGGCACCCGTCACAAACACCTGCTCAATACGCGGCAAGGTCTCTAAGGCAATGGGGCCACACGAGGAGGGATCGGTGGGCACCTCACGCCAGCCCAGAACGTTCAGGCCTTGGGCGATCAATTCAGCGTCCAAGCGCTCACGCGAAGCCTGCGCCTTCGTTGCGTCTTGTGACAAAAACACCATACCCACACCGTAGTTTTCACCCAGGTCGGTATCAAACTGCTCTTTAGCCAGGGTCCGTATGAAGCTGTCAGGCATCTGCATCAGCAGACCGCAGCCATCCCCGGTTTTACCATCGGCGGCAATGCCTCCCCGATGGGTCATACAGGTAAGAGATTCTATGGCTTTTAGCAAAAGGTCATGGCTACTAACGCCTTTAATATGAGCCATCAAGCCAAAGCCGCAGTTATCTTTAAATTCGCCAGGTCGATACAGTCCTGTCTTCATAAACAGATCCCACTAAAAAATTTACTTTAAATTCAGCAAATTAGCTGGCTTACAGCCAGCTGAAAACCGGCTGCAGCGGACAAAAAGGGTCACACATTCTACATGTGAAATGCGCAGAGAACAAACTGAACGAAAAACACGGCAGAATAGGCACGCTTTTTGCGCTAATTATTTTTTACGCCGTATATCATTTTGGACACCCTTGACGCTGCGCGCCCAGGGGCGCCGTTGCTGCAACACCTTAGGTAAACGCGCAACGCCAGCCACAGCGGCATCACGGTTGGGGTATTCGCCATAGACCACCACATACCAAGGCTTACCTTTGTAAATGGTGCTGAAATAATAAAACGCATCCGGATTAGCCTGCCCGCCAATAAACTCCATCACGCTGTCTTCGTTACGCGCCCCCAACATCTGCAATGTATAGCCCGACGCATCCCAACGTAGCAGCTCTTTCTCGCGCAAATAGGGCTTCAGGCTCAGGGTCGCAGGGGCCGGCCTTTGCACCGGCGGCGGCAGCTTGAGCACCAGCCTCGAAGGCGGCTTCTCGCGGACCGTCGTCACCAGGTCTGGCACGGCGACGACTGCCGGCTTCTCAGCGATCTCAACCGGTGCTGGCGTGCGCGCGCGCTGAACCGGCTGCGTGTCAGGCTTTATATTGCTAGCGCGCGCTGCCCGCGCGGGAACCTCCTCCTCAGCCTCGGCCTGAAGCGCCGCCTCTGCCAGCGCCAGCCGATGCTGCAGCTCACCCAGTTGTGTATCGCCGGCTATTGAGTGTGTCGCCGCAGAAGAGTCGGGCTCACGTTCGCTAGAGCCCGCCTCAGTCGTCCGTGCAACATCAGGTGATGACCCTGTCTCAAGCCGTGCTGCAGGCCGGGGGATATTCAGCTCAACGGTCACCCGGTCACTGTCAGCGGTCTTATGCTCAGCAGGCAGCAACAACCAGGCAACAACCGTCAGCATCAGCATGCCACCCAGCAGCCCCAGGTGCCTACCCGACAAGGGAGGCAGCCGCAATTCCAGCCTTGCCCTGCGCGGGCGGGCAGGCGCTTCTCCGGCCACGATCTTGTCGAGTATTTTTGGCACCCGCCCCGGCAGGCCAAACGACTCGTTATGAATTCGCTGCAGAGGCTTTTCACCCAACCCGTCAATAACCGAGCCATAGCGGTGCCGCAACAGGCCTAGCATATCCGGCAGATCCAACGGATCGAGCTCGATAAAATGGCCGTGGGTGTCGCATATCTGCCGGAAGCGAGCCAAGGACAGTGTATCAGCCAGTTTTGGCAACCCAAAAAGCACCAGATGCGGACGCGCATCGACATCAGGCATGCTTTGCAGCACATTGACCAACAGATCAAGCGCGTCTTCCGTCAGCCGGTCGGCATCATCGACAACAATCAGGAATTGGCGCGAAATATCATGCAGGAGCTCTGTATGTGCAAAAACAGCGCGCACCTTATCTTCAGCACTCGCCGTAATCGCCAGATCCAGATTAAGCTGCTCGACCAGCTCAGCCAGCAGGTCTGATTCCCCCATTTCATGGGTTGCAGCGATGCAGCAGGCGTGAATCCCTGCGTCATCCGCATTTGGATAAAAACGTTTGAGGAGTGTTGTCTTGCCAACACCGGCGACACCGATAACGATTTGAATAAAATGACTGTAACGACTGAGATGCTCAAGCTTGTCCAACAACTGAACATGCTTGGCAGGGATAAAGCTTTCTGCGGAGTGGGGCTGTGTATAAGGCAATGCCGTCTGCGCTCCCGTCTTGTTGCTAAGGGACGGCTCACGGCGCGGCGGTTCATTCCGATTGCCAAACACAGCCAGGCTACTCGGTGGCTGCGTTTAGAATATCCCGTAATAAATCGGGCGGGAATTGATCGGTGACCACACCACGCCCTAAGGCACTCAGCAGCACCAGCCTGATCCGTCCATCCAACACTTTTTTATCAACCGCCATCAGGCGTAGAAAGTCATCGCGCGTCATACCCGGCGGCGGCAATAGGGGCAGATTCGCTTGCCTCAGAAGCGCTTCGGTCCGGTCGACATCGGCCTGATCAAGCCAGCCCAGGGCGCAGGACAACCGCGCCGCGAGAACCGTGCCGGCAGCCACCGCCTCACCATGCAGCCAGTTGCCGTAACCGGCATAGGTTTCAATCGCATGCCCAAAGGTATGCCCCAGATTGAGCAGCGCGCGCTGGCCCGCTTCTTTTTCATCCTGAGCCACCACCTCGGCCTTAATCTCACAGCAGCGTCTGATTGCCTCGGCAAGCAGGCCTGGGTCCCGTTGCCGCAACCCCTGAATATGCTCTTCCAACCAGCCCAGAAATTCGCTATCCAGGATCAGGCCGTATTTGATAACCTCAGCCAGACCCGCGGACAACTCGCGATCGGGGAGGCTATTCAAGGTATCGGTATCGATAATCACGCAGTTTGGCTGATGAAACGCGCCGATCATATTCTTGCCGAGGGGATGGTTAACGCCCGTTTTACCACCCACCGATGAATCGACTTGCGACAGCAATGTCGTCGGAATCTGGATAAAGGCGACGCCACGCTGATAACAGGCCGCGGCGAATCCGGTCATGTCGCCAACCACGCCACCGCCCAACGCAACCAGGGTCGTGGTGCGGTTATGCCGCTGCTCCAGCAGCCTCGTGTAGATCTTATCCAGCGTCTCGGTGGTTTTATATTGCTCGCCATCCGGCAAAATCACATGGGTAACATTCAGCCCGGCCAGGCTATCGACAACGGCCTGCAGATAGAGCGGCGCAACGGTCTCATTACTAACGATCATCACTTGCGAGCCGTTGATATAGGGCCGCAACAATTCTGGCCGCCCCAACAGGGACTGGCCGATGCGGATCGGATAGCTACGCTCGCCTAGTGACACTTTTAACTCATGCATATCCCGCTTCACTTTAAAATGCCTACCTGCTGAAGATACCGTACGATCTCGAGGGTGACGGACTTAGGCCGCCGCCCATCGGTTTCAATCATAAAATCACAACACCGCCGATAGATGGGATCCCTGACCGCAAAAAGATCCGTCAGGACCTGCCTCGGATCACGGGTCTGTAACAACGGTCGGTTCCGATCTTTACTGGTCCGCTCGAGCTGCTGCTCAACACTGGTATGCAGGTAAACCACCGTGCCTCTTGCTTGCAGGCAGCGTTGATTCTCTTCACGCACTACGGCACCACCACCGGTTGCCAGTATAAGTCCATCGCGGGCCGTCAATTCGTCGATCGCCTGTGATTCGCGGCGCCGAAAGCCCACCTCCCCTTCGACATCAAAGATCCAGGGGATATTCGCCCCCGCATTCTCTTCAATAAATTTATCGGAGTCGACAAAATCGAGGTGCAACTCCTGAGACAGCACCCGACCAATCGTACTCTTTCCCGCACCCATAGGGCCTACCAGAAAAATATTCAAAACAGCGTAGACCTCACAACTAGCGCGCCGTCACGGACCCCTCGATAATCTTGGGTGTGATAAAAACCAACAATTCGACTTTGCTGTCGCTCATACTCTTACTGCGGAACAGACCACCAATGATGGGCAGATCGCCGAGGAAGGGCGTCTTGGCAATACTCTGGGTCGTCTCTTTACGGAACACCCCACCCAAGACCACCGTTTCACCATTATCCACCAGCACCTGGGTTTCCAGTTCGTTAGTAATAATACCGACCTCACCGTTGGGCAGCTCTTCACCGACCGAGTCCTGATTGACCTTAAGGTCGAGAATCAGGCGATTGTCCGGTGTAATCTGCGGCGTGACGTCCAGCGACAACACCACCTCCTTAAACTCGACACTCACTTCGCCATCCTTGACCACCTGGAACGGAATTTCATCACCGGACTGAATCCGGGCCGATTTACCGTCCGCCGTAATGATCTTGGGTTGCGAAACCACTTCCGCCTTGCCATCACTCTCCAACGCGGACAGCTCCAGCTGTAACAGCGAATAACTGGTCCCCAACCCCACCGCGAAGGAAGAGGCACCAACTCCGCTGGCACCCAGGTCGACGGCTAATCCGGTTCCGGGCACACCGTCGGTCGGGCTGCCCACATCGGCGATACTGGCGCCATATTTGATCCCGCCGCTGCCGGTCTGGTAGGCATAGCCGGCCCCCCACTTCACGCCTAATGCCTTGGAAGCATCGGTGGTGACGGTGACGATCCGGGCTTCGATCATAACTTGACGTACCGCAATATCCAATTTTTTCAGGGCACTACGCACCTTGGAGATATTACGATCGGTATCTTTAATCAGCAGGGTATTGGTCCGAGGATCGGCCTTAACACTGCCTCGCTCGGATAACATGCCCTGATCCGTACTCAGCAGCGCGACGATATCTGCCGCTTTAGCGTAATTAACCTGTAAAAACACGGTTTGCAGCGGCGCCAATTCCTGCACCTGCTTATTGGTCTCCAGTTCAAAACGCTCGCGTTCGGCGATTTCCGCCGCCGGCGCGACCATCATCACATTACCGATAATGCGCTTGTCCAGGCTCTTGGTTTTCAACACCAGCTCAAGCGCCTGATCCCAAGGAACGTTTTTAAGCCGCAGCGTGATATTGCCACTGACCGTATCGCTGACCACGAGGTTCATATCGGTCACATCGGCAATGATCTGCAGGACCGAGCGAATATCGATATCCTGGAAATTCAGGCTCAATTTCTCCCCCACATAGGGGAACTTGTCGCGATTGCGCTCCTCTGAATCGAGGTCGGTTACCGGTTTGAAGTCAATGATCAGCTGATTATCCGATTGATAAGCCAGATAGTCATAAGGCTGCGCCGAAGGCTTAATCAGGATACTACTATTGATGCCGTCGGCCATCGCGTCGATAAAGGTCACCGGCGTGGCAAAATCCTGTACATCGACCCGCTGCTCCAGGGCGGCGGGCAACTGAGCACCAATGAGGTTAACGACAACATTTGAGCCCTCTTCGGTAATATCCACCCCGGCCTTGGCATCGGAAAGGCTGATGACAACACGTCCCAAATCCCCCTCAATACGGCGAAAATCGATGCCTTTCACCTGGGTCCGTACGTCACTCAATTCACCCGCGCCAGCGGCGCTATCCGCCGCGGATGATGCCGTACGCGCGACCGCGTTGGCTCCGGCGCCGATAATAATAAAGAGGCTATTACCATCCACATAAGTCTCGTATTCGGCCGCCTCGTACAGGTTGGCGATCACCCGCACCCGCCCTTTGACCTCCGCCAGAGAAATGCTATCGACCTGACCGCTCTTAATATCCAGGCTCTTAGTGCCAAGACCGTTCAGCGTCCCCCACAGGTCCAGCACGACACGCGCCGGCTCTTCAATCATGTAGGCGCGGGGCAATGGCGGTGCGCCATTGAAATCAAATCGCACTTCTACCCGGTTACCCGGCAGCGCGACAAAGGAGGATTCAGTAATTTGCACCTCAGCGCGGGCGATAACACTGCTGAACAACAGGGCGAAGAAAGCCAACCAACGTATGTGCATAAACGTCCCTGAATTACCGTTGTTACTGTGTGAAACCACCGCCATATCCTTCATGATTACGAGTCTTTTTCCAATAAAACCAGGTTTCTGGGTCGCTTCGTCCAACCACCGCGTCCATCCGGGACTATTTCCACCACGTCAACCTGTGTCTCGGAGACCTGGGTAATCGCGCCGTAATTTCGTCCGATATGATTGCCAATCCTGACCCGGTGGATCTCGCCGTTGCCATCGCGCACCAAGCCGGTCAACTCACCGGTGGCCGTCATATGAATGGTACCGACCATCACCAGCGTCTCAAACTTGAACGCTTCCAACGGTTCTTTGGGGCGTTCAAAATCGGGTTTTAAGTCATTTTTAACCAATACCTCTTCCGGCGACAACTCGATCCGAACCAAGGGTTCGAACGGCCCCCGTAGGCTGGTAGCCCGATACAGGTAGGTTTCGTAGGACTTGAACTCCGGCAGCGGGTCAACCGTTCCGGAAGGCTTCGTCCGTGTTTCCTGCACATATTCACGCAGATCCTGCAGGTCATGAACCTGACTACAGCCACCGACGACCAGCGCCAGAGCCAGCCACCCACCGCGTACAACCCGTCCTTGCATGTTATTTAACATCGTCATAGCGGTACGTCCTGGCAGCAATACTCATACTCAGATTGCCGTTTTCTGCCATGGGCTTAATCGAAAAATCCCCCAAGGTCACGATCCGCGGCAACGACGCCACCCCGCTGACAAACTCGCCCAATTGGTGATAACTGCCTTTAACCTGAATATTGATCGGCAGTTCTATGTAGAATTTGACCTTTTTCTCGGGCGCTAGCGTAATAACATCAAAATTAAGTCCGCTGTTCTGACCGATTTCGGTGATATCTTCAAGCAAACCCGGTACCTCGGTATCCGTAGGCAACTGTTTGAGCAGCTCGGAGAACGACTCTTCCACATCGCTCATCTGTTTTTTTAGCGCTTCCAGGTTGGCGACCTGAAACGCCTTAATCATATACTGCTGGCGCAGGTCTGGCTCTTTAGCGATTTCTCGGTCTAATCCGATCTGTATATCCTTGATATAGAGGTAATGACCGCCACCAATGCAGACGGCAAAGACGATCATAAAAAAGACGATTTTCACCCCGATCGGCCAGGAACCCGCCGTATTAAAGTCGAGATTATTGATATCAAAACCGCGAAAGCTGTTTTTCAATCCACTCAGCATCAGGATCCCTCCTCTGCATCGCGCTTAGGCTTGGCCAATTGGACCTTCATATTGAAACTCTTGAAACCGTCACCCTTACCGACCGTACTCAGATTCGGCTCGGCAAACCATTGTGATCGATCCAGGTTTCGCATCAGCTCAGAAACATCCTTATTGCTTTTGGCACGCCCCGTTATGCTGACAGTATCCGTCGTACGATTCAGCGAGCTGTAATAAAGCTCCTCAGGCAGCACCCGGACCAACTCATCGAAAATCCGTACAATAACCGGCCGATTCCCCTGCAGCTCCTGGATCGCCTGCAAACGCTCCAGCAGACGGCTACGCTTCTCCTTCAGCTCTTGGATTTCTGCAATTTTAGAATCCAGCGCCGTCATTTCCTGGCGCAGATAATCATTGCGGCCCACCTGTTTATCGGTCTGGCTTTGTATATAAAAGCCAACGCCCCACACGATAACTGCCGCGACAAGCCCAACGGCAACGGTGGTGGTCACGAAGGTCTGCTGACGTTCCTTGCGCCGATCTTCACGCCAGGGCCGAAGGTTGATTAACGTATTCATATCAGGCCACATAACTCCTCAAAGCCAACCCGCAGGCCAACACCAGAGAACTGGCGTCGGCGTCGAATTTAGCACGGTTGATTTTGGAGTCGACCTGCATTGCGCGAAAAGGATCGGCAGCATGGGTTCTGATGCCCAGTTCTTCCTCAACGACATGCGACAGGCTCGCTATCCCGGCGACACCGCCCATCAACAGCAACACTTCTATCTCGCCATGGGTTCCCGAGGAATAATAAAATTGCAGCGCGCGCGAGATCTGCTGGGCCACACTATGACGAAAGGGCTCGATATAGTTGGTAACAAGGTCTTCGGGTAGCACATCCTGTTTTTTCATGCGCTCGATCTCATCCACCGACAATTCCGATGCCTGGCTGAGACTGTAGGTCAATTCGTTGCCGCCAAATGCCTGCTCTCGACTGTAAACAACGCGCCCCTCTTCTAGCACATACAGGGTCATACTGCTGGCGCCAATATCCACCAGCCCGACGGTACGTCCGCCTAAGTCATGCACGTCACTGAGCACCGCGCAGACTCGCTCCAACGCATAGGTATCGACGTCAATAACCTCGCAGATCAGACCAGCACCGCTCACGGCATCCTCTCTGGACTGAACACTATCTTGGCGACAGGCGACCAGCAGAACATCGTTCAATTCTTCGCTGGAGGGGGACTCACCCTGAATCTGAAAGTCGATGGAGACTTCATCCAAGGGATAAGGGATAAACTGGTCGGCCTCGACCTTGATCTGCTCTTCCAGCTCATCTTCAAGAAACGATTTACTGAATTCGAGGGTTTTAACAATGACGACGGAGGCGGGCACCGAGGTAATGCCGGCCTTGATACGGGTCCCGGATAACTTGGCAGCCTTTTCCAAGGCCTCTGCCACAACGGGCACATCCTGAACATTGTTATCGATTACAGCCCCTTCGGGCAGGTGTACAATCGCATAGGCGTCAACCCGAAATCCGTTTCCGTGCTGACTCAGCCCTAACAACTTGACGAAAGAGGATCCTATATCAATCCCCAACATCGATTTGGGCTTGGCTTGAAAAAGGCTTATCACCGCATATTCCTTAAACAGTGGTTTATACCGGAAGGCACATCTCAAAAACGCGCTAGTATAAGATAAAACCGCCCAGATTCGCATTCCCTATCAGAAATGGCATTATTCTATATCGCCGGATTAACGCAAGGCTTTAGCTAGTATGAACAAAATCAAAGCATTATTCAGCTTTCTTGTTAAATTGGGTCTTATTGGCGCTGTTTTAGCCGCCTTAGGAGCCACGGGCATTTATTATTACCTCAAGCCGGACCTGCCAAACGTGCAGCAATTGCGCGAAATTCGTCTGCAGACACCGCTGCGCCTCTACAGCGAAGATGGCAAATTAATCTCGGAGTTTGGTGAAAAAAAACGCGCGCCGATTCAATTCGACGCTATCCCCACGACCTTCGTCAATGCCATCATTGCAGCAGAAGATAACCGTTTTTACCAGCATATTGGCGTCGATTTCAAGGGGCTTGCTCGCGCAGTATTCCAACTGGTCAGCTCCGGGCGTATCCAGACCGGTGGCAGCACGATCACCATGCAGGTAGCCAAAAACTATTTTCTGACCCGCGCCCGCACATTCACCCGCAAATTCAGCGAAATTTTACTCGCGTTGCAGATTGAACAGGAGATGAGTAAGAACGAGATTTTTGAACTCTACGTCAATAAGATCTACCTTGGTCACCGCGCCTACGGTATTCAGGCGGCAGCCAATGTCTATTACGGCCGCGATATCGGCCAGCTGACGACCGCGGAACTGGCCATGATCGCCGGCTTACCCAAAGCGCCTTCATCCAATAATCCCCTGAGTAACCCGAACCGCGCGAAAGAACGCCGGGACTGGATATTGTCACGCATGCTGGAATTGGGATACATCGACCAGCGCCATTACGACGAACAGATCGCCAGCCCGCTTACCGCCCGCTTTCATGGCACCGATATTGAGCTGTCGGCGCCCTACGTCGCCGAAATCGCGCGCGCTGAACTCCTCGAACGCTTTGGCGAACGAATCTACACCGATGGGTTTACCGCAACAGTTACGATCAATAGCGCAGCACAGGAAGCGGCTAACCGTGCCGTCACCGAAGGCCTGTTAGCCTATGACCGTCGCCACGGCTACCGCGGGCCTTTCGGAACCCTCGCGCTGGACTCCGATCGGGAAACGCTGCGTAAGCAGCTCGCGGATCAGTCCGCCATTGGCAATCTACAGCCGGCATTGGTTCTGTCACTGGAGGAACAACGTGCGTTGTTACTCACACAAGACGGTGAAGAGCAGATCCTCCCCTGGAGCGGGCTCGCCTGGGCACGGACCTACATTGACGAAAATACGCGCGGTCCCGCGCCGAAACGCGCCGACCAGATTCTAAAACCGGGCGACCTCATTTATCTGTCTAAAAATGATGAGGGCCCCTTGCTGGCGCAGGTCCCCGAAGTACAAGGTGCCCTGACGGCCCTGTCGCCTCGCGATGGCGCCATCAAAGCAATGGTGGGCGGCTTCAACTTTAATCGGAGTAAATACAACCGCGCCACGCAGGCCACCCGTCAGCCCGGGTCTAATTTCAAACCGTTCATTTATTCTGCTGCCCTCGCCAATGGGTTTACCCCTGCGACGCTGATCAACGACGCGCCGGTCGTTTTTGAAGACAGCAACCTTGAAAGCAGCTGGCGTCCGGAGAACTATAGCCGCAAATTTTACGGCCCGACCCGTCTTCGCGAAGCACTCTATAAGTCACGCAATCTGGTATCGATTCGCATTCTACGCAGTATCGGTATCAAGACCGGCCGTGAGTATGCCCATCAATTTGGCTTCCCGCTGGAACGGCTTCCTAACAACCTCTCACTCTCCTTGGGTACGGCCGCCATCACGCCGTTAGAGCTTGTCACCGGTTACGCCGCTTTTGCCAATGGCGGGTATAAAGTCACACCCTACGTGCTCCGCCGGGTAGAGAGTATCAATGAAGGCGTGCTCTTCGAAGCCTCGCCCCATACCCTCTGCGATGACTGCCTGTATATTGCCCCCACGGAGGACGTACCTGTGGATAACACCCTAACCGTGACCCGTAACCCGGTTGCACCGCGCATTATGGATCCGCAAACCGCCTACCTAATCCATAACGTCATGCAGGATGTCATACAACGCGGCACCGGGCGCAGGGCCAAAGCGCTGGGGCGCAATGACCTCGCAGGCAAAACAGGCACCACCAATGACCAAAAAGATGCCTGGTTCTCAGGGTATAACGCCGATATTGCCACGTCGGTATGGGTCGGCTTCGACCAGCCTAAATCACTGGGGCGCAGAGAGTTCGGCAGTACCGCCGCACTGCCCATCTGGATCGACTTTATGCACACAGCCCTTGCCGCTCTGCCAGAGCGTCCTCGTATACCTCCGCAGGGTATCGTTAGCGTAAAAATCGACCCCGTATCGGGTCGTCAGGCCTACCCGGGACAGAAAGACGCCATCTTCGAGCTTTTCCGGCGCAGCGATATCCCCACAGAGCAAGCCGATTCACCCGTGAGAACGACGGCAACCAAAGCCAGCACCGAGGATCTGTTTTAGCGGGTTATCTCCGAGGACGTTCAGGCAACCTGCCGGCCCGGCGAACGATAAGCTCAGCGGATCTCGACCCTGCCGGTCATGCCCAATTGACGATGCGCCGGCACAAAGCAGTCCAGGACGTAATCCCCCGGATCTTTCACGTAGAGGTAAATATCACGTGATTGCTCCGGGGCCACCGGTATATGCTGCTGTCCCGCCGGCACCTGGCTACCAAAAACGGGAAGCAGCTCGGCACCCAGAGTAAACAGGTCACTGCCGCCAAAGTAATGCGTCATCCGGGCCGGATTCTCCAGCTGCAACCGAACCACCTGACCTGCCTTTAATGTAATGATATCCGGGTCAAAAAAGAAATTAGCCAGGGTCACCCGAATCGTCTCACCCCTGAACACCGGATCACCGCTCTCGGGATCCGTCGCAGTGACCACCGCCAGCGCCTGCTGCCGTTGATGCCGATAAAACACCGCACCATGCACTGCCTGCCGGACGGCTGGCCCGACCTCCCTTGGTGCTGTAGAGGCACAGCCTGCGAGCCAAATAACCGAACAACACATCATCACCGATCTTAGCCGCATAGGACTAGTCCCCTACCAGACAGTCGCCTACCAGACACGTGCATACCCAACACGCGCCTAACCCGACAACAAACCACACTACCCATAGGGTTTAGCACGTAAGCGCCATGGTTACAATTTGGCGGCCATCGTTTAGCGCCAGCGCCTCCTGGCCCTTACGCGCCGATCTCCGCCCTGAACCTCTCATGCCCGCGCTTAACCGTGCGATTAATCTGGCACGTGGCTTTATGCCACGGCGGTTCATCCATGAACCGTCTATCAAGGCAACATTTTTTACTCGGTATTAAGTTGCCGCCTTAATACCGCTACACTGACGAGCACTCCCTGATAACGACCGGATAGAGGACCATTATGCCTGCCACACTGTTTTCTGAGCGGAATTGGCTTTGGATTGAAGAACCCCTTGCCACCGATCCACAGGCCGGCCTGTCCCGTGACACCGAATTACTGCGCGCCATCGGACGTGGCGACCACCCGGCAACCATACGCCTTTGGGAAAACCCACAAAGCTTGATCGTGACCCGGCGGGAAACACGCCTGCCGCACTACAGCGACGCCTGCGAACAGTTTAAAGCGGCGGGCTGGCCGGTATTCGTCCGAGAAAGCGGTGGAACGGCGGTTCCCCATCACGCCGGAATCTTGCACCTGAGCCTGATATTCCCACTGACTGACCAACAACGCTATGATATCGATACCGTCTACAAGGCCCTCTGCCTGCCGATCCAAGGCGCATTGCAGCGCATGGGCTTAGACGCCGACTACGGATCCGTTCCCGGTTCTTACTGTGACGGTCGCTTTAATCTGGTCGCCGGCAAGCGCAAAATAACCGGGACCGCGCAACGGGTGATGGTGGCAAGTCCGCAAGCCCACCCAATACGCCAAGTCGTATTAGCTCAAGCGATGCTGATGGTAGAAAGCGACGCGGCTGCCGCCACCGAACGGGTGAACGACTTCTACAACAGCGCCGGTGATACACGCCGCTATGACCCCAGCGTCAGTGCCAGCGTCGGGCAACTGCTACGCGAAAGGCATCTGCGCAGCGATACCGATGACACGGTGACAGAACTTCGGTGCGGTATTAAGGACAGCGTTGATCGCTTGCTCAATGGAAAGGGCGTAATAGCCCCCCTGGCTCTTTAAGTGCGCGCATCGGTAACAGGCTTGACCGCTCCCCCCCCCCCATAAGGCGTTCACCCGTGCCACAACGCCACAAGGCGCCCGAAGGCGCCTTGTGGATAAAGCCAGATGTTTGATCGCATGTTACTTAACAAACTCAGGGTAGGCTTCCATACCGCACTCGGCGATATCCACACCTTCGTATTCCTCTTCTTCCGTAACACGGATGCCCATGACGGCCTTGAGGATTGACCAGACGATCAGGCTACAGCCAAACACCCAGGCGAAGATAGTCAGAGCACCGATCAGCTGGCCACTGAGGCTCACATCGGCATTCGTCAGAGGGACCAACAGCAGACCGAGCAATCCGCAGACGCCGTGCACTGAGATCGCACCGACCGGATCATCGATACGCAGCTTGTCCAGGGTAATGATCGAGAAGACCACCAGCACGCCACCCATCGCACCAAACAACGATGCCTGCAGCGCTGTTGGCGTAGAAGGCTCAGCCGTGATCGCAACCAGGCCGGCCAGTGCGCCGTTCAACAGCATGGTCAGGTCGGCTTTACCAAACAGCATACGCGCGGTAATCAGTGCCGCGATAGCACCACCCGCAGCGGCCGCGTTGGTATTCAGGAAGACCATGGCAACCGAGTTCGCACTGGCGATATCGCCCAGTTTCAGAACCGAACCGCCGTTAAAGCCAAACCACCCCATCCACAGAATGAACGTACCCAGGGTTGCCATCGGCAGGTTCGCACCCGGAATCGCGTTGATAGAACCATTAGCACCGTATTTACCTTTACGCGCCCCCAGCAGAAGAACCCCCGCCAGCGCCGCCGAAGCACCGGCCAAGTGGACGATACCCGAGCCGGCAAAATCAGAGAATCCCAGATCGCCAAGGTTATACATACCGAACACTGAAGCACCGTTCCAGGTCCACGCCCCTTCCATCGGATAGATCACACCGGTCATAACCACAGCGAATGCTAAAAATGCCCACAATTTCATCCGCTCAGCGACAGCACCGGAAACGATAGACATCGCCGTTGCCACAAACACGACCTGGAAGAAGAAGTCGGACGCACCGGAATAGACCGAGTCACCATCAAAACCCGCTTGCGCAGAATCTTTCAGCACGGCTTCAACATCAACAGTTTCAATACCCGACAGGAACAAGCCGCCGCCGTACATCAGTTCGTAACCGACCACCAGATACATGATGCAAGAGATCGCAAACAGCGCCACGTTCTTGGTCAGTATTTCCGTTGTATTCTTGGAACGGACCAGGCCCGCTTCCAGCATGGCAAAGCCCGCGGCCATCCACATAACCAACGCGCCGCACACCAGGAAATAAAAGGTGTCCATCGCGTACTGTAATTGAAAAATTTGGTTTTCCATGATCAGACCTCCAGTGACGGCCCAGACCCGAGAACACACAGGTATGGCGTCGAGATTTCATTAGCTAAATTCAGGGGGGTATATCAAAGCGCGTCATCGCCTGTTTCACCGGTACGAATTCGGATCACCTGGCTTAATTCGGTAATAAAGATCTTACCGTCGCCGATTTTTCCGGTATTGGCCGTTTTACTGATGACCTCAATGACCTGATCAACCACGTCCTCACTGATAGCCGCTTCCACTTTGACTTTCGGTAGAAAATCCACCACATACTCCGCACCACGGTACAGTTCGGTATGCCCTTTCTGACGCCCGAACCCCTTGACCTCCGTGACGGTGATCCCTTGTACACCTATTTCGGATAAAGCCTCACGAACATCATCGAGCTTGAAGGGCTTAATAACCGCGGTTATCAGCTTCATGGTCTCTCTCCCATTAATACGCAATTTTGGATTTAAGTTCCTAGTGGCCCCGCCCTATTCGAAGGTGACGGTCGCCCGGTAGATGAGCTCTACTTTGCATGTGCTGTGCCAATCTAAAAATTATTATTTAAAATCAATACATAAAACCCGAATCGATTATTTTCATGACACAAAGTTGATACTTTTCTGTAAAAAAGCCTGGGGTAAAGCACAATCAACACGCACCAACAGCGCGCAACGCACCAAATAAGTGCGATTACGCATTTCCCGCGTCAGCGGGCTTAACTCTAGAGAAGCAAGCAACCAGCACGGCATCAACGCTTAGCCATGCTAGAATGTCCGATTGACGACGATGCTAATGAATCAGCACACTGTTAACCGACACGAGGCAGGACCGGGATCATGATCACACCGAAGTTTTTTGAAGGGCTTAACGAACAAATCAGCCAACTGGTGGGCGAAGGGCCACTAAAGACACAGGAGGAGCTGAAGAAAAACGTCAACGTGATGCTGCAAGCGGCGTTTTCAAGACTGGATCTGGTCACCCGGGAAGAGTTTGACGCACAAAACGAAGTTCTGATGCGAACCCGCACCATGCTGGAGCAACTGCAAAAACAGGTTGAAACCCTGGAAGCTCAGCAGAACACAACCGACACCAAGAACTGACGCGAGCGCTGCCGCCCACCTTATTCTGGAATATCGGCTAGCCTTACTCAATTCGCACACTTGAATCCAAGGACGGATCATGTCGCTCGCCATCGTACACAGCCGTGCACAGCTCGGTATTGAAGCGCCTCTGGTCACCGTTGAGGTACATCTTACGAACGGCCTACCCGGTCTTTCCATCGTCGGATTGCCTGAAACGGCGGTGAAGGAGGCCAAAGATCGGGTCCGCAGCGCCCTGATCAATTCCCAGCTGGAATACCCCGCCCGCCGAATCACCGTTAATCTGGCTCCCGCAGACCTCCCCAAGGAAGGAGGGCGTTATGATTTGGCCATTGCCCTTGGCATCCTCTGCGCGTCGGGCCAACTGCCGGGTACCGCGCTTAGTGGACTGGAAGTGATTGGTGAGCTGGCCTTGTCCGGAGCACTGCGACCGGTTCCGGGAGTGCTTCCGGCTGCTCTGCAGGCGCAAGGTGTAAACCGCTGCCTGCTGCTACCTGCCGATAACGCCGCAGAAGCGGCGCTGGTTCACGAGGTACGCATCCTCGCAGCGAACCATCTTCTTGACGTGTGCGCCCACCTAACCGGCCGCGCACTGATTACCGATTATCCCCATCAGGCGCAGGCTCCCACGGATGAGCACTACCCGGATCTGCAGGAGGTACGCGGTCAATTTCAGGCCAAGCGTGCACTGGAAGTGGCCGCCGCAGGCGCGCATAACCTGCTATTTATTGGCCCTCCGGGCACCGGAAAGACCATGCTGGCCAGCCGGCTGCCAGGCATCATGCCGAAAATGCGCCCCGCCGAGCAGTTACAGGTCGCGGCGATTCGCTCGGTCAGCCGCCAGGGGTTTGATGTCCAGCAGTGGCAATGTCGGCCCTTCCGGTCCCCTCACCACACGGCGTCCGGAGTGGCGCTAGTCGGAGGAGGCAGCACACCCCGCCCCGGCGAGATATCGCTGGCGCACATGGGGGTACTTTTTCTGGACGAACTGCCTGAATATGATCGCCGCGTACTGGAGGTACTGCGCGAGCCCCTCGAATCGGGCGAAATCTGCATCTCACGCGCCTCGCAACAGGTGCGTTTTCCGGCGCAATTCCAGCTTATTGCGGCCATGAACCCCTGCCCCTGCGGCTATGCGGGCGATAACAGCGCGCGCTGTCGCTGTACACCGGACCAGGTCCGCCGCTACCAGTCCCGCATCTCAGGACCACTGATGGACCGCCTGGATCTGCACGTGGATGTGCCCCCCCTTGCCAGCAACGAACTCACCGGGCAAGACCCACAGACGGAGACATCAACGACGGTGCGCGCACGCGTTGAACGGGCGCGCAGCCGGCAATATAGCCGGAGCGGCAAGCTCAACAGCCAGCTGTCGCCACGCGAACTCGATCAGTATTGCTATTTGGATGAGAAGAACCAATCTCTGATGGCGCAAGCACTGGAACGCTTAGGGCTCTCCGCGCGCGCCTACCACCGTGTGTTACGCGTCGCCCGAACCCTGGCCGACCTGGAAGATGTTGCCGAGGTAACGCGTAAACACCTGCTGGAATCATTGAGCTATCGTAAGCAGGAGCGGATTACGCCTCAAACACACCGCCCTGACGGATCTGCTGACAAAGGGTAGAAAAGCTAACCGGCGGGCTGAAGTAATAGCCCTGCACCTGATCGCAGCCATTCTCCTTGAGAAACGCGATCTGTTCCGGCGTCTCAGCCCCCTCAGCGATAACATCCTTTCGCAGGTTGTGCGCCAGATTGATGATCGCCCGCACAATTTCGGCATCGTCAGGATTGTCCGTTACGCCCTGCACAAATGAACGATCTACTTTCAAGGTGCTGATCGGCAGCTTCTGCAGGTGCGCAAACGACGAGAAACCTGTCCCGAAGTCATCCAGCGAAAAGGCGACCCCCATACGGCTCAGCTCATGGATACAATGCGCGATATGGTGTTCATTCAGCGCCATCGCGGTCTCGGTCAGCTCGAATTCGATCTGACCGGCATCCACCTGATGGCTCTCCATCAAACGCTGCAGTGTCGGCAATAGCATCTCATCCTGAAACTGACGAAACGACAGATTCACGCCCACTTTTTGCAACGACAAGCCCTGATGGCGTAACCGGTTCATATCTTCCGCCGCCTGATGGACCACCCAGTAGCCCATCGGGACCACCAGGCCCGTTTTTTCCGCCAACGGGATAAACTCGCCCGGGTACAACAGACCTCGCCGCGGATGATTCCATCGAATCAGCGCTTCGGCACCCACAATTTTATGGGTTTTCAGGTCGATACGCGGTTGATAATGCAGCTCAAATTGCCCACCCCGAATGGCCGTCATCAGGTCCGGTTCAAGCGCAAGCTGATTAGAGGCTTCATCGTCGAGCCCCGCCGCATAGACCCGAAACGAACAGCCGCGTTCTTTTTTCGCCAGATGCATGGCGACACCGGCCTGACACAGCAGCGCCTCGAGATCTGGCCCTGAGTCCGGGTAAACCGAGCAACCGATACTGCTACCGAGGATCACGCTGCGCCCGTGACGGCGGTACGGACGCGAGTGGCAGGAACGGATGCGGGCAAGCAGCTGCTTAGTATCCCGTTCTGCGTCACGGCTTATAAGCGTGATGGCGAACTGGTCTTCGCTCAGACGCGCTAACTGCTGCCCACCCAGCAACACGTTTTGCAGTCGTTCAACCACCTCATCTATCGTCCTGTTGCCGACGCTGTGTCCGAGCGCATTACTGACCTGTTTGAACCCGTCAATATTAATCAGCAACAGCCCAACCTGCTGCTGGCTCGCCTTCGCCTGCTGTAACCTCAATGACACCCGGCGATAGAACAACTGCCGGTTGGGCAAGCCGGTTTGGTTGCAGTATTCCTTCAGCGCGATGATCGTCTCTTCACGCTGTTTGAGATCACAGGCATACCGCAAGGAGCGTTTGAGGTTATAGAGGTTGAGATGCTCCTGGGCCAGATAATCGGATGCACCGCTGTCGATCAGACGCTGTTCATCGTCGCAACTAATGACGTTACCGACGACAACGATAGGGATTGGCAAACGGTTACGTTGTGCCAGTGCTAGATAGTCCTTATTACGCTTGCTACAGAGATCTCGGGCCAGAATGATCAGATCGAAGGTCGATGTGCGTGCGCACCTGATGGCGCCTTTGACCGAACGGCACCAGATCAGCGCGTATTGCTTACCCGAATCGCTACCGGTTACTTGCTCAAGCTGATGATAAAGCGCGTCATCCGCGGCAATGACAAGCAGCGTAACATCGACAACCGGGCGAGATGAGAGGTTAGCAAGCATCAACTTTACATCTGAAGGGGGCCGGTATCTCCTGCACCGGAAGCCCAAAACATCAACGGCGCCGAACATCCCAGTTTGTAGCACGCTTGAATTGATCGTCTAAGTTATCGGTTTAAAAGCCTTTATGCAATCTTACTCGACCGACAAGCGCCGTTTATCGACGTGGGGCGGGACGATAACAACGCTTATCCACAGCAGGGGGATTACGTTACAATAGTCGCCTGTTTCTCTGTCTACATCTTGCCTGATAGGTCACCGCCGTGAGCCAACTAAACCCCCGCCAGCGTGAAGCTGTTCATTATATCGATGGGCCGATGCTCGTACTGGCTGGCGCGGGCAGCGGCAAAACCAGCGTTATCACACAAAAAATTGCCTACCTGATCGAAAAGTGCGGTATCAAAGCGCACCACATCGCAGCCCTGACCTTCACCAACAAAGCGTCACGGGAGATGAAGGAGCGGGTCAGCAAACTGGTGAATGGCAAGGCAGCGCGCGGCCTGACCGTCTCCACCTTCCACAACCTGGGCTTGAATATTATTCGCCGCGAACACCAGATTCTTGGTTACAAGCCCGGTTTTTCTATTTTTGACGCCCAGGATGCTGCCGCGCTGATCCGTGACGTGATGGTGCGCGAGAACCTGGACGACACCGACCTGGTCGACACCATCCAGCACAGCATCTCCAATTGGAAAAACGACCTGCTGGACCCGGCAACGGCCATTAAACAGGCGCAATCCCCCAACGACATGTTGGCGGCCAAAGTGTACGAGCGCTATAACCGTTTCCTGCGCGCCTACAACGCCGTCGACTTTGACGACCTGATTCTGATTCCAACGCTGCTTTTTCAACGCCAACCCGATGTCCTCGAGCGCTGGCAACAACGCATCCGCTACCTACTGGTCGATGAGTACCAGGATACCAACACCAGTCAGTATCTGCTGGTCAAAATGCTGGTCGGGCAGCGTAGAGCACTGACGGTTGTTGGCGATGACGACCAATCGATCTATGCCTGGCGAGGCGCCCGTCCGGAAAACCTGTCGCTGCTGAAAACCGATTTTCCCGGCTTGAAGGTCGTGATGCTCGAGCAAAACTATCGCTCGACAGGGCGTATACTCAAAGCCGCTAACCACCTTATTGCCAACAACCCCCACGATTTTAATAAATCGCTATGGAGCGACATGGGCTTTGGCGACCCGATCCGCATCATCATGTCGCGTAATGAAGACACCGAAGCGGACCGCGTCGCCGCCGAAATCATCGAGCAGCGCATACGCCGCCAGGCCCACTACCGCGACTTCGCGATTCTGTACCGCGGTAACTACCAGTCGCGGCTGATCGAAATGAAATTACAGACCTACCAGATACCTTACAAATTAAGCGGCGGTACCTCGTTTTTTTCCCGCGCCGAAGTCAAAGATATCCTCGCCTACCTCAAGGTACTGATTAACCCCGAAGATGACAACGCCTTCCTGCGCATCATCAACCTGCCACGACGGGAGATCGGTCCATCGACCCTGGAAAAGCTCAGTCACTACGCCACCGAGCGCGACATCAGCATGTTGCATGCCTGCAGTGAAATGGGCGTGCGCAGCCACCTTTCCGAACGCGCCGCCGACAAACTGGCTCTGTTCAGCAAATGGCTGCAGGATATTCACCAGCACAGCCATCAGGGCGACCCCATCGACGCCGTCCGACAACTGGTACGGGATATCGATTACGAAACCTGGACCTATCAAAACAGCGGAAGCGAAGTACAGGCTGAGCGGAAAATGGCCAACGTCTGGTTTCTTATCGATTCCCTGCAACGGACGCTGGAACGCCTCCAGGAAGACAACCAGGACGCCGGCCTGGAGCACGCGGTGGCCCGCATGGTATTGCTGGATATGATGGAACAACAGGAAGAGGATGAAGACGACGATCGGGTCCAGTTAATGACACTGCACGCCTCCAAGGGGCTGGAGTTCCCCCATGTTTTCCTGATGGGCATGGAAGAAGAACTACTCCCCCACCGTAATAGCATCGAAGGCGACACCGTCGAAGAAGAGCGCCGCCTGGCTTACGTCGGCATCACCCGCGCGCGCAAAACTCTGACACTGACCCTCACCCGCCAGCGCAAGCAATACGGAGAAATGATCGATTCGGTCCCCAGTCGATTCCTCGATGAATTACCTGCCGACGATATCGAATGGGAAGGCCGCGAAGAGGGCTGCAAAGAAGCCAACCAGGCACGCGGCAACGCCACCCTCAGCAGCCTGAAAAATATGTTTATCGATAGCTAAGCCCCACGACTAATCAATCCACACACAGAGGCCGCCATTCGTCTGCACCGAAGCTGGCGGCCAATTAAATTTTCCGAGCCTGCGTTGCTCGAACCTCTTGCCCTCACCACCCGTGCTGGGTATGATACGCCCTCTTCGCAAGACCTTCTGTGCACCCGTAGCTCAGCTGGATAGAGTAGCAGGTTCCGATCCTGTTGGTCGGGGGTTCGAATCCCTCCGGGTGCGCCACTTATACTTCCTTGTAACTTATTCTTTTCTCTGTGGAATTCGCTAATTTATCCGCTTGAGCAACGAGTGCACCAAAGCTCTTGCGAAGAGGCGCGTATCTGCGGGCACGTTTTGGTCACACCGGCGGACGCGAATAGCTTCCAATCTATCTGCTTATTTCAAACCAACTCTACGCCTTCGCTCTGTTCGAGCAGGCAAAGAAGTATAAGCAATGGCTGTGGCTCTCGCTCGAAGAGGCGTCTATCCACAAAGAGAACCGCTATATTTCTAAGGGTTCACAACTGGCACTGTCAGGCTGACATACCAGCCATGGGCAACATCGCCTTATGCAAGACTTTCAGTGTCTCTGTATTTATTCCAAAAAAAGCCCCTCTTTGCATTTTGGGCAACGTGCGTAGGTGTTATCTGTCTTGTATTCACCTTTTCGGTAGATCCCTCTACTGCCACAGAATATGCAGCGATGCTCTCCTCCTGAGGAGCTGCCGGGTAGAGAATAATATTCTCTCGGAGTTAACCAGCGATTTTCATCTCCATGAAGCATAGAAAAAACGAATGCCGGTACGGCATAGATCATCATCTCTACCCATTGCCCCCAGTGGTAAGCCACGTTACCAATCAGCATAACCAACACAATCGGAAAAATAATGTTATTGCGATTTCCTGCCTGCCGCTTAATCTCTTCGCGAAGCTGCTTATAGGCACGTAAACTTTCCGACTCAGATTGTCTCGTTGGTTGTTTGGGGGAGCTCTTGGGTTTCGTACTCGTCATATTCCGGCCGCAATGCGAGCAAAATCTGGCGCTGATTTCTACAATTCGATTACAGCCAAAACAGGTTTTCTCCGCGCCTGCCATCGTTCTCTACTCCTTGAGTGAAATTATAATTAAGGCATATAAACATATCATTCAATCATTCGCTGTCAGACATGGTTGAGGGTATATTCAAAAGTGCTAGGCAAGATCTGATCAGCAAAACTGCAGCAGGATTATTTTTCGTAGTGTTTGTAGCGCGCCATCCCTTGCCCTGCCTGCGGTTAAATTCTTTTTGCCCATTTTATCGGCGCAGGCTCCCGTGGGCCAGGAGCTTCGGGACGTTTCCGACAGCGTCAACGCCAAGCTAAACACACGCGTTAGTGCATCCTTGCTTGAGCGCATTGCTAGCTGACATCGGCCGTTCCAACAAGTTGATATTTATTCTTATCATCTAAAACCATGTCGAATTTCTTAGTATAGGGGCGTGTATTAGTGTCACGGCAATTGATGATTAATTTTAGTTCTGATGGCGCATCTCCACTAATTTCAGAATTCCACCCGATTTTTCTGACTTCTCCTGTTCCAAAATAATCAATAACGCCGGAAGACTCAATTTGTTTGACAACTGGTTCTGTGGAGAATTTTACACTCGATGCGGGTTGTCCTGAGTTTAATATCGGTAAGCGTCCGGGCAACTACCGGATTGACCCTACCCTTTTAAATCGCCCATGTTTAAATTCTGCGGCAGCAGGGCTTGCAGCGCCTGCTCCGATTTAGCAGCCGGAAGCTTTTCAAACAGGTAATTCGTAAGCGTCCGGGCAACTACCGGATTGACCCTACCCTTTTAAATCGCCCATGTTTAAATTCTGCGGCAGCAGG
>JBFGZS010000025.1:0-57546 GCA_041586615.1 Motiliproteus sp. | reverse complement strand
AGGCTCCACCAATTTTTGTTTGTTTTTCTTGTGTCCCATTCGTCTAGTGGCCTAGGACACCGCCCTTTCACGGCGGTAACAGGGGTTCGAACCCCCTATGGGACGCCATCTTTATGCTGGCTTCTGGATATCTTCTTCCAGATGGGCGAGCGATACCCCTCGTTATAGACCTCGCACCTCGCACCTCGCACCTCGCACCTCGCATCTGACTATCGCCTCTCGTTATCTTTTTGCGTAACCGCCCGGGTTAAAGTCAGTCGAAATTGCGCGCAAGTAAGACAAGCGTAGGTTGCCTGAAAGCGGCGCTTTGCCTGTTGCTAGAAGTGTGTTAAAAATGACGAATCACTAATTTTAGGAAGATAAGCATGTTTGATTCGATGCGTGTATTGGCGATTACTTTTATGGTTTCTGCTCTGGCGGCCTGTGCGTCGCCGCAGCTGATTACCCTTAAAGATGGGACTCAACTGCAGGCCGCTGATACGGTCGACTTTGATAGTGACTCGGGGTTTTATGAATTTGAAGATCCTCAGGGCGTGGCAAAGATGGTCAATAAAGATGAAATCCGCAGTATTGAGGAATACCTATCTGAGTAAAACGGATAAGCGCCATCTTTTTTGTCTATAACTACCGGAGAATGCTTCGGATAGCGCTACCACAGCCCGCCCACGTTCACGTCGGCGGGCTGCTTGCTGTTAGTGGGCTGCTTGTTGTTAGTGGGTTGTTTGCTGTTAGTGGGTTGTTTGCTGTTAGGGGGCTGTTTGCTGTTAGGAGAGAGTCGGCCAGTGCGCTAAAGCGCATCCTTCAGAAAAATATTGAATATCTTTAATCAGGGAAATAGATCATGAGCGATATTTTGTATGCCATCGGGCTGGAAGGGTTATTCAGCTTCTGGGTTGGGTTCACCGTCGTCGCACTTATTGTGCTGAAAGGCTCGGTAAAATTTGTACCGCAAAACAGGGCGTTCGTGGTCGAGCGATTTGGTAAATACAACAAAACCATGACGGCGGGTCTGAATTTTCTGGTGCCTTTTATCGACAAGGTTGCGGCGGATCGTAATCTAAAAGAGCAAGCCATCAACGTAACCAAGCAGACAGCCATAACCAAGGACAATATTAACCTGGGGATCGACGGTATTCTTTATATTAAGGTGATTGATGCGTATCGGGCCAGTTATGGTGTCGATAACTACAAATACGCCGTGTCCCAGTTGGGGCAAACGACCATGCGCAGTGAAATTGGTAAGCTGGACCTGGATCGTACCTTCGAGGAGCGCGATACCCTGAATATTAATATTGTGAATGCGATCAATGAGGCGGCTGAGCCTTGGGGTGTTCAGGTGTTGCGTTATGAGATCAAGGATATTGACCCACCGGCGTCGGTCTTGTCGGCAATGGAGCAGCAGATGCGCGCCGAGCGGGAGAAGCGGGCTAAAATCCTCGAGTCTGAAGGGCTGCGGCAGGCTGCGATCAACGAGGCTGAAGGCGAAAAGCAAGCGCAGGTTCTGAATGCCGAAGCCGAGAAGGCGGCCATCGTTCTTGCGGCGCAGGCGTCTAAAGAGGACCAGATTCTACGTGCGGAAGGCGAGGCGCAGGCTATTGAGACCGTGGCCAGGGCGCGGGCGGATGCCTTGCAGGTTCTCGGTGAGGTGGCGGTGACAGAGCAAGGCCAGAAAGCCGTTCAGCTTGAGCTGGCGCTTCAGGCCATAGAGGCCCGTAAAGCGATTGCTAAAGAGGGGACTGTTGTCCTGATGGACGGGCAGAAGAGTGAGGCTGGCTCAACGGTTGCCGAGGCGGTCAGTATTGTTGCTGCGATGAATCAGAGTGCGGCGTTTAAAGGCGCCGCCTTATGATCGACTATTTTCAGCTTAATCCCCATGCGTTCTGGTTTAGTCTCGGCTTTACTTTGCTGGCTATCGAGGCCGTCGTCCTGGGGTTGTCGACGGGGGTTGTGCTGTTCGCTGGCTTGGGGGCGCTGATAACCGGGTTTTTGTTATGGGCGGGGTGGCTTGTCCCGCAGCTAAGCTGGGAAATAGCCAGTTTTGGTGTGAGTTCCGCGTTGGTAACGGGGTTGCTCTGGAGGCCAATGCGGATGTTACAAGGGCGTGAGAGCCGTCCGTCCCGGGATACCAGTAGCGATCTGGTGGGCTACCGGTTTCGGTTGCAGCAGACCGTGAGTCGCCAGGAGCCGGGACAGACACGCTATTCGGGGATTAGTTGGCGCGTTGAAATAGATGAAACCTGCCCGCTGGATGAAATTATGGTTGGGCAGCAGGTGGAAGTCTGTGCGGTAGCTCCCGGTTTATTCCGGGTATCGCCTGTTAGTGATTAAATTATTGGTGTGCTAACCCTGCTATTAACCGCCTGTTAAGGCGACATTATTTTTTGTTGGGTATGACGTTGCCGCCGTAATAACGCATCCCTGAATTTGTCTATCAGCCCGCCGGGTTCATAGTCATAGGGCCGCGTGCGCGCAGGGACGGGCGTGTTCACGCAGAAAGGCCAGACACCGGTCGGCCGGAAGAGGCTTACTGAACAGGAACCCCTGCAGTACATCGCAGCCGTTTTCATAGAGAAAATCGACATGGTGCTGATCTTCTACCCCTTCGGCCGTTATTTGCATGTCAAGGCTATGTCCCAAAGCGATGATGGCTTTGGCGATCGCTTCATCATCCTTTTCCTTGCCGATATCAAACACGAAGGATTTGTCGATTTTAAGTCTGTCGACCGGTAGCTTTTTCAGGTAATTCAGCGATGAGTAGCCGGTACCAAAATCATCGATGGCAAGCTCAATGCCTAATGCTTTTATGGCATGCAGCTGGCTGAGCGTCTGCTCAAGGTTGCCCATAATAAAGGTTTCGGTAATTTCTAACTCCAGCGATTCGGGTTTGATGGCACTTGCTTTGAGTGCGTGTTTAATGCGTGAGATAAGCCTTGGATCGGTAATCTGTGCCCCGGCCAGGTTGACTGCCATACGAATATTATTGATGCCGTTGTTATTCCAGCTGGCCAGCTGCCGGCAAGCTTCGTTGAGAACCCAGTCGCCGATCTCGATGATTAGTCCGCTTTCCTCAGCCAGCGGTATAAAGCGATCGGGGGGAATCATGCCCTGTTCGTGGTGCATCCAGCGAATAAGTGCCTCAACGCCAATGACCGTCAGGCCGTCAGGTGCGAGTTGCGGCTGGTAGTACAGTACCATCTCGCTGCGTTGCAGCGCGTAACGCAGGTCGGTGGCCAGATCGAGTCGATTGCGCAGCGGCTCCGATTGCTCGGGGCTATAAGTGCAGTAGCGGTTGCGTCCTTCGTTTTTTGCGCGGTACATGGCAACGTCGGCGTGTTTGATGAGCGTTGTCGCATCGGTGCCGTGCTCAGGGAAGTGCGCGATACCCAGCGTGGCACCGACAAACAGTTCTTTGTCGCCGATATGGTAGCTTTGTCCCAGGCAGTTGAGTATTTTCTGCCCTACCGTGATGGCATCAGAGGATGCGTTGAGATTCTCCAGCAAGATGACAAATTCATCGCCGCCATGGCGCGCGACCGTATCCGGGCGTCGGACGACGTTTCGCATTCGTTGGGCTGTTTCGATAAGCACTTCGTCGCCGGTGGGATGGCCAAGACTGTCGTTAACATCCTTGAAATTGTCCAAGTCACAAAATAGGACGGCAAGTGATTGTTGATTTTTTTCCGCCTGTATCAGGGCGTTCTGTAGCGCTACCTGTAATCCGGTACGGTTCGGGAGTTGTGTGAGCGGGTCATGATGGGCCAGCCACTGTAATTGGGCTTGGACTTGCTTCTGCTCGGTGATGTCAGTGCCGATGGTCAGAATGGTATCCGGTCTGTCTTGCTGTCTGAGGCGCGAATGCAGCCAGGATAAGGTGCGCATTAATCCTTTTTGGTCGACGATGCTCGTTTCGTGACGATAGCTGTTTAGCTTGCCGTCGAGCACCTCTTGCAGCTGCTGTCTATGCGGGGTGCGAAGGGGGCCGAACAGACTGTCGAAGCTGTTACCCAGGCATTGTAGCTCGCCCCTTCCGACCAGAAGCCGGCCAAAAGGGTTGATACTTTGGCAGCGTCCGAACCGGTCTTGCAGCAAAATGGCCGCTTGTGCATTGTCGAGAATGCCCGCGACAAAATCATGTTGCTCGGCCAGTTCCAGTGTACTGCGGTGTAGTCTTTCGGTGCGTTCCCGGACTTCCCGGTCCAGGCTATCCAGCTCGTCGGAGAGCTGGTAGGCCCCGTCGGCAAGCAGGTCGAATTCATCGCGCAGCAGGCTTTCAGATGGTTTGAGTTTGTAGTCCAGTAACTGTCGGAATTGACTGAACTGGTGTTGGGCAAGCATGGGTAGGGCTTCGCTGATTTTTTTGAGTGCCTTGAGGGGGTTATGTAGCACCAGCGTGAAAAAGAGGGCGCACATGAAGAGCGTGGCGAGAGTGGCCAGCAGCAGCCGTAGTGAGTTATAGCGTATCGCGGCGTAGCTGTCGGTGATGTCCGTCAAAATGACCCAATAGTTCATTGCCTGGCCTTCGAGTCCGATCGGTTCCAGCGTCAGGTCGTAAAAGTGTTCCTGCTGTTCGATCAGGTAGCTACCCGCGCCGTGGAAAGAAATCGTGCTAGCGGCTTTCTGCAGAGAGGGAAGCAGCTTGTCGCGGTTGCTGAGTGCGGTGACATTCAGGTTCCAAGGTTGCAGATCGGCTTCGGCGCTGTCGTTTGGGGTGACGATACCGATCTCCCAACCCGATATACCGCGCATGTCGAGAATCAGGTCGGCGATGGAGCTTGAGATACCCAGGCTGGCGGTTACTGAGTCAAGGAGTACCGGAACCGCCGCTTGTATTTTACATTCTGGTGAGCAGTCCAGGCCCATCGCCGGCGCTTCAGTAGCGAGTGACTTCTGGCTAATAAGTACCAGTTTAGGGTCCGATTCACCGAGTGCCAGTAGCGGCGGCTTATTGGCAAGGTTCACTTGCAGTGTGTCCAGCCCCCACAGCAGTTGCAAGCGATCGAAGTAGCGCGTAGAGCCTTGTATCAACCGTTCTTGGGAACGGTTTGAGCCATCTTCGGTTGACAGCAGTACCAGGTATTCGGCTAAGCGAGACAGGCGCTCCTGGGAGCTGATGATTTGTCGGGTCAGTTCATGGCTCGCACGTTGGCTTATCTGCAGCCGCTCTGAATGCAGTTGCGCTTGTTGCTGCTGATAGGTCAGCCAAGACGTGCCCAGGGCAATGGCGAAAAAAATTAACGTCAGCAGTAAAAACAGCTTCCATTTCAGGCTTAAAAAGCGGCCAGTTCGGGGCGTTGGGGTCATTGGCTCTTGTTCCTTGCTCTGCTCGTTTCAAGCTTAGCAGCCGTTGTTGCATTGCGGAAAAATAATGATCATTAAAAACGAAATAGTCTGTGGCGCTGCAGTGGTGGGCGTTGCCGCATGCGATAGAGCCGTCGTTAAAAGCGGCATAACCTGTTAAGGAAAGGTCGCATTGCGCACCCCGGGATGTGGGTAATTGGAGGGGCGATAGCCGATAGCACCCGGGATTAAGCGGACCTTCGTTATCATCTCATCGACGCTGTTCGCTAAAATAGGCTCAGTACCGGTACCAGAAAAGACGCCGCGGTCCCAGGCTTGCCGTAACTGATAGGGAAACATCCCGAGTACCTGTTTACTGAATTCTTGGTGAACAGGATGTGAATCGTCTAGCACAATGACGCGTATCGGTAGCCCATTTGGCCAAAGGGACAGGCGCATGGAAAAAATGCTTCGTAATGTATGCGTGCTGAGTTGTCCATGGGGCACGCGCTTGTTAATAATGGCTTGCGGCGGTGGAGAAGCCATCGCGGCGGCTATAACCGTTAAGCTGATGATTATTGAGCAGATAAATTGTTGTAACCGAACTGACAGCGTTAGCGTTGGTGGCATCCTGTCACCTTGTTGGCGGGCGAAATTGCACTATTTGACCGACTCTGTGCCTAAGGATAGTGCAGCCTGAGGAGCAAGCACTGAGGCTGAAGATGTTGTTACTGTATTGCTTTATATTAGGGCAGGCAAGTCAGTGCGGATAAAGAATAAAAAAACGCGCCCGAAGGCGCGTTGGATTTTGTTGAGCGATCGTTACAGTGCCGCGATCTTATCAAATTGACTCTGTAGTTGGGCCTGTGCCGCTGTCGCATCGTCCAATTTGGCTTGTTCCTTGGCGACGACCTCTGCAGGGGCTTTATCGACAAACTTGGGGTTATTCAGCTTGCCTTCAACCCGTCCCACTTCCTTGCTGAGTTTGTCCAGTTCTTTGGTCAGACGCGCCAGTTCGGCCTCTTTGTCAATGAGCCCGGCCATCGGGACTAAGACGCGCATATCGCCAACCAGCTGTGTGGCCGACAGGGGCGCTGCCTCGTCGGTGTTTAACCAGCTGATCGATGCCAGGTTGGTCATTTTGCGCAGGAAGGGGCGGTTTTCGTTCAAACGGCGCAGGTCCTGATCGTCACCGTTTTGTAGTAATACCGGAATATGCTTGGCGGGAGAGATATTCATTTCACCACGGATATTACGCACGCCCAGAATCACGCCTTTCAGCCACTCGATATCGGCTTCAGCAACCGCATCGATCCGCGCGTCATTGGCTTCGGGATAGGCCTGCATCATGATGCTCTGGCCGTCCTGACCGGCCAGCGGTGCAACACGCTGCCAAATCTCTTCGGTAATGAAAGGCATCATTGGATGCGCCAGCCGCAGTGAGGTTTCCAAGACCTGCACCAGGGTGCGACGGGTGCCGCGCAGCTGTGCCTCGCTGGCATTTTCGTCCCACAGTACCGGCTTGGACAGCTCGAGATACCAGTCGCAGTATTCATTCCAGATAAACTCAAACAGCGCCTGGGCTGCCAGGTCAAAGCGGAATTCGGCGAAGGCCTTCTCGATCTGTTGTTCGGTGCGCTGCAGTCGGGAAATGATCCAGCGATCGGCCAGCGACAGTTCTACGTCGCCGCCTTTCTGACCGCAGTCTTGCTCTTCGGTGTTCATGAGCACGTAACGGGCGGCGTTCCAGATCTTGTTGCAGAAGTTGCGGTAGCCTTCCATGCGCCCCATATCGAACTTGATATCCCGACCTGTTGTGGCCAGTGAGCAGAAGGTGAAGCGCAGGGCATCGGTACCGTAGGAGGCGATGCCTTCGGGGAATTCTTTGCGGGTCTGCTTTTCGATTTTTGCGGCCAGTTTGGGCTGCATCATGTTGGCGGTGCGCTTGGCGACCAGATCTTCCAGTTCGATACCGTCGATCAGATCCAGGGGATCCAGGACGTTACCCTTGGATTTGGACATTTTGTGTCCGAGCGAGTCGCGTACCAGGCCGTGCACGTAAACGTGCTTGAAGGGGACCTGCGGCGTGCCGTCGTCATTTTTGACGAAGTGCATGGTCATCATGATCATCCGGGCAACCCAGAAGAAAATGATATCGAAGCCGGTTACCAGCACATCGGTCGAGTGGAAGGTCTTTAGAAAGTCGGTCTGCTGCGGCCAGCCCAGTGTGGAGAATGTCCAGAGTCCGGAGCTGAACCAGGTATCGAGTACATCATCGTCCTGGCGCAGGGCGATTTCGCTGCCCAGGTTGTGCTTGGTACGCACTTCCGCTTCGTCACGGCCCACATAAACCTTGCCCGATTCATCGTACCAGGCCGGGATACGGTGTCCCCACCACAGCTGGCGAGAGATGCACCAATCCTGAATATCGCGCATCCAGGAGAAGTACATGTTTTCGTATTGTTTGGGCACGAATTGAATACGGCCATCTTCGACGGCTTCGATGGCAGGCTTGGCCAGGGTGGAGGCTTTCACATACCACTGGTCGGTCAGCCATGGCTCGATAACGACACCGGAGCGATCGCCGCGCGGCGTCTTGAGTCCGTGATCGTCGATTTTTTCCAGCAGTTGTTGCGCGTCCAGATCGGCGACAATCTGTTTGCGGGCTACAAATCGATCGAGTCCGGCATACGCTGCAACCAGGCTGGCGTCCATCGTCTCGTTGAGGGTGCCGTCGATATTGAAAATTTGTGCGCTGGCCAACATGGCGGCGTCGCGATCCAGTACGTTGATCAGCGGTAGCTGGTGGCGCTTGCCGACGTCGTAATCGTTAAAGTCGTGTGCGGGGGTGATCTTTACGCAGCCGGTGCCAAACTCTTGCTCGACGTAGTCGTCGGCAATGATCGGAATGCGGCGGTTAACCAATGGCAGGATGATCTCCTTGCCGATCAGGTCTTGGTAGCGCGGATCGTCGGGATGAACCGCGACGGCAGCGTCGCCGAGCATGGTTTCAGGCCGGGTGGTGGCGACGATCAGATAGCTCTGGCCATCGGCGGTTGTCGCGCCGTCGGCTAGCGGATAACGCAGGTGCCAGAGGCTGCCTTTCTCGTCCACATTCTCCACTTCAAGATCGGAGATAGCGGTATGCAGCTTCGGATCCCAGTTGACCAGACGCTTGCCGCGATAGATCAGGCCGTCTTCGTGCAGGCGTACAAAGGCTTCCTTGACGGCTTCGGACAGACCTTCATCCATGGTGAAGCGTTCGCGGGACCAGTCAACGGAGGAACCCAGGCGCCGGATTTGACCGGTAATGGTTCCGCCGGAGCTTTCTTTCCATTCCCAGACTTTCTCGAGGAATTTCTCGCGGCCCATCTCCAGACGATTAATGCCCTGCGCGGCCAGTTGGCGCTCGACCACCATCTGGGTAGCGATGCCTGCATGGTCACAGCCGGGCTGCCAAAGCGTGTTATGTCCCTTCATGCGCTGATAACGGATCAGCGTGTCCATGATGGTGTTATTAAAGCCGTGCCCCATGTGCAGGCTACCGGTGACGTTGGGCGGCGGGATCATGATGCAGTAGGGATCCCCTTCACCGGAGGGGGCAAAATGACCTTGCTGTTCCCAGTTCTGGTACCAGGACTTCTCTATCGCATGGGGTTGATAGGTTTTTTCCATATCTGTGTCGTTACCCGTAAACCGTTGGCGGGAGGGCAGCTCCCGGCGAAACCTGAAAGTATACTATGAGCCCTTCGGGAGGTACCACTGTTGGCGCCAAAGAGCGTGGGAAAGATCATAATCCATACGGTTTCGGTCTGAGAAGTGGCTTGCGGCGCATGGGTTTGCAACTTCAGGCACCTTGGGCGCTGTTTAAGGTCGACGATATCGGTGTTGAACGAGTATGTTTGAACGTGGCGCTACTGGGGTTTACGCCGCATATCGTTCATACGGATCGTAAAGCCTTGTTGCTTGTACTGGCGATAGTTGGCGCGGGTATCGGCCAGAACCTGTTCTTGCTGAATCACGATCTCGATCAGCCGTTCAAAGGCGAATGCCGCCGGGGCGATGTCGCCGGCCATATTGATATAGACAGCGCGGTGGCTGGGCAGGCTGTCACCATAACCGATCTCCACCGGTGCCTCGAGCCCTTCTGTCAGTAATGAATGCGGTAAAAACGCATCGGCGCGGTACTCCCAAAGCCGCTGATCCAGCTGGCGGGCTTCGGTTTCATCATGGACGCGGATGTAGATGCGCATACCCAGTGGATGGATCTTATCCAGTAATCGATAGAGAAAATGCAGTCGGGCATCGCTACCGGTGTCGGGCAGGACGTAATAATCAACGTGACTCATCGCGAGGACGGTTGCTCCTGAAGCCTGTGGGTTTACACTGAGTTATTTTGCCCGTCTGCGGGCTGTTTACTGCTCACAGACAGGCTGTTGACCGCGTTTAGCGGTCGGCAGCCTGTCGGCTTAAGGGGTATCAGCGGCGGATCAGGCGGTACGGTCGATAAGGTACTGCGTCAATAGAGGCACGCAGCGCCCGGTGGCACCTTTTTGCTTGCCACTGACCCAGGCCGTGCCAGCGATGTCGAGGTGGGCCCAGCGATAGGTCTTTGCGAAACGGGACAGGAAGCAGGCGGCTGTGATGGTGCCGGCAGGGCGCCCACCAATATTTTGCATATCGGCGAAATTACTGTCCAGCTGCTCCTGGTAATCGTCCCATAAAGGCAGTTGCCATGCCCGGTCGTCGGCATAGGTTCCGGCGGTCATGAGTTCACGGGCAAGTTCGTCGTTGTTGGCGAGTACCGCGCTGGTTTGATGGCCCAGAGCAATAATGCAGGCGCCGGTTAAGGTGGCGATGTCGACCACCGAAGCGGGGTTGAACCGGCCGGCATAGGTCAAGGCATCACACAGCACCAGGCGGCCCTCGGCGTCGGTATTGAGGATCTCCACCGTCTGACCGGACATGGTAGTAACAATATCGCCGGGCTTGGTCGCCTTGCCACTGGGCATGTTCTCCGCCGCGGCTATGATGGCAACCACATTGATATCCAACGCCATTTCAGCAATCGCGGACAGGGTTCCCAGCACGCTGGCAGCGCCGCACATATCGTATTTCATTTCATCCATACCTTCGCCGGGCTTGAGGCTGATGCCGCCACTGTCGAAGGTGATGCCCTTGCCGACCAGTACATGTGGCTGCTGTTCTTGTTCCCCCCCGTTGTACTCGATGCAGATCAGCTTGGCCGGCTGGTCGCTACCGGCACTGACCGACAGCAGGCTATGCATGCCGAGTTCGGCCATCTCGGCTTCTTCAAGTACGCTGACGCGGATATTGTCACTGATTTCTGTCAGCGCCTGCGCTTGTTCTGCCAGATAGGTGGGGGTGCAGATATTGCCGGGCAGATTGCCCAGGTCGCGCGCGGTTGAAACCCCGTTGGCGATGGCGGCGCCTTCGTAAACAGCCAGTTCGCCGGTTTCGCTATCCTCTTCAGAAAGGTTGATCGCCAGTTTTTCCAGTTTGATGGGGTCGGCTGCCTTGCTCTTTAATTGGTCAAAGCTGTACAGCCCTGCCGTGGCCAGTTCAACCAGGCGGCGAGTGCGCCAATAGCAGTCGCGCTCGTTGACAACATCGCTGTCGAGATCAAAGGCGGCACTGTGACAGCCGATCTCCTTGATCGCATTGATGGCGGCTGTGGCTATCTTGGCAAAGGTTCTGTCGTTGCGTTCGTCGGCCGTACCGGAGCCGATCAGGAGCACACGTTTGGCCTTAATGCCGGGTACCTGGTGTAACAGCAGGGTCTTGGCTGTTTTTCCGGTGAGATCTCCGCTGTCAACCAGCGCCGTTAGCTGCCCGCCGCTAGCGGTATCCAGCGCGGCAGCCGCTTTGCCCAGATTGCCTTTGTTGCTGTCGGACTGATCGCCGACAACGACGACCAGGCATTCGGTTTCCAGCGTGATGATGTCGCTGCTACTGATCAGAAATTCCATGTGTGCTCCGTAAGTCATGGGTCTTGTTTACGCCGTACCGTGACAACGATGCGGCGCGGGTGGGGGGTAAAGGCCACAAGACATTGATTCGCTATTAGTGGATAATGCCGCGATTAGCCGGCCGGCGGCTTCGCTTGCAGTACAGGGCACCTTATCGGTCTGTCATGAATCGGTGCACAGCCGTCGTGGCCCAACGTTATGCTGCCGCTATACCCTATGATTTTCGCTGAGTTTACGTCAAAAAAAGGCCTTTTGCAGGGCTGTTTTTAAGGGGCGCCTGGTTTTTAAGATAAGAGAGGCGCTTGCGGCAGGCTGGAGTGAGCGGCGTGCGTATTATCTTAGGTTTTGATCTTAGGTATCGTAAGGCGTGGCATCGTTAATGCCTATCGTAAGGCGTGGCATCGTTAATAGAGACATTTGCCCAAACCGGTGTGCGGGTTTGGCTAAATGGCGCATTGTTGAGAGAGTCCTTTCGTCGCTGCATGTGCCGGAGGGTACGGAGAACAGAGAGTCCGTGCTAGTTTTTCGCTATATATCCAAAGAAATACTCATCAGTCTGAGCGCCGTCACGGGTGTGTTACTGCTTATCATCGTGAGTGGTCGCTTTATCAAATACCTCTCCAGTGTGGCCGCCGGCGAGTTGTCTGCGGACGTGTTGTTGGTGCTCATGGCCTATCGGATTCCTGGTTTTCTGGAGTTGATTTTACCACTGGGGCTGTTTCTCGGCGTTCTTCTGGGGTGTGGGCGCTTGTATCTTGAAAGTGAGATGGTTGTGCTCAGCGCCTGTGGCATGAGCCAGCGACGGCTGCAAGGGCTGGTGCTGGGGCCAGCCACCCTGGTGGCGTTGATTGTTGCTGCGTTGAGTTTGTTCGTGACACCGTGGGGCGCGGATCAGGTACAACAAATTTTTATTCAGCAGGATTCGCGGACCGAATTTGATGCGCTTTCGGCGCGACGGTTTCAGTCGACCTCAGATCGCCAGCGTGTGATTTACACCCAGGAATTAACTGAAGAAAGAACCCGTCTGCAAGAGGTGTTTATCGCGGACCGGGGGGGGGACGGAGAGGGTGCCCGTCCTGGGCTGATTGTTGCCGAATCCGGCAGTCAGTATCGGGATGAAGGTAGCGGCAGCCGTTTTTTGCTGCTGGAAAATGGCTATCGGTACGAAGGCGTTCCGGGTCAGGCGGATTATCGCCGGGTCGCGTTTAAGCAGTACGGTGTTCGGCTGCCCGAACCGACGGTTCGGGAAAAGGTCGCCCGGGTTGAAACGCTGCCCACCGAGGCGCTGTTTGCTTCCGACGACCCGCGGCTTATCGCACAGTGGCAATGGCGGGTGTCGCTGCCCATCTTGTGTATCGTCGTCACGCTGATGGCCTTTCCGCTGAGTCGAGCCAACCCCCGGCAAGGACGCTACGCCCGCCTGCTGCCCTCCATTATCTTGTATCTTGCCTACCTGATTTTATTATCGGCAGCGCGCAGTGCCGTCGAAAAGGGGCAGTTGCCGCCTCAGATCGGGATCTGGTGGGTGCACGGCGTTTTTATTGCCGTGGCGGTATTTTTGCATTTACTGGATAGCGGCCGCCTGCGTTTGCCCATCTGGTCCAGAGGAGGGCGGTGATGGGGCATATCGATCGCTATATCGGCACGACGGTGTTGCTGTCGTTTCTGTTTGTCATGCTGGTCATTGTTGGCTTGGACACGCTGTTTAGTTTTATCAGTGAGCTGGAAGATGTCGGCGGAGCCTACACCGCATTCGAAGCGTTGACATATATTCTTATGACCGTGCCCCGACGTATCTATACGTTCATTCCGATGTCTGCCCTGGTGGGGTGTCTGGTGGGACTGGGCATTCTGGCGAACAATTCCGAGCTGACAGTGATGCGCGCTGCAGGGATCTCGACGTTAAGAATTTTACGATCGGTCATGCAGCCGGTTTTGGTCATGATTGTTTTTGGGGCGCTGATCGGAGAGTTTGTTGCGCCCATCGCTGAACAGCAGGCCAGTGCCAACCGTTCTGCGGCACGCAGTGGCAAGCAGACCGTCGGTGCTTTCGGGGTTTGGCATCGCGAGGGTAGCCGTTATATGCATCTGAACGCGGTGTATAGAAACGGCACATTGCAGGGGGTAACGCAGTACGATTTCGATGCATCGCATCGGCTCACCGAGGCGCTTTATGCGCAGAGTGCGCAATACCGGGACGGTGCATGGACATTGAAACAGGTGCAGCGGACGGCGTTTAGCGACGATAAAACGCGTGTCAGTCGTGTGGATGAAATGCCTTGGGAAACCGGACTGGAGCCCAAACTACTGGGCTTGCTATCGCAGGAGCCGGATCGAATGTCGGTGCGGGGGCTTTATCAGTTCAGTGATTACATGAACCGACAGAATATTAATGCACAGGCCTATGAACTGGCCCTTTGGAACCGTTTGCTGCAACCGTTGGCGATGATCGGCCTGGTATTGATCGGTATGTCGTTCGCCTTTGGTTCCTTACGCTCGGTGACCATGGGGCAGCGTATCCTGGTGGGCACAATCATCGGCTTGATATTTAAGTTCAGCCAGGATCTGTTGGGACCGGTGAGTATGCTGCTCGGTTTTCCGGCGTTGGCGGCGGCGTTGCTACCGATTTTGATCTGTCTTTTGGTGGGGGGCTGGCTACTGAAGCGTGCCGGTTAGCCGGGGAGTGGATGTTGATTCGTTGTCAAGGGGATGACGTCTTGAGCAAAATACGCCTATGTCATCCCCGTGTTTTCCGTTAAGGTTTTTTCTTCGCTGCTGCAGGAAGGAGTACCAGGCGCGTTTCTGAATAGCGGTCATGCCAGGCCAGTTTTTGTTTGTCGATTAGGCTCCACCACAGTCCCAGCCCTAGCGGTAACAGCGCGGCAATCGCGGTAAAAAAACGTAGCAGAGCCTGCATCAGCGATATCGGATAGCCGTCAAGGGTTTGTATGCGGAGGCGCCAGGCCAGCATCCCCAGCGTTTGTCCACGCCGCGTCCAGAATCCGGCAAAAAAACCGAACGTCACGAGAAACAGCAGGCTGCTGAAAAGCGGGCCTGTGACGGCTTGGCCGCCGTTCAGGCCCACACCGATCGCACCCACAACCATCCAGATTGCCATGATGATCATTGCGTCATACAGCATCGCGCCAAGACGGCGCGGTAACGGGGCGGGTTGTAACTCTTGCGAGGTCTCGGTGTTCGAGGTCATGGGGCTCTCCGGTTAATGGGCGGCCATTCTAGCTGGAAATGTCGTTAATTGCAGCCGTTGGAGAGCGTGCTGTTTTAGAGGGGCCGTGTCGACCTCTTGCTGCTGTGGAAATCGCTATGTGGCAGTCATGCAGGGCGGGGTAGCCGTCGATAATAAAACCCAAGCGCAGGGCTGTCGATAATAAAGCCCAAGGCAGGGCCGTGCCAAGAAAAGGGGTTACGGCTCTGGCACCGTCGACACGGCCCACGCATCGCTGCAAATCCCGGACACCCACATGAACGGCTATCCGTGGGGTTAGTGCGGGCTGAGCAGCTCGATCTTGTAGCCATCGGGGTCTTCGACAAAGGCCAGTACCGTTGAACCGTGCGCCATCGGCCCCGCTTCACGTACTACGCGTCCTCCGCGGCTCTTGATATCGTCGCAGGCGCTGTACACGTCGTCGACTTCGATCGCAATATGGCCGTAAGCGTTGCCCATTTCATAGCCGGCTGTTTCCCAGTTATACGTGAGCTCAAGCACCGTAGAGTCGTTTTCTTCACCGTAGCCGAGAAAGGCCAGGGTAAATTTACCGTCAGGAAAATCTTTACGCCGTAATAAGCGCATGCCCAGTAATTCGGTATAGAACGTGATGGATTTCTCCAGGTCGGTAACCCGTAGCATCGTGTGCAATAATCTCATTGTAACCTCCTTAATGTGTTAGATCTGGTCGTTGATTGTGCTGTTCTGCCCCATCGCTGTACAGCGCAAACATGCATTGCTTATAATCTCTGCTATTGATTATAGGGAAAGGGGTGGCGCAGATGTTTCAGGATTTAAATAAGCAGCTCAATGCATCCATGGGGCCACTAAAAGCACTGGTTGAGATCCAGACCCGGATGCTTGAAACGTTGACTCGCCAGCAGATGGAGTGTGCCAAAGCCTGTGTCGAGAAAACATTGAGCCAGACACAGGAGTTATCGCAGTGCGCATCCCCCGAAGAGATCGTCAAATTGCAAGCCGCCTATGCCCATGAGCTCGAAGAAGCACTCTCGGCAACCAATAGCAGTAACATGGAGGCGCTGAATAAAGCGCGCGAAGAGATGGAAAGCCTGACCCAGAGTGCGATCAGTGCCTTTGCGCCAAAGAAATAATGCCGTGCATCATGCCCTCTTAGTTTCGTAACGTCACGGCGATAACGCCTTTACTAGACGTTTTTCAGATCGTAGTAGGTCAGTCTGTTCTTGGTCAGCCGCCGAGTGAGCTGTCTATCGTTTATTCATCCACGGGTAGAGATAAAAACGTGAAAATTGCGCTGTTTTATGGCTCAACAACGGGAAATACCGAAGATATCGCCGAGCAGGTGCGGGCGCTGATTGGTGACGAGGTCGTTGATCTTTTTGATGTTGCTGAAGAGCCGTTGAATCACGCGGAGGGGTATCAGGCCATCATTATGGGCATACCCACCTGGGATTATGGTGAAATACAGTCCGAATGGGAGGATGTCTGGCAGGATCTTGATACGCAAGACTTCACCGGGCGCAAGGTGGCTTTGTTTGGGCTGGGCGATCAGATCGGCTACGGCGAGTGGTTTGTCGATGCGATGGGGCTGCTGCATGATAAGGTGCGCGCGCAAGGTGGTATACCGGTCGGTTACTGGTCTGTCGAGGGCTATGATTTTGAGGCCTCTAAGGCACTGACCGAGGATAAATCACACTTCGTTGGTTTGGCACTGGATGAAGATGGTCAGCATGAACTGACCGCCGATCGACTGGCGCGGTGGTGTAAGCAAATCGTCGCAGAGTTCGCCGCCTGAGCCTATTAACCCGGCGGGTTAATCGACGAACTCAGGGATGCCTTGGCAGTGGCCGATAGGCCAATGCGAGGTTAAGAGCGCACGGATGGCATTGCCAACAGAGGGGCATTCGATGGCAGAACAGCAGATGGCAAAGCCAGGTCGTAAGGGGCTGGCGCGCATCTGGCATGCGAGCATCTACTCATGGAAGGGGCTTAAGGCCTGTTGGGCGCATGAAGCGGCTTTTCGTCAGGAGCTGCTACTCTGTGTAGTGTTGCTGCCGTTTAGTTTTGTTCTCGGCAACGACTTGGCTGAGACGGCGTTATTGATAACCACGCTGGGGTTGGTCCTGCTTATGGAGCTGGTGAATTCGGCGATTGAAGCCGTCGTCGATCGTATAGGTCCCGAGCAGCACCCGCTATCGGGTCAGGCAAAAGATATCGGTTCGGCGCTAGTGATGGTAGCGATGGGTCTGGCAGGCGTTGTTTGGGTGCTGGTTGCAGTAAAAAACCTGTCATTTTAATGCGTGCATTACTTAATAGATAACGAACCGCCGCGGCGGTTGGGGTTTGTGGAGGAAGACACTGATGCGTGAGTCCACGTTGAGCGTGCGTTTTTTGAGTGCTGTTATTCTAATGTTATGGGTTCCGTTTGCGACTGCGACGCTGACTAAGCCCGAGCAGGCGATTGATGGGCTGTATCAGTCATTTTTACAGCTGGTGGAAACCGGGCGTATTAAAGCCAGCACGTCAGAAAGTGACGTGTTTGCCTTGATGGAGCAAGAGTTGGGGCCTGTGGTGGATTTTTCCCGCATTGCCAAGAAAGTGATGGGCAAGTATTCAAGGCAGGCGAGTGACGAACAACTGAATCGATTTACGCTGGTGTTTAAAAAGACACTCGTTTCCACCTACAGCAAAGGCCTGGAAAAAATTGACCTGTTGGATAAAGTGGAAGTGCGTGCCGGAATGCTCGACGGCAGTGGTGATCGCGCTCAGGTGCCAACAGCTATTTTGCTGAAAGACGGCAGTGTCTACAACGTTGTCTACAGTATGTTTGAGAATGGTTCTGGTTGGAATATTGATAACATCGTGGTTGAAGGGGTGAACCTTGGCCTGGTGTTCCGGAATCAATTTGCACACTACATGCAACAGTACGGCAATCGTATCGATGATGTCATTGCGCACTGGGGTGAATAAGCTGATTGCTGATTGGTAGTTAATTGTTAATTGTTAATTGTTAATTGTTAATTGTTAATTGCTAATTGTTAATTGCTAATTGTTGGTAATAAATCGTAACGGCTGTTGAACGGATGGGCCTCATCCTATCCTGCTCTTACGGGCGTCAGGCGCGTTGTGGCTGCCTGAGAAGAGCGATGATGGGGGGATTCATTGACGGATCATGGCGTTTTAGTGTTACTGATTATTGTCCTGGCGCTCCTCTGTGGTGCCGGATTGCGTTTTTTTCTGCGTGGCACTGCTGTACCCGTGTCCGTCGCGCTCATGGTGTTGGGTCTGGTCCTTGGTGGGCTAGTCCTGGGTGGGGCTGATCAGCCGCCTTCCGTGGCCGGCAACTGGCCGGCGTTGACAGAGGCATTACAGGCGCTGGTTAACCTCGATCCGCACCTGATTTTATTTATTTTTCTTCCCACGCTGATTTTCGAATCCGCGTATTCGCTTGAACCACATTTGCTGCGCAGAACATTGCCGCAGATATTGCTGTTGGCCGTGCCGGGTTTGTTAATCAGTGCCTTGCTGACGGCCGTTCTGGTGCGCTGGTGGCTGCCCTGGGATTGGAACTGGACTCTGGCCTTGCTGTTCGGCGCCCTAATCAGTGCGACGGATCCCGTGGCGGTGGTGGCCTTGCTGCGTGAAGTCAGTTCAAGAAAACGGCTTGAAACCTTGCTCGAGGGTGAGTCTCTGTTCAACGACGGCACGGCCATCGTTCTGTTTTCGCTGTTTTTTTCGTTTCTTAGCGGCGCCGTGTCGGGTTCCTTCGATAGCCTTTATCTGCTGAGTGAATTTCTGCGTACGGTGCTGCTAGGGGGATTGGTGGGGGGCGGCTGTGGTTGGTTGGTTAGTCGCTGGGTCAGACGTATCTACAATGACCCGCTGTTAGAGACGGTCCTGTCGATTACCAGTGCTTACCTGACTTATTTTGTCGCCGAGCAAGTGCTGCACGCCTCGGGAGTGGTCGCGGTTGTGATGCTGGGGCTTTATTTCTCCGGTCCCGGTCGGTCTCGGTTCTCCCCAGCCGCTATCGACTTTCTTCACCATTTCTGGAGTATTTTGGCCGATGCCGCCAATACCCTGATTTTCCTGCTGGTAGGCCTGATGATAGCCGGTAGTGTCCAGCAATTGAGCCTGGAGGTGGTGTGGTTGGTGTTGGTGCTCTATGTGGGGCTGCAAGTGATCCGGGGTGTTTCGATTCTCGTGCTGATGCCGCTACTGAGCCGGCTCGGCATCGGCATGAGTCGGGATAAGAGTGCCGTACTGATCTGGGGCGGGCTAAGAGGCGCCGTTGCGCTGGCGCTGGCGATGATGGTGGCGAGGAGCCCGGCGATTGCTGCGCCTGTCGGCGAGCAGGTTTTGGTCTTAACCGCGGGTGTTGTGGTGCTGTCGTTACTCATTAATGGCAGTACCTTGCGACCGTTGTTTCGCTTTCTCGGTCTGGATCGGCTGCCCGATGCCAAAATGCGCATGATACAGCAGGCGGAGGCCCGCATAGAAAAGCAACTTCTGCTCGCCTTACCGGCGCTGCGTAAACGCACGCTAACCCAGGTTATTGATTGGCATAGTCTCGAACAGGAAGCGTTGGCGCCGTTGATTTCTGTATCGATACCCTTGTCTTCGGAGAAGGGGGCGAGGGGAGTCTCTGCGGCGAGCAACGGAGCTGATGGCGCGTTGGTGACCGAATTTCGTCGCCGCTTACTCGAGACCGAACGGCAGTGCTACTGGCGACAGTACCGGGACGGCTATTTGGGTCGAGAGGCCACCGCTCGATTAATTGCATCGGTTGAGTGGGCATTGGATGGTGAGCCCAAGCTACATCCGCGTCCGGTGCTGGAGCGTTATTGGCAGGCGCCTACGCTGGTCGTCTGGATGCGAAGAACCCCGGGATTAGAGCGTTGGGCCACGCGGATTGTCTATCACCGTATGATTTTGGCTTACGATATTGCCCGGGGATTTATTCAGGGGCAGAACGCCGTGCTGGCGTTTCTTGGCGAGCTGGCCCCCGATGACGAATCGGGCAGCAAAGCCCGCCACGAATTGCTGATGAATAAACGTGAAACATACCGGTTGCTGGAGTTGCTGAAGACAAGTTTTCCGGAGCTGGCCCAGGAGGCAGAGCATCACAGTGCTGTGCGTACCTTGCTGATCCAAAAGCAGGCGCTTATCGAGCAGTACCAGACCGAGGGCTTGTTAGACCAGGCTGAAGCCGAACGCTTAATCGATGCCCTGAGCCGTCGCTTGCAGAGTCGCCACGCTCACCCCGTTAACCAGGCACCGTTACCCGACCCGATTCAGTTGGTGGCGCAAGCATCGTGGATGAAGAGGCTTGCGCCTGACGCTCAGCAGCATCTGCTGGCGCATGTGGAACAACGGGTTTACGAGGCGGGAGAAATTATCGTCGCGCAGGGCGCCGAAACGACGGCGTTGATCATTGTTGTGCGCGGTACCGTTGAGCAGCAGGTCTGGCGGGTGGGTGAATCCAGCATGGTCGACATTCTGGGGCCGGGTGATACGACGGGGGTCAGCGCGGTTGTGGAGGGCATGCATCAGGCAACGCTGCGTACCGTGACGCCAGTGGATATATTCTGGATACCGGGTGCCATTCTCGCGTCGCTGATCGAGCGCGACCCTGAACTGGCGACATTACTGGTTAAGTCCAGTGAACGGTGAGGCTCCAGGTGGCTGATTTTTCCGAGAGTGGGCAATGGGCCGTACGGATATCCCATCGCGCCACGGGTTATTCCGGGTCTATGCGGAAGTAAGCGCGGCGATGATTCGCCTTTATCCTTGGTCCCTGCGCACGATTCGGTTAATATTGCCGGTTTCATTTACCCGGGCAAGTAGAGCAGATGATCGAAGTTAATCCCATCCAACTGCAGATCAAGGATATTGAAGCGCGGACCCTGATTCTCAAACGCTACATGGATTATGATACCAAGCACGAGCGTTTGGTCGAGGTCGAGCGTGAACTTGAGGTTCCCACCGTGTGGGATGATCCGGAACGCGCCCAGGCTCTGGGCAAAGAGCGCGCCATGCTCGAGAATGTCGTCAAGACACTGGACGATATGGTCAGCGGTGCCACCGATGCCCGAGATCTGCTGGAAATGGCGGTTGAGGAGCAGGATGAGGACACCGTCGCCGAGGTTGAGGCTGAATTAAGCGCCATGTTGGAGCGACTCGAGAAGCTGGAGTTTCAACGTATGTTCTCGGGTGAGATGGACCCCAGCAATGCGTTCCTCGATATTCAGGCAGGGTCCGGCGGCACCGAGGCGCAGGACTGGGCCAATATGATGCTGCGCATGTACTTGCGTTGGGGTGACGACAAAGGCTTCAAAGTCGAATTGATGGAAGTCAGTGCCGGCGATGTGGCGGGTATCAAGAGTGCCACGATTCGCTTTGAGGGTGAGTACGCCTTCGGCTGGTTGCGAACCGAGATCGGTGTACACCGGCTGGTACGCAAGTCCCCGTTTGATTCGGGCAATCGCCGACATACCTCGTTCTCATCGGTGTTTGTATCCCCCGAAATTGACGACAACATTGAAATTGATATTAACCCTTCGGATGTCCGTACCGATACCTATCGTGCCAGTGGCGCCGGCGGGCAGCACATTAACAAAACCGATTCTGCCGTGCGGTTGACCCACGCGCCCACCAATATCGTGGTGCAGTGCCAAAGCGAGCGTTCGCAACACCAGAACCGCGACAAGTGTTGGAAAATGTTGCGTGCCCGTCTCTACGAGCATGAGATGCTCAAGCGTTCCGAGGCGGCGCAGGTGGTCGAGGATAATAAGTCCGATATTGGCTGGGGCAGCCAGATCCGCTCCTATGTGCTGGATGATCAGCGCATTAAGGACCTGCGGACCAATGTTCAGAGCAGTAACTGCGATAAGGTGCTGGACGGCGATCTTGACCAGTTTATTGTCGCCAGTTTGAAGGCCGGGTTGTAAGTTTTCGGCGCTTTAATCGATTGTTTTTTGTAACCCGTTTCAGAATTTATAAGGTTTTCATTTCATGTCAGACAAGAGTCAGTCCCAGGACGCCCCCCAGCAGGATGAGAATCGCCTGATTGCCGAGCGTCGCGAGAAGCTTAAGGGTCTGCGGGAGAAGGGCAATGCCTATCCCAACAGTTTCCGCCGCGACAGCTATGCCCAGGATCTGCAGGACGCTTATGGCAGCAAGAGCAAGCCTGAGCTGGAAGAGGCGGGCATTCGGGTATCGGTTGCCGGACGGGTTGTCCTTAACCGCGGGGCTTTCGCTGTTCTGCAGGACATGACTGGCCGCATCCAGCTGTATGTGACCAAAGAGGCGCGCCCTTTTGCCAAAGCGCTGGATCTGGGCGATATCGTGGGTATTAGCGGTACGCTGCAGCTGTCCGGCAAAGGTGACTTGTATGTCCAGATGGAAGAGACGGTGCTGCTCACCAAGAGCTTGCGTCCCTTGCCGGATAAGCACAAAGGCTTGCAGGATACCGAGATGCGTTACCGCCAGCGCTATGTCGATCTGATCACAAACGAACAGTCGCGCAAGGTGTTCGAGATCCGTGCCAAAGTCGTATCGGGTATCCGTACTTATCTGAGCGAGCGCCGTTTTGTCGAGGCCGAAACCCCGATGTTACAGGTGATTCCCGGCGGTGCCGCCGCGCGTCCGTTCGTGACCCATCATAATGCGCTGGATATCGACATGTACTTGCGTATCGCCCCGGAGCTGTATCTTAAGCGCCTGGTGGTGGGCGGTTTTGAACGGGTATTCGAGATCAACCGTAACTTTCGTAACGAAGGGCTTTCGACGCGTCATAACCCTGAATTCACCATGCTGGAGTTTTACCAGGCTTACGCGGATTACCGTGACCTGATGGACCTGACCGAAGATATGCTGCGTACGCTGGCGCGGGATATTCTGGGTAGTACCACGCTGGTCAATACCGTGCGCAATGAAAAAGGCGAGATCCTGGAAACGCTGGAATATGATCTGGGCGTCCCTTTCCGTCGTTTAAGTGTCTTCGACTCCATTCTGCATTTTAACCCGGATATCAACCCCGAGGCGCTGGCGAATGAGCAGGCCGCGCGGGAGATTGCCGCCCGCTTGGACATCCCGGTGAAAGACAGCTGGGGCCTGGGTAAGGTGCAGATCGAGATCTTCGAAAAAACGGTCGAACACCGCCTGCACGAACCGACCTTTATTACGGAGTATCCCACCGAAGTCTCGCCGTTGGCGCGTCGCAACGATAATAACCCCTTCGTCACCGATCGCTTCGAGTTCTTCCTCGGTGGCCGGGAAATTGCTAACGGCTTTTCCGAGTTGAATGACTCCGAAGACCAGGCGGAGCGTTTTCGCGCCCAGGTTGCCGAGAAGGATTCCGGCGACGACGAAGCGATGCATTACGATGCCGACTATATCGCCGCACTGGAGTACGGTCTGCCCCCTACCGCCGGCGAGGGCATCGGTATCGATCGTTTGGTGATGTACTTTACCGACTCGCCGTCCATTCGGGATGTGCTGCTGTTCCCGCATATGCGCCCCGAAGCGCGTCAGGAAGACAAATAACCCGTGGCTGGCGGGATGGTAGATCGCCTCGGTGTGCTATTATTCCCGCCTATGCCACGTGATTTTTGTTTTAAGCGGCACAGCAAAACGTTGCTGCGCAGTCTGCACCTGATCGGTATGGCGGGTGTTGGCGGTGCTTATTTCTACCCGGCGCAGCCGGCGGACTGGTTACCCTTTCTGTGGTTGACGCTCGTCTCCGGCCTGCTGATGGTCGCTATCGAGATCTGGAGTCACGGTATCTGGCTGCTGCAGCTTCGCGGTGTGGCCATCATGGTTAAGCTGATCTTGTTATTGGGCGTCTCCCTGCCCGGTGCCGTCGTCGGTAGTATGATTCCTGTGGCGACCATTATCGTGGTCATTGTGATCTCGGGCATCATCTCCCATGCGACCCGTAATCTGCGCTACTATTCCCCATTTTATCGCCGCCGTATTTCGGTGGATGATTGGCAGTGGCGCGAGCCGCCAGGAAAGCGGTAAGCAGACGTTACCTGGCTGCGTAACGTTCATTAAGGTTTAAGGTAACCGCATGTTTGATCAGGCATTGAAGCACACCGACTGGCACGCTGCGCTGTCTAGCACATTTAAGCAGCCGTATATGCAGCAGCTCGAGTCGTTCCTGAATCAAGAGCGGGTGGCCGGTAAGTCGATCTATCCCGCCGCCGAGCAACGCTTTAATGCCTTGGCGCTAACCCCTCTCGAGCAGGTGAAGGTCGTGATTCTTGGGCAGGACCCCTACCACGGTCCCGGTCAGGCGCATGGTCTGAGCTTTTCCGTGCCGCAAGGGGTCAAAATTCCCCCTTCGCTACGCAATATTTATAAGGAATTGCAAACGGATATCGGAATAGCCCCGCCGGCGCACGGTTGCCTGGAGCAGTGGGCACACCAAGGGGTGTTGTTACTCAATAGTGTATTAACGGTAGAGAAGAGCTGTGCGAATGCCCACCAAGGGCAAGGCTGGGAGCGCTTTAGCGATGAAATTATTGCGCGGATTAATCAGCATCGCCCGGGTGTGGTGTTTATGCTTTGGGGCGCGTATGCGCAGAAAAAAGGGGCCATGATCGATACACTGCAGCATCGGGTGTTGAAAGCCCCGCATCCATCTCCGCTGTCGGCGCATCGAGGTTTTTTTGGGTGTGGGCACTTTTCGGCCGCTAATCGTTACCTGCTCGAACAGGGGCAAACCCCAATCGATTGGCAAATTCGTTAGTAACTAGGCCGTTTGGCGCACGCTACCCTGTTCGATTCCGATACTTTTACCAAAGTCACAGCTAGAAACAGCAACGGACGTTAGGGGCTTGGCCTTGTTAATGGTTAAAAATATCATCCAGTCCCTGGTCTGTTTTCAGGCTTAGCCCCAGCAGACGCCGGGTGTTCGTTCGGCATTGCAGTATATGGGTGAAAGGCAGGGCAACACGGCGCATCTGCTCCAGCAGCACGTGATCCTCAAGCCCTAGCAGGGCGACAACGATAATGGCTTCCTGCTGATCGGCATCGTCGGTTCGGTGCAGAAGTTCTTGTGTCGCAACGCCATCGGTGAAATGCAGCCGCGCCCAATAGATCAGTTCATTGTCCGCCAATTGGCAAAAGCAGCGGGTAGGGCGCAGTAAGGCTTGGTAGTGTTTATTGGTTGTCGGCAATTTTTTGTGAATCGACGAAAGTACAGGTTTTGGTTGTTTAATCACCGCCGCCTCCCTTACTGCAACATCCATCACTGCAACATCTATAACCGCCACATCTGTCACTACAGCATCTATAACCGCCGCACCTATCACCGTAACAATCGCTGTGGTTGGCATCATGGGTGAAACGGCCTCTATCTCCGCAATCTCCGCCACTCCCAAGGGGGGCGTGTGGAAAAAAAGCGTGGTTTTTCGCCCACAGCAGAATCAACAGTATGTCGATAGTCAGAATCAGTGGCAGCAGGGCGCTGTAGCAGACGCTGTTGTAAGACAAGCCCATGCTCATGGCGGCATAAGCGGCTAAGCCGAACAACAGCAATCCTTGCCAGCCAAGTAGATGGAAAAAGGCGGCGCAGCCCAACACGGGAAGGGCCCGTGCCATCATACATTGACCGCTTCCCGGTTCAGAATATCGCAGGCAGCCAACCGCCACCCATAGCGCGCATGCTTGGTTCATAATTATAAGCATACGATCGGATCGGACTGTGCGCCACTCCCTCTGCGCAGGAACTCAAATTTCTCGCAAGCGAGCAACCAGTTTATGTAGGGGTGCGTCGATTTTGCGGCCGAGCTTTTTGGCCAGGGGTTGCAGGCGTCGGGGATTGTGTTCCGGCATGCTGCCTTTGAAGGCGAAGACGATCAGGTTGCCGTCGTCGACGGAGCAGGTTAGGCAGTTGCTGCCAAATTGGTTGCGAATGCGCTGCATGGCACGGGGATTGCGGCCGCGTCCTTCTTCCCAAAGATTAATAACCAGCACGCCTTCGCTGCTGAGGCTGCGATAGCAGTTGGCCAGGTAGTCGGCTTCCAGCTGGGTATCGATCATGCCGACATCATTATAGATATCGGTGAAGATCAGATCGCTTTGGTTGCTGACCTTCGCCATGTAGTGACCCGCGTCTTCCAGATGCAGGTTGAGGGAAGGTGATGGCGCCAATAAGAACCATTGCTGTGCCACTTCGGCGACCAAAGGCCGTAGCTCGACCACCTCTAACCGCATAGTGGGGTCGTATTCCTGTAGGCAGTGCACCATGCTGCCAGCACCGAGCCCCAATACCGTGGCGCGGCCTGGATTGGGCTGATAAAGCAGGGCTAACATCATTGCCTGGGTGTATTCATATTCCAGCTTGCCGGGGCTGGTCAAATCGATGCAGCTTTGTTCTGCGTCGGTGCCGAATGCCAGGTAACGTTTGATGCCGTCTTCGAATACGCGTATGGGGCCGATATCGTCGTAACAGCGGTGGATTTCGTAACCGGGCATACTCATAGCTTGACCTCGTACTGCGGGGGTGTCGAAGGGCAGGCATTCTACCTTAAATTCAGGGCTGCAGGTTGGTCAGCGGAGTTTGCACGAAGAAAGAATACGCGCCCTTGGTATCAGCGTTACGATACCGCCGTACTCGCCTGAGGGCGATAGGGCCGGTATTTCGTTGTCAATGGGCCGGCGGCATCGTGGGAGGGGTGGCAGACAACGCGATGGGAATGCGGATATCAACTTCAATGCCCGCGCCAGGTTCGCTCTGGCAATCGATGTGACCCGCGAACGTATTCGTGATCAGCGAGTAAACGATATGCATGCCCAGTCCGCTGCCCCCGTGGTCGCGTTTGGTGGTCAAAAAGGGCTCATAGACGTGTTTGAGGACCTCGCTGCTCATGCCGCAGCCGTTGTCCCTATAGATAAAACGCAGGGTTTCGCCCTGTTGAGTGAATATCAAGTCTATGTGGCCATTCGACGTATGTTCGAAGCCGTGAATGAGCGAGTTCATGATCAGGTTGGTTATGATTTGCGAGAATGCACCGGGGTAGCCTTTTAGCACGAGTTGCGGATCACATTCGATATGAATCTGGTGGGCGGTTTTTTTCAAGCGTGGTTTGAGGCTTCTAAGCACCTTTTCGAGGTACTCTTTGACGTGAATATCACACAGGTGGTCGTGGGCTTGATCCACCGATACCTGCTTGAACGTATTGATCAATTCAGCCGCGCGCTGTAGGTTGGTCTGTAGAATCTCCAATGATTCATGATTCAGTTCGAGAAAATCTTCCAGACTGCTACGCTTAATTTGCCCATGTTCTAAGTGGCCGCTAATGACGCCTAATTGCTCGCTCATGACTGAAACGGTCGTCAGGGCATTACCCAATGGTGTATTCACTTCGTGTGAAATGCCCGCCACCATATCGCCGAGTGCCGCCATGCGTTCCTGCTGGATCATGGCGGCTTGGGTGCGCTTCAGCGACTGCAGGGATTCGGACAGCTCTGCTGTTCGCTCTATGACCCGTTGCTCCAGTCGCGTGTTTACCTGCATCACCTGCTCTTGGGCATGCTTACGATCGGTAATGTCGGTTGAAATGCCGCAGAGTCCGAAAATTTGTTCCTGGTTATCTCGAACCGGAAATTTAAGGGACAGGTAGGTGCGCAGCTGGCCCTCGACCGGAACCTGCTCTTCGAATTCTATGGGTGAGCCTTCGGTCAATACCCGGTCATCATTGTTTTTAATCGCAGCGGCAATATCGGCGGGAAAAATATCATAGTCGGTTTTCCCGTGCGTTTCGCTGCTGGTGAGATGAAACAGTTGTTCATACTGGTTATTGATCAGCACATAGCGACCCTCGACATCTTTCATGTAGATGACCGCCGTTGCGTTATCGAGGATGGTCTGTAAGCGGTTTTCGCTTTTTTTAAGCGCGGCTCCCTGCCGTTCCAAAACGGTCAGCAAGCGCATCATAAACAAGGCATAGATGAGTAACACCGAGGCGAAAAGCACCTGTTTCCAAAGCCCTGATTCGCTTTCAGAGGCCAGCCGTGACTCGACCGCGGTGACATCGCGCATCATCTTGTTATGAATTCGGCTGGCATCGGCTTCAACGGTGCCGCGGGGTAATTGCAGGTAAACAACCCAGCGTTGGTATTGTTCCGGTAGTTCGATGGGGGTCACAAATACGAGGTCGGTTCCGCTCAGGTGTTGGCTGCTTTTGCCTTCATTCATTGCCGGTGTCAGCGATATGCTGGGCGCAATCTGCGTTGAAGCGTCTGTGCCAATGAGTGCACCCGCCCCTCTGGCGGCAGCAACGGTGCCCGAGGCGCTGATAATTAAGAGCTTGCCTTCATCACCGAGAGGCAACGCAATATTGTCCATTAGTTTTTGAACGATGCGTGGCTGTAGGTCGACACCGACGACCCCTATAAAGGTCTTTCCGTTGTGTATGGGGGTGATGACGGAAATAACGCTAACGGTCTTGTCGTCTACCTGACGCTCCCACGGGCCGATGATTAAGCCGTTTGGGGCTTTTTGGGCTTGTGAATAAAAATTCGCCGGCGCTGCTTGCGTATATCCCTGTGTGGCCGTGTGGTGCAGGGTGGCACCAAGCGTCCGGTACCAGTAAGGGATAAAGCGTCCCGTCTGGTCGTGTCCTGGGGCATCAATGAATGCCAGATCGAGTAGATCAAACGCGTCGGGTTCCCAGACCGTGTAGGAGGCAAAGAAATCGGGATGGCCGGCGAGAATGGTACTCAGTACCTGGTTGACAGAATCACGTCCCACATCCACGACAATGCCAGCTGTTTGCATCCCTGCAAAGACGGCTGCCAGTGTATTGGTGACGCTGATCGCACGCTCGAGGGCCACACGTATCTGTAAGCTTTTCTGTTCCATGACTTCGACCAGCTTCTCTTCGGCGGCGAGCATAGAACGAACTTGCAGTAGGTCGGAAACCTCTTCGGCAACGGCCGTTGCCGAGTCGACAGCCAACGTGCGGGTGTGTTGGGCTGTGCGGTAGGAAAAGTAGATCAGCAGGGCCGTTATGAGCAACAAAATCAAAAATGACAGTGCCCGCCAGTGAACCCAGGGCCACGTATGTTTCGAGCGTTTATGCGCCGTAGCCGCGTTCACGCGCGAACGCCCGTGGTGCAAGGCGGGGGGACGGGGCGGTGTAACGTGGAGCTATTGGGCAACCGGCAATGGATATCGGGGGATATCGGCAACGTTAAAATCGGTAAGCTTGTGCAATAGGACCTACAGAACAAATCAACGACTAACCGTCGTGTGTGCTTACCCGCATAGGCCGCCTGTTTTAACAACCGGTAAGTAGCGTTGAGGATCGCTTTTCTGGCTGCCTGCTTGGAAACGCGACGGGTTATCGCCACCATCTTCTTGGCTCCACATCGACTGCGTGGGTCTGTTCCGGTAGCTCGCGGGCTAACTGGTACAGGCGTTCATAGGTGTCTATGCCTCCGGCCATGCGGTTGAGTCGTTCGCGCCATTTATCCCAGGGTCCGGGGTTATGCTTGGGAGCACTGAGCCTTCTGGCTTTATCCAGTTCTTCAGGCGACCAGATGACATTTTTAATGCCGTGTTCGGCATAGTAAGAGCCTGGGAGGGGCGGATTACTGATTCCCGTGACACTGAGAAGTTTGACCTCATTGGTTTTTTGAATATTAATCTGGGTCAGGTATGCAGACTCCTTGACGGCCTGTTGTAGCGCTGGCCCCAAGCGGCTGAAGCTTTTGCTGCTCATGCCGGTCATGGCGTTGCCGGCCATAAAGTGACTGTGGATATCTTGAGTAATGACCGGTCCCCAGCTCCCGTACGGTACTGCGCTGGACCAGGTTTCTGCGCCATCAATCGCGCCGACGCGAAGAGCATGCAGGGTATTATCCCAGGATACAGGTACCGGTTGCAGGCCTAGAAGTTTTAGCGTGATGCGACCCAGTTGCGTGCCAGTGCCGCGCACTTTCGCACCCTGCAGGTCGTCGAGTGTTGTTAGTAAGGGCCGATCAGTATATTTAAGCCCCATCATAAACCCACGTAACTCCGCATGGGCGAACAGAAACTCGATGTGGTGATACTTACGCAAGGGGGCGCGCAAGAGTGACTCGCTGTCCGGGTGGTAAAAGAAATGGTACATGGATGCCCGGCTTGGCCACAGATAGGCAAAATCCAGGACATTGAAATAGGGCGCGCCGGCGGATGCATTTTGTGTTGAGGCAGAGAAGAAATCTATTTCATCATTGATGCACATTTTCGTGCACTGCAGTTCGGTGCAAAGTTGGTTGCCGCCCAGGTACTCGACCTGTATTTCCCCGTCGGTCCGTTCTTCCAGGTCGGCGATAAAAGCCAGTGAGCCGTTGGGTAGAATATTCAGCCCTGCTCGGGTGAAGTGGGCCGCGCCGAAGCGAAGTTTAACGCGGGGGGGCTTGGAGAAACGCTTTTGGTAGAGCGACGCACTGGTGGCTTCGAGGGCTGTCTCCGTCGCAGCATCGCCCCGCTGGGCTAAGCCCGCCAGAGCCAGCAGTACCGTTGTCGTTCCGAAGCGACCGGCCAGTCGGGAAAATTCTCGGCGGCTGATGTTGTCCGGTGTCGCAGGAGTCATTCTTTACACCTCGAGAGTCATCATCGCCAGGTCAGGAAACGGGTTGGTGCTTGAAGCTTAGACAACGAACACCGATGGCTCCATTTCTTACGGCAGGAATTGGATTCTCTGAGTAGACAATGGGCTGTAACGGCGGCAGGTGCCGGTGCAACACTGCTTTACTTTAATCCGGTAGAGGGGATAATCGCCTCTCTTTTGACAAACTGTTTTGACAAAACAGCCCATAAGGCAAGAGGATCGATGGATGGCTCGTGGTGCGCGTACCTTTAAAGTAACCCTGGAATTATCCGATAGTGATCGTTGCTGTTACGAGTCGCTGGCACTGACAGTCGCCCAACATCCCTCCGAGCAGCCTGAGCGGATGCTGGCGCGCCTGATCGCTTATGGACTCTGTTATGAAGAGGGCTTGAGCTTCGGCCGTGGACTTTCGAATCAGGATGACGCGACGTTATGGCGGCACGATGAAGGCGGCGTCTTGCAACATTGGATCGAAGTGGGCGTGCCGGATGCCGAACGCTTGACCCGTTTTTCACGGCGGGCTCCGCGCCTGACGCTGTTTGCCTACGGTTCATCAATCCCGGTGTGGTGGAAGCAGCACGCGGGCGTATTGTCCAAGCTGGAGGGGCTGGCGGTGCTGGTACTTGATCATCAGGCTTTGAGTCGATTAGCGCAAGGCTTAAGCAACCGCTTTTCCCTAGGGGTAGTGCGCAGTGGTGGACAGCTCTATTTGGATATCAACGGAAACGTCCAAGACGAGATGGCACTGACGGTCTTACACGGTGATGTGTAAGACGTAACGCGCGTATCCGTTCCAATCCCCCCTTCCCGCGACGATCATGCGGTGGTGATAAGTGGGCGCGTTGGTTGAGTGAGTATTATTCTGAGCGGGGAGGTAACGGTTTTATCCCCTGTAGCGTTCTCAAGCGCTGGCTGCTGTCACTGAGTATGGCGTCGAGCTCTTCCTTGTACACCTCAAACCAGGTTCGCGAACCGCGTACCATCCGTGATAGTTCATACATGCCCAGCTGCAAGGCTTTCGTGAACTGCACGTAGTTTTCCTCCTGGCCTTGCAGGAGATTGCGCAGCGTGGCGAAATTGTTCATAGAGACGTCATTCAGTGCGCGATCCAGTTTGCTTTCAAGGATCTGATTTTGCAGGTAGAAAGACTCGGCTTTCTTGAACGCGACCTGCAGTCGACGGATATCCTCACGGAGCTCCGTCAGTTCTTCGCTGTTATCAGGGGCTTGCCTGCTATCACTGCTGATGAGTGAATAGCTGAGTAATCCGAGCTGAATGAGCATCACGAAAAACAAAACACCAATAATAATCAGGCTGGTGGCGCGCTGTTTTTCCAGCCGTTCGATGCGCTGCTCCGGACTGAGAGGTTCCGCTGTCTGGTTTTCATCATCCGATTGCTTCTCGCGGTTTTTGGCCATGGTTATTCCATTAAAGTGGCTTCGCCTCTATTCTAGGCATGATGTTGTGATGCAGGCAATCGTAAAATACTGATTACTATAGGTGGGTCCCGAGAAGGCGTTGCGTCTACCCGCATGCAGTCATGCAGTTTTTACGTTGTCGCGGACGGCGTGCAAGGCGATGACCCGCACTCGTTGTTCGGCTAGATTAAGACGCAGGTTTTTCGCCATGCTGGCGAAGGCATCGCCGAATATCAGTTGGACAGAAAAGGGGCGTAGGCCTTTGTGCTCCCTGACGCTATGCCGGGTACGCCAGTTGAGTGCCTGTTCGCTGAGATCATCGATACGGGAGGTGTTAAAGCCGCCGTTGTTCAGCCAGCCGCATAAGGTTGTCTGATCAACCAGAAAGCTTTGCTCGGCAGAGGCTGCCCAAGGCACGGGATAGTAAGGTATCCCGCCCGGGCCTTGCAGGACTTCGTGAAGAATCAGCTGGCCATTGGGTTTAAGGACGCGCCGGCATTCACGTAAGGCTGTCTCGGGCTCGGGCAGGTTGAGCAGGCAGTGCTGCATAACAACCGTCTCGAAATATTGGTCGGGGAAGGGCAGGGCTAACGCATTCCCCTGTAGAAAGCGGGCATTGACCGGCGTGCTAAGCGCCGCGCTGAGCTGTTGCGCTCCCGCCACCAGCGCATGGGTAAGATCCAGCCCGATGGCTTCGACGCCGAATGTCTCCGCCGCCAGCCGCGCTGTTCCACCCAGCCCGCAGCCCAGATCCAGTAATCGATCGCCTGCTTTTAGATCGGCAGTGCTGAGCAGAGACTCACTGGCTTCCCGTCCCCCCAAGTGGAGCTGGTCCAGCGGTGCAAGGTCGCTACAGCGTATTGGCCCCTCAATGTTATCGCGCAGGATTTGCTGAAAATCCGTGCCATCCAGATGGTTGCCGTAGTGGTTCTCCAGGGTGGAAAATAGTGGCATATGTCTCCCGGGTAATCACCCTCAATGACTGGTTAGCAGGGCAGAGCGCAGCGGGGTGCGCTCTATGTGCAGGGGGAACGCATTATTTTTTATTCGCGAGCCCCAGCTCTTCGATACTGACTTCTCGCATTTTGAATTTTTGTATCTTGCCGGTGACGGTCATGGGGAAGGCCTCGGTGAATTTGATGTAACGAGGCACCTTAAAGTGGGAAATTTTGCCTTTGCAGAAAGCCTTGATCTCTTCCTCGCTAAGGGATTCGCCATCTTTGAGTATGACCCACGCGACCAGCTCTTCGCCGAAACGGGGGTCGGGAACACCGGTCACCTGAATATCAGAGATCGCCGGATGAGTGTAAAGAAACTCTTCGATCTCCCGTGGATAGACATTCTCGCCGCCGCGAATAACCATATCCTTGCTGCGACCGACGATGGCAATATAGCCCTCTTCATCCATGGTGGCCAGGTCTTCGGTGTGCATCCAGCCGTTGCGGATCGATTTCTTGGTGGCTTCGTCATTATTCCAATAACCCAGCATAACGCTGTAGCCGCGCGTACAGAGTTCGCCTATCTCGCCTCGGGGGACGGTCTGCCCTTCGGCGTTGATAATCTTGGATTCGAGGTGTGGCTGGGTGCGCCCTACCGTGCTGACACGCTTTTCGATGGGGTCGTTGGCGCCAGTCTGAGTGCTGACGGGGCTGGTTTCGGTCATGCCGTAGGCGATCTGAACCTGTGACATGTGCATTTTTTCGATGACCTGTTTCATCACCTTGGTAGGGCAGGTCGCGCCAGCCATGATACCGGTACGCAGCGAGCGGAGATCGTAGTTGGCGAAATCGGGATGTTCCAACTGGGCAATAAACATGGTTGGGACACCATAAAGAGCGGTCGCGCGCTCTTCGGCCACGGTTTTCAGCACGGTGCCGGGCTCGAAGGCCTCATCCGGGTAGATCATGGTCGCACCGTGAGTGACACAACCGAGGTTGCCCATCACCATACCAAAGCAGTGATAAAGCGGTACGGGAATGACCACGCGGTCCTGGTCGGTAAAGCCTTGGCTTTCGCCGACAAAAAAACCGTTGTTGAGAATATTGTGATGACTGAGCGTTGCACCTTTTGGAAAACCGGTGGTGCCGCTCGTGTATTGAATATTGATGGCTTCATCGAATTGCAGGCTGGCCTGGCGGGTAGCCAGTGCGGCGTGGTCGATCGTATCCGTGCCGGACATCAGCTGATTCCAGCTCATCATCCCTGCGCGGGGTTCGTCGGTCAGCGTGATAACGGTGTTGAGGTTTGGCAGCATGTCGGCCTTGAGCTTACCTGGCTGGCAGGTCTTCAGCTCGGGCGCCAGTTCATAGAGCATCTGGCTGTAATTGGAGGATTTGAAGCTGTCGGCGGCGATGATGATGGCGCATTCCGACTGGTTCAGGGCGTATTCGAGCTCATGCAGACGATACGCCGGGTTGATGTTCACCAGGATAGCGCCAATCTTGGCCGTGGCAAACTGGGCAATACACCACTGGGCATTATTCGGCGACCAGATACCGATGCGCTGGCCTTTCTCGGCGCCGATGGCCATCAGTGCGCGGGCGCAATTTTCGACTTGCTGGTAAAGCTCGTGATAGGTCCAGCGGATTCCCTGGTGACGCACAACCAAGGCTTCATGTTCCGGGAAGCGAGATACCGTTTGATCGAAGAGATCGCCAATGGTCATCCCCAGCAGGGGGGTGTCGCTGGTGCTGCTGGTGTAGCTGGCTTGCGTACTCGTCATGGTCAGTATCCTTGATGATCCGTTGTTTTTATTGTCTGCGGCGCTTAGTGATATCAAATCTTATGGCACATATTTTTACCGTCACTAAACGTATCCGCCGGAGGTAGGGTTATCCGGTCAAGAGTAAGCATGGCGTACTGCAAAACTATTACGAAAATGTATCGAATTGTAATCGGCTACTGTTTTTACGTGCTGCAGATGGAGGCTGTGACTGCCGGTTACAGGTTGTCTAACGCCTTGCCCTTACTCTTTGTTAGCCAGTTCGTGTAAGGCTTTTTGGCAGCGTTGGGTGGCTATTTCCAATTCCAGTTTTACGGCGGCGATATCCCTGACTTGTTGCTCCAGTGCGTTGTTTTTCTGTTTGATAATTAAAAGCATGCGCTGGAGTTGCGTTGCGCTGCTGGTGGGGCCGGCATCATAGAGGGCAAACAGTTCGCTGATTTCAGCCAGCGAGAACCCCAGGCGCTTGCCGCGCAGAATGAGCTTTAACCGCACAATATCGCGATGACTATAGATGCGGGTTTGCCCTTTGCGTGCTGGTGCGATCAACCCGTGGTCTTCATAAAAGCGGATGCTACGGGTCGTGATCTCAAACTCTTTGGCCAGGTCACTGATGGAATAGGTACGGCTCATGTCGGTGCTGATTGCCTTTTATGACGGTTATTGCTGTTAATACGATGACTGCTGCGGGATAAATCGTTTTGCCAACGAATTCATGGCAAAGAGTAGTAGTAGTTTACGCTAAGGTAAACGCATAAATGGCTTAAATAGCCGCTATAGGCTCCTGTTCGGCCAGGAGCCGAGTCGGAGCTTGCGGTACTGGGTAGGGGCGATGCCCATGACCTTCTTGAACAGTCGCGAAAAGTAGTAGGTATCTTCGTAACCCAGTGCGTAGCTGATTTCACTGATGCTCTGTTGGCCGATATCGAGTAATTGGCAGGCATGCTCAATTTTCAGGTTGATAAAATGATTGATCGCCGTGCTGCCGGTCAGCTCGCGGTATTTTTTGGCGAAATGGAATTTGGATAAATTTACGCTACGGGCCAGTGTTTCCAGATCAAGCTGTTCGTGAATATGCGTCTGCATCAGGGCATGAACCTGCTCAATATCGAGACTGCCGCGGCTGGTGTTGTAAGGTCGAATCAAGGCCAATGAGCTGAGGATCTGGCGGAGTTGGTTGGCGGCGTGAATAAACGGCCGTAGCTGATAGCCGCTCTGGCGTACCTGAAGTAGCTGTTCAAAATCATTGATCAGGCGCGGTTGCAGGCCGATATTCAACACCGGCTCTTGGCGGCTTAGCCCGGTATTGTCGCTAAACGCCTGGGCTTGATCGCCTTCGAAATGCACCCAGTAAATGGTCCAGGGGTTTGATGCATCGGCGTGGTATTGGTGGGGGAGTCCCTTCGGTAACAGCACCAGTGTTCCGGCGCTGAGGGTAAAGGTCTGTTCCGCGTAATGTAGCGCCCCCAGACCGTCAATGCAGTAGATCAGCAGGTAGTCGTCGTGACGGTCACGCATCATCTGGTGGCCCTGTGCGCGCCGGTAATGACCGATACCGAGCGGATAGAGATCCCGGGTCAGCGGGTGCTCGGTGAGCTGGTGCAGCAGATTGCGCGGTAGCACAAATCGACTACTATTGGGGGGCAGCGGCCAGCTGGAGGGACGACTCATACCAAGGTCTGACGTTGATGGGAATGGGAGTAGTAATGACAATATAATCCATCTTTTGCGCAACTTTATCAATCTAAAAGCCGGTATTGCTGTGCTTAAATGGATCCATGCCGATTTGTTAGTGCGGCCATTAGAACAATAACTCGCTTAACGTGAACTGGAAGGTGAACAGCATGACGCAGCAAATTCCTCTCTTTATCGGTGGTCAATTCGTCCAGAGTCAGACCGAACAGTGGATCCCCGTCACGAACCCCGCGACGCAGGACGTGATTGCCCAGGTTCCCTGTGCCACGCCTGCCGAAATGGACGCAGCGATCAGCAGTGCCAAGCAAGCGTTTGAAACCTGGAAGGAAGTGCCGGTCTCCGACCGCGCTCGCGTTATGTTGCGTTACCAGGCCTTGCTCAAGGAGCATCACGACGAGATTGCGACCATTTTGTCCGAAGAAACCGGCAAGACCTTCGACGATGCCAAGGGTGATGTCTGGCGTGGTATCGAAGTGGTCGAGCACGCCTGCAACGTCGCCAGTCTGTCTATGGGTGAAACCGTTGAAAATGTGGCGCGCAAGATCGACAGCTACAGCTATACCCAGCCACTGGGTGTTTGTGTGGGTATCACGCCCTTCAACTTCCCGGCCATGATCCCGTTATGGATGTTCCCCATGGCCATCGCTTGCGGTAACACCTTTATCCTCAAGCCCTCCGAGCAGGATCCGAAGACGCCAACGCGCCTGGTTGAACTGTTTGTGGAAGCGGGTGCCCCCGAAGGCGTTCTGCAGATGGTTCACGGCTCTAAAGAGCAGGTGGATACCCTGCTGACCCATCCCGATACCCAGGCGATATCCTTTGTCGGATCGGTAGCCGTTGCGGAGCATATCTACAAGACCGGTACCGATCACCTAAAGCGGGTACAGGCGTTTGCCGGTGCTAAAAACCATATGGTTATCATGCCGGATGCACAGAAGAACCAGCTGATCAACAACCTGGTCGGCGCGTCCGTCGGTGCCGGTGGTCAACGCTGTATGGCTATTTCTGTTGCCGTGTTTGTCGGTGAATCACGTCAGTGGATCCCCGAGCTGCGTGATGCGTTGGCCAAGGTTCGCCCGGGTGCCTGGAATGATCCGGAAGCGGCCTACGGCCCGCAGATTAATCCGCAATCTAAAGATCGCATCCTGAGCTTTATCGAAGCGGGCAAGCGCGAAGGCGCCGAGTGTCTGCTGGACGGTTCCGATTGCCAGGTTGAAGGCTTCCCGGATGGTAACTGGGTCGGACCAACGCTGTTCAGCAAAGTGAGCACCGATATGAGCATTTACACCGAAGAGATCTTTGGGCCGGTCTTGTGCTGTATCGAGGCGGACACGCTGGAAGAAGCGATCGAGCTGGTCAATAACAACCCGTACGGTAACGGTACCTCGATATTTACCGCATCCGGCGCCGCGGCACGCAAGTATCAGCACGAGATCAAAGTTGGCCAGGTGGGTATCAACGTGCCGGTACCGGTGCCACTGCCTTTCTTCTCGTTCACCGGTTGGAGAAAGTCGTTCTATGGCGATCAGCACGCCTACGGCAAGCAGGCGATTCGTTTCTACACAGAAACCAAGACCGTCACTGCGCGCTGGTTTGAAGATGACATCAACACCGGTCTGAACATGACGATCGACCTAAAGTAATGTTGATAACCAAGGGGGCCGCGTTATCGGCTGCTCCGTTGCGTAATTGATGAGTAGAGCAGGACCTTGCCGGGCCTCAAGACCGTTGGCCGCCGCAAGGTGCTGACGTGTCAGGGGTCGGCCACTGACCCTGTCTGATTGAGAGCAAGTCTATGGATTTTAATCTGACGGAAGACCAAGTCGCCTTTGCCGATGCGGCCAGGGCGTTTACTGACCAGGAGCTGGCACCCCATGCCGCCGAATGGGATCAGAACCAGACCTTTCCTAAAGCTGTGATCGCCAAAGCGGGCGAGTTGGGGTTCTGCGGTATCTATACACCGGAGTCTGCCGGTGGCATGGGGCTTTCACGCCTCGATGCCCATATCATCTTCGAACAGCTCGCGATGGGTTGTACCTCGACAACCGCCTTTATCACCATTCATAACATGGCAACCTGGATGATCGGGGCGTTCGGTAATACCGCAATCATCGAAAAATGGTGTCCGACCCTGGTGGTGGGCGAACAGCTGGCGTCTTACTGTCTGACCGAGCCGAACGCCGGCTCCGATGCGGCATCGTTAAAAACCACGGCGCGCCGTGATGGCGACGCGTACGTGTTGAATGGCAGCAAATGCTTTATCTCCGGTGCCGGTGAAACCGACGTGCTGGTCGTGATGGCCCGTACCGGTGTCGACGGTCCGAAAGGCATTTCAGCGTTTGCCGTGGATGCGACCCAGGCCGGTATCAGTTATGGCCGTAAAGAAGACAAAATGGGCTGGAACAGCCAGCCGACCCGCATGATCACCTTCGATGATGTGCGTATTCCCGCCGACTGCCTGTTGGGCAACGAAGGGGACGGTTTCAAGATCGCCATGAGGGGGCTGGATGGCGGACGTATCAATATTGCCACCTGTTCGGTCGGTACCGCGCAGCAGGCATTGAACAGCGCCGTGGCGTACATGCAGGAACGCAAGCAGTTTGGCAAACAACTGGCGCAGTTCCAGGGGTTGCAGTTCAAGTTGGCGGATATGGCGACGGAGCTGGTGGCTGCGCGGCAAATGATTCGGCTGGCGGCGTTCAAGCTGGATAACCATGACCCCGACAAGACCACCTACTGTGCGATGGCCAAGCGCTTTGCTACCGATGTGGGTTATCAGGTCTGCGATGCGGCGCTGCAGATACATGGCGGCAACGGTTATATTAAAGAGTACCCACTGGAGCGTCATGTGCGCGATAACCGCGTGCACCAGATTCTGGAAGGGACCAACGAAATCATGCGGGTGATTATCGCGCGCCGCTTGTTGCTGGCAGATGCGGCGGCGGTCTTGTAGCCAAACGGTGCCCCCTGTATTGGCCGGATAATCACCGGGTTAAAACCAGACGATGACCGATGCAAGATGGTATCCGGTTATCAAGAGGACAATATTGATGAGTCAAAGCATTCTTGTTGAAAAGCGGGGCCATACGGCCCTGATCACGATGAACAACCCACCGGCCAATACCTGGACCGAAGCGAGTCTTAAGGCGCTGAAGCGCACCGTTGCCGAGCTGAATCAGGACCGGAGCATCTACGCGTTGGTCATTACCGGCCAGGGGGAGAAGTTTTTCTCTGCCGGGGCCGACCTGAATCTGTTTGCCGAGGGTGATTTTGGTGTCGCGCGTAATATGGCGCGCTACTTTGGCGAGGCCTTTGAAGCGCTGAGCCAGTTTCGCGGTGTTTCGATTGCGGCCATCAATGGTTTTGCCATGGGTGGTGGTCTCGAAGTCGCGCTGGCCTGCGATATTCGTATCGCCGAAGAGCAGGCTCAGATGGCGCTGCCTGAAGCCAAGGTCGGTCTGCTGCCCTGTGCGGGCGGAACCCAGAATCTGCTTAACCTGATCAGCATGGCCTGGGCAAAGCGTCTTATTCTGTGTGGTGAGCGTATCAAGGCTGACAAGGCGCTGGAGATCGGTCTGATCGAGGAGATGGTGCCTAAGGGCCAGGCGTTGGAAGCCGCGCTGGCGATGGCCGAGCGCGTTGCCGAGCAGAGCCCATCGGCGGTGTCTGCCTGTAAAGAACTGATCCAGTTGGTGCACCAGCGTAATAATGCGGTCAGTCTGCCGACCGAGCGGGAGCTGTTTGTTGATCTGTTCCACACCGAGGACCAGAAAGAGGGTGTGAATGCCTTTTTGCAGAAGCGCAAGCCCGACTGGAAAAACGGTTAAGGCCGGTCTCCAAGGGACAGTACCGAGTGCGAAGGAGATCCAACGATGAGTGCAGTGATTTTTACCGAACACCCCGCCGGTAACGGCAAGAAAATTATTCAGGCGACCCTAAACGCCGAGAAAAGCCTGAATGCGTTGACCCTGGATATGATCCGCTTGCTGGCCCCGAAGCTGCCTGAATGGGAAGCCGATGCCAGTGTGGCAGCGGTGATTCTCGATGGTGCCGGGCAAAAGGCGTTCTGCGCCGGTGGCGATATTGTTAATCTTTATCGGGGTATGGTCGGCGAAGGGGAGGCCAATTTTTGCGAGACCTTCTTTGTCGAAGAGTACCGTCTGGATCACGCCATTCATTGCTTCACCAAGCCACTTATCGTTTGGGGCAGCGGTATTGTGATGGGGGGTGGACTCGGTCTGATGTCCGGCGCCAACTACAAAGTGGTCACGGAAACATCGCGTATCGCCATGCCGGAAGTCAGTATTGGCCTGTATCCCGACGTGGGGGGGACCTGGTTCCTGAACCGGATGCCCGCGCGCATCGGCCTGTTTCTTGGCCTGACCGCCAGCGCCATGAACGCCGCAGACTGTCGCTATGTCGGTCTGGGTGACCGGTTTATCCAGAGCGACAAGAAGGCGCTGCTGCTGGAGCGGTTGCAGGGTACGGCGTGGGGCGAAGGGTTGGAATCGCTGCATCACGGGGTCAACAGCGTACTGCGTCAGCTGGAACAGGACAGTATGTCCCTGTTGCCGCCATCGCAGCTGATTAAGCACTTTGACACCATCAATGCGTTGATGGATCACTACGAGCTGAAGGACATCGCCCATGCCCTCTTAGCCCTGAAGACCGATGATCGTTGGTTGCAGAAGGCGCAGGGGGCGGTTAAAGCGGGAAGCCCGGCGGCGATGGCCATTATTTTTGCCCAAATTCAGCGCGGACGACACCTGTCGCTGAAAGAGGTCTTTCGGGCCGAGCTGGACCTGTCGGTCAACTGCGCCAACGCGGGTGAGTTTACCGAAGGGGTACGCGCATTGCTGATCGATAAAGACGGTAAACCCGATTGGCGCTTTAAGTCGCTGGCCGAGGTCGATTTGGCCTGGATCGATGCGTTGTTTGTGTCGCCTTGGCCGGCGAACCACCCGCTGGCTGATTTGTAATGAGGCCGCGGCGGGGGACGTAACCCTCTGCCGTCAATGCGACACGCATCCGTGCCTTCGATGTCACGACAGGCTGCGGAATACGAACGGATACAACAAGAATAAAGGTGAAGAGCATGGCTAAAATTGCATTTGTAGGACTCGGCAACATGGGCGGCCCCATGGCCGCCAACCTGGTTAAAGCCGGTCACACGGTAACCGTGTTTGACCTGTCCAAGGCTGCACTCGACCACGCGCGCGAGGCCGGGGCGCAGGTCGGTGCCAGCGCGGTACAGGCCGCGGAAGGCGTTGAGTTTTTGATCACCATGTTGCCCGCGGGCAAGCATGTGGAATCGGTACTGGTTAACGGTGACGCGCTGTTGGATGTGGTTGCCACGAACTGCCTGGCGATTGATTGCAGCACCATCGATGCTGAAACAGCCCGCCGTATCAGCGCCGCTGCGGAGCAGAAGGGTATTGCCTTTGTTGATGCCCCGGTTTCCGGCGGTACCGCCGGCGCCGCCGCCGGTACACTGGCCTTTATGGTGGGCGGTACGGATGCGGCGTTCGCCAAGGCACAGCCCGTGTTGGCCTGCATGGGACAGAATATTTTTCATGCTGGCGGTGCCGGCGCAGGGCAGGTGGCCAAGGCCTGCAATAATATGCTGTTAGCCATCCATATGGCGGGCACGGCTGAAGCGTTAAATATGGGTATCAACAACGGCCTGGATCCGAAGGTGTTGTCGGAGATCATGCTCAAGAGTTCCGGCCGTAACTGGTCGCTGGAGGTGTATAACCCGGTGCCTGGCGTGCAGGAGGGGGTACCCGCCTCGCGTGAATATCAGGGCGGTTTTATGACCGATCTGATGTGTAAGGATCTGGGTTTGGCGATGGATACCAGCCAGGCCAGCGCATCGCCGGTCCCGATGGGGTCTGCTGCCCGCGGTCTGTTTAACCTGCATCGTGCTAAAGGCAACGGTACGTTGGACTTCTCCAGCCTGATCACGCTGTATCAGAATGAAAGCCGATAGTGATGCCACACGGGCCTTAGGCAGGCCCTTTTTTGGCTGTGCTATGTAACGTTTACGTAAAGTGGAGGTTGTCGTCTGTGTCAATTATCAGCGCGGCGGCAAGGCCGCGATTCCTGCGCCACTGCGCGCAGCGATTAAGCGCCTTGAGGGGTGGGCCTGAGCCTTTGCCTGTTGTGCGGTGACGCCGAGTCATTGACCGGCACATGTTGGCAGAATGCATGAGCGATCCTGATAAATTATAAAAAAAGAGGAGAGTTATGATGGGTTATCACGCAGAGTACCAGCAGTCCCTGCAGGATAAAGAGGGATTCTGGGCAAAACAGGCGCAGGCGGTTGCCTGGTACAAGCCGCCCACGCGTATATTGAGTGATGCTGATTTTGGTTCGCATCGCTGGTTTGCCGATGGCACATTGAACAGCTGTTTCCTGGCGCTGGACCACCATGTTGCAGAAGGGCGCGGCGAGCAAGTCGCGCTCTATTATGATTCTCCGTCGACCCAGACCAAACGCGCCATCACGTATCAGCAGCTGCTGGCGCAGGTGAAACGTTTTGCCGGCGCACTGAAGGCGCAAGGTATCGGTAAAGGCGACCGCGTGGTCATCTATATGCCGATGGTGCCCGAGGCTGCGGTAGCCATGTTGGCCTGCGCGCGTTTGGGGGCGATCCACTCGGTGGTCTTCGGCGGCTTTGCCCCCAATGAGTTGGCGATCCGTATCGATGATGCGGAGCCCAAGATGGTGATTACCGCATCCTGCGGGATCGAGTTCGACAAGGTGATCGCCTACAAGCCCCTGGTCGATCAGGCCTTCGAACTGGCGGCGCATAAGCCCGAACACTGTGTGGTGTTGCAGCGGCCGAGGGTCGAAGCGGCGATGACTGCCGGGCGCGACCTGGATTGGCAGCAGTTTCAGGAGGGGGTTGACGATGCCGACTGCGTGTCCGTCGAATCGACCCATCCGCTGTATATTCTCTATACCTCCGGTACGACCGGAAAACCCAAAGGGATTGTACGCGACCACGGCAGCCACGCGGTCGCGTTGCTGTATGCGCTGCGTAATATTTACGGCATGAACGCCGGTGATGTCTGGTGGGGCGCGTCTGATATTGGTTGGGTGGTCGGCCACAGCTTTATTGTTTACGGCCCATTAATGGGAGGCTGCAGCGCAATTTTCTACGAGGGTAAGCCGATTCGTAGCCCCGATGCCGGTGCATTCTGGCGGGTGATCGAAGAGTACAGGGTCAACGCCATGTTCGCCGCCCCGACCGCCTTCCGCGCCATCCGCAAGGAGGACGCCGAGGGGGCGCTGGCGAAAAAGTATGACTTGTCCAGTCTGCGCGGGTTATTTGTTGCCGGTGAAAAACTCGATTCATCGACCTACAGCTGGCTGGATGCTGTGCTGGGTGTGCCGGTGATCGATCACTGGTGGCAGACCGAAACCGGCTGGCCGATGACCGCGCCGTTGATGGGGCTCGAGCTGATACCTACCCGCTTGGGGTCTACCTGTGTGCCGGTACCCGGCTACGATATTCAGGTGGTTGACCATGCCGGTAATGAACTGGCGCCCGATGAGCACGGCAATATCGTCGCCCGTCTGCCGATGCCTCCCGGCGTGGCACAGACCATCTGGAACAACCCCGAACGTTTTCAGCAGTCTTATCTGACCGCTTTTCCTGGCTATTACCATACCGGCGATGGCGGGTTTAAGGACAAGGACGGCTATGTGTATATTACGGGTCGCACCGATGATGTGATCAACGTTTCCGGACATCGGCTCAGTACCGGCGAGATGGAAGAAGTGATCGCCAAACATTCAGCCGTTGCCGAGTGTGCGGTGATCGCCGTGGCCGATGAGCTGAAAGGGCATGTGCCGGTCGGGCTGGTGGTCCTCAAGCAGGGCGTTGAGATCGAGGATGCGGCGCTGGAGCGCGAGTTGGTTGAGCTGGTGCGCGCGGAGGTCGGCCCCTTGGCCTGTTTCCGTAAGGCGGTCGTGGTGCAGCGTTTGCCCAAGACCCGTTCGGGTAAGATCCTGCGCGCGATACTGCGCAAAATTGCCGATGCCGAGTCCTACGGCATGCCGTCGACGATTGATGACGAGTCTATTCTGCCGGAAATCACCGAAACAATGTCCAGTGCTGGATTGGGTCAGTCCTGAGTATGCGGAAACGCATTTGACCTAACGGGAGGGTGGTGTGAACTGATGTCGCATCCCCCTTGTTTTATTCTGCTCAGGAACCCTGCCCATGAACCATGACCGTTATCTGGACGACTTCACGATTGGCGAACGCTTCGTCACCCCCGGTGTCACGCTGACCGAAAGCGAAATTATCGACTTCGCCCTCAAGTACGATCCCCAGCCTTTTCATTTGGACACTAACGCCGCGGCTGATTCGCTGTATGGCGGTCTGATCGGCAGCGGGTTTCAGAGCCTGTCGTTAAGTTTCAGGTTGTTTATCCAGAGTGGCTTACTGGCGGCCTGCAGCCTGGGCTCCCCCGGTATCGATGAATTACGCTGGCTGGCACCGGTACGCCCCGGCGACACCCTGCATACTGAGGTTGAGGTGCTTGAGGTGACGCCGTCACGCTCTAAGCCGGATAAGGGGATTTTGCGCATGCAGTACCGCGCGATCAATCAGCACGGCGATGTGGTGCTGCGCTATATCATCAATCATTTTGTGCAGCGGCGAGTGGCTTAGCGTTGGCTGAATCGGTAACGCGTCGGCTCGGCGGATAAGGATTGCAGGCCTGTTGATACGTTCTAGAATTTTGTCCGCCTGCCGCCTGCCGCCTGCCGCCTGCCGCCTGCCGCCTGCCGCCTGCCGCCTGCTCTAGGTTATCTGATAACGCCCGGGTTTGTGGTTAAGCGTAATGACCATATTTAGCGCGATGGCGCCGAGAATGGAAAGCGCCAATAACTGCCAGCTGACGATAAAAAACGAACAGAGCAGAATCAGGCAGTCCACCGCGAGCTGGAACTTCCCGGCCCGTATGCCATAGCGCGCTTGCAACAGCAGGGCGAGAATGCCCAGTCCGCCCAGGCTCGCACGGTGCCGAAACAAAATCAGCATCCCCATGCCAATCAGGAAGCCTCCGATGACCGCTGCCGTCAGCGAATCGATTCGCGAGATGGCTATCACCTTGTCGGCATGATCGACCAGCAACGACACCGTGGTCACGGAAATAAAGGTGTTCAGGCAAAAGCGCCAGCCCATGTGCTTCCAGGCGATCCAGTAAAAGGGCAGGTTGATGGCGAAGAAGACCTGGCCGAAGCTCAGCCCGGTCAGATGTGTTAACAGCAGCGCGATGCCCGCCGTACCGCCGGTGAGGATTCCTTGTTGAGTAAAGAAAAAGACGCCGAGTGCGACAAAGGTGGTGCCGGATATCAGGGCGAAAAAATCTTCGATGTGGCTGTGACTGTTGGGTACGGAAGGAGCAAGACTGGACATGATGGGAGCCTCTTAATAGAGGTGGTGATTATATTTGACGGCCGTTAAAAATAAAAGAAAGCCCGCCGAATGATGTAAACGCTGTACTAGGTAGCCATCAACACAAGCGAGGGCTTAATTGGGCATACACTCACTGGGCATACACTCACAATTAAGAAAAAACCGACCAGCCAACAGGCGGCGCTGTCTGCCCGCGCCACATTATTACGCCCTTGTCGGCGTCAACAGACCGAATGGATCGGTAGTTTGATGTCAGGTTCATAGCACGTCAGGTGTCTGTCGGGACGGGTATCTACAGCAGCGGTTAGAATCAGGTATGCTGAAATCGAACAGGCGATCGAGGAGTAAACCGGTTCGGTAAGAGCTGAAAAGGCGGACTAGGCGTTCGCCTTTTTTCGTTTTAGTCCGAGTTTTTCTAAAATTTCGCTATGCTCACCATGCAGCAGTTTGATCAGCTCGTTTCTGGCCACCAGGCTGTCCAGGCCGCGTTGTTCCAATTTAACCATTAGGTTGCCGAAATGCTCGCGGCGCTGTAGACCTTTATCGCTCAGGTCGCGGCGGTCGGTAAAGAAGTCCATCATGGTCGACCCGCACACGCAGTTACGGTATAGCTCGACGATAGGGCGGTCGTCATCATCCCAGGACGCTTTCAGTCCAGAGCCGCGGGCCAAGTCTTCGGTTTGCTGGATAAAATCGCCTGCGCAATGATAATCGCGGCCACAGGTGTTGCAGTGCTTGGGGAAGGTGCTGTCGGCCAGCGCTTGCAGGCCTTCGTAAAGTTCGTCGCTCACGCCTTACTCCGGCTCAAATCACGTCGAGAAGTCAAAAATTGATTCGCGCTAATATACGCCGGTTGTGCCTCTGGCGACAATGCGCGCCGAGCCTGTCGAGGGATAAATTATGCTCCTTTTGCTCCAGATCAACACACTGTTAGTTATAGGCTTATGGGCTTATGGGCTTATGGGCTTATGGGCTTATGGGGTTTATGGGGCTTATAGGGTTTATGGGGATTAGAGGTGTATAGAACGATGGGCTTATGGATCGATGGGGCGCAGGCGCAGAATCTTGCCGCTGTCGGTCGACAGGTAAATCCAGCCTTGCCCATTGGTGGTGAGTGCCCGAATGCGCTCGCCCAGCGACTCGAGGAGGCGTTCTTCGCCAATCGCTTGGCCCGCCGCATCGAGGGTAATGCGATTCAGATGGGTGAGTTTCAGCGCGCCGGCGAACAGGTTGCCTTGCCAGTCGGGAAAGGCATCGCCCTGGTACCAGAGTAAGCTACCGGGGGCGATGGAGGGGATGTACACTTTGACCGGTTGTTCCATGCCCGCTTTCTCGCTCCCTTCGCCGACCTGAAACGGCCCCCAGTATTCCTGACCATAGGAGATCGTTGGCCAACCGTAGTTACGCCCAGGCAAAATCAGGTTGAGCTCATCGCCACCACGGGGCCCGTGTTCGATGGCCCACAGGCGACGATTAATTGTATCGAAGGCGATTCCCTGCGGGTTGCGGTGGCCATAACTCCAGATCTCCGCCAGTGCGTTTTTGTCATTTTGCCAGGGATTATCGGCCGGAGCCGAGCCATCGCGCTGCAGTCGCAAGATGCTACCGGCATGATTGGTCCGTTCTTGTCCGTTAGCCCGTACGCCACGGTCGCCGATGCTCAGGTAAAGAAAGCCCTGATCATCGAAGGTGATGCGACTACCGAAATGACGCCCTGTGTCACTGGCGGATTGTGTCACCAGCAGGTCTTGCCAACTCCGCAGCTGATTATCGCGCAGGCGCAAACGCGCCAGCGTTGTCGCCGCCCCGGCTGTGGTGTTTTTACTGTAGGTTACGTAGATCCAGTCGCCGGGAGAATAGTCCGGTGCGGTGACCACATCCAACAATCCCCCCTGACCGATGGCGGCCACCGCAGGCAACCTGGCTATTGGGGTAATCGCGCCGTTATGCGTGTTTAAGATAAGCATTTCACCGTGGCGCTGGCTGATCAGCAGGCGTTCTTTATCAATAAAGGTCATTCCCCAAGGCACTCCCAGTCCCTCGACTACGGATTCGACTTGGAATCTGGTCCCTGTGCTTGATATCGAGGGTAGCGGGGAGGATAAGCTAGCAGTGCTTATCAGGGAGGCTGAGGTTAGTGCGTAAGCGGCAAGGCGGCGCAGGGGCGTTTGCATAGGTATCTGTCCGTTTGTTGACTTAACGCAATAAAGTGGTTGTTTGATTTAAGGCATTTTGTGATTAATCCCGTAAAATCAATACGCTTTTATTTTCCCATGCTCCAGTAACGCGTTGTGGCGAGCTGGCTTACAGTATGGGCGATCGATGTGTCAATAGCAGGACTATAGCAGAATGAAATATATAGGAGCCCATGTCAGTGCCAGTGGTGGCGTCGAAAATGCCCCGCTGAATGCCGCCGCGATTGGTGCCAGTGCCTTTGCGTTGTTTACCAAAAACCAGCGGCGCTGGGACGCTAAGCCGTTAACGGATAAAAGTATTGCGGCGTTTCGTGATAACTGTGTGGCGGGCGGTTTCGGTTCGCAGCAAATTCTGCCTCATGATTCCTATTTGATTAATCTCGGCCATCCCGAAGAAGACGCGTTACAGAAATCACGGCTTGCATTTCTGGATGAGATGCGCCGCTGTGAGCAGCTGGGGCTGACGCTGCTTAATTTTCATCCCGGCAGTCATCTTAAAAAAATTGATGAAACAACCTGCCTGCAGCGTATTGCCGATTCTATCAACTGGAGTCTCGCGCAGACCGAAGGGGTGGTCGCGGTGATCGAGAACACGGCCGGTCAGGGGAGTAATCTCGGTTTTCGTTTCGAACAACTGGCGCAGATTATTGCCGGGGTTGAAGATAAAAGCCGGGTTGGCGTCTGCCTTGACACCTGCCACACTTTTGCAGCGGGCTATGACCTGCGCAGCACCGAAGCCTGTGAGGCGACGTTTACAGAATTTGAGCGCGTCGTGGGGTTTGAGTATCTGCGCGCGATGCACCTGAATGATTCCAAGACCGAGCTGGGCAAGCGTGTCGACCGGCATCATAGCCTGGGTCGCGGCTATATAGGCCTAGAAGCCTTTCGCTACATCATGAACGATGAGCGCTTTGATGAGATTCCACTGGTATTGGAAACCATCGATGAAAGCCTCTGGGCGCAGGAGATTAGGTTACTGAGTGCGTTGCAGCGCTATAAAGAGCCGTTGGTAGAGCCATTACCCTTTCAGTTACCAGGGTAATTAATCATTTGGATGCTGTTCTTGATGTTTATCAAGTCGCGCCGCGGCGAAGAAGACGATAGTTAGCCACACATATTAAGCAGGTATTTCGGTTAAGCAATTTTGGGCGCTGTCCATAGGTCTTTTGGGTCAGTAGCGCGTTGATTAACCATGCGAACAGGAATGGCATGCGAGCAGGAATTAATAGCCAAAGACGACAACTGTTACGGGGGCGATTCAATCGTCCTGGGGTGATTCGTCCGCCCTGGAGTATCGATGAAGCGGCCTTTGTTGATGGTTGCACCCGCTGCGGACACTGTGCGCAGCAATGCCCCGAGCAGATTTTACAAATGGGTTCGGGGGGCTTTCCTGAAGTTAACTTTAGTCTTGGAGAGTGCACGTTCTGTGCCGATTGTGTCTCTGCCTGCGAGGCGTCCGTTTTCTATTCTACACTGCAGGTACCTTGGAAAAACCAAGCCAAAATCGACAACAGCTGTCTGGTACAACAGTCGGTGGTTTGTCGCAGTTGTGCCGAGCAATGTGAGCCAGAAGCGATTCGATTTCAGCTGCGGCTGGGTGGGGTGGCTATGCCTGAAATTGACCTGTCGCGCTGTAATGGCTGCGGAGCGTGCGTTTCGGTCTGTCCGACACGGGCGATCACGGTGGTAGCGGAACATGACGCCCTACCCGTTGATGCGCCCATAAATCTAAGTAATAACGGAGCGAAATAGAACATGCAGGCTGAAAGCGAGATCGATTCGTTTGACATTACCGGGGTGATCGTGCGTTCACGGCCGGAAAAAGTCGCTGTCGTTACTGAACAGTTAAATAGGCTCCATGGTGTGGAAGTCCACGGTTCTAACGATGAGGGAGCCTTGGTGGTCACCGTCGAAGAACGTGGTGGTGAAAAAATCGCCTTGGATACCATGACAACAATTAACAATATATCTGGTGTTATTTCCACCGCTTTGGTTTTTCACCAGGGCGGTAGTGAGTCCCTATAGTAGGAGAGAGAGCATGAAGCTTACACGACGTGATTTTGTAAAAAGTAATGCGGTAGCGGCAACCGCCGCTGCAGCCGGGGTGACGATGCCGGCCTCGGCAACAAACCTGCTGGCTAAATCAGACGACAGTGAAATACGCTGGGATAAGGCTCCTTGCCGATTCTGTGGTACCGGCTGCAGCGTCCTGGTGGGGACTCAGAAGGGGCGGGTCGTGGCGACACAAGGCGATCCCGAAGCGCCCGTCAATAAGGGGTTGAACTGTATCAAGGGCTATTTCCTCTCCAAAATCATGTACGGTGAGGACCGCTTGACGCAGCCGCTGTTGCGTATGACCGACGGGAAGTTTGACAAAGAAGGGGCCTTTACCCCGATCTCCTGGGATCAGGCGTTCGACATCATGGCGGAAAAGTGGAAGGCCTCTCTTGCGGCGACCCGTAACAGCGATGAGATGCCCCCTGTCGGGATGTTCGGATCCGGGCAGTGGACTGTTTGGGAAGGGTATGCCGCATCGAAATTGATGAAAGCGGGCTTTCGCTCCAATCATATCGATCCGAATGCCCGCCACTGTATGGCCTCCGCCGTGGGGGGCTTTATGCGGACCTTCGGTATCGATGAACCTATGGGTTGCTACGATGACCTGGAAAATGCCGATGCCTTTGTTTTGTGGGGCTCTAATATGGCCGAGATGCACCCGATTCTCTGGTCTCGTCTTACCGATCGGCGTCTAAGCAACGAAGATGTCCAGGTGCATGTCCTGTCGACGTTCCGCCACCGCAGCTTTGAGCTAGCGGATAACGACATGATCTTCACACCGCAAACCGATCTGGCGATCCTCAATTACATTGCCAATTATATTATTCAGAGCGGTAGCGTTAATCAGGATTTCCTGGATAAGCACGTCAATATCCGTAAAGGGGTGACCGATATTGGTTACGGTCTGCGCCCGACCCATCCGCTGGAGAAAAAGGCAAAGAACCCGGGTAAAGGCGGTTCTACGCCGATCAGTTTCGATGAATTTGCTGAGTTCGTCAGTGAGTACACGCTGGAAAAAGCCTCCGAAATGTCCGGTGTCGAGCCGCACAAGTTGGAAGCACTGGCGAAGCTGTACGCCGACCCCGCCAAGAAAGTCGTGTCCTACTGGACCATGGGCTTTAACCAGCATACGCGTGGGGTTTGGGCCAACAACCTGATGTATAACGTGCATCTGCTCACCGGTAAAATTTCGACTCCCGGCAGCGGTCCTTTCTCGTTAACCGGACAGCCGTCGGCCTGCGGTACAGCGCGCGAGGTCGGCACGTTCTCCCATCGCCTGCCAGCCGATCTTGTGGTTAAGAATCCCAAGCACCGTGCAACGGCAGAAAAAATCTGGAAACTGCCAGAAGGTACAATCCCCGCTAAACCGGGCTACCACGCGGTGCAGCAAAATCGCATGCTCAAAGACAGTAAGCTGAATGTTTACTGGACCATGTGTAACAACAATATGCAGGCTGGCCCCAACATTAATGAGGAAGGTCTGCCGGGCTATCGTAATCCAGATAATTTTATCGTCTGCTCCGATCCTTATCCGACCGTGACGGCCCAGGCTGCCGATCTGGTGCTGCCTACTGCAATGTGGGTAGAAAAAGAGGGCGCCTACGGCAACGCTGAGCGCCGCACTCAGTTCTGGCGCCAGCAAGTGGATGCCCCAGGCGAAGCCAAGTCGGACTTGTGGCAATTGGTGGAGTTTTCCAAGCGCTTTAAAGTCGAAGAGGTCTGGTCTGATGCCCTGCTGGCTAAGAGCCCGGAGCTGCGTGGCAAGACCCTGTATGACGTGCTGTACCGCAACGGACAGGTCGATCGCTATCCGCTGACCGAGACGGCGGATGGGTTCGAGAATTACGAGGCCAATCAGTTCGGCTTCTATATTCAGAAGGGGTTGTTTGAAGAGTACGCGGAATTTGGCCGTGGTCATGGGCATGACTTGGCACCCTTCGATATGTACCACCAGGCGCGCGGTCTGCGCTGGCCGGTTGTCGGTGGTAAAGAGACACTGTGGCGCTTCCGGGAAGGTTACGACCCCTACGTCGCCAAAGACTCCGAGGTGCAGTTCTACGGTAAGCCGGACAACAAGGCGATCATTTTTGCGCTGCCTTATGAGCCACCGGCTGAATCGCCCGATACGGAATACGATCTGTGGTTGTCAACCGGTCGTGTTCTGGAGCATTGGCACACCGGCACCATGACCCGTCGTGTCCCCGAGTTGTATCGCGCGGTTCCCGATGCCGTAGTCTTTATGCATCCTGATGATGCGAAGTCACGGGGTGTGCGTCGTGGACAAAACGTCAAAGTCGTGTCCCGGCGTGGTGAAATTGAACTACGGGTTGAAACCCGGGGGCGTAACCGTCCGCCGCAAGGCTTGGTCTTTATTCCTTTCTTCGACGCAGGCCGACTGGTTAATAAACTGACTCTGGACGCCACCGACCCCTTGTCGAAAGAGACCGACTATAAGAAATGTGCGGTCAAGATCCTCAAGGCCTGATCAGATCGTAGCGGACAGAGGTGTCAGTCCTATGGGTAGCAACCGCCCTGAGCATGCCAACAGCCCTGAGCGAAAGCTTTATTGGTCGCTGGAGCCTGGTTCGGGGTCGGGCCCGTCGGCGTGACGCCTGTTATGACGGCATGGATGGTTATGCGGCCTGTCCTGAACCGCAGGTGATCAGCCTGCCTTAAAGGGAACAGGCTCGCCTGTGATAGTCGCGGCGGACTGCACCAATTGCGACCGCTGTATCGATAGTTGTTCTGTTAATGTCTTCCAATATGGCTTGCGCCATACGGATACGATGGAGAGTACGCCATGAAGAAAAAAACGCTGATAGTGACACTGAGTCTGTGTCTGGGCAGTCTGGTTGCGGTTCCGGCCTTGGCTGATATAGGGGGTTTGGAATCACTGCGTGGCATGAAAGATCTCGATGTCACCAATAAAGCGCCACAGATGGCCAAATTTAATCAAGATGAGTCGCCTGTAAAGCGTAACTACGTGCAGCAACCGCCGGTTATTCCGCATGAAGTACGTGGCTATCAGGTCGACCTGCGCAGTAATAAGTGTCTCTCATGCCATAGCTGGGAAAACTATAAGTCATCCGGGGCGACAAAGGTTAGCCTGACCCATTTTGAGACCCGTGACGGTCATGCCTTGGCAGATATCTCTCCTCGGCGTTATTTCTGTCTGCAGTGTCACGTGCCTCAGGCTTTAGCCAAGCCATTGGTGAATAACCAGTATCGCTCCACTACTGATCTGCGCAGCCAGTAAGCTTATGCCGCAACCTAACTCTCGATTTCAGCAATAAGGGCCAGGTAATGGAATATCCATCAGAGAAAACTAAAAAGTCTTCCACCGCAGGAACGTCGTCTTGCGGTGGGAATGCGCTGACCCGCCTACTGTGTCGGTTCTGGCAGCGCATAACCCGCCCGGCGCGCGTAGCAATGGGGGTTATCCTTTTGTTCGGGTTTGTCGGGGGAGTCATCTTTTGGGGTGGTTTTAATACGGCACTGGAGATGACCAATAAAGAAGAATTCTGTATCAGCTGTCATGAGATGCGCGACAATGTCTATCAGGAGTTAAAAGAGACGATTCACTACGCTAACCGCTCGGGCGTGCGTGCGACCTGTCCTGACTGCCATGTACCGAAAGAGTGGACTTATAAGATCATTCGCAAGATCAAAGCCAGTCAAGAGGTCTGGGGCAAGATTACCGGTGTGATCGATACCCGGGAGAAGTTCCAGGCGCATCGGCGTGAAATGGCCGAGCGTGAATGGGCGCGCATGAAGGCCAACGATTCCCGCGAGTGTCGTAACTGTCACGACTTCGAGTCCATGGATTACAGTGAGCAGGGACGCCGTGGTATGGCGCAGCATGAAGAAGCCCTTGCCTCAGGGGACAAGACCTGTATCGATTGCCATAAGGGGATCGCGCATGAGTTGCCCGATATGGCCGGCGTTGAAGGCTGGGAGTAACGCAAGACCGGCAGTGTAAGAGGCTTGCCTGCTCCGGCGTTGCTATTCGCCGGAGTGGGATTGCTGATGCAGCCGCCGTGTTACGTCCTGAGGGGACATCTCGTCTCAGGTCTTGTTAGAGGGCGATACGGCTTAGGGCTTATCAAGACACTCGTCCCGGTAACAACTGGCGATATCCAGTATATCGGGAAGTAGTTTTACCAACAGATTGACCAGCTCAGGGTCGAAGCGTTTGCCCCGCTCCTTACGGATATACTTGATCGTTTCGTCTATCGGCCATGCTCGCTTATAGCAGCGTTCATTCAGTAATGCGTCAAATGTATCGACCAGTGCGATTATTCGTCCTGCCAGAGGAATATCCTGGCCGCGTAACCCTTTCGGGTAGCCTTTGCCGTTCCAGTGTTCATGGTGCGTAAGGGCAATCTCTTTCGCCAGGTTCAACAGCTCAGAATCGGTATCGCCGATAATATGCGCGCCAATATCACTGTGTTTACGCATAATGACCCATTCGTCAGCATCCAGTGGTCCCGGCTTGAGCAGGATATGATCGGGGATGCCTATTTTGCCGAGATCGTGCAGCGGTGCCGCATGGAACAACAGTTCCGCCTCGGCTTCACTCATACCGGCTTCAAGAGCAATCAGGCGCGCATAAAAACCGACACGTATTACGTGGTATCCGGTTTCATTGTCCCGATATTCCGCCGCTCGCCCCAGTTGGCGGATGATTTCGAGGCGTGACTTTCGAAGCTCGGCGGTTCTATCTCTGATCTGCAACTCAAGGTTGCGCTGGTGATGGTAGATGGTCAGGTGTGTTTTGATCCTGGCCTTAACGACATCGGGAGAGATCGGCTTGGTAATGTAATCGGACGCGCCGCACTGCAAGCCCAGACTTTCATCTTCGCTGGAGTTCAGGGATGTAATAAACAGGATTGGAATGTTTTGGGTGCTCGATTGGTTTTTCAGGCGTCGGCAGACCTCAAGCCCCCCTAAGCCGGGTAGTAGGATATCAAGCAAGATCAGATCCGGAAAGGGAGCCTGACGGGCACCTTCCAACGCCTGGAATCCGTTACTGGCAACTTTTATCTGGTAGTCGTTTTCAAGTAACGCGACCAGGCTTTGGGTCACCTCCGGTTCATCGTCAACGATGAGCAGGGTGGGTGGGTGATAGGTGTCGATCATACGGACTCCTCCATGAGAAGTGGTTGCTTCCTGGCCGTTAAACCTTAGCGTATTACACCGCTATTCGTTGAATATTACAGAAGTTTTTCTCAATAAACCTCTATTTTCACAAGGGGATTGTGTGGAAATCAAGGGTGGGGCATGGATATTAGCGGGCGGGGATTTATCGTTGCCGGGAATCGAGTAACAGGCTGGAGTCGTTTGTTTTCTGGGTTGCAGGCGGCGAATCATATGCGCTGTCAACCTCGTCCCGAATATGGTTAAACAGGGGTCTGAAAATTCGGCTCATATTGTTAATGACGTCCTCAACATCCATCACGTAAGGGCGGCGAATCCCTCTGTGTTCAATGGAACCGCCAACCAGGGTTAATTTGCCACCGAGGCGGCAGAAATGGTCTGCCAGGCTGGGTTCGGTGAGGATGTAGAGCTTTTTGATACCCTGACGCTTGGCCATCTGTAGCATGCCCATATAGAGACCCACGGGGATATAGGGAAAACGCGGGCGAGTGACGTTACCAAAGTCTTCCTTGTTGATACTGATCGCTTTATCTTCTTCCTGATCCTGATCCTGATCCTGATCCTGATCCTGTTCCTGTTCGGGTAAGCGTTCGTGGCGGCGGCGGCGATATTCACCGACGACAGCTAACCGGGACACCTCGGCGATAGCGTAGCTCTGGCGTAACCTGGGATCTGGGACATCGGGGTCCAGTTTGCCGGCACAGCTGATTTGAAATGGCAGAGGCTGATCGGGGTTGTTCGGATTCGGTAAAATCAGCCGGATGCAGCCGATATATTTTTTACGCCTTGTATCTTCGAGCAGGCAGTGCAAAGCATGGGGGTCGTATTCGTCATGCTCCATCTTGTCCTCGCGCACAGCTTCCCATCCCAGCTCTGTGCAATAGACCTGATGACGGACCTTGTAGGATTCGTTAATCAGTGCCTGACTGGTCGCGGGGACGACGCGGAAGAAACTTTTGAATTTACTACGCAGTCGTGGAAACTCTAACAGCATAATAAATTTGTTTTGAATGGACATGGAGCGCGCTCCTTACAGCTCATTGGGAAAAGCATAGCAATTGTAATCTGCCGAGTCGTCTAAAAGGAGGCAAAAAGCAGAAAGATTGATCGGTGTGGTGTTGTATTCATATTGGGTTGCTAGACAGCTTGCCCTGTAGCAATAAGTTACGTGGAGTCAGTGATTTGTCACAAAAGCGCGACAAAGTGACCTCATAGCCGTGCTCTTCCAGATACAGCGCGCGGTCTGATACCAGCCAGTATTCCAGCGGTAGGCGGAACAGGTGGCGGACCAGTTCGATACGGTCAATGGTGCCACTGCGCTGTTTTCCCTGCTGCTCATAGTCACGGTAGTCTAGCCCGGCGGGTAGTGACAGGTCTTTCTGTTGCGCAGCCCAGCGGCAAAACGTCGGGAAATCGGTTTGCAGGAGTGACTTACGTATATTCGGAACGGGAAGATAGTGGTCTGATTGCCTGATGGCACGTTGCAGCAGGTCAAAGCCGAGTCGCCAGTTCAGTTCCGTTCGGCGCTGTTTTCTTTCGCGCAGCCCAGCGGTCACCGTTTCCTGCAGGGGGAGCTGCAGATCTTGTCGATCAAGGCGCAGGGATGAGGCGGATGCTGCCGCAGAAAGTGGCGGGTAAACCGGATCGGGAATCAGATGATAGCAGCAGGGCGATAGGGCGATATCTTTTGTGCCCCGAGTGACGGCTTTGCGCAGGAGGGTCGTATGTAAGTGACCGCAGGCGTGCAGTGCAACCGCCTGCTGATCGATCTGAAATAAGGCGTCACCGTCTTCTGACAAGGCATCCAGGTTGTGAAAACGCATCGGCAGGTTGAGTTGCGCAGCCCGTTGGGTGCCAGCCAGGCAAAGCGCGGGGTTTATCTCCACACTGTCGACCTGTCGATTCTGAGAAAAGGCCAGCAGACGCCCCAGATGACCCTTGCCAGAGCACCATTCGAGTACCGGGGTGTTGGTGTTCGGCAGTGCGGCGCCGAATGCGATGACCTGTTGCCACTTACGCCCCGGAATCCGGGTGCTGAGGGTGGCTGGATAATCGCCGGTTACTGGGGCGTGATACGGTGATTGACACAGCGCTTGCAGCCTCGATGCGTCGGGAATAAAAGGCGTCAACGCATCACATAAGGCCGAAAAGTCGCCGTCAAGCTGTGTGATACGGTCGCTATCCAGCGAGTCTAACCATTGGCATAGCGCCGGATGCTGCGCTTGCCAGGGGAGTGATTGCAGGGTGAATGGACGCAGCTGCCAAAAGTGACGGTTCTTCTCCAGCACCTTATTCAGTACGCTGAAACGTTGGTTCAGCGCGGTAGGGGTGTCTGTGTTCATCGAGTCTCGGCTGCTGAGCTATGCACGGGATATCGGCAAGCGCGCGTTTTGGTGTCGGAGCGACGAGCCGTTCGGGCGCTGATATTGATTAGGGCACAGAGCTTCTCCTTTCACCCGCTGACTGTCAATCTCTTTAAGATCTGTTCGTCTGCTGCCCCGTATTTATGCGGCTTATTTGTTGCGATGCGGGCAGGTGTATCCGCTGCGGACCCGGTTGACGGGAGGACAGGGCTACGCTTGGGCACGCGTGCGCGTTATGCTGTGATTTTCAGGTACTTCAAGTCGCTTTTGCGTTCGCTGTGAGGTCTTAATGACACAGAAACAATCACCATGGGCGGTGGGGGCTCAGCAGGTTGACCGGCAATTTACCCCGCGAATCCAAACGCCTACATTTGCCCACTCGGATGTGCAGGTCGTCGCAGAAGAGGTTGCCTATACAGGTTTTT
>JBFGZS010000024.1:0-58006 GCA_041586615.1 Motiliproteus sp. | reverse complement strand
TTCGAGCTGGGCATGCTACGCGGCATTTTGCGTTCGGTGCAAAAATCCAATGAAGAGTCAAAAAAATCTTAATCAAAGATTCATTTTCTCCCTATAATAAACACGGTTTACTGTACCGTCTCCGCCATAAAGTCCAGCTCTGAACGGTTCCGATCTGGACTAACTCGCCAAAGTCATGCAGCATAGAACCGCTTGAATTCACGAGAAATCTTCTGGCGCCACAACCCCTGACGCCTCAGAATGGGTACGCCCGTCTATGCGACACGCTTTGCTGGCTTTGATAGCCTTTCCCTCCCTGTTAGCCTTCACCCCCCTGGCACTTGGGGAGATCGATGTCACGACGAATCGGAACGAAGGCGCTTTACAGCAGACGTTTGAATTAACTGTCGAAGCCCGGCAAAACAGCCCCGCTGCGACCCCTGATTTTTCGGTACTTGAGAATGATTTTCAAATTCTCGATCGTAAACAGCTCAGTTTATCCGACTTCAAGTCAGGCAGCCGTCGCTACCAATCACGCTGGGTTCTCACCTTACGGCCCCGTGAAACCGGCTCTCTTGTTATTCCGGCGATCCAAATAGGCAATGAACGCAGCCTACCGGTGCGCTACACCGTACAAGATCCTGAGGAAGCCGTAAGCCAGGATCGTGTCCGGCTGGAGCTCCGGCTGACCCCCGAAGAAGTTTATATCAATGCAGCCAGCACCTTAGCGGTAAGGCTACTTTATCGAGACCCCCTGCTCTCGGCAGAGCTCACTGAACCGGCCATCAAGGATGTATGGGTACAGCGCATCGGTGAACAAACCAGCTTCCAAGTACAGCAAAACGGTATTGACTACCAAGGGATAGAACAACGCTATCTGCTGTCCCCCGCTCGCGCAGGTCTCCATGAACTCCCGCCGCTCGAATTCAACGGCAGCCTGCTGGATGAGCATGGCGAGGCTGTCGACCAACGCTTTCTATCCGAGAGCGTGGTTCTGGACGCCTTACCCATCCCTTCTGCGGAGCCTAGCCAGCACTGGTTACCGGCCACCAGCGTGATTGTTTCAGAACAATGGAACCAGCCTCTCGAAAAGATAACGGTCGGTGATACGCGCGTCCGAACCCTGACACTGGCCACACGCGGCATACCGGCTCACCTCATCCCGGCGCCCGAGCTCCCCACGATCAACGGCGTGACCATCGAACCCTTACCGGCAACCGCGGAACAAAAGGAGGAGAACGGTGAACTGGCAAGTACTGTCCACTACCCCTTCCAGCTGCTGTTTACGCGCGCGGGGCCGGTAACGCTGCCTCCGGTTACGGTGCGCTGGTGGAACACCCGAATCGATCAAGCCGAAACAGCTCCGCTAAACCGCCATAAACTGCATATTCAACCACTGCAACCCGCCGTGCTCACCGCAACACACAAAGAATCAGCCCTTGTTAGCTCACAACCTCTTAACACGACACCGCAGCCAGCGCTCCCCCAGCAAAAAGATGCCGACTATCGCATGCCCGCCTGGAGTGGCTGGCTCTGGGCGGCTATCGCCATCATCAGCAGTATTGGTTGGACCCTAGCGCGCCAGAAAAACCGTCGCCTTCAGCAAGAAATAGCGGCCGTGAAAACATCTCAGCACCAAAAACCGCCCCTCAGCAGTGAAGATCGTTTCCGCCAGCAGGAGGCCGCCGCATTCGGACCGCTCGCGGGCGCTTGCCATCGTCAAGACCCCATCCTTGCCGCGGAGACCATGATTCAATGGGGAAAATACTATTGGCCCGATGCCGCCGTGGGATCCCTGGAAGATATTGATCGCTGTGCCGCGGACCCAACCCTGAGCTACCTACTAAGAGATCTGCAATACCGGCTCAGTAACGAGGATGAAGACGATAACTGGCATGGCGGCCTGGTTCTGGCGCAGATAGAACGCCTGCGAAAACGCCGTTATCGACCGACCAATGCCGTGCTGAATGCCGATAGTCCCGAGCGGGATACGGACACCGTTGTTACCCTTGACTCCCGAAACGGCCGGAGCGACCGCTAGACGCGCCTTGTATAAACACCCGGTATAAACACCCGGTATAAACTCAGCCAGGCACCCCGCGGTAACCCATTGAAAAAACGCGACGCAATAACAGATTGCGTCGATAATGACCGAACAGGTTATCTAGTTAACGATCGACTGCAGCGCGGGCTTGAGCTCCGGATAATGAAACTGAAAGCCAGCCTGCAATAGCCTATCCGGTACGACGCGCTGCCCTTCCAAAAGCAACTCAGCGCCCTCGCCAAGCATCAGGTTGATCACGAAAGCCGGCACGGTCATCCAGGCCGGCCGCCCCAGGCTCGCGGCCAGGGTATCACTAAACACTCTATTGGTCACCGGAGTCGGCGCTGTCGCATTGAAGGGCCCCGAAAGCACAGCGTGCTCGAGTAGGAAGCGGATAATAGCGACAATATCATCAAGATGAACCCAGGACATCCACTGTGTCCCGCGGCTAATCGCACCGCCCAGGCCACACTTAAAGGGAGGTAGCATCCGCGCCAATGCCCCGCCATGCCCCAATACGACCCCTGTGCGCAGCAGACAAACGCGCACACCGCTATCTTCGGCAGCCAGCGCCTTCTGCTCCCAGTCTGAGCAAAGCTTGTGCGTAAAGCCCGGCACGGTCCGCCCTGTCTCGATCAGCGGCTCCTGACCTACTTGCGGCCCATAAAATCCAATCGCAGATCCGCTCACCAACACGGAGGGTGGGTTCTGAAGACGCTTGATCAGTGCCAAGACATCGCTAGTCATTTGCAAACGGCTGTCATAGATCAGCTGCTTACGCGCTTCGGACCAGCGTTTATCGGCAATAGGCTCTCCAGCCAAATTAACAACGCCATCCAGCGTTGCCTCATCGCGAACCTCTTCCAACGAACAAACCCCTTGAACACGCTCCGCATAGAGCCGCTTTAACTTGGCTGGATCACGGGTAAGCACCGTGACTGAGGCACCCGAATCCAATAGTGACTTAACCAGTGCTTGGCCAATAAAGCCCGTACCTCCGGTAATCAGATAGTCCATAAAAACAGCCTCCGAGCTTTTCAATAACACCATCGATCTCTAAAATAGCGACAATAAACGTGTTCCGCGCTGTCCGGGGTTACTTCGTCCCACGACAAACAGGTAGCCCATTTTCATAATCAGACATTTAACAAGCACCTTCGTCTCACTTAAAAACAACCGATGCACGCTGAGACCGGCCTGGTTCATTATAGAACGCGGGGGCCGCACCGATAAAAGACGACAATCGGCCACATCAAGTCCTTTCAATCATGACAGACAACAAGCAAAGCTTAGTCAAAATTAGCCATAAATATTACTGAGGTGCACATGTTTAGCGGAATTGTCCAGGGTACGGCAGAAATTGTTGCCATCGAAAAGAAAGAACGCTTCCAAACCCATACCATCGTTTTAACCGAACCTTTACGCACAGGTCTTGTGCCAGGGGCATCGGTGGCACACAACGGCTGCTGCCTAACGGTTACTCACCTTGAAGGCGATAAGGTTTATTTTGACCTGATGCAGGAAACCCTGGACGTGACCAACCTTGGCCAGCTCCAGGTAGGCGACCGCGTTAACATCGAGCGCGCCGCTCGATTTGGTGATGAAATCGGTGGGCATGCCATGTCAGGACATATTCTCTGTCTGGCCAGCGTCATGCAAGTACTGAACAGCCCGAATAACTGCAAGATTCAATTCAGCATACCCGATGCGTACCGACATTATCTGTTCCCCAAGGGATATATCGGTATCGACGGTATCAGCTTGACCATCGGCGAAGTAAATGGCAATAGGTTCGACGTGAACCTTATTCCGGAAACCCTGGCGAGAACGAACTTGAGCACGCGCGCCGTTGGCGATCAGATTAACGTCGAGATTGACCCGCAAACCCAGGCCATCGTTGATACCGTAGAGCGCGTATTACAACAGCGCGGGAGCTGACCAGAACCGTGGCTGGTTTTCAGAAGATGGAATTACGGGTATGGGCCTGCGATACTCTTCCGGACCGGCTTGCTACACTCAATCCGTATACCCTGCAAAACACAGCGGCAGAGACCAGCCGCTGACCAGATATATGGGCGCATCATGCTGGAGTTTTAATGACCTGCGGGGCAATGACCTGGATTCATACCTCGAGGTTTCGCCCTAGCAAAAACTCATTTAAACGAGCAAGGTTGTCTGCATCGATTGACGCGAACGCCAGGCCGACCTGGAATCGGTCGAGGGACAGACGACGAACATAGCCTGGCTGGCAATAACAGACGATTTTATTCTGCACGGAGGCTTTCAACCCGGCCCGTAAATGTATGCAGACCGACACATGAGCACATTCAACGTGCGCGGCCCGATTAAAATTCGGAAAGATCTTTGCCAGCAACTCTCCGCCACCGACAACCGCTATCCCCGATAACGACAGATTATGCACCTCTGCGCTGACCTGCTCGCCCCAGTCGTTACTGACAACAGCGGATAGGCATACGGTTTGACGGGGTTGACGGCGTTTATCAGCCAAGGGAGACCTGTTCCATACCATAAGCCATATTAAGCGGTAAGACCCTTGATCACCACCCATATTTGACCATACAAAAATTCAGTGCTTATCCAAGTCCCGAATGCGTTTTTTAACGGCCTCCAATTGCTCAGGACGACCTTCAGGCACCCGACGCAAACGCTGCATCATAACGATGCTGCTGTTGACGTTTTTGACAAAGCGCTGACAGTGTTGACACATCATCAGGTGAAACCGGAATGGGATACGCTGGCCCAGCGACATTCCCCCATCAATATATTCACTCGCACGTTCCGATATTTGCTGACACGTTAGCATTCGCCCGTCTCCTGAAAGGATTCGATTTTTACGAATAGTTTTGTTCTTGCTCGGTGCAACAACACCCTGGCATTAGACGCCGTAAGATCGAGAATATTACATATTTCATCGAAGCTGCTGCCTTCAATATCTTTCAGCGTGAACACGGTTTGCTGGAGTTCAGGCAGATGATCGAACGTCAGGCTGATGCAATCCCCCATCTCATGATTGATAAGCAACGCATCAGGGCCTTCGTCATGCCATGCTAAGGGAGGCTTAGACCAACGACCACCCTCATCAAAGCGATCGGCCAGCGTCATCTCGACCCCACCCATTGCGTCCAAGGAACAGGTGCGTGACTCTTTACGCAAACGCGTCTTCGCTTCATTTGCCGTGATGCGCAAAATCCAGGTTTTCAGACTTGAGCGCCACTCAAAACCAGGTAACGCCCGATACACCGATACCCACGCCTCTTGTACGACTTCATCGGCGATGGCCTCCCCCACCAGTCCGCGAGCCACATGCAACATGATGCCGTAATACGCGTTGACCAACTGGGTAAAACAGGCTTCGTCCCCCGCCATCAATCCAGGCATAAGCGCTGCCTCAAATTGCGCGCGCGCTTTCGCTTTTTGTTCGCGTAGCGCTATTGCCGAACTCACCATTCATCCCTCGCTTTATCCTGAGTAAGTACGCCATGACAAATCATACGGCGGCAAAACACCCTAGGAGAACGCCACCGCGGGTTCAACCTTTCCACGCTGACTTTTCAGACGTAAACCTTTTCAGATCAGAAACATACGTCCCAGATTACCGACATATTAAGGCGGCAACGTAATACCGTGCAAACAATGTCGCCTTGATAGGCGGTTTATGGATGAATCGCCGTGGCCCACCCCTGCATTACTCGTTCAATCTGCTGGTTTTTCTGCCTTGGCTGGTATTTGACAAAACCCTTGCGCAGGTACATCCAGGGCACTATTGAATTTACTCGACAGATTCTGGAAAGCGATCAAGCCACTCAGTTCGACCAACGCGTCTTCGTCATAAAAACGACGTAGGTTGCGCACCATTTCGGCGCTAATACGCTGATTAGTAATCGTCATCGCCTCGGTGTATTCGAGAACAGCCCGCTCCTGATCATTAAACAGATCGCTTTCACGCCACTGCGCCAGCGCGCTGACCTTGGCATCCGAACCGGCACGTTTAACCAGCGTCGCCGCGTTAATATCAACGCAAAATTCACACCAATTAATTTGAGACACTCGCACAGTAACCAATGAACGTAATGTCGGCGATAAGGGGGAGTTCTTTCGATCCAGCACGCCGTAGAGTATGGCGACAGCCGCAAATAATTTAGGCACCCGCCCCCACAACAAACCGGGTTGCAACACCGCACCATAGCGGCGCTTTTGACGCCAAAAGAATGGCCTAAGCCACCAGGGATACTGGTTAAGCGATTTAGTCGTGACATGCATGGCGTTATCTCGCTGTCAGGCGCATCCTGGATTCAATGATGACCCCTGTATAACCCATTACGAATACGAGATGAATTAAGCTCAGGCGTCAGAAAATAATTGCTGCAGTTGATCCCGGCTCAGCTGCGGACTTTTTTGCCCCGCATGATTTTTAGCAATTCAGTTTTGGCCACACAAGATGCCATACCGCCTTCGGTGAGCAGCTGAAGCAGGCGATCAAACAAGTCCCTGCGCTTGCTGGCAACGTCATGACAGCGGCGACGATCATCGAGGTACTCAAGCATCTCTGCGCCACAACGACACTGGCGCGCTAAAGCAACCTGACAAGCGTCATCGGCCACTTCCTGGCTAGCAAGGCCTGAACCGTCGCCCACAGGGCTTGTTCCAGAAATAAAGTCGGACAAGGCACCATACGTGGCACCGCAGTTCGTGCAAAGCTTGGGGAAAGCATCTGCAGCCAAAAGTTTTAATCCGGCGAACAATTCATCGCGAAAGTTTTGCGTACCAGACATACTGCATTCCTCAACATAGCCGCAGCAGATAAGCCCACCACCGACAGAAGACACCCGAAATCACCGAACGCTGTTACGTGTTCGGTGATTTCTGCAATTGCAGTAATATTAGTCGATCGCGGCCAATCCTAACGAAAGATCCGCTTGAATATCGTTTAAAGATTCAAGCCCCACTGACAGTCGAATCAGATTGTCACGTATTCCCGCTTTAGCACGATCCTCGGCACTTAACCGCCCGTGAGTCGTTGTCGCCGGGTGGGTAATCGTGGTTTTGACATCACCCAGATTACCGGTAATCGAGACCATCCGAGTCGCATCGATAAACCGCCAGGCCGCGTCTTTATCACCCTTGACCTCAAAGGCCAGCACAGCGCCAAAGCCGCTCTGTTGAGAGACCGCAAGGCCATGCTGAGGATGGGACGTGAGCCCGGCATAATGAACTTTTTCAATACCCGGTTGCTGTTCGAGCCAAACCGCCAGCGTTTGCGCCGACTGCGATTGGGCCCGGACGCGCAGATCCAGGGTTTCCAACCCTTTAAAAAACACCCAGGCGTTGAACGGACTCATGCAGGTACCACCGGTCCTGACAAATCCATACACCTCTTCCATAATCTTGTCGCTGCCAACGACGACACCACCGACACAGCGCCCTTGCCCATCCAGGAACTTCGTCGCCGAATGCACAACGACATCGGCCCCTAAAGCTAAGGGTTTCTGCAACACCGGCGTGCAGAAGCAGTTATCAACAACGAGTAATGCATCATGCTGCTTGGCAATACGTGCAACCGCGGCGATATCGACGACTTCGGACAACGGGTTTGACGGTGTCTCAAGGAACAGCATCCGCGTCTGCGGGGTTATCGCCGCTTCCCAGGCTGCATGATCGGTCGGATCAACGAAGGTGGTTGTAATACCCGCACGGGTAAAGTATTTATCGAACAACGACACGGTGGAGCCAAACACGCTACAGGAGCAGACGATATGATCGCCGTGCTTCAGAACACTGAAACCCAGACTGAGAATGGCCGCCATACCCGAAGAAGTGGCAATAGCGCGCTCCCCTCCTTCGAGTGCAGCGATTCGTTCCTCAAAAATACGTACCGTAGGGTTCGTGAAACGGGAATAGATATTTCCCGGCTCATCGCCACCAAAGCGCGCAGCCGCTTGTGCCGCACTATTAAAAACAAAACTGGACGTCGGAAAGATAGGCTCGCTGTGCTCGCCTTCCGGGGTACGATAATGCCCTGCACGAACCCCCAGAGTCGCATCCTCAACGCCGCGCAGATCGGGGTCGAGTCGGGACTCTGGTGGGAGCATATACTTGTTCATAGAACTTCCCTACAGCTGATGATGAAGATTATCAGTGGCATCAACGTCACTGCTATCACTGCTTTTGGCCGAATCCTGACGCTGGGAATCCAACTTATCCAAATAGGTCTTATCGATATCGCCAGTCACATATTTACCGTCAAACACAGAGCAATCGAACTGACGAACGATAGAGCTACCCCCCTGGGTTGATTCAATAAGATCATCCAGATCCTGGTACAGCATCCAGTCAGCACCGATCAGTTCGCCGACCTCGTCATCGGTACGGCCATGGGCAATCAACTCTTTGGCAGACGGCATATCGATACCGTAAACATTCGGGTATCGGACCGCTGGGGCTGCCGAAGCAAAATAGACTTTCTTAGCGCCCATTTCACGCGCCATTTCGACGATCTGGCGAGAGGTCGTACCACGGACGATCGAATCGTCGACCAGCATGACATTCTTGCCTTTAAACTCCAGCTCAATGGGATTAAGTTTACGGCGCACCGTTTTTTCACGCAGCTGCTGCCCCGGCATGATAAAAGTCCGGCCGATATAACGGTTCTTGATAAACCCTTCCCGCAACTTCACCGACAGTCGATTAGCCATCTCCATGGCGGCGGTACGGCTGGTCTCCGGAATAGGGATAACCACATCGATATCGTGATTGGGGCGCTCACGCAGCACCTTTTCTGCCAACAGCTCGCCTTGACGCAAACGTGCTTTATAGACAGAAATGCCGTCAATGATCGAGTCGGGACGGGCAAGATAAACATACTCGAATAAACAAGGGCGGTATTTCGTTTTGGTTGCACACTGACGGGTGAAGACCTCACCCTCTTGTGTAATGTAGATCGCTTCACCAGGCTGCAAATCACGAATCAACGTAAAGCCACAACTATCGAGCGCCACACTCTCAGAAGCCACCATATATTCAGGACCCTGCGGCGTTTCTTTCTTACCGTAAACCACCGGACGGATACCAAAGGGATCGCGGAAAGCCACGATGCCATAACCCGTAATCATGGCAACGACGGCATAACCACCGCGGCAGCGCTCATGTACGCGCGTGACAGCCGTAAAAATATCATCGGCACAGGGCTGCAATTTACCCAACTGCTGAAGCTCGTGCGCAAACACATTTAACAGCACTTCCGAATCAGAGCTGGTATTGATATGACGAAGATCGCTCTTGAATACATCCTGAGCAATTTCATCAGAATTGGTCAAACTGCCGTTATGGGCCAACGCAATACCGTAGGGGGAATTGACGTAGAAGGGCTGCGCCTCGGCAGCACTTGAACTACCTGCTGTCGGATAACGCACATGACCGATGCCCATATTTCCCTGCAACTGCCTCATATGCCGGGTACGGAAAACCTCGTTAACCAGCCCGTTATCCTTACGCAGATGAAAACGATTCTTCTGGCATGTAACCATACCTGCGGCATCCTGCCCCCGGTGCTGAAGCACAGTCATTGCATCAAACAATGTCTGGTTAACGAAGGACTTGGCAACGATGCCGACAATACCGCACATTAAAACACCTCATCATCTTTTCGATCGGAGATCTGGAGAAAACAGACAATGATGTCCGCTTTCCACAATGCCCCTGTACTGGGCCGGTCCTGCCTTAATCGCAGGGAGTTCGGCGTTATTGGCTAATTACTGTTTTTTGTCCGACGTTCATAATGGCACTGGAAGCCTCACCAAACACGGTTCGGGTCCATTGCTCCATCTTTTGAAAATGCGGAATCAGTACCGACTCATTCCACCATCGATCCTGCTTGACCGGCGTCATCCCCAACCCTCCCACGAGCACGACAACCAAGAGTCCTCCACGCGCCATACCAAAGACCATGCCCAGCAAACGGTCGGTACTGCTGAGCCCGGTAGCTCTGATCAACATGCCTATCAGGTTATTGACCAGTGCACCCGCAAATAAGGTTCCAACAAACAACAAGGTAAAAGCGGCCACCAGGCGCGCCGACGGTGTGTCGATATAGTTCGCCAGAACATGACTCAGTGGCCCTGAAAAAAGGCGCGCAATCACAAATGCCGCAATCCAGGAAACCAGCGACAACGCTTCCTTAACAAACCCACGTTTAAGGCTAAGCAATGCGGAAACCGTGACAATAGCGATGACTACCCAATCTGACCAATTCACCCTAACCCCCCCCCGACACCGAAAAGAGGCGCATTCTATCAAAAGCCTGCGCCGGTCAGAAGCGTTGTTATCATCCCGGCGTAAATCGAAGCACCAAACCGTTGAGCTTAAACAACTTCGAAAGAGCCGCTTGCTGCTTTTCCACTTCGGTGCGTTGTAAATCAGGACCAACAAACACTTTAGTCATCGCGCCCTTGCTGCGAAGGTACGATTTATAGCCCGCTTGGTTCAGACGATCGCGTAACTGTTTCGCATTAACTTCATCACGAAAACTCGCCAATTGCAGCGTCCACGCTACAGGAACACCATCGGTATCTTGTACGGGTACATCCTTGCTCAGCGATAAAGTCTGCGGGGTTGCTTTTGCGTTCTCGGTAAGGGGTGCGGAGGCGACAACGATGTTAACCGGCTCGGGTTGCGGGCGCGGATCCGCCAAGGCGCTGCGCTCGCTCAAACGAGGACTCTCGGGTTGACGAAACTGCAACACCAACGGTTCAGGCTCTGGAGGGATATCCAATATCAGTCGGTTAGCCCGATAGCCTTCACCGTCAAACAGAAACGGAACGAGGATTGCCGCCACGAGCAGCAGGACGAAGGACCCCACCAGGCGTTTTTTGCGTACCGGATCCATCAAGCGGTCCCATCAACGGGACGACCCAGCACCGCAGCCAATGTCAGGAACGACCCCATCACCAAAATACGATCCCCCGGCGCTGACGCCTGGATGGCGTTTTCATAGGCGCTGAGACAATCATCGAAACAGGCGGCCTTTTTCTGCTGAGCCGGCTTGAGCGTCGCATAAAGATCCTGCGCGCTACGCCCACGTGAACCGGGCAAGGTCGCCAGACACCAATGATCAACCACGTCACCCAAGGCCTCCAGCGTACGGGCGCCATCTTTGTCAGTCAGCATACCCACGACGCACCACAGCGCACCGTTACCCGGGATTCGCTGCGCGATATAGCCTGCCGCATGGGGGTTATGTGCGACATCCAACAACACCTGACGCCCCCGGTCCTCTCTTCGCTGCATACGTCCGGTTAATTGCGCTTGCGACACCCCCTGCCGTATCGCATCAACCGGCAACGTCACACCTAACAAGTGTAACGCTTGAATAGCCGTCGCCGCATTCTCCGGCGGCAACGCAGGACAATGCAGATGATCAATCCGATAATTGCCGCCCTGTGCGTTGACGCCACTAACGCTGTAACGTGCATCGGGCTGCCGTTCGAGACGAAACCGATCACCCCAATGATAAAGATCACAGTTCAATACGGCTGCCTGCGTGGCGATGCTGGACGGCATATCCGCCTCACCATAGACAGCAGGGCGTCCTTCTCGAAAAATACCGGCCTTTTCCCGTGCGATAGCTTCACGATCGTTACCCAACCAGGCCTCATGATCGATAGCGATGGTCGTCACGACGGACACATCAGGATCGACGATATTAACGGCATCCAACCGCCCCCCCAGCCCAACCTCAAGCAACACGACATCGAGTGGCTGATCGCCGAAAATAACGAGTGCAGCGAGCGTGCCGTATTCGAAGTAGGTCAGGTCAAGCTCCACGTCGGTGCAGGCGCGGTGTATACGCGCAAATGCATCACACAGCAAATGATCGTCAACCATAGTCCCGTTGATTCGAACCCGCTCGTTATACCGCAGAAAATGCGGTGACGTGTAACAACCAACCCGATAGCCAGCGTGCTGGAGAATCGAGTCCATCAACGCGACGGTCGACCCTTTACCATTGGTGCCCGCAACGGTGATAACCCGACAAGCGAGCTGTTTCAAGCCCAGTTGATCGGCTACTTGCCTGATACGAGACAGGCCCAGGTCGATCTCTTCCGGATGACAGGCTTCAATGAATTCAAGCCATCCGGACAGGTCACGAGGTGTACCTTTACGACTCACGGGATTTGACACAGTCAATACACCACCTAACGATTACTTCATAACCCACGCCAGACTATGCGGCTGGCAGCTGTGTCAACTTGCGTAACACCGATGACAGGCGAGCGCGCATCTCGAGACGATTGACGATCATATCGATGGCACCGTGCTCTTGCAGAAACTCACTGCGCTGAAAGCCCTCAGGGAGCGTTTCGCGCACAGTCTGCTCAATAACACGCGGGCCGGCAAAACCGATCAACGCCTTAGGTTCGGCAACATTAAGGTCGCCCAGCATAGCCAGACTCGCCGACACACCACCGAAAACGGGATCTGTCAGTACCGAAATGTAAGGGATACCGTTTAACTTCATGCGCTCCAAAGCCGCACTGGTTTTAGCCATTTGCATCAGGGAGAACAGCGCCTCCTGCATACGGGCACCGCCACTGGCAGAAAAGCACACCAGCGGAATTTTCTGCTCCAGACACACATTAACCGCACGGACGAAACGCTCACCGACCACGGCACCCATGGATCCACCCATAAAGCGAAATTCAAACGCGACGGCGACAATCGGCTGCCCCATCAATTCACCGCGCATGGCGACCAACGCGTCTTTTTCATCGGTTTCTTTCTGTGCGGCGACTAACCGATCTTTATATTTTTTGCTGTCTTTAAATTTAAGACGATCCACCGGCTCGATATCGGCACCGATTTCAATGCGCCCATCGGGATCAAGAAACATGTCCAGGCGCGCACGCGCACCAACCCGCAGGTGATGATCGCACTTAAGACAGACTTTCAAGTTTTTTTCCAACTCCGGACGGTACAACACCGCTTCGCAGTTAGGACATTTTTTCCAAAGACCTTCGGGAATATTGGCCTTCTTTTTCGTTTCTGAACGAATCAAGGAAGGTACAATTTTATCCAGCCAGTTACTCATAAAAACTCCACGTATAACATCCGTTCTTGATCGGGTGCTTAATTATCCATTGCCTGACGCATGTCAGCCAGAATTGTCCCGATGGCGGCTGGAATTTTTTCAGGCTGATGTTCAAGCTCAGCGATTTTGTTCACCAACACACTACCAATAATAACGCCATCGGCGACACTGGAAACCGCGGCGGCAGATCGAGCGTCGCGGATACCAAAACCGACACCAACGGGCAAGCCCGTGCTTTGACGAATGCGTGCAACACGCTCGCCAACGGCGGACACATCAAGCTGCGCCGACCCCGTTACGCCCTTAACCGAAACGTAATACACGTAGCCACTGCCCGCCGCACAGATCTGCTTGATACGCGCATCGGATGTCGTCGGCGCCAGCAAATAGATACAGTCAAGACCTGCGCTGGCGAGAAGCTCGCCAAACTCAACAGCTTCCTCGGGCGGCAAGTCGACGGTAAGTACCCCATCGACGCCGGCGGCCTTGGCCGCCATAACAAACGCCTCATAACCCATCGCCTCGATGGGATTAAGGTAGCCCATCAACACAACCGGCGTCTGGCTGTTCGTTTCACGAAATTGCGCCACCATACCCAACACATCCGTTAACCGTGTCCCCTGCTTAAGCGCACGTTCGCAGGCCAGCTGAATAACAGGCCCGTCCGCCATGGGATCGGAAAAAGGCACCCCTAACTCAATCACATCAGCGCCGGCATCGACCATGGCGTGCATCAGACCAACACTGACATGCGGCGCTGGATCCCCTGCCGTGACATAGGGAATTAGGGCTTGTCGCCCTGTGGCGGCCAGCTGCTCAAAACATCCTTTAATTCGACTCATTTCTACCTCATACCTACCGGCAATGCCTGCCAGGGCTGTTTAAACGTGAATGCCGTCGATTTCAGCAACCGTGTGAATGTCTTTATCTCCGCGACCGGAAAGATTGACAACCAACACCTGATCAGGCGACATCGTCGGCGCCAGCTTCATGGCGTAGGCAACGGCATGACTCGACTCCAGCGCGGGCATGATCCCTTCGACACGCGTCAGCTCACGGAAGGCATCTAACGCTTCATCATCATTGATCGCCACATATTCCGCGCGCCCCGTATCCTTGAGCCAAGCATGTTCAGGGCCGACGCCCGGATAATCGAGGCCGGCAGAGACCGAATGCGTCGCGCTGATCTGCCCTGCATCATCTTCCATCAGATAAGTGCGGTTGCCGTGCAAGACACCCGGGCGGCCGGCACACAAGGGTGCAGCATGCTCACCGGTTTCAAGGCCATGCCCACCGGCTTCGACGCCAATTAACCGCACCGACGCATCAGGAATTAACGGGTAGAACATGCCAATAGCATTAGAGCCACCGCCCACACAGGCGATTGCCGCATCGGGTAAGCGGCCGATTTGCGCCAGGCACTGCGCCCGCGTTTCGCGGCCGATCACCGACTGAAAATCTCGAACCATCTTTGGATAAGGATGCGGTCCTGCGGCGGTGCCCAGAATATAAAAGGTACTGTCGATATTGGTCACCCAGTCCCGCATGGCCTCATTCAACGCGTCTTTCAAGGTTCGCGTTCCTGAATCCACCGGTACCACCGTCGCGCCTAATAGCTTCATACGATAGACATTTACAGTCTGACGGCGAATATCCTCGGTCCCCATATAGACAACGCATTCAAGTCCCAGTCGCGCTGCAACCGTTGCGGTCGCCACGCCATGCTGTCCTGCTCCGGTTTCCGCGATAACCCGCGGCTTGCCCATATATTTAGCCAGCAAGGCCTGACCGATGGTGTTATTTATCTTGTGCGCGCCGGTATGATTAAGATCTTCCCGTTTAAGATGGATTTGCGCGCCACCCAGCTCACGACTCAGCCTCTCAGCAAAATACAACGGCGAAGGTCGCCCGACATAATGCGCAAGATCTTGATCAAATTCCCGTTGAAAATCAGGACTCTGCCACAACCGATTATAAAGTGCCTCAAGCTCATCGAGCGAACTAATCAAGGTTTCGGACGCAAAACGCCCACCATAAGGACCGAAATGTCCCTTCGCATCGGGAAGGTTCATCAGCGCTTGATAATCAATTTCTGTTGACACAACTCACCTCATTAAAAAACTGCTGTATCCTGGCAGGGTCTTTAATACCTTTAGCTGCCTCAACTCCACCACTCACATCGACGGCATAAGCCCCCGTTTGGGTTATCGCTTGCGCGACGTTTGCAGCCGTCAGGCCGCCGGCAAGTACCCAGGGTAACGCAAGATCCCGGGGGATCAATGACCAGTCAAACGTTTCGCCGGTACCTCCCGGCACGCCGGCCCGGTAGGCATCCAGTAACAACGCCCTAGCCGAGCGATACTCGTTACAGGCCGCATTGAGATCAAGACCGGGGCGAACACGCAGTGCCTTGATATAAGGGCGCTGAAAAGACTCACAATAATCAACAGCCTCATCGCCATGGAACTGCAAAAGATCGATGGGCAAAGCCTGTACGTGCTCGCGTACGACGTCAGCCTCCGCATTGACAAACAACGCCGTGATAGTCACAAAAGCCGGAATATGCCGACACAACACCGCGGCCTGTTCAAGCGTTACTGCACGGGGACTTGGCGCATAAAACACCAGCCCCACCGCATCAGCACCGGCTTCGATAGCACTAATCGCATCACAAGGCCGTGTCACACCACAGACTTTAACCCGCGTTCTCACCACCGAACCACCTGCCCGCTGAAAAAGAGAGATAGTATCAAAATCCGGCCCCCGGCGTCATAAATGCTTGGGTAAAAAAACGGGTCCAAGATCAGAAGCGGGGAGATCAAAGCGTTCCGGATAGGTCACATCGACAAAATACAACCCAAAAGGCGGTGCCGTTACGCCCCCCAAACGCCGATCCCGGGCTTCCAGGACCTCCTGGGCCCATATCGGCTCCGCTTCACCCGCCCCAATCCGCATCAACACACCCGCGATATTTCGGATCATATGCTGAAGGAAGGCATTGGCTCGTACATCGATGACAATCAGATGACCGACCTGGTGTACCGTCAAGCTGCGTATCTCACGAACGGGGCTTTTGGCCTGGCAGGCCACGGCCCGATAAGAGCTAAAATCATGCTGCCCCAGCAGATAGTCGGCGCCCGCTTGCATCCTGGCGATATCAAGCGACTTATAGGTCCATGAGACCTGCCGAGAAAACAGCGCGGGGCGCACTTCAGCACTACAAATCACATAACGGTAGCGTCGCTCGAGCGCCGAGAAACGCGCATGAAAGTCACTGGACACCTGGCGAACCCAGCGGACCGCGACGCCCGTGGGTAAATACGTGTTGGTACCTAGCAGCCAGGCACGGTCCTTACGCGCTGCGCGCGTCTCGAAATGAATCACCTGGTGCGTACCATGCACACCGGTATCGGTACGTCCGGCACAGACAACTGTCAACGGCTCATTAGCAACCCGACTCAGCGCAGACTCCAGCACCTCCTGCACCGTATTGCTGGCGTGCTTCTGCTTCTGCCAACCATAAAAACCGTTGCCATCGTATTCAATACCCATGGCATAACGAGAAAAGGACTGATCGCCAGCCCCTTTTACAGCGAGATCACTCATCAATCAGCCATCTTACTCAATAACTCCTGCGCTTCCCGAACCTGACTCTCGCTGCCTTCCTGGACGACTTCCTGCAAGATATCACGGGCACCGTCGGCATCTTCCATATCGATATAGGCACGCGCGAGGTCCAGCTTGGTACCAACTTCATCTGCCGCGTCAAGATAATCAACCTCCGCTTCGTCTGTCGCGCCACTCTCGTCAAAGACCAGGTCGCCATCTTCAAGCTCGAGCATCCGGCTCAATTCTGCCTCAAGGTCGCCATCGGCCGCACCATCCAATGATAACGCCAACTCCGAATCAGACAGGGCGCCGTCAGCTTGAACCTGCTCGTCTTCGCCAGCATCCAGCGCCAGCTCACGCAAAAGATCTTCAACAGAGGCCTCGGCCTCAAGAGGAGCACTCTCTGCTGCAGCATCCCGCTCAGTCGGCTCGGGCGATGCAGCCGGTCCACTAACCGCCACATCCGTGTCGGCCATATCCGTTTCAGCGAAAATCGCATCAAAATCGATCTCTGCATCGGCTGCTGCCGTCTCATCAGCGCCATCTACTGCTTCGTCAGCAAGGTCAAAAGCAAACTCATCCAAGGCCTGCAGCTCATCAGCGATGCCGTCTACTGATGGTGCTGATTCGCTGACGTGCGCCTCGTCAGCGCCAAACTCGGCCTCCAACCCACCGAAGTCAACATCGACCTGTTCGCTGTCAACCGATTCAACGTCGAGCGATTCAACATCAACCGATTCAACAACAGCGGCATCCAGTTCGTCGAATTCCGGGAAGTCAAAATCCGCGCCAGTATCATCGGCCTCAAGAGCCGTCGGGGCGGCCTCTGGCTCTGTGGCAGCCAGCTCCTGATCGAAATCCAAGGCATCCAAAGGATCGGCCTGACTGGGCGCAACGACCGGCGCCTCGAGCTCATCGTCGATCACATCATCGTCAAGCTGGAACGCAGAGAGGTCAAACTCGATATCATCACCCAAGGCATCGCTTTCCGGCTCAGCAACACGTCTGGCACCGGTGTCCGATGCGGCTACTGATGCAGGACGAGGCTCCTCGGCAGAGACTTCTTCCTCAAGATCCATATCCGCCGCACTAAACAAAGCGTCGAGATCAGCATCCTCTAACACCGCGTCATCGTCTTCGACAGCAAGCGCCACGGCATCAATAACAGGTTTCTCTGAGCGCTGCGCACTCTCCAGCAACGCCTGAAACGTCTCGTCTTCGTCAAGCGGATCCGGCTTTGGGCCGCTCTCGGCAATGACAAACTCGACATCGTCCTGCGACGAATCAGTCGCACCATTGACGGCGGTCGCCCCAGCGGATTCCGCCGAAGACTCCCGCCCAACAGCATCAGGCGAATCATCAACGCCAGCCTGCTCTGATCGGCTCTCGCCCAGAATCGAGTCAAGCAGATCCAATGGATCTTCTTCTGAGGACAGCTCTGTCGCTGGAGCAACCTGATCCAACATGGAGCCGATTGCAGCGTCGACATCAAACTCGAGATCAGCGGCATCACTCTCACTCGAGCCCCCCGCGTCGTCTGTTTCAGGTTCGGCAATAGCCGCCGGCTCCTCATCGACCGATAAGTCGTACTCCTCATCCGCCAGCAATGATTGGGCAAACTCGGCCATTTCTGGATCTTCATCGATCGGCTCATCGATTTTAAGATCCATATCTAAATCAGCGTCTAATTCCGCACCAAAATCATCATCCGTCAGATCCGAGAAATCTTCGTCCAGCAGATCCCCTTCCGACGCGAGGTTGAAAGGGTCGTCTGGATCCTCGATCGTAGCGTCGACTTTTGGTAGCACACTATCACTCACCGCCGCGTCCTCGTCGTCGGACAGCGCAGAAGCAACCGCAGCACCGGCTACGACGGCCGCCGCACCTCCCGCCGCTTTCGCGTTTTCCTGTGCATCGAGGATCGCCAGCGCATCTTCGACCGCCTGCTCGTCATCATCACTCACCTGCTGACGCCGCCGCCACAACAACAAGCCACCCAAGGCAGCCAGCAGTGCGGCAGCACCTGCACCGATAACCGCTGGCGACTTCATTACACTATCGATCAACGCCGCGAGAAATGAATCGGATACGACCTCCGGCTCGGGACTCAGCGCTTTCTGCTGCAGCTCAGCCATTTCCTGGTCTTTCAACAACAACAGCCGCTGCATCGACTCCATTTGATCACTCAGCCGCTCAAGTCGATCAAAAAGCTCGCTATTATCCCGCTCGACCTTATCCAGGCCTTCTAGCGTGACGACCAACTGCTCCTCTAACTCGAGGTTCTTAGCCAACAGCTCTTGCGCCAACGGATCATTTTCAATGCGCCCGGAGGTATCTGACGAGACCAGCTTACTCTTATCCGCTGCCGCAGCGTCTTCTTCAGCGCCGATAATGCGTAGCTGTGGAGACTCTTCAGCGACGACCGCCGGGGCAGAGGTAACGTCTTTACGCGAAGCGTCTAACTGTTCGGACTTGACCACCTTTTTCGTCGCGGGCGGCTTCGATTTCCACTGCTGGTTCTGGCGTTTAACCTCCTGCAATGGATCCGAGGAACTCATGGCATAAAGCTGCTCTTTACCGGGTATCTTTAGAACAACCCCGGAACGTAGCCGATTGATATTGTTATTCACAAACGCATCAGGATTTTCCTTCTGGATAGCGAGCATCATCTGCTGCGGGCTAACCCGCCGATCGGGACGATGCTTGAGGGCGATATCCCACAACGTATCATGCACATCAACCACGACTTGTTTCGCCCCACCTCTTACTGAAGGCGTGCTTGCGGCGACGGCTTCAGGAGACAGCGATGCTGCAGCACGTGGTGGTGCAATGGGCTGCCTTGCAGCGGGCACTTTCGGTGGCGGTTTAGGTGCAGAAATAGCCGCCTTAACGACAGGCGCAGGCGCCAGATCCCGCGGAGAGAAAACCGGTGGATCAAGCAGAAGGGTGTACTCGCGGACCAGGCGCCCACTCGGCCAGTTCACCTCGACCAGAAAGTTCAAAAACGGTTCTCGGACCGGACGACGTGACGTTACACGAATAATGCCCTGCCCATTTTTTATATCCAGCTGAAAATTGAAATCCGACAATATCGCTGTAGGCTTAACGCCCGCCAGATAAAACTCATCAGAGTCTGCAAGACTGGTGACAACCTGGGATGAAGTTAAATCCCGTAACTGAAGCAGCTCAATCTCTGCATTCAACGGCTGATTCAAGGCCGAATGTACGGTGACTTCACCAAGACCCAAGGCCTTGACCTGTGCGGCACTAAGGGCGCCTACGGCAGCCAAACTGACCGCAAGTTTTCGCAGCATACTCTAATCCTTTTGATAACGACTCCGAAGCGTCCCCCGGAGAAAACTCAGACGCTATTTACCACACTACACCACACCTTACCGAGATAAACGCCGGCACCAGGCAGATCGCGACTCAAAGTATTATTTATCACGCTACTTTAATCAATATATAGCCGCACCTAAGCTGCAGAAACACTAGGGTTTTCACCCTATAGACCAGGCAACGGGGATAATAGCCAACATCAGGAAGGGATCGAGACAAAAAGCTGATCAATTAAACAACAATCAAACAGGTTGATAATAAAAACGGCGCGCCCTGATTTAACCTCTCAAGGCGCGCCGTACTTCATTTCACATTAATTGCGCTTAACGTGACTCAAGCAGAATATTCAGCATCCGGCGCAAGGGCTCAGCAGCGCCCCACAACAACTGGTCGCCGACGGAGAAAGCGTTCAGGTACTTGGCGCCAAGATTCATTTTCCGCAACCGCCCTACCGGTACCGACAAGGTCCCTGTCACGGCAGCCGGAGTGAGCTCACGCATGGTGACATCGCGCTGATTCGGGACCACGTTAACCCAATCATTGTGCGCGGCCAGCATCGCTTCGATCTCATTCAGCGGGATATCCTCCTTCAGCTTAATGGTGAAGGCCTGGCTGTGACAGCGCATTGCACCAATACGCACACAGGTCCCATCAATTGGAACAACACGGGAGCCGCTGCCGAGGATTTTGTTGGTTTCCGCCTGCCCCTTCCATTCTTCGCGACTCTGGCCGTTATCCAGCTGCGTATCGATCCAAGGAATCAAGCTGCCGGCCAAGGGCACGCCAAAATGCTGCGTACTGAGCTGCTCGCTACGAATAGCAGCGGCCACATCCCGGTCAATATCGAGAATAGCGGCAGCCGGATCGTCCAACTTGCTGGCGACCGCAGCATGCACTTGCCCCATCTGCCGTACTAGCTCACGCATATGTTGCGCGCCGCCACCCGAGGCCGCCTGATAGGTCATGGAGGTCAACCATTCAATCGCACCGACCTTAAACAGGCCGCCCAACGCCATCAGCATCAAACTGACGGTGCAGTTACCACCCACAAACGTCTTACCACCCGCCGCAACCGCGTCACGAACAATGTCACCGTTGACGGGGTCGAGCACAATAACGCTGTCATCCGCCATCCGCAGCGATGATGCCGCATCGATCCAGTAGCCTTTCCAGCCTGCATCACGCAACTTCGGATAAACGGCGTTGGTATAGTCCCCACCCTGACATGAAATAATAGCCTCCATAGACTTGAGCGATTCGATATCGCTGGCATCTTTCAGAGCAGGCGTATCTTTACCAATCGAAGGGCCGGCCTGACCAACCTGCGACGTGGTAAAAAATACGGGTTCAATTCGGTCAAAGTCCCGCTCGTCCAGCATGCGCTGCATCAACACAGAACCTACCATTCCTCGCCAGCCGACAAATCCTACACGCATCTTGATGTCCTATAGTTTCCGTTGTTCAATTTAAAAAGCCGGCAGCACCAGCGCCAACCCATACCTGGACGGCGCAGCGCTACCCAAAGCGACCCGGGGGCTACAGCGCCTGCAATGCAGCGACTACGGCATCACCCATCGCGCGCGTGGACACCTTGCGCTGCCCTTCCGAGTAGATATCCGCTGTACGCAGGCCAAGATCCAGGACGTTACTAACCGCCCGTTCAATCTGGTCTGCAGCCTCCCCTGCTCCCAAGGAATACCGCAGCATCATCGCTGCGGATAAAATCGTTGCCAGCGGATTGGCCACCCCCTGCCCAGCGATATCCGGTGCAGAACCGTGGCAAGGCTCATACATACCCTTACCATTTTCATCCAGCGACGCAGAAGGAAGCATTCCGATGGAACCTGTCAACATTGCCGCTGCATCAGAAAGAATATCACCGAACATATTTCCGGTCACCACAACATCAAACTGCTTGGGGTCACGAACCAACTGCATCGCCGCGTTATCGACGTACATATGGCTCAGCGCGACATCCGGATACTCCTGCCCCACCTGCTCCAGCACTTCACGCCACAGCACGGTAACTTCCAGAACATTCGCCTTGTCGACGGAGCAGACTTTCTTGCCACGCTTACGCGCCGCTTCAAATGCAACCTTCGCAATGCGACGAATTTCTGACTCAGAATAGACATAGGTGTTAAAGCCTTGTCGCTCGCCATTTTCAAGCGTTCGAATACCCCGTGGCTGACCGAAGTAAATACCCCCGGTTAGCTCACGCACAATCAGGATATCCAGCCCTGCCACGATTTCTGGTTTCAGGCTCGACGCCGCGGCCAACTGAGGATAAAGGATGGCGGGGCGCAAATTGCCAAAAAGCTGCAATTGGGAACGAATACCCAGCAAGCCTTTTTCTGGCCTGACAGCCATATCCAGCGCATCCCACTTGGGGCCACCAACCGCGCCCAGCAAAATGGCGTCCGCTTCCTGAGCCTTTTGCAGCGTTTCTTCCGGCAAGGGCACGCCGTCGGCATCGATAGCGGCACCACCCAGCAAGGCACTATCAAGAACCAGATCAAGTGCGTATTTATCCTTGACAACGTCCAGGACACGCACCGCCTGCTCAACAATTTCAGGACCGATGCCATCACCGGGAAGTATCAATACTTTTTGTACCATGACGCTTAAATCCTTATTTAAACTCAGTTTTCAGCCAATTCAGAAAACAACCAGGGCGATGCCGCCTGATGCCTTGCTTCAAAGCGCCGTATATCATCAGACTGCTGCAACGTCAGGCCGATATCATCCAAGCCATTCAACAAACAATGCTTACGAAAACCGTCCAGCTCAAACGACATAGCCTCCCCCTCAGGGGTAACCACCTGCTGAGCTTCCAGGTCGATGGTCAGCGCATAGCCCGGCGTCAACGCAACGGCATTGAACAGTTTATCAACACAAGCCTCATCAAGAACAATGGGTAACAAGCCGTTTTTAAAGCAATTGTTGTAAAATATTTCGGCGTAACTCGGCGCAATCACTGCACGGATACCAAAATCATCCAACGCCCAAGGCGCATGTTCACGACTCGAACCACAACCAAAGTTCTCACGCGCCAACAGCACGGAGGCTGCCTGATAGCGACCTTGGTTCAGGACGAAATCGGGATTCTTCGGCCGCTGACTACAATCCTGATCAGGCTGACCTTCATCAAGGTAGCGCAATTCATCAAACAGGTTAGGACCGAATCCAGATCGCTTTATCGATTTAAGAAACTGCTTCGGAATGATCATATCCGTATCGATATTGGCCCGATCTAACGGTGCAACGATGCCTGTATGCTGTTTAAATTCTCTCATATCACTCTATCTCCTGGCTCAGCCAACCATCTCGCGAACATCCACAAAATGCCCGGCGATAGCGGCGGCGGCGGCCATTCCCGGACTAACCAGATGCGTTCTACCACCAAAACCCTGCCGTCCTTCAAAATTACGATTAGACGTCGATGCGCAATGCTCTCCCTTGCCCAACTTGTCCGCATTCATAGCCAAACACATGGAGCAACCCGGCTCACGCCACTCCAGCCCCGCGTCGATAAAGATCTTGTCCAGCCCTTCTTTTTCAGCTTGCGCCTTTATCAAACCGGAACCCGGAACCACCAAGGCCTGCTTCAGGGTCGCGGCAACTTTGCGCCCCTTAACGACGTGCGCCGCTTCGCGCAGGTCTTCAATGCGCGAGTTGGTACAGGACCCAATAAAGACCCTATCCAGCTGAATGGATGTAATGGGTTGGTTCGCCGACAACCCCATGTACGACAACGCACGTTCGATGCCCTGACGCTTAACCGGATCGCTCTCGCAGGCAGGGTCCGGCACGGATGCATCGACAGGCAGCACCATTTCCGGCGACGTCCCCCAGGTCACCTGAGGCTTGATTGCACCACCATCGATCACAACAACCTTATCGAACTGAGCATCGACATCAGAGCAAAGCTCACGCCACTGAGCCACTGCTTGCACCCACTGCTCTCCCTGAGGAGCAAACGGACGCCCCTGCACATAATCGATAGTCACATCATCGACGGCCACCATGCCCGCGCGCGCGCCAGCTTCGATAGCCATATTGCAGACCGTCATCCGCCCTTCCATGGACAGCCCCTGAATGGCGTCCCCACCAAACTCGATCGCATACCCCGTGCCGCCCGCGGTGCCTATTTCACCGATAATAGCCAGCACGACATCTTTACCCGTCACGCCCGCATTCAGCTTGCCATCAACCCGTACCAGCATGTTGTTCATTTTTTTGGCGACCAGGCACTGCGTGGCCAGCACATGTTCGACTTCAGAGGTGCCAATACCGTGCGCAAGCGCGCCAAATGCACCATGGGTGGAGGTATGGGAATCACCGCATACCAACGTCATCCCCGGCAACGTAGCCCCCTGCTCAGGACCCACAACGTGCACAATCCCTTGCCGGATATCCTTCATCTTGAATTCGCGAATACCGAACTCATCGCAATTTTGATCAAGCGTGATAACTTGTATCTTGGAGATGGGGTCATCGATACCCTCGACACCCGACTCTCGCTCTTTCGCGGTTGTCGGCACATTATGGTCAGGGGTTGCCAGGTTCGCACTAATACGCCAAGGCTGACGACCCGCCAAACGCAGGCCCTCAAAAGCCTGAGGCGATGTCACCTCATGCAGCAGGTGCCGGTCGATATAGATCAGCGCACTGCCATCCTCCTGTTCACGCACCAAGTGCGAATCCCAGAGCTTGTCATAAAGCGTCTTGCCAGACATTGTGAATCTCCCTTGCCATAGCCACCAATGATGGCCGTGCTTTATTTGGTTATTAAGGTGTCGCTCATACGAAAGAACCGACTATCGTGTAACAATTAACCCATGCTAATTCGACACCACTGATAAAACAAATTCATTTTGTTTATTATTTAGATTCCATAAAGGAATAAATAGACAGGAATACAAAGAGCCTATCATGGACCTGCACGCCCTTACCGCTTTTGTTAGTGTCGCCGAAACAGAGTCTTTCTCGATAGCCGGGGAACGCCTACACCTCACACAACCCGCAATTAGCAAGCGCATCGCAAACCTTGAGGAGCAGCTGCATTGCCGGCTTTTTGATCGAATAAGCCGGCAGGTCACGCTCACAGAGAGCGGCAGAACGCTGCTCCCGCGCGCCAAACAGATCTTACTCGATATTGAGGATACACGCCGCACCCTGGCCAACCTATCCAGTACAATCAGCGGCTGCCTGACCATCGCCACCAGCCATCATATCGGACTACACCGTCTTCCACCGTTCCTCAAACACTTTTGTCATCAACACCCCGAGGTAGAGTTACGGCTCGAATTTTCAGAGTCAGAATCGGCCTATGATCACGTTTTGCAGGGGCAGCTTGAGCTGGGAATCATCACCCTGTCACCCAACCCGCACCCGCAACTGACAGCAACGCCACTCTGGATGGACCAACTCCAATTCGTATCAGCCCCGGACCACCCCCTGGCTAAAGCACAGACCCCTAGCCTAGGCGACCTGACCCAGTACAGCGCCATCCTGCCCGACAGCAACACCTTCACCCGGAAAATTGTTACCGAACGCTTTGCCAAGCAGGAACTCAGCCTGGATGTCGTGATGCCGACCAATTACCTGGACACGATACATATGATGGTTTCTATAGGGCTTGGCTGGAGCCTGCTACCTGAATCCATGATTGACGAGCGAGTTACGGTCCTGCGGCTCAGCGAGCCCGCGCCGACGCGCCAATTAGGGCTGATAACACACCGCGATCGCACGCTTTCCAATGCCGCCCGAGCATTCATCCAGCTCCTCTTAAAGCACATAGGCTCAAAAGAAGCTTTCAGTCATTGAGATTCATCGCTACCATTGGCCCTGCTCAACGAACCCCCAAGGAGGACGCTGTTGAAACAAGATCCACTGCTTCAATTGCAACAATGGTTGGAAGTGCAAAAAGCCTGCTGGCAGACAGCCCTGCAGTCATCCAACCTGGACACCTCTCAACTCGACAACCTGCTATCCGCATGTCGACAGGCGGTTGCTGCACATCTTCCCGAACAGCATGCCGACATCGCCGAAAAGATGACCCTGCAGCTAGAGTCATTCTGTCGTTACGGGCTCAATGTACTGAAAATACTGAACAACAACGACAGCGACGCGCTACAATCAGCGATAGAAGCCTTAAGCCAACAGCTACAACAACAAGTCAACGCCGATTTTGCCCAGCAATGGTCAATTCCTGCACACCTGTTACAGCTACTGAGCAACCCGCAGGCTCAACCCCTGCCTGGATTTTCTCTTATACAGTCGCTCTTCACCCACCCACAAGGACGGTCACAGCACAATTCACTGAAACTCCTTGGCGCTTACGAAGTCTTTGGCCACGCCTTCAACGACCACTTGATCCATCAGCAGCACATTATTAAGGCCACCAACAGCCAACTGTTCGATACCCTTGAACATGATTCTGAAATATCCAGCCTGGCTCAACTCCACCACCTCTGGATCGATGCGTACGAGCACCATTACTCGCTAAGCTTAAAAGACAACGATTATCAACAGAGCTACGGGCAGCTTGCCAATGCCATTCTAGAACTGCAACGGCAACTCAAGCGCTGCTGGGAAGAAGAGTACCGCAGCCTGGGGCTTGTACCTTACGAAGATTACCGCGCGCTTCTGGAACAGCACCACACGATGCGACGCACAGTCCGAACCCTGACCCAGCGCCTGGATAATTTGGAGGCTCAACTCAACGCCGACATCAATATCAGCAGCAATAACAGCAGCAGCAACAGCAACAGCAACAGCAACAGCAACAGCAACAGCAACACGCAAACGTCGCATCCACCTCAACACGATCCGATTAGTTGATGCCCTTTACTTTATCCCCTAGCAAAATAAGCCAGGAAATCAACGATTGGAACCGGGATTTGCTGCACGGCCTGAGCATTCTTGACACTATCGAGGAGATCGACGTTGGCACCGCTGCGGCCGATATCATCTATCAAGAGGACCGACTGACACTAAAACGCTATACACCCACGACGGTTATCAACGCCAACGCAAAGCCCTTATTGATTGTCTATGCCCTCGTAAACCGCCCCTACATACTTGACCTGCAGCCTGACCGGTCACTGGTGCGCGGCTTGCTGCAAGAGGGGATTCCTGTTTACCTTATCGACTGGGGCTACGTGCAGCCGGTCGATCAATTTGTCGATCTGGATGATTACCTGACCGGTTATCTTGACCGCTGCGTCACAGCCGTTTGTAATGACAGTCATTGTCGCAGCCTCGACCTGCTGGGGGTCTGCCAGGGCGGCGTCTTCAGCCTCTGCTACACCGCGCTATACCCCGCGCGGGTAGACCACCTAGTCACATTAGTCACACCGGTAAACTTTCACACCCACGATAACGTGCTTGGCCATCTGGCGCGCACCATCGATCTAGATCTGATGCTGAGCAGCCATGGCAACATGCCGGGGCAACTCTTGATCGATGCCTTTCGCAGCCTTATGCCCACGAACTTACCGGTACGCAAACAGCTAAACCTGCCCCAACAACTAAAAACGCGCGATCAGGCATTGAATTACCTGCGCATGGAGAAATGGATCAACGACTGCCCTGACTTGGCCGGCGCCGCCTTCAAGCAGTTCATGGAGCTATTTTTTGGACAAAACGCCTTATTACGTGGCCGTTTTCAACTAGGAAACAAAGAGATCGATCTGGGCCAGATTTCGCAGCCCATACTCAATATTTATGGTAGCAAGGACCACTTAGTCCCCCCAGAGGCTTCCCAGGCCCTCAGAGGTCTTACCAACAGTCGGCGCTATGAAGAGATAGAAATAAATGCCGGGCATATAGGCTTGTTTGCCGGTAGCCGTTCTCAGGCACTGCTGCCGAAAAAAATTCGTGACTGGGTTACCACCTAACGCCCACTCATGGGCTCAGTAAACAGACAAGGCACCAACACCAAGGCCGACACCCTGCCAAAAGCATTTATTTCTTGGCCTTGCCGGAATCCGGTTTGCTATCAGCGTCGACAGCAGCGCCACCCTTCTCCTTACTCACGTCCGCGCCATTGCCCTCTTCTGCGCCCTCCTCCTTGCGCTCTTGACCGAACATACCCCAAACCGCCATATTTCGGTCAGCAAACTTACCCATCATCTTCAGCGGGTTGGCCGCATCAATCATCGACTCCATCTGCTCGCGGATACGCTCCTGCTGTGACAAGAACGCAGTAACACTCTGCTCAAGATACTGCCCCATCATGCCCTGCATACTGTCGCCATAGAAGCGAATCAGCTGCTGAAGAACCTGGTTGGTCAGCAACCCCGCACCCTCGCCTTCCTGCTCACTGATAATTTGCAACAAAATATTGCGCGTCAGATCCTGGCCGCTTTTTGAGTCCTGGACCTGAAACTGTACATTATCCAACACTAACTGCTTTACATCCTCAAGCGTGATATAGCAGCTACGCGAGGTATCATACAAACGTCTGTTGGTATATTTTCTGAGTATTCGCAAAGTCAGTACTTCCCTTTTATTTATTCAAAAACATCACGCCACGCAAACTATAGCGGATAGATAATTTACAGCTATTTATAACCAACACAAGCTATTAACCTCGCATCGCCCTATAGGCCAATGTTAACTCATCCCTGAGTTGGTCTATTAACCCCTCGGATTAATAGCAACGTTAGTGGCCACCGAGGCGTCGCCGATTCCAACACAACGCATCCGTTGATCCCGACTTTGGCTTTACTCTACGGGTGTCGTAATTTACCCCAGATAACCAACCAGAGGTAGCGCACAGCCAAATAACACGGTCTAGTTATACGCCGCTTACGCCGCTTGATGCTCTACCTTTAACCAACGCAGAGCCACCAAAAATCCCACAACGCTAACGGCCGAAGCAAGCCAAAACGCGCTCTCTCCGCCAAACCGTTCCCACAACAACCCACTCACCAAGGCACCCAGGGCGCCTCCCGCGCCAAAACCAAAACTGCTGTAGAGCGCCTGGCCCTGGCCCTGGCACCGCTCAGGAAAGAACAATTGCACCAGCGCAATCCCTGCCGCATGCAAACAACCAAAGGTTACCGCATGCAACGCCTGCGCAAAGAGCATTATCGGCAGACTACCCGGATACTGCGCAATCAATGCCCAGCGTAGCACACAAACCAACATGCTCCAGAGCACCAGATGCCGTAAGCCAACAGCCCCTATGATTCGATGCATGTAGATAAAAATAACGACTTCGGCAACAACACCCAATGCCCATAATAGACCTATATCCAGCTTGTCGTAGCCGTAGTCGGCCATATGCAAGCTGAAAAACGTATAATAAGGACCGTGCCCTAACTGAGTCAGAAAGCAGATAACAAAAAAAGCCAGGACAGGGGGACGCCAAAAATAACTAAAAAAACCGTGCTGAACGCCATCCGAGACGGGTAGCGGCACATCGTGAAACGTCAACGAGGACAACCAGATGATCAGCATGACAGCCCACATAAAGACGATCAGCACGGCAATAGCATAGCGGTCGATCAACCAACCCAGCAGCACCACCGCTACAATAAAGCCTACCGACCCCCACAGACGAATCCGGCTGTAATAAGAACGATTCTCACCAAGACAGGCTAATGTGTGTACTTCAAACTGAGGTAAAACAGCATTCCAGAAGAACGTAAAACCAAACATAAGCAGCGCAAGCCCCCAAAAACTGGAAAGCCAGAATGCCGCACTAAAAATCACAACGGTCATCAGGGCGCCGAGACGAATAACCCAGACCCGCCCCTGGCTCCGGTCAGCCAGCCACCCCCACAGGTTAGGCGCGACGATTCGGGTACCCATCAAAATCGCCATAAGCACGCCGACCTCATTGCCGCTCATGCCTAGAGAATCAAGATAAACACTCCAATACGGAACAATGCCGCCCAACAAGGCGAAGTAAAAGAAGTAAAACGAAGACAGGCGCCGATAGAGCCCTACCGGCACCCCAGAAGAGAGAGCCACTTAGCTGGCATTCGCCGGCAAAACGGGCACCGTGCATTGGACATCGGCATTTTGACCCCGATGACGCAACAGGTGATCAAGCAGTGTTATCGCCACCATGGCCTCGGCAATCGGCGTGGCTCGGATCCCCACACAGGGGTCATGACGGCCTTTCGTGACGACGTCAAGCGCCTGCCCATTCCGATCAACACTACGCCCTGGCAAACGCAAGCTGGAGGTTGGCTTGAGGGCAATATGCGCCGTGATGTCCTGTCCGGTAGAGATCCCGCCCAGAATGCCGCCGGCGTGATTAGATAAGAACCCTTCCGGGGTCATCTCATCACGATGCTCCGTCCCTTTCTGGGCAACACAGTCAAAACCGTCACCAATTTCAACCCCCTTCACGGCATTAATACTCATTAGAGCATGCGCTAATTCGGCATCCAGCCGATCAAACACAGGCTCACCCAAACCCACAGGCACCCCACTGGCAACCACGCTCACACGTGCGCCTACCGAATCGCCGGATTTACGCAACGCGTCCATATACTGCTCCATCTCGGCCACCTTTGCGGCATCCGGACAGAAAAAAGGATTGTTCTGTATCTCATCCCAATCATGCGCTAGCGCCTTGATCGGCCCCAACTGGGACAGGTAGCCGCGCACCTGAACACCCCGCTGCGCCAATACTCGCTTTGCGATCCCACCGGCCGCCACCCGCATCGCCGTTTCACGCGCCGATGAGCGTCCTCCTCCGCGATAATCCCTGCACCCATATTTATGTTCATAGGTATAATCAGCGTGACCGGGCCGAAAGGTATCCTGAATATCCGAGTAATCCTTGGAACGCTGATCCGTATTTTCAATCAACAAGCCAATGGATGTGCCTGTCGTCTTACCCTCAAACACACCCGACAGAATTTTGACCCGGTCGTCTTCCCGCCGCTGCGTGGTATGCCGTGAAGTACCAGGCTTACGCCGGTCCAGATCAATTTGCAGGTCCGCCTCACAAAGCGCAATACCCGGAGGGCAGCCATCAACAATACAGCCCAGGGCCGGCCCATGACTTTCACCGAACGTGGTGACAGTAAACAGTTTTCCAAAAGTGTTTCCAGACATGCACGAACTCCGCTTTGTCGCTGTAGAGAATCTAAATTCCGCGCTAGCATTTCGAAACCAGCGCGTGGGATGGTTGTCGGTAAGGAATAAGGGGCTGAAGCCGCTAACGCGTGCCGGGGGCCTTCTCGGCCGATGCAAAACGCGCCCTGTATTGGTGCAAGTCCTGCGCACTTAACATAAAGACGCCATTACCGCCCTCGGGTAGATCGATCCAGATAAACGGCACATCCGGATAGCTGCGCTGGAGCGCCACCTCAGAATTACCCACTTCCATGATGATAAAACCGTCATCGGTTAAATAATCAGCCGCGGCGTGCAATATAGCCCGGGGACAGTCGAGACCATCATCGCCCGACACCAGCCCAAGCACAGGCTCATGCTCAAACTCTGCCGGCATCGTTTTATAGTCATCGGCATCCACATAAGGAGGGTTTGTCACGATGATCTGATACTTTCGCCCTTCAAGTGCACCAAATAGGTCAGACTGAATGGCTTGCACGCGCTCGTCCAGGCCATGCCGGCTTATATTGCTTCTCGCCACGTCCACCGCGTCGGCAGAGATATCGACCAGATCAACATCTGCTTCTTCAAACAACTGCGCGCAGGCGATACCAATGCAGCCGCTGCCAGTACAGAGATCCAACACGCGATGCACAAACAGATCGCCTAACCAAGGCTCAAATCCATTGGCTATCAACTGCCCTATGGGGGAGCGTGGAATCAGCACCCGGTTATCAACATAAAAAGGCATACCAACAAACCACGCCTCACCGATCAGATAAGGCGCCGGGATACGCTCATCAACACGGCGGCGTATCAACTCGAGAATGAGGCGCTTTTCCTCAAGTAATAAACGCGCATCGATCACCGAGCGGTCAATATCCCAAGGCAGGCCTGCGCCATGCAAAACCAACTGAACGGCCTCATCCCAGCTGCTGTCGGTTCCATGCCCATAATAAAGCTTGGCGGCACGAAAACGAGCAACAGCCAGACGAATAAAATCACGAATGCTGTGCAATTCCGAAAGAGCCGGATCAGGCTGAGACATAAACAAATATTCTCGAACTGCCTTGGGCATGCTTTTTTCAGTGGCAATGCGCTGAAGGCGGGTTAAAATGGGGGGCTTATAGTAAAGAAATATACACTGGATGACCATGGCAGAAAACAGCGACTCCCAGGATCAAGATTTCGCCCAATTACTCGGCGAACCCGTTACCCCTGTGCAGTACGACCGCGTAGATCTGCCTCGCCGTCGCCCCAGCGCTGATGAGGTACAGTATCGACGCGCTGCGGCAACGCTCGATACGGTGACGCTACAAGATGGCCTTTCTGACCAGCTCCGAACAGAGGTCGGCAGCGAAGAGCCACTGCAGTTTGCGGCACATGGATTACAACAGAGCCTGCTTCGCAGGCTCGCTAAAGGTCAGATCCCCTGGGAAGAAGGTCTCGACCTGCACGGCCTGCGCGTTGACGAAGCCCGCGATGAAGTCAGCGGCTTTGTTCGACGCGCGCAACACCAGGGCTGTCGATGCGTGATCATTGTTCACGGCAAAGCGCTGGATACCGACGAAACGCCAGCGCGACTGAAATCTTACTTAAACGAATGGCTTCGACAACTGAACCCGGTACTGGCATTTTCCTCCGCCACACCAAGAGATGGAGGCACAGGCGCTGTTTATGTGCTGCTTCGGCGACACAAAGACTTTACCTGACCCCCGCATTAGCGTAGGTTACGCACCTTTTATTCAAGTGGGCCAAAGCATGAAAAACGCCTTTGCCAAGATCATCGAGTCTGTCGGTGAAGATCTAAACAGGGATGGTCTGCTAGACACTCCCGAGCGGGCAGCGAAAGCGTTTGCCTATCTGAACCGCGGCTACCAGCAAAATCTTGACGACGTTGTTAACGGCGCTCTTTTTGAATCCGATAACTGCGAAATGGTGCTGGTAAAAGATATTGAACTGTATTCTTTATGCGAGCACCATTTGCTGCCGTTTATTGGAAAATGCCACGTTGCTTATATTCCTTCGGGAAAAGTCATCGGCCTTTCCAAAATCGCCCGTATTGTGGACATGTATGCACGTCGCCTGCAAATCCAGGAAAACCTGACAAAGCAGATCGCAGACAGCATCCAGCAGGTCACCGGAGCGGCAGGCGTTGGCGTGGTTATCGAAGCGAAGCACATGTGTATGATGATGCGCGGCGTCGAGAAGCAAAACGGCCTGATGAAAACATCGATGATGCTGGGGCTATTCCGCAGCAACGACAGCACGCGCAGCGAGTTCCTCTCCCTGATCCGCTGACACCCATCGGCCACAGCAAGCAACAGCCTGTCGTGGCCGACTTTTTAGACGTCGCCAGCCCCTAGACCGGGCCCCCTGCTTAGACGCCGCCAATCCTTAGACCAGGCATCCTACGCCTAGAACAGGCAACCCAGCGCCCAAAACAGACAACCAGCCCTAGACCAGCCAGCCTCTAGACCGGCCAGCCCTGCCTCGCCTTAATCTGGCAGCAATAACAATTCAACGCGCTGTGACGGAATATCACGGCTCTGAACAGGCCCCAGAACACCGATGGCTAACCGCTCGACACGCGCCGCATCGACACCCGCAGTGATCATCTTTGTAGCCACGACATCGATCCACGCTTCAACCTGCTGCCGCGACGTCACAACCCCGCCTTGCCCGCCATAGCCAACCAGCCATAATTTCAACGCGGGGGATCGCTGCATCTCTTTTCTGAGCGCCTCTACAACCGCATCATCAGGGGTCGGTATTCCGCCAATCACCTCAACAAATAATCGCTTGGCTGAGCGCGGGCCATCCGTAACAGCGCTAACCTCAGGCTGAGAAACCGGACTGATAACATCCAGATGAACGAACACACGCTTATTTCCCCGCTGTACCGCATATAAAGCCAGCCAGCGCCCATCACCTATTTGAGCAGCAAGATAATGCTGTTCACGCTCCAAGCCATACAGCCTGGCTATCCCAAATTGCGTATTGGCCCAATGGTTACTGCTGCCACAACGTCGCCCTGAACACTGAAACAACTCGGTATGTGCAATACGCTGCAGCATCGATTGATAATACCTAAAGGCATCCTCACTTCGATGACCATCGGGAATCCGATAGGTATATCGACTCAGCTCTCCGGCGATAAACTTAAATTCTTCGGGTACTATCACGCCATTGACTTTTTTCATCATACCGAGTGCTAGCCGGTATTCAGGAACAATCCCTGCGCTTTGTTCTATCAAGGTGGAATGCAGATAAGGCTCAAACGGCGCACCTTGAACCTCTCCAGCCCGAGCGCTTTCCACGCTCGCCAAGAGTGCAAGCAAAAACCCACCTATCCGGAGCCTTCTACACAGCCCCTGCCGACGTCCATCCCGAGTATTCAACAAGCCATTATCTCCCGAATAACTAATTCCCCATCAGACAGCCAAGCATAACCGACTCTCCAAAACTAACTCTATATTCTAGTTGAAAAAAATTCGCTATCATGACAGAAATATATTTAAGGCCGGCCCAATGACCTTCCGACTGATGCAGCATTTTCAAAATCGATTTACGCGGCTTTATTCTGTGCTGCTTGCCTTACTATTATTGGCAGCCCCTTCGTTTTATCAAGACAATCTGGGCGGGGAAGGGTTATTTATACCGTTCAATAATATGGTCTGGATTATCGTAGCACTCCTGATCGGAACGGGGGCGCTGGTAACAATACGTCGCAACACGCTACAAATTCCGCAATTAACCTATAGCATGCTGATTCTGGTAGGGCTGACAACGATCGTCGGATCCATCAACAGTATCGCCACACCCACCGCCTGGCTGTTCAGAAACCTGGCGCTGGGTGCTGGATTTTTTCTCTTTCTGGCCATTGCCCAAGCCCCCTCTGGACGACGCTGGAGCGATAACGCACTGCTTATGGTGATTGTCTCGGCCACGGTTCAAAGCCTATACGGCTTGATTCAGATGCTAAGTACCGCAAACAATCTACCTGGATGGCTGCCACAATCCGCCGGCATTCCAAGCGGAATTTTTCAACAACCCAACCTGCTTGCGTCCTATCTCGCGACAAGCCTTGCCGCCAGCCTATTTTTAATCAGCAGCCCCTCGATCAAAGGCCGCCACGTACTCATCAAGATATTTATCATCGGCGCCAGCGGCCTCGCAGCCATGGTGATCGCCAGCACAGGCTCTCGAATCGGCTTGCTGGGGGGGGCTGCTGCAATCACGCTACTGATTGCTGTTCGCTGGCGTCAGCTTTGGCGCTCGCGCATCCTCTCGCTGCTGTGGTGCATGGCCTTAATCACGGGCATTGCCGCCAGCTCTATTCATCAGGGCAAGGATACGGGTCTACTGTTTGGTTTAAAGAAATTTGCCGACATCACTGCCTCAAATGCAGAACCTGGGCGAAGCGTCGCGCGCAAAACGATCTACACCGTGAGCTGGGAGCTTTTCACCCAGAAGCCGCTTCTAGGCCATGGCATTGGCCAATTCGAACGCGCTTTTCATGACCAGAAGGCACTGTATTTAAAACAAGCGCCGAACGCAGATCCTATTGACGCACGATTAAGCCATCCGCATAACGAGCTGCTGTTCTGGGCCATAGAGGGCGGGATAATCGCCCTCAGCGGCTTCTTTATACTCGCCGCTAGCTTTTTCTATCTGCTTTATCAGCTAGGCTGGCAGCGCGGCGGGAGCTACCTCGCACTCACCTTGCCCATCCTGCTCCACACGCAAGTTGAACTGCCACTGTACATCTCGCATCTTCACTGGGTACTGCTGGTCATACTGATCGCGCTTGCCGCACGTCATCGCAGCAAAAGAATAAGACTCCCCTTGGCAGCGGTGACTCGCCCAACCCTACTCGGACTGAGCATCGCCCTCCCCGTAGTCGCGACCATTTTTTTTAGCCACACGGTCATCTCCGACCGCCTGTTGATTCAGTATTACATGACGCCGCACAAGCCCATTGAATTACTTGAGATGCCCCGAAAAAACCTCTACCTGAACAATTATGCCGATTATGCCGCCATGCAAGCGCTGGCCAAATACGGCCTTAGCCGGGGCGACGCCGAGGTCCTGAGAAATTACATTCACTGGGCACAACAGATTCTCAACGTTACGCCCTATATTCCGGTTTACGCAACCCTAGCCGCTGCGCATCACAGCCTGGGGGAGCACCGTGAAAGCCAGCAAGTGATGAGCGAAGCTCTGGCCATCTACCCAAGGACCCCCATTATTCTGCAAGCAAAAGGCCTGTTTGATCGACTGGATAAAGAAGCCGGCAGAACCCCTGTGGAGACTCGCTGACGCTATTAACCTTATGCCACGGCGGTTCATGAATAAACCGCCCATTAACCGGGCATCAACCTACCGATCCACGCGGCATGTTGATGCCGATATTTTTTGCTCGGCATTACGCTACCGCCTTAATACGAACAGTAGAGAATAATCGCGGCGAAAAAAAACGGCCGAAAAGCCAAGAAAGGGGACGCATTACGAATACGATGTCAGCGGGTGGAACTGCATTGCTACGCGGGCACAACCTGCGGCACACACATCGAACGTTATGCCGACCAGAGATCCAGGGGCCAGCCTGAATAAACCACTATCACAACCATCCACGAATCGGTTAAGCAAACGCTCTAATTGCGGTATGTGACCCACCAACAATGCATTTTGCGTCTCGCTATCGTGAAGATGCGCAATAAGAAGCTCGACATCCGCATCGGGCAGCAGGCGTGGTTCAACCCGAATACTCGACACCAATCCCAGCGCCAGACCGAGCTGCTCAGCACTCTGCACAGCACGCAATACCGGACTGGTATATATCTGCACAGGGTAAGGCGCCAAGCGTGACATGTGCTCCGCAACCCGACTGATCTGAAGACGTCCTTGCGGACTTAACGGCGAATCACGCTTGCCGTATACCTGAGGCTCACCATGGCGCAGAATATACAGCGTCACCATCAACCTGCCGGTTTGGTAACAAACTCGACATCTTCGCCCTGCTCGCGCTCCATAAGACAGCGAACCACTTCAGAAACGGCCTCGTGCTGAAAAACAACACGGTACAAGCCATTGACGAGCGGCATTGATACGCCGAGCTGATCAGCCCGCTCTTTGACATAGCGTATGGTATTGACACCTTCGGCGACTTCACCAAGCTCTTCGACGATATCATCCAGCGACCGACCTTTACCCAAGGCGAACCCAACCCGGAAATTACGGCTCAGCGGCGACATACAGGTGACGATCAGGTCTCCGACCCCCGCCAGTCCTAGAAAGGTCATCGGATCCGCACCCTGCGACACCGCGAAGCGGCTCATCTCCGCCAAACTACGCGTCATCAGCATAGAACGGGTATTCTCCCCCATCTCCATGGCCGAACTCATACCCGCTGCGATAGCATAGATATTCTTCAGCGCACCGCCCAGCTCGACACCATACAGATCAGTTCCTGCATACACGCGAAAGTAGGCACAATGAAGAATTTTCTGAATATCGGCGCACAGTTCCGCATCCTCACTGGCGATCACGGTAGCGGATAGCTGTTTACGTCCTATTTCCTTAGCCAGATTAGGCCCGCTTAACACACCGATGCGGCAGTCTGGCACCTCATCAGCCAGCACTTGGCTCATGGATTTAAAACTACCGGCTTCGATGCCCTTCGTGGTACTGATAAGGGCCGTGCCAGGCTTTAAATACGGTTTTGCCGCATGCACAACCGCGCGAAAAACCGATGATGGAAGGGAAAAAAAGACCACTTCTGCGTCGCGCAGCGCCTGCTCTAGCGACGTCGTAAAAACCAGGCCATCGGCTAGGCGACACTCTGGCAAGTAACGTTTGTTGAAGCGACTTTGCGTCATTTCTAGCGCTTGCTGTTCATTACGCATCCACTGCGAGACCCGATGGCCGTTACCCGCGGCGATATTCGCCAGCACGGTGCCGAAACTACCTCCGCCGATAACAGCAATTGACGTAGGCACAACGTTGCTGTCCAAACTCATATCAATCTCCATGACAGTGCTCTCAGGCGGGGTTGCGTAACAGGGTCTCTTCGGGGTGCTCGCAACGCAGACGACGGCCAAGCAACGCTTCAATCTCCGGCACCATAAAGGCGTCTGTTTCACAGGCAAAACTAAAAGACACGCCGTCGGTGCCGGCACGCCCTGTCCGGCCGATTCGATGCACATAATCTTCAGGATCTTCGGGCAGGTTATAGTTGATCACATGACTCACACCATCAACGTGAATACCACGGCCCGCAACATCGGTTGCCACTAACACCTTGACACGACCACTACGGAACGCTTCCAGCGTTTTAACTCGCTGATTCTGGGCAACTTCGCCTGAGAGAAGCGCAGCTTCGATACCGGTACGCTGTAACCGCTCAGTTAAGCGGCGCGTAATATCCCGACGGTTGGCGAACACCATCACCCGTTCCAGTTTTTGATCCTTGATGATGTTATACAATAAATTAAACTTGTCGGTTTCGCTGACCATATATAAAAACTGCTCCACCGTATCGGCCGTTACTTGCTCGGGTTCAATTTCGATGGTGACGGGGTCCAGGGTCCATTGACGGGCAAGATTTAATATATCGTCTGAAAACGTTGCACTAAACAACAGCGTCTGACGGTCACGCTTATGCGGGGTATTCCGAATGATGGTACGGACATCGGGTATAAAGCCCATGCTTAGCATCCGATCGGCCTCATCAAGAACAAGCACCTCCACGCCACTCAGATCGACATCCCCTTTGCTGTTGAAATCCAACAGGCGTCCCGGGGTTGCAACCAGAATATCGACCTTTTTTTCCCTCAAGGTGCGCTGCTGCTTCTCGTAGTCCATACCGCCAACCACGGTCACTACCGACAGATCGGTGTAACGGGTTAGCCCGTAGGCATCACTGGCGATCTGCATAACAAGCTCGCGGGTAGGAGCAACAACCAATACCCGTGGCTTACCGTTACGGCGCGCACCCTGCAGAGGAAAGTCAATAAGATCGGTAATCGCGCTGATTAAAAACGCGGCAGTTTTGCCTGTACCGGTCTGCGCCTTGCCTACGAGGTCCTTACCTTCCAGAGTATGGACCAGGGTTTTACTCTGAATGGGGGTGCAGTATTGAAAACCCAGCTCAGCGACCGCCTGCATCACCGCGTCTGGCAGGTCCAGATCATGGAAACGCACCTTGCCCTCTGCAACGGGCACAGCAAACTGCTGCGGATTCCAGGCGGGAACGGCGGGCTTATCCGATTCTGTAGCCGTGACCACGCTTTTGGGTGGCGCCGCTTTTGACCGTGTGACGGGCGCATTGGCGGTTGACGTGGCGGGTGAGTTGGCAGATGAATTCTTGGGGGAATTTTTGGCAGAAACGGCTCCTGAATCGGCCTTCGCTACCGTTGATTTCGATGAGGCCGGTTTAGAGACGGGCACAGCCGCCGCAGAGGCCTCTTTTTGCGTCTTGGTCAATTTATTGATCCAGTTCTTTAACAAAATACTGCCTCATCGATGACTTATAATAACTCATTGGTTTAGATCAGAATTGTAAAGCAAAAGCAATAACGCGCCTATTCCTTTTGCAGGATTAGCGCGTCGTTACCTGCACCGCGAACAGCGAAACGCGCATGCCATTAAATCTGCAACGTAAACGGAGGCAACGATTGCAGCAATGCGCGCCCGTAGCGCCGAGTACGCAACCGACTATCCAGTATGGTGACCCGACCTGTATCGGACTCCGATCGCAACAACCGTCCACAGGCTTGTATCAGCCGAACGGACGCATCGGGTACAGCGATCTCCATAAAGGGATCGCGCCCTTGCTCACGCACCCACTCATTCAAGGCCGCCTCAACAGGCTCATCGGGTACGGCGAAAGGAATTTTGGCGATCACCACATGGGTCAGATAGCGCCCCGGCAAATCGACACCCTCGGCAAATGACGCAAGGCCGAATAAGATGCTCCCCTCATTTTTATCAATTCGTTCACGATGCTCACGCAACAGCGCCTGCTTGGAGCGCCCTCCTTGCGATAAAACAAGCGCCTGCAAGCGCACCTCCAAGCCATCGCGAACGGCCAACATCTGACGCCACGAAGAAAACAATACCAGCGTCCCTTCGCGGGTATCTACCGACGCCTGCAGCGCCTGAATAATAACTTGATCATGTGCAGCCGCATCACCCGGTTCAGCCTGCATTGACGGAACGATCAATGTGGCATTTTGCGCATAGTTGAACGGACTCTGGACGCGACAATAGCGTGCGGTATCAGGCAACCCGGTATGCAACTGGAGTCGCGCAAAGCTATCCAGCGCCGTCAATGTAGCCGACGTAACCAGCGCCCCATAACACCGCGACCATAATTGGGTCTGCAATGTTCCTGCCGCGATGATGGGACTGCAGGCTAGTTCGATATCATCCTGCGCGCCTTCCCGCTCCAGAAAGCTAACCCAGCGCGCCTGAGGCGGCGACCCGGTATCTATCCGGGCATACGCTTGAAGTAGCTGGCACATCGATTCCGCACGCCCCGCCAATTGGCTGAAGACCGGGTAGGTTCGCTCCGCCAGATTACGGTCGATGCCGTCGGAAGGATCCTGTATCGCCTCTTGCACAACATTCGCGGCCGCATCCAGCTGGGTGTGCAATCGCACCAAAACAGTCCTTAACCTATCCGACAGTTCGCGAATCTCGCTGGTCACGACACCACCAGGAAAGCGCCAGTGACTGCTGCCCCGGCGCTTGTCTTGCACCTTATCGGCAAAGGGAACAACCAGCGCTGAAAGCAGGCTTAGTAGCGGCTCTGCGCTTTCTACCAGCTCATTGACTGGCGCACAGATGCGCGCCAAACTTTCAGGCTCCGTCAATAATTTCAATTGCCGCTGAATGGTTCTTGGTAGCTGTTTAAACCATTGCCCGGCACTGCCTAAGCGCATGCGATAGGAAAAGTGCTGCAATGTCTTGTCGGCCAGGTGATGCCCTTCATCAAAGATATACAGCGTATCTTGCGGCTCGGGCAAAATAGCCCCCCCCCCCAAAGAGAGATCCGCCAAAACCAGATCATGATTGGCCACAATGCAATCGGCCTTTTCCAAGTCCTGCCTGGCCTTGAAAAAACTACAACCACTGAAATGGCTGCAACGACGATTGGTACATTGGCGATGATCTGTGGTGAGCGGCTGCCATTGCTCACTGTCGAGCTCATCGTCCCAATTATCCCGATCGCCATCCCAGGTGCCCGAGATATACCGATTGGCCATCGCCTCATACAGCTGCTTACTCGCCGCATCCGGCCGCTCAAACAGCTCATCGTCATACAGCGCCATATTGGGGTCTGCTTCCTGCAGCAGCTGGTCCAGGCGACTCAAGCAGAGATAACGGCCACGCCCTTTAGCCAACGCAAAGGAGAAGGTTAGTCCGCTACTTTTGAGTACATCGGGCAAATCTTTAAACACGATCTGCTCCTGCAACGCAACCGTCGCGGTTGAAACCACCAAGCGTTTATCCAGATGCTTAGCGAGCGGAAGCGCACCTAACAGGTACGAGACCGTCTTGCCCGTACCCGTACCTGCCTCTACAACGCACAAAGCAGGCCCGTCAGATTCAGGGCGACTCAACCCCTTGACCAGCTCGGCAATCATGAGTCGCTGACCGTAGCGCGGCTTGAAACCCTTGTTTTCGAGATAGGTGCGGTACGCCTGCTGTATTTCCGAGCGTAGCTCGACATCGATATCGGTCACCAGTAGAGCACTCTTACTTAGTTACTGAACATATAAAAACCGCAGGCAACGAATAGCATTTCGAAAAGGCCAGCGCGGGCAACAAAAGAACTGACTGCTATATTGACACAACACAGCTAGACAGCTGTATAAAAAAACATATACTGTACAAAAAAACAGATAGGCTCAAACGCGATGATAAAACTGACCCAGCGCCAATCAGACGTCCTCGAATGTATTCGGGACTATATCGAATCGACAGGGTACCCGCCAACGCGTGCCGATATCGCCAAAGAACTGGGCTTTCGCTCGGCCAATGCCGCTGAAGAACACCTAAAAGCGCTAGCCCGCAAGGGGGCCATCGAGATTATTCCCGGCGCATCGCGCGGCATACGCATCCCCGTTGATGACAACAAAATCTCAGGCATCCCCATTGTCGGCCGGGTTGCAGCAGGCTCTCCCGTTCTGGCCCAGGAACATATCGATGACTATTGTACGATACCCGCCGACTTTTTCTCACCCAAAGCGGACTACTTTTTAAGGGTGCAAGGGTTAAGCATGATGAATATCGGCATCCTTGACGGTGACCTTCTCGCGGTCCATCAAACCCAAGAAGCCCATAACGGCCAAGTTATTGTCGCCAGAATCGACGACGAAGTTACCGTAAAACGTTTCGAGAAAAAGCAGCATCAGGTCAGGCTGATGGCTGAAAATGACGACTTCGCCCCCATAGAAATCGACTTGCGCTCACAGGAACTGGTCATTGAAGGATTAGCGGTTGGCGTGCTTAGAAAAGGCAGCTAACCCGGCTGGAATTTCAGCGCCCGAACCGCAGGATGTCAGTCGCTGAATACGCCCACGCTGGCACGCGCGCCCGATACGGGACGACTCAACCAGGCCTATCGGCCGCCCTTATCCAGCGTTTTTCCTGAGTCCTTGGCAGGCTCAAACCAGGAAAAACGCCTTCAAAGCCAAGCAGCCTACCACTCACACATCGCTTCGCGTTGCCGCTCCACCAATGCCGAGAAGTTTTCCAGCCAAAGCTCAAGCTGCGCGATGACACTCTGCTCATCGGCATAATCGGGATTAACCTGCACGACATGTATTTCTGACACGCTAGCGTGGTGTGAGCTCTTAGCCTGCTCTGAATCCTGCGCTTGCCAACACGCGGCGTACGCTGCCTGCATCTGCCCTAACCAGCGATCCTCGCCAAGCAATTGCCCTATCTCATTGACTTCAGGAGCCTCCAGACCTTTCTCCTCAAGCCGTACCTGTAAGTCAGCCAAGCAGCTTACCGTTTCTGGCTTCAACCGATAGATCTCTGCGATTTCCCGCAAAAAAGAGAGGTACCCCGAATCTAAATGAAACAACAACGATTCATTAAATGACTCGATTAACGCATGCTTATTCCAACCAATACTCTCCTGAGCCCCTTTCAACTGATCCAGATGCAATCGCGCAAAAGTCAGCTTTTGATTGGTTCTTGAAATATACACACTCCCCATACACACTCCTGTTATCTCCCCTGATTAGCCACCGGCCGCGTTAACGCCTCAGTGACCATCATGGTTATTGATACTGCGCTGTCGCAACGATTCTGCAACTGATACTCCGCTAGCTATCAGCCTTTTTGCTTTTGGCTTTACGGGCTGCTTTTTCAACAACCGTCCACTTTCCCTCCTGAAAGAAGGCCTGCCAACCCGTGGCCTTAGCATCGACCTCGGTCATGACATACTGCTCCTTCGTTTTGCGGCTATAACGAACGATTGTCGGATTGCCTTCAGCATCTTCCTTCGGCGCACTGAACAAGAACGAATATTTGGGATCTATTTCATCTTTATGCGGCAGAAGTTCGATAATTTTAGGGGCACGCGTCTCACGGTTTTTCGGAAACTGGCTGGCGGCCAGAAACAGTCCCGATGCCCCATCACGCAAAATATAGTGATCGGTCACCTTCTCGCACGCCAGTTCAGGCATGGCAACCGGATCCATTTTCGGCGGAGCCGCTTCACCGCTGCGTAACAGTTTACGGGTATTCTTACAGGCTTCGGCCATACAGCCGAAATACTTACCAAAGCGGCCCGTTTTTAGCTGCATCTCGCCGCCACACTTGTCGCACTCAAGCTTAGGCCCGTCATAGCCTTTGATCTTAAACTGGCCGGACTCTACCTCGAAGCCCGTACAAGCAGGGTTATTACCGCACACATGCAACTTACGGTTTTCATCCACCAGATAGCTATCCATAGCCGAGTCGCAGAGAGGGCAACGTCGTTTTTGCAACAGCAAGCGCGATTCGGCCTCTTCATCGGCATCGATACTGACAACCTCATCACCGTCAACCAGATTCAGGGTCCCCTTGCAGCGCTCTTTCGGGGGCAATGCATAGCCCGAACAGCCCAGAAAGACACCCGTTGTAGCCGTCCTAATCAACATATGGCGCTGACACTGCGGGCAAGGGATATCCGTTTCGGTCGGCGTATTCAGCCGCATACCCGTGTCGGGGTCTTCAGCTTGACGTAAGAGCGAGACAAAATCGGCATAGAAAGTATCCAGAAGAGCCTTCCAGTCAGCACTACCCTTTGCCACTTCATCGAGATTATTTTCCATCTTGGCGGTAAAGCCGTAGTCCATTAACTCCTTGAAATTCTCGGCCAATCGATCCGTGACTATATCACCCATTTTCTCCGCATAAAAACGTCGGTTGACTTGCCTGACGTAGCCTCGATCTTGAATTGTCGAGATGATCGAGGCATACGTAGACGGTCGTCCAATACCCTGTTTTTCGAGCTCCTTAACCAGCGCCGCTTCGCTGTAACGAGGCGCAGGCTTGGTAAAATGCTGGGTTGGATCAAGGCCTTCTAAGGCCAGCACTTCGCCCTTGTTAACCTCGGGTAACAAGCGGTCGTCCTCTTTCGTACCCGGCGGCTGTACACGCAGAAAACCGTCAAAACGCATAACGCGCCCACGCGTACGAAGTTCAAAATCACCGCAGCGGACCGTAATACGAGAACTGGTAAACTGTGCCGGCGGCATTTGGCACGCCACAAACTGACGCCAGATCAACTCATACAGACGCTGCGCATCGCGCTCCATGTCATTCAATGAAGACGCCTTAACACTGACACTGGAAGGCCTGATCGCCTCGTGGGCTTCTTGGGCCCCCGCTTTGCTGCTGTAACTGATAGGGGCTTCGGGCAAATATTTTTCACCAAACTGCTCGCCAATATAATCGCGACAGCCCGCCACGGCTTCGGCGCTAAGATTCGTAGAATCTGTTCGCATATAGGTGATATGACCCGCTTCGTAGAGACGCTGAGCCATCATCATCGTTTTCTTAACACCGAACCCCAGGCGCGTACTGGCCGCCTGCTGCAGTGTGGACGTGATATAAGGCGCGCTAGGCTTGCTTTGTGTTGGGCGATCCTGACGGTCAATGACTTCAAACGCATTGCTGCGCATCAGAGCAAGCGCAGCCTGCGTGTCACTTTCACTATTGGGGCGAAACTCTTCACCCTTACACTTGGCCACATCAAAAGGAACAACAGGGCCGGCCTTCGTTTTCAGACGCGCGGAGACATCCCAATATTCTTCAGGAATGAAAACCCTGATTTCTTTCTCTCTTTGAACCACCAACCGAACCGCTACCGATTGCACTCGCCCGGCCGAAAGCCCTCTTGCAACCTTTGACCACAATAAAGGCGACACCATGTAGCCAACAATACGGTCGAGAAAGCGCCGGGCCTGCTGAGCATTGACATGATGCATATCCAGCTCACCGGGATGGGAAAACGCATCCTCGATCGCTGATTTCGTGATCTCATTAAAGACCACTCGCTTATAGCGGGAATCGTCGCCACCAATGGCCTCACGAAGGTGCCAGGCAATGGCTTCCCCTTCACGGTCAAGATCGGTTGCGAGATAGATTTGATCGGCACTTTTGGCAATCCGGCGCAGCTCATCCACCACCTTCTCTTTGCCGGGAAGAATTTGGTAGTTTGCCTCCCAGCCTTTATCCGGATTCACCCCCATGCGCGCTATCAGCTGTTCTTTGGCTTTTTTCTGTTTGTGAATCACCCGTTCCTCAGGGGATAGCTTACGCGTTGCAGCGGCGGCCAGCGCACGCTCTTTTGCGTCTACCGTGGAGCGACCGCCGCCACTGGTTGGCAGGTCTCGAATATGTCCGACGCTGGATTTAACGACAAAGTCGCTACCCAAGTATTTGTTAATCGTCTTGGCTTTGGCAGGTGACTCGACGATGACTAACGATTTGGCCATGATAAATCAAAACCCATAATAAACTGGTTGGGCACAATGCCGCGAAAGCGACATATATACGGGCTTGTCCGCTAGGGGTCAAGGAACTTACCTGCAGGGTCTCTTGAGTAAATCACGGATTTGTCACCGCCAGACATGGCCCAAATCCCTTATTTGCGGTTACTATAGCGACTTAACCCGGCTTGATAATCAGGTCTACTTTATTGCCCCACTAATTCTGATACATTATGGAAAAGACCCATATACTTGCGCTTTTTGGCCTCTGCTTCCTCCTGCTTTGTGCACTGGGCGGTAATTTCTACCTTCACCGCAAAGAAGCCCTGGAAAAATCCCGTAAGCAATTGATACAAAATATAAAAATTGAAACAGAACAGATACTCAGCGCGCTGATAACGTTAAAGCAAATACACTGCGATCCGCGCGTAATCGAGTTTCTGAGCAGTCACTCGGCCCACCAGCTCGAGAGAATGCGCACACTCGACCCCAACTCAGGCTTAATGGAGCAGTTAACCGGGCCTACGGCCAGCAACAGCAAAGGCTCCACACCTGCGCCACCTATTTTAAGCAAGCGCGCCATCAGCCATGCTCAAAGCAACATTCGCTACACGGGAACGCTGCTGCAACAATTGACGAACGACGGAAAAATCCCCCCCGCGATTTATGGTGAACTTCGTCGCGAAATGATCTGGCAGTATTGCAAAGTAGAGATCGATGCCCACATGAATATGGGCAAGAAAATGCTTAACAGTAAAAAAATCTCCGTTGCGGCCTCTCATTTCAAGCACGCACGCAGCACGCTGTCCCGCATATCCTCAAAAGATCCGAGGAGAAATGAAATTCTGGCTGAAATCGACGAACTCGCCAAGCAAGCAACACCGTTTAAAATCGCTTTCGATCAATAACCGCGCCGACAAAGACAAGACCTATAAATACAATGCCTATAAGTACAATGCCTATAAAAATACAACGCCTATAAAAATACAACGCTACAAGCACATGACGTGCCCGCTATGACAGCTCGCTAATAACGCGCTCCAACACCTGCTTCACGTTATCTACAGCATCTTCACGCCCCTGCTCCCGCCAACACAGCGAGACCGACAGGGGCGTAGACTCCAGCACATAAACATCCGCGGGTAAGCCCTGAATAATATCCCTAAGCTTCTCCAGAGTAACGTCCCCCATAACGCCCTCACCCTTAGCCCAGCACCATCCTTCGGGCAGCCCCCGATTTGCATGACCATTCACCTTAACGATGCGCCAGGGGGTCACTTTCGCTACGGCCGGACGCGTATTGATGCCTATGCGAGGGAGCGCATAAGCCACACACGACTGTATGTCCGGTTCTACCTCACCAATGGCCCGAGGAAATTCCAGCCGGTTAATCCGAACCTGCATCCCCTTTTGCATCGCTTCGCGACGAAAAAAGGCCTGCACGCGCTGGCGAGGCGAAGGCATCATCCACATCATTGATCCAACCAACGATAGCAGTACAAAAACTATAACAATCCAGCTCATTTCAATGATTACCTCGGTTCAATTTCACTTTGCGTCGCAGAATCCTATGTTAAGCTAAAAACTTAAGTAAATGCAGAGGATGCAGCTATGAGCTACCGACATATTTTACTGGCCGTCGACTTGACCGACGAGTCGAAACAGGTCATCGAAAAAGCGACCGCACTCGCCCGTGAAGGAGAATCCAAACTAAGTTTGATCCATGTGATTGAGCCGCTGAGCTTTGCCTATGGTGGCGATGTCCCTATGGACTTAAGCACCATTCAGGATCAATTAGACGAGCATGCCAACCAACGCTTGAGCGCACTGGCTAATCAACTAGAGATATCAGCGCATAAACTTTTCGTCGTATCCGGTCACACTGAAAGCGAAATCCATCGCATCGCTGAACAGGAAGGCGTTGATCTGATCGTCGTAGGCAGCCACGGCAGGCATGGCCTGGCACTTCTGCTGGGATCGACGGCAAACGGGGTTCTACACGGCGCGGTGTGCGATGTCCTGGCTGTTCGCGTCAGAGATGAATAGACCCGGCAAGATGATGGGCAAAACACCGATGCCCTGAAGGCTGATGACAAAAAACGCTGTTGACCAAGAACGAACTGACCCCAAACATCGCTAATGCCCCCGTGGAGATGCAAAAAACCACACCGCTTCTTTTTTTAAAAGCATGGCCCTTAAAAGTCAGACGCTTTTTACAGCCAACAAACGCGAACAGGCCGCCCAACAGCGTGGAGCGGCCTGTTAAGAAACCATCACATGAGCTAAAGCGGCCGCTTCAGGCCGCCTTGATCGTGAAGACTAACCTTCTTGCAACGCCTCCAGCTCCAACCAACGCTCCATCAATGCCTCCTGCTCATGATGACAGGCTTCGAGCTGTGCAATCACGCCGGCAGTTTTGGTATGGCCCTGAAGATAAAAATCAGCCGCTGACGTCTCGGCTTCCAATGCCGATATTTTCGTCTCAAGCACTTCCAGCGCCTTCGGCAACTCATCCAGTTCACGCTGTAGCTTATAACTCAACTTCTTTTTAGCCGCTGGCGTAACCTTTGCGTTGGAGGTCTCGACCTTGGGCGCGACCGCTTCAGGCTTTTCAGCATCAGGCACCTCCTCGTCGGGAACCGAGGCATCAACCAGTTTACCGCCAAGGCGCACCCAATCCGCGTAACCGCCGATGTACTCGCCAATCTGACCTTGTCCCTCAAACACCAGCGTACTGGTGACTACATTATCGAGAAACGCCCGGTCATGACTGACAATAAGCAGCGTGCCCTTATAGTCGCACAGCACCTCTTCCAAGAGCTCAAGCGTCTCCAGATCAAGGTCGTTAGTCGGCTCATCCAACACCAGTAGATTGGCCGGCTTGGTGAACAACTTTGCCAGTAATAGCCGGTTACGCTCACCACCCGACAACGATTTCACCTTGCTGCGAGTGCGCCCTGGCGTAAACAGGAAATCACCTAAATAACTGATCAGATGACGCTGCCGGCCATTAATTTCGATAGATTCCCGGCCCTGGGCAACGTTGTCAATTACCGTTTTCTCAGGGTCGAGCTGCTCGCGCATTTGGTCAAAATAAGCGACCGAAAGATTGGTCCCTCTTTCAATTTGTCCTTTCTGCGGCTCAAGATCACCCAGTAGCAACTTCAGCAACGTGGTCTTTCCCACACCATTGGGCCCGATCAGGCCGATGCGATCACCACGCAGAATCGTGACATCCAGATTATTAACCAGGAACTGCCCGTTATATTGATGGCTAATACCCTTCGCTTCGACAACCCGCTTGCCAGACCGGTCTGCGGTCTCGACACTAAAAGACGCCTTCCCCTGCCGCTCCCGTCGAGCAGTGCGCTCATCGCGTAACGCTTTCAACGCCCTGACACGCCCCTCGTTACGGGTCCTACGCGCCTTGATACCCTGACGAATCCAGACCTCTTCTTGCGCTAGCTTTTTATCAAATAGTGCGTTGTGCCGCTCTTCATCCGCCAACACACGCTCACGGTAGGCAAGAAAACTAACGTAGTCGCCTTCCCAGGGAAATAAGCGGCCGCGATCGAGTTCGGCAATCACATTCGCAACGCGTTTCAAAAACGAACGGTCATGGGTGATAAAAATAAGCGTGCCGGAAAAGTCCAGCAACTGCTCTTCAAGCCACTGTATTGCCGTTATATCCAGGTGGTTAGTCGGCTCATCCAGCAGCAAAATATCGGGCTCACCCACCAACGCCTGGCCCAACGCGACCCGACGCCGCCACCCCCCTGATAACTCACTCATCTTGCGCAATCGCGGCAGCTTCAACCGGGTCAGAATCCGCTCGACACGCTGCTCCATATGCCAGCCATCGACGGCTTCGATCTGATGCTGCAGCTCTTCCAGCTCTTGCATACCAGACTCATAGTCTTCCTGCATGGACAATTCAGCATAGCGATCCAGCAATTGCTTTACATTACCCAAGCCGGCCACCACGACATCGAAAACAGTCTGGTCGTCGGCTTCGGGAAGTTCCTGATCCAACATCGCAACTTTGAGGTCAGCGCTGCGCCACACTTGGCCCGAGTCCGGCAGGATTCGACCATCCAGCAACTTCAGCAAAGTCGACTTTCCGGCGCCGTTGCGGCCAATAAGCGCAATGCGCAGCCCAGGCTGAATCGCCCAGTCACAGTGATCAAGCAGCGCATGATCACCAAATGCAAGGGAAGCCTGTTCCAGACGTAATAAAGCCATAGATTAAAATCCGGGGGTTAACTGGGGTTGAAATCCGGTATTCTATCCTGAATCAGACCCCGATGCAGAACATGGATGAGGAGATGCAAAAAAATGCCTGGTCGCTTAACTTGGAAAACACACAGCCTCGGACGTCATGACCGATGGAGGGCAGTCTGCACCGCCGTCTGCCTGTTTTTTACACTGAATACGACCAGCTTAATCAGCTTCGCGTCAGTCCAGCCCCCTTCCCTCCAAAACATCGCCGATCAACGCCAACGCTACCACGATGCACACACCGCGCTATCTAACAATGATCTAGCCACGTTCGATAGGCTGACCGCATCGCTCTCCGAGTACCCGCTGTACCCATACCTCGTTTACGCGTACTGGTCTAAAAACCTGGCCCGCTTAGATAAAAAACAACTCGACCTGTTTTATCAGCATTTTTCCAGCACAGCACTCCCTACGCGGCTGCACAAAAAATGGCTACGCTGGCTGAGCAAAAACAAACAGTGGACGCGCTATCTCACCCATTATGACACGCGATTCGACAGCACATTCTTTATATGCACGACACTCTGGGCTACACACGAATCAGGCTTGCAGCACAAAGCGCTGAAGCAGACCAAGCCGCTCTGGCTGAGCTCCCGCTCACAACCAGACAGTTGCGACCCGCTATTTCAACGCTGGCTACAATCGTCGTATTTTAATGAAGATATTGCCTGGCAGCGCTTTTGGCTGGCGTACAATGATAACCAGATAAAGCTGACCCGCTACCTCACACGTTACCTCAAGAGCCCTGACAAACTAACCATCAGCCAGCAAGCACTGCAACTTCACAAAGACCCAGCCCGCTTAAAGTGGCTTTTGACATCCCTGCCGTCAGCACACAAAGAGGACATAATCCTTCATTCACTTAAGCAACTAGCACGCTCGACCCCTGCCGAAGCCATTAAGCAACTAGACCGCCTGCGCCCCCACTTAACGACCGACGCTGCCAGCCTTGAGGCCCTCAGGCAAAGCTTTATCTTTAAAATGGTGCGTCGTTTTGACCCCGATAGCGAAGACTGGCTAACAGACGTTAACAAAGCCAGGTTAAAATCATCGCAACTTGAATGGATTCTAAGGCTACGCCTCAACAACAAGGATTGGGAAGGCGTTGGCGACCTAATTGACCAACTACCTCCAGAACTGAAATTCAAGGATCGCTGGCGCTATTGGCGGGCACGGACACTCGACGAAATAGCCAGCAACCCCGCGTCTCGCGAACGCGCCAACGGAATCTACCGAGAACTGGCCAAGCAACGCAGCTTTTATGGGTTCCTATCTGCGGACCGATTTCATTTGCATCCGAGCTTAAACAACCAGACGTCCGAGCTTGACGAGCAAAGACTAGAAGCCCTTGCCAACCAACCGTCCCTGATACGCGCCCGCGAACTCTATTATAACCAACAGTACGCCTATGCCCGCTCAGAATGGTATCAAGGCACCCGCAACTTAACGGAACAAGACCATTACATGGCCGCCCGACTGGCGCGGCGCTGGGGGTGGTTCGCTCAAGGTATCCGCTCAGCGATTGCGTCCAAGCAGTGGGACGACCTGCTGCTGCGCTTTCCTCTCACCCTGCACGAACTTACCTTGAACGCATCGCAATCGCACAATATTGACAGCCAGCTTATCTTTGCAGTGATACGTCAAGAGAGCGCCTTCACGACCGACGCAATCTCCCCAGCGGGTGCGTACGGATTGATGCAACTGATGCCCAAAACAGCCAAAGAAACAGCGCGAAAAGCAAAAGTAACATACCGTCATAACTCACAACTGCATGATCCGCAGATGAACATCAATCTTGGCAGCGCATACCTTTCCCGGCTCTTAAAACGTTTTAATGGTAATCGCGCGCTCGCCGCGTCCGCGTATAACGCCGGTCCGTATCGAACAGGCCAATGGCTGGCTAAACGGGGCAAGCTGCCGCTGGATATCTGGATTGAAACGATTCCGTATAACGAGACTCGCCAATATGTGCAAAATGTGCTGAGCTATTCAGCGATCTACAGCAGCCTCCTCGGAAAAACCGAACCCTTTTTACGGCCCGAAGATCGACAACTAATCAGCAACGAAGGCTAACGGGGGCCGAGAGAAGAACACCACGAAGGTCAATGCGCGTCAGAATAGCGTACGCAAAACAATCCCCTCCCTTCGCTGATTAACGAAGGGAGGGGATGCATTTACATCAAGCCAAAACGCTCTTTAATATGCTCCAAAACCTTACCTGCCAGGCGATTTGACTCGAACTTGGGCAAAAAGTCATTACAACCCACCTTCTGAATCATCGCTTTATTAAAGTTACCGGACAGTGACGTATGCAACACGATGTACAGCTCCCGCAACGCCGCATCCTGACGGATCTCCGTCGTTAGCCGATATCCATCCATCTCGGGCATTTCTGCATCGGTAATCACCATAAGGAACTGCTCATTAATATCCCCTTGCGGGGCAAACGCGCGTAACTGCTGCAGTGCATCCGTGCCATTAACCGCTTCAATAACGGCCAGACCTAGCTGGGCCAGCGTGTGCTTGACCTGTTCACGCGCCGTCCTTGAATCATCAACCACCATCACCCGCAAATGCGCGGCCATTTCCCGAGCCTGATCATCAACAAACTCCGGTGCAACCGCGGTAGCGTATGGCGTCACTTCGGCGAGAATTTTTTCGACGTCAACAATTTCAACAATGCGATTGTCATCGAGACGCGTGATGGCCGTAAGATAATGCGCGCGGCCAGCCGTCTTCGGTGGCGGTAAAACATCTACCCAGTCCAGGTTAATGATCCGCTCAACATCACTAACCAGAAAACCCTGTACACTGCCGTTATATTCGGCAACCACCATATGCGAATCGGCGATCTTCTCACTGGGTGTCATACCGATTGCCGCACGCAGGTCGATGACTGGTACCGTACTACCACGCATATTAGCCACGCCACAAATCACAGGATGCGAGTTGGGCAGCACATTCAATCGCGGCAACTTCAGGACTTCTTTAACCTTAAAGACATTAATAGCAAACAGCTGATGGCTGCCAAGGCGAAACAACAACAGTTCAAAACGATTCTGCCCAACCAGACGCGTACGCTTATCGACAGAGTCCAAAATACCCGACATTGCATCCACCCTATTTAAGTCGATTATTCGTATATATGCTGCGAATCTTGCTAGGATACCCTGAACCGATAGCCTTCACACAACAAACAACCCGGCAACAGATCCATATCAATATGACGACAATTTATCCGCTAATCGATATTGCAGTAAACCTCACCGACGCCAGTTTTAATCACGACCGGGAAGACGTTGTATCCAGAGCGGTGCAGGCAGGCGTAGGCCAGCTGATTATCCCGGGCAGTACGCTAGAAGAAAGCCGAAAGGCTTGGCAGCTGACTCAACGGCACCAAGGGGTCGTTTTTGCAACCGCAGGAATACACCCCCACTACAGCAAAAACCACAGCCGCGCGGACATGATCGAACTTGCCGAGCTCGCTGCGTATCCGGGTATACTCGCCATTGGCGAAGCAGGACTCGATTTTAATCGTGATGCATCACCGCGCCCGCAACAAGAAGCCATCTTCGAACAACAGCTCGAACTGGCTGCAACCTTACAGCTACCCATACTCATGCATGAACGTGATGCACATCCGCGTTTTCAGGAAATTATTCGCCACTACCGCGACCACTTAACCGGTGCGCTGGTTCATTGCTTTACAGGAAGTAAAGAAGCGCTATACAGCTACCTGGATCTGGATCTGCATATTGGCATCACCGGCTGGATCTGTGACGAGCGTCGAGGACAGCACTTATTACCACTTATAAAAGAAATACCGGCCAACCGTATGATGCTGGAAACCGATGCACCCTATTTACTACCAAGAACTATCCGCCCCAAACCCAAAAGCCGTCGTAACGAACCGGCTAATCTGCCCCATATTTGTGAATACATCGCCACTCAAACGGGCACCCGTGCAGAAATAATTGCACAACACAGCACCGCTACCGCGCAACGTTTTTTTGACTTACCGGCAATGACATCCAAAGCGACACACGCCGACAGCCCTCAATAATCAACCGCGTCGAATAACGAACCAATCTCACCCCGTCACAACAGGAAGGCCCCGCACAAAATCGGACAACTGCAGGGCATCAAAAGGCCAGCCTAATTCAAGCCCCGAAGAAAGGTCTCTCAGGACCGGAATACGCAGACCATATAGATCGACCAACCGATCATCATCAGCAATGTCTACGTCTGATACGCTGACCTCTTCAGCAGCCAACACCGCCACCACCATTGCCGAGGCCATCTCACAAAGATGACAACCCGAGGTACCATAAAGCTCCAACTGATGCATAACGTCCCGCTCTGAAAAAAGACAAGAATTCTAGCAATGTTCTTATGGATACCAAAGCACTACAGAGCCAGCCCGTCTTTAGTATATAATGATAGCTTTTCGAAACTAGGCGGCTCGAATCTGACCGGCCTGCCGGGCCGAGTTCGACCCGCAATGGAACTTGAGTCACACAGAGAGTGGTATCTATGGATAGCAAAGACCCAAACAGCACGGCGAAAAACTTTTTCGAAGCGATGAACTCAGAGTCGCTGAAGGTCATGGAGCTATTTGCAGGACAATCCGGCGAAGACTACCTTCAAAAGATGAATGACGCCTGGTCGCAACTACTCAGCAAACCAACCGACCCACAGGGCTGGGTTGATGCCATTACCGAATACCAGAAAAGCCAGCTGAATTTGTGGTCCAACCTACTGATGGGACGCCCCGACAGCAGCACGTCTGGTGCCGACCGACGCTTTAGTAGCGATGAATGGAGTGAAAACCCCGTTTTCAACTACATTAAAGAATCGTACCTCATCGCCTCTAAAATTCTGCAAAAAGCCGTCAACAACACAAATCTGGATGAAAAAGCGCAACAAAAGCTGGAATTCTACACCCAGCAATACATCGATGCTCTTTCACCCACCAACTTTGCTATGACCAACCCTGAGGTCATTCAGCAAGCGATCGACTCCAAAGGCCAGAGCCTGATTGACGGCCTGCAAAACCTGCTGGGCGATGTCGAAAAGGGCCGCATCAGCATGACCGATGAAGAAGCCTTTGTTCTTGGTGAGAATATCGGCACATCTGAAGGCTCAGTGGTATTCCAAAATGAACTGATGCAGATCATTCAGTACAAGCCTCTGACTGAAAAAGTCTGCGAGCGCCCTCTGCTGATCATCCCACCCTGCATCAACAAGTTTTACATCCTCGACCTGCAGCCCAGCAACTCCTTCGTTAAATACGCGGTCGAACAAGGCCAGACCGTATTCCTGATCTCCTGGGTTAACGCCACGAAAGAACAAGGTGACATCTCCTGGGACGATTATGTAGAACAGGGCGTGCTAAAAGCCATTGACGTCGTCAAATCAATCGGCAGCACACCGAAACTGAACGCTGTCGCCTGGTGCGTTGGCGGAACCATTCTTGCGAGCGCCATGTCAGTCATGACCTCGCGCAAAGATGACTCCATCAGCTCTGCCACGTTCCTGACAACACTTGTCGACTTCGAAGAACCCGGCGACATGGGTGTATTTATCGACGAAACCCAGGTTTCGAAACTGGTCAGCCAGGTTCAGCGTGAAGGCATTCTGAGTGGCAAGAGCCTGTCAACCACCTTTAACATGCTGCGTTCGAACGATCTGATCTGGTCGTATGTGGTTAATAACTACCTGAAGGGGCAGGCTCCAGCACCATTCGACATCCTGTACTGGAACAGCGATCCGACCAACCTGCCCGGAAACATGTACTGCTATTACATCACCAACATGTACCTGGAAAACAACCTGTCCAAGCCCGGAAAGCTGTCTATTTGCGGTGAGCCGATCGACTTGTCCAAGATTAAAACTCCGTGCTACTTCCTGTCCTGTATTGAAGACCATATTGCCCCTTGGAAGAGTACGTTCAAGGCCACTGAAATCTTCAACACCAACATTGAGTTTGTACTCGGGGCCAGCGGTCACATCGCCGGCGTCATCAACCCGGCCTCCAAAAACCGCAGAAACTTCTGGGTTAATGGCGAAATGGGTAAAGGTGCAGATCAGTGGCTCGAAACGGCAGAGCGCCAGGAAGGCAGCTGGTGGAACAACTGGAATACATGGCTGAAGAAGCGCGCAGGCAAGCAGATCGCAGCACCAGAAGCCCAAGGCAATGCAGAGCACAGCATTATCGAAGCCGCCCCAGGCAGCTTCGTTAAAGAGCGCATCGCGTAATACCAGACCGGTTAAACGACCATAAAAAAACGGGGCATGCCCCGTTTTTTTATATTATGTCTCGAGCGCCGATCGTACAACCCCAGATCAGGGTTGATTCCAACCATGTCGATATTTTTTGCTCGGCATTACGCCGCCGCCTTAACAAACACAGCCGGTCGTCATAAAACTTGCCGCATTCAACAGACATAACGCTTACGGTGCGGCTCAGCCGCGCCTGCACAGACACAGCCCCAGAAGCAGAGACCGAGCCACAACAGGCACCGCGAGCCCTCAAAAGAAAAGGTCGCTACCCCCCTTTCTTAAGCAACTGCTCGAGCTTGTCATTGATTCGCAGCTGCTCCTGCTGCTCTTTTTCAGCTTGCTGTCGCTGCTCACGCTCCTGGCGCATCTTTTTTAAGAGTGATTTCGCATGCTCGGCCTCTTGCTCAGTGACCAGACCCGCCGGCTGACCAGCCAGATCAACGCGCTCAGCACCAACTTGCAAACTTTTCAGGTAATGACCGGCGCGCACATACGAGGCCAACGCACGCTTAACCCTGCCCTTTGGCAACTTAGCGTCGGCAAGGATATCTTCCTGAATACCGATCTTTAAAGGTCGAACCTTGTTGCGATCAAAAGCCAGCGGGTATGCTTCGCAAACCAGAGCAACAGCAGCCTGATTCGCACTTCTGTTTTTGCTTTTTTGAGATGTCTTCTTGTCGGTACTCATACGCGGTATCTTATTTAACTCATTGATGGCGAGGTTTATCGGCAAGCTGATGCTTAACACCAGTTACCCTTTGCGAATCAGATAGCAGAACGTTTGACCTTCCGCTCGTTGCTCAAGCAGCTCATGACCTAAAAAATTGCAAAATTTGGGTATATCTCGCTGAGTAGACGGATCGGTAGCCACGACCTGCAGGACCTCACCAATCGCCATATCTCGAACTTTGTTATGCAGCATCATCACCGGCTCAGGACAATATAAGCCTTGGGCATCCATCTGGTGATCGGCTTTGACGTCGACCATTTTACAATCTCTATCGAATAAAAACGCCATTGTCGCAAAGTTTAAGGCGCGGCAAAAGACACCTATGGTGATTATACACTCAGAGTCACCCCGAAAAACGCCCTCATCCCGTATTACATTCTCCCTCCCAGGAAGAACGAGCAACGACTATCTATAATGATAGCGAGTAACGCGCACAGAAAACGCGCACACCTTCAACGGCCCTGGCGACTCCATAACCACAGGCGTATTTATCTGGAGGGGCCCCATACAATTAACGGGACATTCATTAACAGGACAGTCACATGATCAAAGTCATA
>JBFGZS010000023.1:0-58079 GCA_041586615.1 Motiliproteus sp. | reverse complement strand
GTGTTTGGGTGTTTGGGTGCTCATCAGGCGAATCCGTTTGTTGTTTTGTTGTTAGGTAGCCATGCAAGTGCGTTGGGTCGCACTTAACCCGGCCGCTATTGGGATCTTCGGGTAGTTGTTCTCGTATTGCGGCACCAGCCGGTGCAGCCTGAGATTCCGTGTTCAGGGTGCGCAAAGATTAACCGAGTCAAAGGTGGTCCACTAACATATCGGTAAAAGTGGTCTGACCTGAAGTAAGGCACTACAATCTTTCCTTTGGGTGTTGCCAGCCGTCGTTCAGGCTTGGTTGGTATGTTGCGCTCAGCTGAGCTTTAGCGATGACGTTGGTTAATCTGGGGTAGGTATAGTTCAGGATGGCAACAACAGGAAGCACGAGTCGGGTCGCGCAGCTGGTGGATGTGCTGCGTTTCGAGCTTTTGAGTGGTAAAACCCCGTTGGGGATAAAATTACCGGCGCAACGGGAGATGGCGCAGCGTTATGGTGTGTCCCGTGCAACGGTGCGCGAAGCGATCATCGAATTGCAAAATAAAGGCCTGGTCGAAACCTATCACGGCGGCGGCAGCTTTTTTGCCAATCCCTTGGCCGCGCAGTTTCAGTTACCGCTTAGCAACGAGCAGCAAAGTGATCTGCAGATTCAGGTGCAGGTGATGGAGATGCGCGAAGTACTGGAGGGTGAAGCGGCTTATTACGCGGCGCTTCGGGCCAGTGACGAGCAACTGGCTGCGCTGGGTGATGAGTATCAGCGCATGCTCAGGCGCAGTGCGGGCGATACCACGCTGAGTAAAGCTAAGGCTGATTTAACCTTTCATATGCTGATCGCCAGCTCGAGTCATCATTTTCTGGTGATGGCGCTCAGCGATATTCTTTATACACGCTATTTCAACGCGATCTATGGTGTTCTCGATCGCACCTTGCAAAAGACCGGTCGTTATCCACAGGGTATTCCTGCCCAGCATGCACAGATTTATGAGGCGCTCAAAGCTCGTGATGCAGACAAGGCCCGCGAGTCTGCATCCCGGCATATCGCCTTTACCCGTCAACAGTTGACCGCTGTGGCGGGTTCGGGTGGTCATGAACGCATGAAGTAGCCTGCCGGGACCTTTTCAAGGTAGGGCGAACGGTTGTGCGCTGCAGCTTGGCGCTGCTAGAATGCCGGTTAATTTAGCCATCGGCTCGACGATTTCTTGTTCTCCGGCGCATCGCCGGCGTTTTGTGTCTCGCTGTGATCGATATTTATCCTAATGTGGCCTTTGGTAGGGGTCACCACTGGGAAAGGAACCAACATGCCTGTAATTACTCTTCCTGATGCCAGCACCCGACAGTTTGATCATGCTGTCAGTGTTTTCGATGTTGCCGCCTCTATAGGCGCTGGACTTGCCAAAGCCGCACTCGCAGGGCGGGTTAACGGCGAGCTGGTTGATACCAGTTACGTGATCAGTGCTGATGCTGAACTCGCTATTATTACCAGTCGGGATGAAGAGGGGGTTGAAGTCATTCGCCACTCCTGTGCCCACTTAATGGCAATGGCCGTGCAGGAGCTGTTTCCGGGCGCGCAGGTAACCATCGGGCCGGTTATTGAAAACGGCTTCTACTACGATTTTGCCTACGAACGGGCCTTTACGCCGGAAGACTTGCAGAAAATCGAAAAGAAAATGTCAGCATTGGTCAAAGCCAATCTGCCCGTCGAACGCTCGATGATGACCCGCGATGAAGCGGTGGCGTTCTTTAAAGAGAAGGGTGAAAGCTACAAAGTCCAGATTATTGAAGAAATTCCGGCTGATCAGGTGTTGTCGTTCTATCAGCAGGGCGATTTTATTGACCTGTGCCGTGGACCGCATGTGCCGAGTACCGGGCATATCAAGGCCTTTAAGTTGATGAAGGTTGCTGGTGCATACTGGCGCGGCGACTCCGATAATGAAATGCTGCAGCGTATTTACGGCACGGCCTGGTCCGACAAGAAAGCGCTTAAAGAGTATCTGCATCGTCTGGAAGAAGCCGAAAAGCGCGACCACCGCAAGATTGGTAAGCGTCTTAACCTGTTTCATACCCAGGAAGAAGCTCCGGGTATGGTGTTCTGGCACCCCAATGGCTGGACTATCTATCAGGAAATTGAGCAGTACATGCGCCGCGTGTTGAATGCCAGTGGTTATAAAGAGATCAAGACTCCGCAGGTTGTTGATCGGGTGTTGTGGGAGCGTTCGGGTCACTGGGACAAGTTCAGTGAGATGATGTTCACCACGCACTCCGAAAGCCGCGACTATGCGGTTAAACCGATGAACTGCCCCTGTCATGTGCAGGTGTTTAATCAGGGGTTGCGCAGTTATCGTGACCTGCCGTTACGCCTGGCTGAATTCGGTTCCTGCCACCGTAATGAGCCCTCGGGAACCCTGCATGGCTTAATGCGGGTGCGCGGCTTTACCCAGGATGATGCACACATCTTCTGTGGTGAGAATCAGATTCAGGCCGAAGTGTCGCAGTTTATCGATCTGTTGTATCAGGTCTATCGTGACTTCGGTTTCCAGGAAGTGATCCTCAAGTTGTCTACCCGCCCTGAAAAGCGAGTCGGCAGTGATGAGATCTGGGATAAGGCCGAGTCAGCACTGGCTGCGGCATTGGATAATAAGCAGCTGGCCTGGGATCTGCTGCCGGGTGAAGGTGCGTTCTACGGACCTAAGATAGAATTTTCCCTGAAAGATTGTTTGGGTCGGGTCTGGCAGTGTGGAACGATTCAGGTGGACTTCTCGATGCCGGGACGTCTGGATGCGCAGTTTGTTAATGAGTCGGGCGATCGTGAGACGCCGGTCATGTTGCACCGGGCTATTCTGGGGTCCTTTGAGCGCTTTATCGGTATCCTGATTGAGAACTACGCGGGTGCAATGCCGTTGTGGTTGGCGCCTTTGCAGGCAGTTGTTCTTAATATTACCGACAAGCAGGCCGGTTTTTGTGAGAAAGTGACACAAATGTTGGCAGAACGTGGATTTAGAGCCCATGCGGACTTGAGAAACGAGAAGATCGGCTTTAAAATTCGCGAGCATACAATTCAGAAGGTTCCTTATCTGCTCGTTATTGGCGATAAGGAAGTAGATTCAGAAACTGTGACTGTACGAACGCGCACCGGAGAGGATCTGGGATCCTTCGGTCTTACCGAGCTGTGTGACAAACTGGCTGCGGAAGTCGCGAACAAAGGTCTGGTTGAAGCGGAGAGCTGAACATTAAGAAAGGATATAGCAAGGGTCGTGATAACCGGGCGGTGATCAACGATCAGATCGACGCCCGCGAGGTCCGTTTGATTGGAGCCGATGGCGAGCAGGTAGGTATCGTTGCCATTGAGGATGCGCTGAAGAGAGCGGAAGAAGCCACACTGGACCTCGTACAGATTGCGTCCGATGTTGAGCCGATAGTCTGTAAAATTATGGACTATGGCAAGCACATCTTTGAGGTGAAGAAGCAGAAAGCGGCACAACGCAAGAAGCAGAAGCAGACTCAGGTCAAAGAGATGAAATTCCGTCCCGGGACGGAAGAAGGGGATTATCAGGTAAAACTACGCAACCTGATACGTTTCCTTGAAGCGGGAGACAAGGCGAAGGTGTCCTTGCGTTTCCGTGGTCGTGAGATGGCCCACCAGGAGCTGGGCATGCAGCTGATGAAGCGGATCGAAGCCGATCTCGAAGAGCTGGGTGTCGTTGAGCAGCATCCGAAGATGGAAGGCCGTCAAATGATCATGGTGATTTCTCCTAAGAAGAAGAAGTAACCGGGATTCGTCGAAGCCCGCTTATCCTGCCGCAAGGCGGGTCGGTGGGTTTTTGCGCTTCTGTCGGGTTATACAGAACTTAATGAATGCGTGGAGTTGTTTACAATGCCGAAAATTAAAACTTGCAGCGGAGCTGCTAAGCGTTTTAAAAAGACCGCTAACGGTTTCAAGCGTAAGTCGTCCCATACTAGCCACATCCTGACCAAGAAGAGCACCAAGCGTAAGCGTCATCTGCGCGGAACGAGCGAAGTTCACGCTTCCGACGTTGCTCTGGTTAAGCGCATGCTGCCTAACCTGTAATTGGCCCAAGATTTAGTTATTTAGAAGGATTGATTTATGCCTCGCGTAAAACGTGGTGTTACCGCTAGAAATCGTCATAAGAAAGTTCTCAAGCAGGCCAAAGGTTATTACGGTGCGCGTAGTCGCGTATTCCGTGTAGCCAAACAGGCTGTTATCAAGGCTGGTCAGTATGCGTACCGTGACCGTCGTCAGAGAAAGCGTCAGTTCCGTGCACTGTGGATTGCTCGTATCAACGCGGCAGCGCGTATGAACGGCATGTCTTACAGCCGCCTGATTGCGGGTCTGAAGAAAGCTGCGATTGAGATCGATCGTAAAGTGTTAGCCGATCTGGCTATCCATGACAAAGCGGTCTTTACCGCGATTGTAGAAAAGGCCAAGACAGCCCTGGCGTAAGCCACCTGTTCGGTTGATCTAACGATCGCTGTAGGCGAGCGCGTGTGACTCGCTGTTTTGAATAGGGGAAGGGTGCGAACTCTTCCCCTATTTTCGTTTGCAATAGCGTATTTGTTTAAGACAGACAGTGGTCCGCATCTGGCCTTTTTGGGCGAGTTGCCGGGATCCGGAGCCCATGATGGAAAATCTTCAAGTCCTGCTGGCCCAGGGTAAAGAGGCCGTAGCACAGGCAGCAGATGCAGCTGCGTTGGATCAGGTACGCGTCCAGTATCTTGGCAAAAAAGGTGAATTGACCCAACTGCTGAAAACGTTGGGCAAGCTGTCTGCGGAGGAGCGGCCGAAGGCGGGGGCGACCATCAATGAGGCCAAGCAGGAGTTGCTCGATATTCTGAATGCGCGCAAGGCGTTGCTGGCGGATGCGGCGTTGACGGCGAAACTCGCGGCCGAAAAAATTGATGTGACACTGCCGGGTCGCGGGCAGGCCAGCGGTGGTTTACATCCGGTCACCCGTACCCTGGAGCGCATTGAAAGCTTCTTTAGTGGTGTGGGGTACAGCGTGGCTGAGGGGCCGGAGATCGAAGACGATTATCATAATTTCGAAGCCCTGAATATTCCCTCGCATCATCCTGCGCGGGCGATGCATGACACCTTCTATTTTGATGCGCATACCTTGCTGCGTACGCACACCTCACCGGTGCAGATTCGGACGATGGAAGAGCAGGAGCCGCCGATCCGTGTTATCTGTCCGGGGCGTGTTTACCGCTGCGATTCCGACCTGACCCACACGCCGATGTTTCATCAGGTTGAAGGGTTGCTGGTCGATACCGATGTGAGTTTTGCTGACTTAAAAGGCACGGTGGAAGAGTTTTTGCGGGTGTTTTTTGAGCAGGAGCTGGCCGTACGCTTCCGTCCTTCCTATTTCCCCTTTACCGAGCCTTCGGCTGAGGTCGATATTGCCTGCGTGATGTGTGAGGGCAAGGGGTGTCGGGTCTGTAGTCATACCGGGTGGCTGGAAGTGATGGGCTGCGGCATGGTGCACCCGAAGGTGTTTGAATCCAGCGGTATCGATACCGAGAAATACAGCGGATTCGCGTTTGGTATGGGCGTTGAGCGGTTGGCGATGCTGCGTTACGGCGTGAATGATTTGCGGCTGTTTTTCGAAAATGACCTGCGTTTTCTGGCGCAGTTTCGTTAAGTCAGCTCGCCAGGTGGGTCTTGGTCGAGGTCGTCCCGCCGGCATGGCTGGCAATAGGGGCTGGGAATAGATGCGCGGTGCTTACCCCTAGGGTGGGTGTCCAAGGATAACGCGTCAGTGGCACGGCCACTGATAAGTAACAGAACAGGTATTGGTAATGAAATTTAGCGAGCAGTGGCTACGGGAATGGGTAAATCCCGCTATCGGCACCGATGAGCTTGTCGCTCAGATCACGATGGCTGGCTTGGAGGTCGATAGTGTCGAGCCGGTTGCCGGTGTGTTTTCCGGCGTGGTTGTGTGCGAGATTGTCGCTGCAGAGTCGCACCCGAATGCCGATAAATTACGGGTATGTCAGGTTTCAACGGGCGGTGATGAGCGGGTGCAGGTCGTGTGTGGCGCACCGAATGCCCGCGTCGGTATCAAGGTGCCTTTCGCCCAGGTTGGCGCGGTGTTGGGCGATGATTTTAAGATCAAGAAGGCTAAGCTGCGCCAGGTTGAGTCGTTCGGCATGCTCTGCTCAGCGTCGGAACTCGTGCTGTCAGACGAGCACGATGGCATTATGGAGCTGGCTGCCGATGCGCCGCTCGGCGTTGACCTGCGTGAATACCTGCAGTTGAATGACAAAATTATCGAGGTCGATCTAACGCCCAATCGGGGTGATTGTCTGGGTATTGCCGGTCTGGCTCGTGAAGTGGGTGTGCTCAATAAGGTCCCTGTGACCGCGCCGGTTATCGCGCCCGTACCGCCGCAGAACGATGAGCGTTTTGCGGTCGAGCTCGACGCGGCCGAAGCCTGTCCGCGCTATGTGGGTCGTGTCTTGCGCAATGTGGATCTGAGTGCTGCCACGCCGCTGTGGATGCAGGAGCGCCTGCGCCGTAGTGGTGTGCGCAGTATTGATCCGGTGGTCGATGTGACGAACTACGTTATGCTCGAGCTGGGCCAGCCCATGCATGCCTTTGATCTGGCGGAGCTGAGCGGTTCGATTCGGGTGCGTATGGCCGAAGCAGGGGAGAAGCTGACCTTGCTGGACGGTCAGGAGATCACCCTGAATGCCGATACGCTCATGATTGCCGACCAGCAGCGCCCGTTAGCGATCGCCGGTGTGATGGGGGGTGAGCAGTCGGGTGTTAGCGAGAAAACGCGGGATATCTTCCTGGAGAGCGCATTCTTCGCACCGATCGCTTTGGCAGGTCGGGCGCGCGCTTATGGGTTGCATACCGATTCTTCGCACCGCTTTGAGCGGGGTGTGGACCACGATCTGCAAGTCACCGCGATGGAGCGGGCAACGGCGTTGTTGATCGATATCGTCGGTGGTGAGCCGGGACCGGTCGTTGAAACCGTGGCTACCGCGTCGTTACCGCCGGTGAAAACCGTTCGCTTGCGGGCCGCGCGGATTATCAAGCTGTTGTCGCTGGATATCCCGGCGGCCGAAGTCGAAGAGATCTTGACGCGTCTGGGTATGCGGCTCGAATCAGGTCAAGCAGGAGAATGGCAGGTTAGCGTTCCTTCTTACCGTTTTGACGTCTCTCTCGAAGAGGATTTGCTGGAAGAGTTGGCGCGCATCTACGGTTACAACCGATTGCCGGTACGTGTGACGCGAGCGACCCTGGCGTTAACGCCAAACGTTGAGGCGCGTTCCGCGCTTGGTGATATGCGTCGTCTGCTGGTTGCGCGCGGGTATCAGGAGGCGATTACCTACAGTTTTGTCGAGCCTGCGCTGCAGGAGGTGTTTGATAAAGAGCATCAGGCGGTCACGTTGGCGAATCCTATATCGGCCGATATGGCGGTTATGCGGACAACGTTGTGGCCGGGTCTGATCAAAGCCCTACAGCACAATCAGAACCGCCAGCAAAGCCGCGTGCGTCTGTTTGAGAGCGGCTTGCGTTTCGTGCCCGGTGCCGAAGGTCTGGTGCAGGACCGGGTGATCGGGGGCGTTATCTGCGGCAGTCGTCAGCCCGAAGGTTGGAGTGTTCGCAAGGAGTCGGTTGATTTCTTTGATATCAAAGCCGATGTAGAAGCGTTGTTGGCCATGGGTGGTGCGCTGGAACAGTTTAGTTTTAGTGCCGGTTCGCATGTCGCCCTGCACCCGGGGCAATCCGCGCGTATCGAGCGCGATGGGGCTCTGGTGGGTTATGTCGGTGCGCTGCATCCGAACCTGCTGTCTCAGTTGGGTCTGGTTGGACCGGTGTTTATGTTTGAGTTGGCGTTGGATCTTGTCGAAGACGGCCTGTTGCCCGCTTTTGCGCCATTATCGAAGTTCCCTGAGACCCGGCGCGATTTGGCGGTTGTGCTGGATGAGTCGGTTCCTGTCGCCGAGGTGCGTAAGGCGGTTCAAGCACATGCGGGTGAGTGGCTCAAAGATGTAACACTTTTCGATGTCTATCAGGGCGAAGGTATTGAAAACGGTAAAAAAAGTCTTGCCCTCGGCTTGACCTGGCAGCATCCATCGCGCACTCTTAATGATGAAGAGGTCAATGCAGTGTTTGAGGCGGTTGCGGCGTCATTGCAGACGAGCTTTGCTGCAGCCCTTAGGAGCTAGACCGAAAGGGGAGAGCGATGGGGTCTTTGACAAAAGCTGAAATGGCTGAGCGTCTGTTTGATGTGCTGGGTCTGAATAAGCGTGAAGCAAAAGAGATGGTGGAGTCGCTGTTTGACGAGATACGTCTCTGTCTGACAACGGATGAGCAGGTCAAATTGTCCGGTTTCGGCAATTTTGACCTGCGCGATAAGCGGCAACGTCCGGGGCGAAATCCGAAAACCGGTGAGGAGGTTCCCATATCCGCACGACGGGTGGTGACTTTCAGGCCGGGGCAAAAGTTGAAGGACAAAGTCGAGACCTATGCAGGACCAGGCCCCAAGTGAAACGCTCCCTGCGATACCCGGGAAACGCTACTTCTCCATTGGGGAAGTTAGCGGGTTGTGTGGTGTAAAAACCCATGTATTACGGTACTGGGAGCAGGAGTTTGAGCAGCTCAAAAATGTCCGGCGCCGTGGCAATCGGCGTTATTATCAGCGCCAGGATGTGTTGTTAGTTCGCCAAGTTCGCAGTCTTCTCTATGAACACGGGTTTACGATCAATGGCGCGCGCCAGCGGTTGTCCGGTGAGGCGGTGCGTGAGGATGGTGATAAATACCGACAGCTGCTCAAGCAGACGATTGCCGAGCTGGAAGAGTTGCTGAAAACGCTGAAAAAAAGTTAAAAACCCCTTCCTATTCGGCAGTCGTTGCATTAATATTTGCGCCGCTGTTGAAGACAACGAGTCTTTGTTTAGTCGGGGCGTGGCGCAGCCTGGTAGCGCACTTGCATGGGGTGCAAGGGGTCGCAGGTTCAAATCCTGCCGTCCCGACCATTAATACGACAGCAATGTTAATATGACAGCAATGTTTTAGAAAATTTCGGGATATGGCGCAGTCTGGTAGCGCACTCGCCTGGGGGGCGAGTGGTCGCAGGTTCAAATCCTGCTATTCCGACCATCTTTAAAAAAACGCCAGCTTATCGAGCTGGCGTTTTTTTTGCCTAAATAGGGTAGGGTTTGGGCTGTTTGGTTGAGCTCAGTGTTTGAGCCCCGTGTTTGTGTGGGCTCAATGTTCGCCAGAACCCAATGATTGCTTGGGTTCAATGCTTGCTTGGATCAATCAAAATTTTTCTTCTTGGTCCAGTCGTCTTCCTGCTCGTTGTAGCTGTCCCATTCTTGCTGTAGCAGTTCTTTTTCGGCCAGTTTTTCCTGCTGGGTTGTCGCGTCGGCAAGTACGGCTTCGCGGAGTGTGTTGACCAATCCTTCCAGGTGTTTATAGCGTTTATTATAAGCGCCGTTGACGTTGAGCCGTTCCAGTTTTTTCAGCGCGTTATCGTATTGGGCTAAGGCGAGTTTTGGGTTGTCGCTGCTTTCATACTGACGGGCTGTGATCATCTGGATATCGATGAATGCCAGTCGGTACAGTTGCTTGCTCTGTTGGATCAGTTGTTGGGTGGTGCGAGTATCGAGGCCGCCTTCGTTGTTGAGCGAGATAAAAAAATCCACGAGCTCTTTCAGGTTGCTGCGGGTGTTTTGTGCTTCGAGTAGGCTAGCGAGCGAGCAGGAAGGGTCGTCTGGATTGCTTTCATAGGGCGTGTTTAGTCGCTCCTGAGTCGTTGTGATCAGTGCGTTGATGCCCCGTAGGTCGGGTTCGAGTTGTTTCATCTGTTGGTATTGGCTGAGCTGGTAGCTTAATAAGAATTGATAGATGCTTTCGGACAGGTACGTGGTGGGGAGTGAGGTGATCAGTTGGTTGATGCTGTTGCAGCGCTGCCTTCGCAGTAGCATTTGACGGTGACGTTCCTTGCGAGCGGTCTCCATGGTCTGGGCTATATACGCGAATACAACTAAGGCGAAAACGGCGACGAGTATTAGTACGCTGATCATTGTGCCGCTCATCGGCCATTCCTCTGGTTAGTGTTGAAGCTATTATCAGTCAAAGGAACGGCTATTTGAATGTCTTCTGTATAGGTTGTTGATTTAAGCTAAGGAAATAGTGCTTGAATGACTGTTTTTGCCGTGCGGGCTGTAGAGGGTAAAAAAGTTGCTGGGTTGCCTTGACGCTAAAACCGAGAATCACTATTATACGCGCCTCCTCTGACGAGGAATGCTAGTTTGCTTGAATGTCCCATTCGTCTAGTGGCCTAGGACACCGCCCTTTCACGGCGGTAACAGGGGTTCGAACCCCCTATGGGACGCCAACTTTTGATCCGGTTAAAGGGTCAGAAACTGCGGGAATAGCTCAGTGGTAGAGCACAACCTTGCCAAGGTTGGGGTCGCGAGTTCGAGCCTCGTTTCCCGCTCCAAGTAAATTTGTTATATGCGTCCCATTCGTCTAGTGGCCTAGGACACCGCCCTTTCACGGCGGTAACAGGGGTTCGAACCCCCTATGGGACGCCACTTCTTCGATCTGTCTGATGATCGAAACTGCGGGAATAGCTCAGTGGTAGAGCACAACCTTGCCAAGGTTGGGGTCGCGAGTTCGAGCCTCGTTTCCCGCTCCATTCTTATCCTTACTTTCTTTGTAAAACCCATCGTTTCTGTGGCGTTACCCATGCCTTTAATGCGCGCAGGCCTGTAGTATGCTTTGATAGCACTGGGTGTGAACTTAGGCAGATGAGGCACTATGAGCGGACGGCAGGTTTGTAAATGGATAGTCAAGGCGGGCGTTTTTCTGCTTGCGTGGCTGTTTTTCCAATCGTCGGCTTGGGCCGACAATATCTGCTCCAATACCGACTCCCGCTCGCTCACCGGCACGCTGTATGATTCTGGTGGTCGAGACGGCGGATACAGTAACAATGAAAACTGTGGCTTCCGGCTCGAGCCCTCGGCGGGCGCGATTACCCTGACCTTTTCTGCACTTGATGTGCGGCTCGATGACGCGTTAAGAGTCTACGACGGCAGCAGTGCTTCTGCCGATTTACTGGGGACGTTTACCGGCAATTCGCTGCCCGATCCCGTCGTGGCAGAATCGGGTGCGGCTTTTTTCGAGTTCACCAGTAATAACGGTGGTAATGATGCCGGCTTTGCGCTGAGCTGGAGCGCGGCGATACAGCCTGTGGCGCCGGTAGCCGAATGGCGGCTGGATGAGAGTGACTGGAGTGGAGCCGCCAACGAGGTGGTCGATTCAGTCGGTAGTTTTCACGGTTCTGCGTTTTCAACATTGCCAGTGCCCGGGAAGGTTTGCAATGCAGCTGACTTGGGTGCTTCGAGTGCTCGTGATTATCTGTTACTGGGCAATGAAGCGCTTGACGGGGCCACGGATTTTACGCTTTCCATCTGGGGTAAAACCGGTGCTGCAGGCAATCAGACATTGTTTTCCGGCGCTAATGGGGCTGAGGATAATGAGCTGCTCATGTTCTTCCCTGATACGACCACCTTTACGCCTTATCTGAAGGGTGATGGTAGCGGCAGTATTCGTATCACTGATATAGCCGACAACCAGTGGCATCATTTCGTCTGGACCCGCAGTGGCAGTCAGAACTGCCTCTATATCGATAACAGCTTACAGGGTTGCGCTAGCAAAACGACAACGGCGCTGAGTATTGCCGCCGGTGGTTTGATATTGGGCCAGGAGCAGGATGCGCTCGGTGGTGGCTTTGACAGTCGCCAGGATTGGGACGGGTTGCTCGATGAGCCGCTGGTGTTTAGAACCGCGCTAAGCGTTAGTCAGATCGATGAGGTTTACACCAATCAGCTAGCGGGGCTTGGGTGGGATGGTACGGCTCGAGCCTGCGTAGCGCTGCTGGGGTCGTGGCGCATGGATGAGTCCGGCTGGAATGGCAGTGTCAACGAGGTGGTCGATGCCAGCGGCCATAGCTATCACGCCAGGGCTGTTAACGGTGCCGTCACGGCCGCAGTCACACCGGCTATCCGTGGTAATCCGGGCAGCTGCCGTTATGGTGCATTCGATGATGCTGGAAGGAGCCGTGGTGATTATCTGGAGATCGCTGGATTCCCCAATCTAACCACAGACTTTAGCATTACAGGGTGGATTCGCTCGCAAGATGTTAGGCGGCAGGGACAGCGGGTTTTTTCTGATGATGAGGCCGCCCGTGGCGGCTATGGCTTGAGTCTCGGGGATGGCGGCAATGGCCGCCTGCGGTTCTATTCCCGTGGGACCAGTCCGGTCAGCCTCGACTCCAACGCGGTGATTGCGGCCAATACCTGGTATTTCGTTGCCGGGGTAGCCGATGTTACCAACCAAGTCAGAACCCTTTACATCTATCAGGCTGACGGCACCTTATTGGATTCGGTCTCTGCCCGCTGGACCGGCAGCTGGAGTACCGATGCGGGCCCTGCATCGATTGGAGGCGAGACCAACAGCGGTGAAACAGCGAGTCGCTTTTTCGGTAATCTTGACGAGGTGCGGGTCTATACCGGCGTATTGGATACGCGTCGTCTCGAAAGTATTTTAAACGAAACCCATTATTGTCCTGGCGTACCGACGAGTCACTGGCGCTTTGATGAGCGCCGCTGGGTGGGGGAAGCCAATGAGATCGCCGATAGCGTTGGTCTCAACCACGGCGTGGCTTACAGCGCATCAACAACTTCCGGGCTGCTGTGCAATGCGGCGGACCTGTCTGCCAACAGCACCCGCGATTACCTGTCGCTCAATAACCGTGCGCTGAACGGTGCGACCGATTTCACCCTTTCTGTCTGGGCTAAAACCACTAATAGTGGTATTCAGACGCTGTTCTCCGGCGCTAATGGGTCTGAAGATAATGAGTTGCTCATGTACTTTAGCAATGCCACCACCTTTAACCCCTTTCTGATGGGTGATAGTAGCGGCACCATCAACACCGCCAATATTGCCGACAATCAGTGGCACCATCTGGTCTGGACCCGCAATGGCGCTCAGAACTGCCTGTATATGGATACGAATTTGCAGGGATGCATCAGCAGGCCTCTGGCGGCTGTTGCCATTGCTGCCGATGGGTTGATTCTGGGGCAGGATCAGGATTCGTTGGGCGGCGGCTTTGATGTCAATCAAGATTGGAGCGGTCAGGTGGACGAGGTGCTGATCTTCCCCGAGGCGTTATCGGCCGCAACCATCGCCAGCATCTATAACAACACCCGGGCAGGTAAGAACTGGGACGGTGAGGATCGAGACTGCGCTATCGTCTGCTCCGATACCTTTGGCGATAACTTCAATGCCGCCAGTTTTGGTAACAACGATGGCAGCAAAAACTGGTCAGGCGATTGGGTCGAAAGCGATGCCGGTGGCCGTGGGGTCTCCTCCGGCAATGTACAGGTCAGGGGTGGCCAACTTGCTATCCAGGGCAATACCGGATCGATCATCACGCTGACCCGTCAGGCCAATCTGGCCATGTACGAGGCCGCGACCTTGCGTTTCGACTATCGGGTATCGAGCCAGGTGGATAATACCGACCAGGTACTGGTGCGTATTTCCGCCGATGGTGGCCGTTCCTGGGCGACGCTGGAGGCCATCAGCGGGATCAGCAACACCTCCGGCACCAAGCGTTACGATATCAGCGGCTATGTGGCCATGAGAACCCAGATTCAATTTTGGGTGGACGACCGTAGCGGCGTAGCGCCTGATGGGTGTTGTTACGGCGATGCGGCCAGCGAATGGTTTTTGGTTGATAACCTCGAAATCGAAGCCGATGATAATGACTGTGCTGCGGGAGTGGATCACTACGCCATCAGTCACGATGGCTCCGGCATCAGTTGTCAGTCCGAGTCGATCACCCTTACCGCGCATGACCACCGTCACGCGGCTATCGACCCCGGCCGCACGGCGGTCAATTTATCCACATCCAGCAATAAAGGGCTGTGGGCGCTGGTGTCCAGTGGCAGTGGCAGGCTAAGGAACAATAACCTAAGCAACGGGGCGGCTACCTACGTCTTTCCCGGTAATGGCGAGACCTCGGTGACGTTGGCGCTGAATTATGCTGATCTGGCGACTGATCCGGAAAGCTTGAATATTAATGTCAGTGATGGGAGTGCCACGGATCCTGGCGATGCGGGCTCAGAAGACCCGGCCCTGTCCGTCGCCTCGGCTGGTTTTTTGTTCAGTAACATCCCCACGCAGATCGCCGGCAAGGATTCCACTGTTGGTTTTAACCGCCAGACCATTACGCTGCAGGCGGTACGCGCTTCAGATGGGGACCCTGCTGTTTGTACCCGTGTGTTCAGTGGTGATCAGAGCATTGAATTGGCCGCCGAATGCCGTAGTCCGGGTGTCTGCTCTTCCGGCCCGTCGTTACCGTTGCGTGTTGGCGGTACGGCTATCGCTACCAATGACGATAACGCCGCGCCGCTGACCACGAATTACACTGCCGTACCGCTGACCTTTGATGCTCAGGCCGCGGCAAGCCTGGCGCTTAACTATCCGGATGCGGGCCTGGTTCAGCTGCACGCCCGCAGCAAGATTCCTGATGACGTCGGCGGCGTTTCGAGCAGTTACATGGTAGGAAGCAGTAACGACTTTGTGGTGCGTCCCTTTGGTTTTGGGTTTAGTGCGATCGCGGATGGCGCGATCAGTAATCCCGGTGGGCAGCTTCCAGGCAGTAGTGGTTTTACGGTAGCCGGCAAGAACTTTACCGGTGACATCGGTGCTTATCGTTACGCAGCGGGGGAGGATGCCGATGCCGATGGTGTGCCCGATGTGGGGGCATCGGTTACCGATAATGGCCTGGCACCGAATTACCGTGGTGCGTTGGGGTTGTCGATCTCGGGTTATACACCGGCGAGTGGGTTGGCAGGGAGCTTTAGCCCCGCGTCGGTTGTTATCGATACGGGTGGGGTTAAGCGTGGCGTAACCTTTAACTACGGCGAAGTCGGTAGTGTGCAACTGGCGGCGGTCGCGAATTATTTTGGTCTTGTGGATGGTGACATCGTCGGCGTCAGTGCTCCGATTGGGCGCTTTTATCCGAGTCATTTTCGCTTGGGTGCCGCAAGCTTGGTTAATCGTGCCGATATTTCGAGTTGTAGCGACCCTTTTACCTATATCGGCGAGCCGTTTAACGTGGGGCTGACTCTGACGGCTGAAAATGTAGCCAAGGGTACGACCCATAATTATCAGGGCGGTTATGCCAAGCTGGACAGCTATGCCGAGTTGGGTTTTGGTGCGCTTTCTGGTGGGGTTGATTTAACGTCGCGGCTGGTGTCGGCGGCGCTGCCTACCATCAGCTGGGTCAATGGCAGTGCGGTGGTAAGTGCGGATCTGCTTCTGCAGCCCTTGGTTTCCCCTGAGGCCCATTATGCCGCGTTTCAGCTCGGCGTGGCCCCGCGTGACGATGACGCTGTGCAGCTGAGCATTTTTGATCTGGATGTTGACGGTAATGCCAGTAATGAGCACGGGTGGGTTGCCACCACCGATCTGCGCTACGGGCGCGCGGTGGTGGATAATGCCTTCGGGCCTGAAACGGCTGCATTGCCGGTACGTGTGGGGACCGAGTATTTTGATGGTACGGGCTTTGTTGAAAATGAGATCGATAACTGCACGGCCTACGGCCCGGCCAATTTAAGTCTCGATTTCCGTGATGGCGGGCTGTACGCAGGGGATGAATTAGATGGTGCGCCAAGCCCGGAAACGGCAATTGCTTCAGTCGCGTCAGCTGTCGTGGCGGGGAGTAGTGCTGCTGTGCCAGTGACGCTGACCGCGCCCGGTGAGGGGAATGCCGGTCAGGTGGATCTGGTGTTCGATGTGGATAGCTGGCTGGAATTTGACTGGCAGGGTTCGGGGCGGCGCGATCCGTATGGTCAGGCCACCTTTGGTCGTTATCGTGGCCATGACCGGGTCATCTATTGGCGTGAGCAACTGAGTAATTGAAACAGGGCGAGCGTCGGCCTGACAGTCGCCCGTGTTTTATTTGTGGTCAGTTTTATGAACGGTGTCGCTTAGTGAACGATATTGTTCGCCTCGTCTTCGGCGCTGAATTGTTCGATCTCGGTATCGGTCAGGTGGTGCATGCAGCTGCCCCCAAGTCGCCACAGCAGACCGCGTGGAATAACATGGGATAAGTTGGGGTGCATGGTGAACAGGTGGGAAATGGTTTCCTGGGCCAGGTAGATATAATCCTCACCATCCTCGATGGCCTGGTAGATGGCTTCAAAGCGTTGGTTCATGGCGTTGATCGCGTCCGCGCTTCCCGTGGCCTCCAGGCCGCGCTGCAAGGTGTCTTGAACGCCTTTAAAGGCCGCTTTGGTGTTGTCTTGCTGGCTCATTGCTTGTCCTGCTATATAGCTTGCTGGTTGGTTTTTTCTGGCGTGCGGTGCTCTTGTCTGCGTGTTTGCTTGCCGCAGGGGGTTGCGCCCTGCGCGCAAGGGTAGCGCAGAACGCTGAATCAGGCCAGGCGGCTGAGGTCCCCGGCCTCGCCGTTCTTCTTGCCGCAGGATAAATATTATCTTTCCCCGTTTGCTCTTGAAATCCCGCGCGTAGGTCCCAAAATAGGACCCCTTTGAAGCAGATCGCTGCTTGTTATCCCCTATTTTAAGCAGGAGTTTCAATCCGATGACCCACGCATTAACGATAAGGGGGTTACGCAAGGTCTATGAGAATGGCTTTGAAGCCCTGAAAGGGATCGATCTTGATGTTGCGCAAGGTGATTTCTTCGCCCTGTTAGGGCCCAATGGTGCCGGTAAATCGACCACGCTGGGTATCGTTTCATCGCTGGTTAATAAGAGTGCCGGTGATGTGCGTATCTTTGGCCATGATATCAGCGTTGATCCGGTTGCCGGCAAGAAGCTCCTAGGGGTCGTGCCGCAGGAGTTTAACTTTAATCAGTTCGAAAAAGTCGGCGATATCCTAACGACGCAGGCGGGGTACTATGGCATTCCGGCCGCGCTGGCCAAGACGCGCACTGCGCATTACCTGCAGGCATTGGGGCTGTGGGATAAGCGCAATACGGTAGCACGCCTGTTATCCGGCGGTATGAAGCGTCGGCTAATGATCGCCCGGGCACTGGTGCACGAACCTAAGTTGCTGATTCTGGATGAGCCCACCGCCGGGGTGGATATCGAGTTGCGGCGCTCGATGTGGCATTTCCTTCAAGAGATCAACCGCCAGGGCACCACCATCATCCTGACCACGCATTACCTTGAAGAAGCCGAAAGTCTCTGCCGCAATATCGCCATTATCGATCGTGGCCAGATTATGGCCAACAAGAGTAAGCGCGCGCTGCTGGCGGAGCTGAGCGGCGAAACGTTCGTGCTTGATATTACCGAACCGCTGCTGAGCGTGCCGCAGCTGTCGGGTTATCAGGTCGAGCTGGAGGGCGATCGGACCTTGGTGGTCGACGTCGCCAAGGGACAGGGGCTCAACCGTTTGTTTGAGCAGTTAAGCCAGCAGCAGATCGCCGTCACCAGCCTGCGCAATAAGACCAACCGGTTGGAAGAGTTGTTTGTGCGTTTGGTGGAAAAAAACTTAAGCGAAGGCTAGTCAGCGCGCTGTCCTAGCCGTCTGTCAGGCTTTCCCGCAGTAGAGCCGTGTTGAATCTGACAGGCCGCTATAGCACCCTGTTATATAAAGAGCCATATTGCTGACGCGCGGCCCGATGTCCGCGTTCACGCTAACCCGAAAAGAGTCTTGTTACCTGTGATGCCATTAACCGAATTCTCCACCGCCTACCTGACCATTGCCCGACGTGAAGTGCGTCGTTTTCTGCGTATCTGGTTGCAGACCCTGTTGCCACCCGCGATTACCATGACTCTTTATTTCGTTATTTTCGGTAATCTAATCGGCCCGCGTATCGGTGAAATGGGGGGCTTTAGTTACATGGAATACATCGTGCCGGGGTTGATCATGATGTCGGTGATTACCAGCTCCTACGGCAATGTAGTCTCCTCGTTTTACGGCACCAAATTTCAGCGTAATATCGAGGAATTGTTGGTGGCTCCGGTGCCTTACAGCATTATTCTGCTCGGCTATGTCACGGGTGGCGTGGCGCGGGGGCTGGGTGTGGGGCTGATCGTAACCTGTCTGTCGCTATTCTTTACCGATTTGAAGGTGCACCATTTTGGGGTGGTTATTGCCGTGGTGATCCTAACCTCGGTATTGTTTTCGCTGGGTGGCTTTATCAACGCTATTTTTGCCAACAGTTTCGATGATATCTCCATTGTGCCGACATTCATTCTGACGCCGCTGACCTATCTGGGTGGGGTGTTCTATTCCATCAACCTGTTGCCGGAATTCTGGCAGGGGGTGTCTCAGCTTAATCCGATTTTGTATATGGTGAACACCTTTCGCTACGGTATCCTAGGGGTATCCGACATCGGAATTGGTTTGGCCTTTGGCATTATTATCGCGGTAATCGTGCTGTTGTTCGGCTTTGCGTTGCATCTGCTGCGTATCGGAAAAGGTATTCGGAGCTAGTTTTTAGTGCCGGTTGCAGGGGTTTTTGCGCTAGATAGTGCGCCAAGTAGTGCACGAGGTAAAGAGTATGTATAAAACAGAGAGTAGGGTATGAGTCAGCACGATCATATAGGTCGGTCGCCATTAGGGCAGAGTACGCCGTACGTCAGTGAGTATGATCCCGGGCAGCTGTGCCCGATTCCGCGCGCTAGCCTTTGGTTGGAGAGGGGGCATGCGCAGCGACCGTTCAGTGGCGTTGATATCTGGAACGGCTTTGAGATTTCCTGGTTGAACGTGAAAGGCCTGCCGCAAGTGGCCTGGGCAGAGTTTCGTATTCCGGCGGATTCGCCGTGCCTGATCGAATCGAAATCCTTCAAACTTTATCTAAATTCGTTCAATCTGACCCGTCTGGAGAGCCGCACACAGGTTGTCGAGCGGATGATAAAGGACCTCAGTGCCTGCGCCGGCGCGCCGGTAACGGTGTCGCTGTTTGGTCTGGATGACCCGGTCGAGCTGTCGCGGCTCGAGGGGGTGTGCCTGGATCAGCAGGATGTGAGCATTGAGCACTATCATCCGGCTCCGCAATGGCTAGCAGCGGGGCAGGGCGCGGTGGTCAGCGAGTCGCTTTATAGTCATTTGCTAAAATCTAATTGCCCGGTAACCGGGCAGCCGGACTGGGCGAGTGTGCAGATCCGTTACCGGGGGCGCCCCATCGATCGGGCGGGCCTGCTGAAGTATCTGGTCTCTTATCGTGAGCACGGTGATTTCCATGAGCAATGTGTCGAGCAGATTTTTCTGGATATTCAGAGTCGCTGTCAGCCCGAGCAGTTGAGCGTTTACGCCCGCTATGTTCGCCGTGGCGGCCTGGATATTAATCCGTACCGCAGCACCGATGAGGGTGATGTGGATAATGTACGTTTGTGGCGCCAATAACGGTGCACATGATTGCCGTCGCGACAGGTTGCGTGGCGGTCGCTGAGGTGAAGATACGATGAAGGGTGACGCGATGAACGCGAAGGGTATGGATGCGCTGACCTTATTGACCGAACGGGTCTCCTGTCCGGCGCTGTGTGAGCCCGCGCCTAGCGCGGCACAGCTCGATATCATGTTGCGGGCAGCGCTACGCGCACCGGACCATGCCCATCTGCGCCCCTATCGGTTTTTGACCGTGGCGGGCGAGGATCGCAACGCGCTGGGTGACCTGTTTTTGCGCGCCGCCAAGGCGAATAACCCCGATCTCGAGCCGGAGCGGTTGGGCCGCTTTCAGCGCATGTCACAACGCGCCCCGTTGCTGCTGGTGGTTATCGCCTGTCTGCAAGAGCATCCCAATGTACCCAAGCTAGAGCAGCAGATCACTGCCGGTGCCGCCGCGCATGCTGTCATTCAGGCGGCCTACGCACAGGGGCTTGGCGCGATGTGGCGTACCGGTGATCTGGCGTACAATCCGGTCGTGGCCGAGGGCTTGGGGCTGGCCGATCACGAGCAGGTGATTGGTTTTATCTACCTGGGTCACCCTGGCTGCGATCTGAAAGCGGCGCCGCAAGCGGATCCTGCCGCGATTGTGTCGGCCTGGTCCGGCGCGTAGTCTCTGCCTGCATCCTCGCCTATCAAGGACGTCATGTCATAAGCAACAAGGATAATCTATGATCGATGCTCACCGATTGCAGCAATTTGAAAGCAGGCTTCGCCAGGATATCCCCCTGGTGGAGCATCTGGGGTTTCAGGCGTTTGACTTTGATGGTGACCAGTTGACCATCGGCGCGCTGCTGGCCCCCAACGTGAACGACAAGGGGACGGGGTTTGCCGGTTCTATATCGGCTGCGTCCACCCTGTGCGGCTGGAGCGCCATTACCTTGCTGTTAAGCGACGAAGACAGGGCCTATGACGTCGTCATTCGCAGCAGTGAATTAGAGTATTTCTTGCCGGTCACGCGGGATTTCCGTGTGACGGCAACCTTGCCGAAGCCTGCGGAGCGGGCTGTTTTTCTGGCCCGCTTGCGTGAAAAAGGCCGGGCGCGTATCGATCTCTGTGTTGAAATTCACGAGGCGGAGACGCTGGTATTCCGGTTGCGGGGCGCATACGTGGCGCTGGAAAAGAAGCAATGGGTTTAACTGTCGCAGGCTAAGGCGGGTCGTGACCTGGCTTTGTGGCTTGGCTTTGTGGTGCTGAGTTTATGGCATTGGCTGTGTGACATGGCGCGAAGAATCGCATGCAGGCGCTGCGATTTTTTGTCAGAAGATATCGAATATGGCCCTGGCGGGAATGGCCTGTTTTGGCGTGCTGCAGGATGTTTCTGGTATGGCTAGCGTTTGCTGGTGGTGCTACTAGCTGTTGCTGCTAGATTTTTTTTAGTGCTGCTAGGTGTTTAGGCTGTGGCCAGAATGCGCCTGAAGAATGGATTTGGCTCCTCGAACAGGACTCGAACCTGTGACCAATAGATTAACAGTCTACTGCTCTACCAACTGAGCTATCGAGGATCCATACAGCTAAAAAGCGGATTTAGGCTAACCTGCTTCCTTGTTACGGTGGGTGGCTCCTCGAACAGGACTCGAACCTGTGACCAATAGATTAACAGTCTACTGCTCTACCAACTGAGCTATCGAGGAATCTCAATCACCGTGGGCGCGAATTCTATAAACCTTTTGTGAAAGGGTCAAGGCTTTTGGGCGGGGTCTTTAAAAAAGCGGGCCAAGCGTGGTTGGGTATTGGATGGGAAGACATGGCTATTAACCGGGCATACAAGTACCTATCCATCCGGTATTGTTATGTCGATCAGGTCGGCGCATGTCGCAAGTCGATGATGATTTTTAAGGTCTGTGCTGCGGTATAACCGTGGACGCGTTCCTCGAACGGCGATTCTCGTGCTGACTAAGGTATAATGCCTCGCCGAACAGGTGGATATGCAGGAGGACCGTGTGAGCATAAGGTGGGCGATAAGTGAGGCACAAATCCGTTCTGTTAAGGCAGGCTGCAGCGTAGGAGTGGCAAGGTGACGACCAAGAAACCGCATGTGCTGCTGATCGACGCCATGAATCTGATCCGGCGCATACACGCTGCGGTGCCGGGTGAGGGCGACGCGGCCCTGGACGCCGCGCTGAATTCATCCGGTCATGCGGTGGGGCGGTTGTTGAGTCGCTTTCAACCCAGCCATGGGGTCTGTGCATTTGACGGCGCGGGTCTCAGCTGGCGCCATCACGAATACCCGGCATATAAAGCCGGGCGCAAGCCGATGCCCGATGCGCTGAAAGCGGGTTTACCACGCTTTGAGCAGTTGTTTCGTTTTAAAGGATTGAGCAGCGTTACCTACCCTGAGCTGGAAGCCGATGACGTGCTGACCACGCTGGCAGCCAAGACCCTGGCGGCGGGAGGTCGGGTCACCCTGGTGTCTACCGATAAAGGCTTTGCGCAACTGCTGCCCTGTGGTGACGACCGGCTGTTTCTCTGGGATCACTTCGCCAAGCTGGAAGTCGATGAGGCCTTTATCCGCAATCGTTTTCACGTGGCACCCGCGCAGCTGTGCGATTATCTGGCCCTGTGTGGCGATACCACGAACCATGTGCGCGGTGTCACGGGGATCGGTGCCAAAACCGCCGCGGGGTTGCTCGAGCGCTTTGTGGATCTGGAGGCGATCTATGCCAACCTGGATGCGCTGACACCCCGTCAACGCACGGCGCTGGAAGATGACCGGGATCAGGCATTTCTAGCGCGGCGCCTGGTGGCGTTGCAGACGGGGATCGATCTGTCGTGCCGTCTGAGCGACTTCCGGCTCGCGCCGGGATAAAAGCCTGAGCCTGCTGCAGGTCGGGCGGGTAATTGGTCCCTGCTTAGCCGTGACCTAACCCGCCTTTCTGGGGTAGAATTCGGCGTTTTGCGGATAGCCTGAGTCCGGTGCCAGCCTCGCTCGCAGGTTTGTGGCCGGTGCGTATCCTGCGATGGCTGCACATCTCCACTTAGATACATCCACTTAGATACATCCGATTAGGAACCACAATGCTTTTCAACAAGCTGCCAGATGAGCTGTTTCAGCCGCTCGCCAGCCCCAATCGCGGGGTTTATCAGTCGGTGCTGCTGGAGTTGGCGGATCTGTTTTTTGACGAGGATCTGATCGATCCCTTTATCCCCAAGGATCTGGTGCGCTCAACGATCGAAGAGGCGGTGGTGCGTTACGGTGTGCGTCGCTGGACGCCCGAAGCGGGGGACGGTGAGGAGGGCGAACCGGACTTACCGCGCTCCAGCGCGGAATTTACCAATCGTATCTATCGTCGCCTGGTCAAAAGCGGTTGGCTGGATGAAGAGCAGCAGCTTTATCGTACCTATGTCTTGTTGTCTCCCTCCATCAGTTATCTGCTGCGTACCCTGGTACAGATCGCGTCGTTGCAGAAGAAGAGCTACGGTGGTGCCGTACTGAACGTGCTCAGCTCGGTTGAAGCGGCGATGCAGGATCCGAAAGGACGGGGCCTGACATTGCAGGAAGCAGCGCGAACGGCGGCCGAATTCAGTGCGCATCTGACCGATATGCTGCTGGGGCTGCGGGAGCTAAAGCATAACTTCGCCGCGACCAATAATCCGCAGGCCATCGTTAAAGGGTTCTTCGAGCAGTTCGTCGAGGCGATACTGGTGTCCGACTACAAAACCTTGAAGACCCACAATAACCCGTTTCGCTTTCGTCGCCAGTTATTGGCCATGCTGCGTGACCTGCAGTTTGATGAGGGACGGTTAGCCGCGTTGACCGGTCACTATCAGGACGTGCTGGAGCTGAGTGTCGCCGATGCCGAATACAAGGTTCACACCCATATAACCCGCATTATTCGTATTTTTGAATCGGTGGATCAGCGCCTTGCTGCGATCGATGATTTCCGTTTCCGTCTCGAGAAGCGGGTGTCCGACACCGTGCGGTATATGGATAAAACCACGCCGGGCGCCAGTGCGCGTATTTCGCGCATCATCACCGCGCTGGCTCATCAGCCTGAGGCAGCAATCCCGACCCTCGATACACTCGAAGGCTATGCCTTCCTGTCACCGCGCAGCGTGCGGAGTCCGGCGCGTAAGCGTTTGCCACCGTCATTGACCATTATTCAGCAGCGGGTCATCGATCCCGACGTGTTGGCGTTGCGCCAGCGTTTCAAAGCGTTTAAAGAGCGTCGTCAGGTTTCAGGACCCAAGATCGAAGCGTATATTGAACGTCATCTTCAGGGCGGCGATTCGGTTCGTGCCGATCAGTTTGTCATTGAAACCATTGAAGATTACATCTGCTTCAGCTATGTACGTCATTTGCAGTCGCTGGGCAATAAAGGCAAGGGGCTGGTCGGTAAGTACCGGCTTCACTTCGGCGAAGACTATATCAATGTCCAGGATATGGTGATCTGTCGTGATTTCAGTCTCACGCGTCAGGCGGGTGCCGCCGCCGGAAAAACCGCAGTAACCGAACAGAGTCAAGGAAACCATCATGCTAGGTGATCTTAAGAAAATTGTCAGTCGCTTCGAGCAGGTGGATGCCGAACAGATGAGCGAGGCGGCGAATAAGTTGCTGGTGAGTCAGTTTTTGTATGCGGATAAACCGTCGCAGCGCCCCTATTATTTTTTGATTTCGACCCATATCGATTATTTCACCAACCTGTTCGCGGCGATCGGCTGGACCTTGACCTATCAACCCGATGAATCTTTTATTGGTGTTACCCCCAAAGCCGAGGAGCGCTATTTGCGTCTGCGTCTCGACGAGTCGCTATTTCTGCTCTGCCTGCGTCAGCAGTATGAAGAGCGTCTGGAAAACTTCGATGTCGAGGGCGGCAAGGCCTACATCCAGTCCAACGATCTGTTGCGCTTGTATGAAAACCTGACCGCCAAAGAGATTCCCAACGAGACCCGTTATAAGGAGATACTCTCGTTGTTTGGCCGCCACGGGATTATCGAGCGCGGTAAGCCCCCGGAGACCGATCCGAAGAATATTCCGTTGATGATCAACCCGGCGATCCGCCAGGTTGTGGTCGAGGACTGGCTACGTCAGCTCGAAGGTTTGGGGCAGTCGGGCGACGTGCAGGAGAATGATGCGCAGACCGAAGCCGAGTTGGCCGAACAGGATCAGGAAGGGCAGGCGCAAGATTCAACCCCGCAGGGCGCTGAGCACGCGGTTAACGGCGATGCTGCCACCGATAAAGCTGCCACCGATAAATCTGCTATCGATAAATCTGCTATCGATGAAGCGGCTACCGACGAAGCTGCACCGAAAGCCGGAGAGACCGCGTAATGAAAGTGTTAAGTAAAATCATCCTGGTTAACTGGTATGTGCTGGGCGCAGTGGAAATTCCCATTCGGGGCAATGTCGCCATTGTCGGTCCTAATGGGTCGGGTAAATCGTCACTGCTGGATGCGATACAGACCGTGCTGGTGGGCGGTAATAAGCGTTACCTGAGTTTTAATGCCAGCGCGGGCCAGAAAAGTGAGCGCAGTCTGCGCACCTATTGTCTCGGATTTCTGGACGACGCCAGCGGTGCGCGCGGCAAGACCTCCCGTGATGACAGCATCACCTACCTGGCACTGGAGTTTACCGATCAGGACAGTCGTGAGGTGACCAGCATCGGTCTGGCGATCAGTGCATCGCTGGCCTCGCCGGATGAGGACGTGGAGGGGCGGTTTATTTTACCCGGTATCGGCCTGACCCTGGACGATTTTACCGAGCGAACCGCCGGTGGACGGACGCCGAAGGCCTGGACCCAGGTACGTGACGCGCTGCGCGAGCGCTGCCCTGACATGACGCTGGAAAAGCGCGCCAGCCGTTATATCCGCGCGGTGATGTCGGCGCTGAGCCTTGACCCGTTGATCCCGATCGACGACGAGAAATTCCTGAAAAACTTCCGCAACGCGATCAAATTCACCCCGATCGACAGCCCGACCCGTTTTGTACGTGAATATGTCCTGGACCACAAATTGGTCCAGGTGGGCGATTTCCGTAAATCCCTGGATGAATACCGCGCGATGGAGCATAAGACCCGCGAGGTTTTCAACCGTATCGGCGACCTGGAGAAGGTGCAGGACCTGTGTCAGGGCATTCATCGCAACCGCAAGAACTCGGCCGAGTACGAGTGGGTGGTGCATGAGACCCGCTGCGAAGAGGCGGATCTGAAGAAGGAATCCATCGAAGAAAAGCTCGCCGGCGAGCAGGAAAAGGACGTTGCGCTGCAAGCCGAAGCCGATAAGCTGGAAGGCGATATTAACCGCCTGATCCAGGAGCTGGCCGATACCCGCGCCGAATTGAACAACTCCGATTCGGCCAACCGTATCAAGGAGCTGGAGTTGAAAATAGACGCCAAGCAGCACGCCTTGAGCGTCGTGCAGGAGCGTATCGGCAGCCTGTATAACCTGCTCCGTTCCAGCGTAGCGTTTGCTCGCAATGAGGCGCTATTGCCCAACAGTTTTGTCGATGTCATCAAAGTGTCCGTTTCTCTGTGGCGTGAAGGCGAGAATCTATTGGGGTCTACCTGGCCGCAAGAACCCTTGGCGGTGGACAGCAATATTGACGCACTGAAAGGCCAGGTTGACGTGGTTCGGCGCGATATCTCGCGCCGGTACGAAGAGTCGGTGATTCGGATCAGCCGCCTGCGCGATAATTTGCAGGGTAGCCGGGGCGATATCGAACAGCTCAAGCAGGGGCGGGCACCACTCAAGCGCAATACCCGCGAGCTGATGGCGCTGCTGGAAGAGTACGGTATCGCGTCCTGGCCGATGTGCGAGCTGACCGAAATCAACGATGACCGCTGGCGGGTGGCGATTGAAAGTTTTCTCGGCAATCGCCGCGAAGCCTTAATCGTCGATCCGGACCGCGTCAAAGACGCGATCACCCTCTACCGGCGGCGTGCACGTCACCTCAAGGGCTGTCGGATCATCAATACCACCAAGAGTAACGACTGGCTTAACCGCCGCAAGCCGGGCTCGTTGGCGGAATATGTCGATTGCGATAACAGTCATGCGCTGGCCTATATCAACCGAACGCTGGGTGCCGTTATGGCGGTGGAAACCGAGCAGGAGCTACTCAAGCAGGAGCGGGCATTGACCCCCGACTGCATGCTGCAGTCGGAAGGCTCTACCACCTCGATTCACGAGCAGGCGCCGATGATGGGCTCCCGGCACCGGGAAAGCCAGCTGGCCCGACAAGATCAGGACTTTGATAAGCTGCAACTCAAACTGGCCGAGCAAGAGAAGGAGCACGGCGCGCTCAGCGATCTCAAGGAATCGCTGATTAAACTGGCCGCGAGTCTGATCGGGGTGAAAGAGTCGGCCTACAGTCTGTGTAATGACCGTGAAATGCTCAATGCCGAAGTGGAAGGGTATCGCCAGGCTATGCAGGACCTGCGCAACCAGGATGACACCGGCATTCAACAGCGCCTCAGTCGGTTGGTGGAGGAGCAGGCGCTGGCGCAAGGCGCACACCAGAAACGGGTCGAGAAACTCCGAAGCCTGCGTACCACCATGATCAAGCGTGAAGCGACGCTGGAGGTGCTGGATAAAGAGCTGGCAGAACATGTTGCCGCCCGGGCGCGCTGTGAAGAGGCTGCGATCTTCGATGCCCAGGCCGCTCAGGAGAAGCGCGATTATCTGGAAGAGTCCTGTGCTGGCGAACTGGAACGGATTATTTTTGATGCGGCACGCAAGGCGCAGAATGAGCTGAGCCTGGTCGATAAAAAGAAAAATGGCGTGCGGGATGCCGTTGCCCAATACAAGGCGCAATACCACGGTTCCGGCCTGACCCATCAGCAGTTGGACAAGCTAAGCCCCGACTCCAGTCATGAAGAGCTTGAACGCTTTGTCGAGGCGACTATTCAGGCGCTGCGCGATACCGAACTGGCCCATTACACCAAGAAGGCCGAGCGGGCTCGCATCGAGGCCGAAACCGCGTTCCGGTCCGATTTTGTTGCGCATCTGAATGACCAGATCGACAAGATTAAAGAGCTGATCCGCGAGCTGAACAACCACCTTAAGCACCGTCCCTTCCACAAAGAGATGTACAGCTTCACCATGACCCCCAACCCCGAGTTGAAGGATGTGTTGCAGCTGGTCGAGACCTATTCGCGGGCCGAGCAAGCCAACGCGGGGGGGTTGTTTGACGATGTACTGGATGAAAAATCACCGCACAAGGAGGCGCTGGAGCGCATCCACGAGGTCTTGAAACACGAAGGTGAGGCTAGCATCCTGCAGGACTACCGAAACTTCTATAACTTCGAGCTGGTGATCAAAGATCTGGATGGCAACATCAAGACCAACCTCTCGCAGCGGATAAAAACCGGCTCGGGCGGCGAGCATCAGGTGCCGTTCTATGTGGCCATTGCTGCGGGTCTGGGGGCGACCTACCGCCTCAAGCAAACTCCGGGCGGATTGCCGGTGGGCGGCATGAGCCTGAGCATGTTCGACGAAGCCTTCAACAAGCTTGACGCGGAAAACACTCACACGTCGTTGGGCTTTATGAGTGACCTGGGGCTACAGACACTTATCGCCGCACCGGATGACAAATACTCGTTGATGGCCTCGACCATGGATACGGTGATTAACGTGTGCCGCGACGGGGCGATTGTTGATCTGGATGTGGAGTTTCCCATGCCAAAGGCGAAGGCGCTGCTGAACTCCGATAACCCGTATCGGCAAGCCGGTGCCGGGGGCGTGGCCGAGGAAATAGCAGAACCAGAAACCGCAACGGAATCTGTCTCCTAGGGGGTCTATCGCCATGGATGGCGAATGCCTCTGGCATCGTGCGTGCTGTTCTAAGGTTCGCGTACAATATGGGTCTTAATAGGCCCGCTTCTTCTGAGTAATAAATTTTCCAGTCAGATACTTAGGCGAGTTATGATCCATGGCAAGGAGTTGTCGACTAGTCCTGACTTGCTCATGTTATACTCAGTCGCGATTGTTTTGAAGCATGTCGCCAGCGGCGATTACCAGCAGACCAAAGGTATTCGCTCAGAAAAGACGATCCCCACGGGCAAGCTATTTGGCCTGCGGAAATACGATCGGGTGTCCACCCGCAAAGGCCAGGGTTTTGTGCAGGGTAAGCGCTCCAGTGGCTACTTTGCCCTAATGGACATACGCGGTCAGAAAATCAGCGCCAGCGTGACCGTCAAAAAAGACTGTTATCGCCAGGCATCCCGATCCACCACCTTACTAGAACAGAGAGTGAGTACTAGTGGCGCTCGTTGAGCGCCCGCTATCCCTCCCCGTACTGAAGGTACGGGGTATCTCGCGGAGAACAGGATGATACCCAAGATTCTCTATGAGGTGCTGCCGTACCTCTACTTGTTTGTCTCGTTGTTAATGCTGATGTTTTTCCCCGAATGGCTGGGCTTGGGCTTTGCCTGGCTGCTCTTTACGGCGGCATCGGTGACCTGGGTGTTGCGCTCAGATGCGCGCCGGGTAAATAAGCGGGTGCCGATCAAAGAGAAGATGTTTTTTCTGCATCACGACCTGTACGAGTCCATGCCGTTTGGTCTGCTGGGAATGGGGGCGCTGGCAGTACAGTTTGCGTCCACCGATACCTACCGGGTGCTGGGTATTCTCAGTCTTGTGATCGGTACCGTGATTCTTGGGCTGCGGATCGTCAAGCGTAAGATCTCCTGGATCGATGAATGGCGCCGTTATCGCGGACCCGCCTCGGCTAGCGGGATGGTGAATAAGCGCAAGTACTCGTTGGCGGTCTGTGACCGTTGTGTGTTGAAGGTAAAGTGCCGCGGCTGCGGATTAACCGATACCTCCAACTCGCTGATTATGAAGTGGTTGCAGGGGGATCCGTTACAGGCTGATAAAGATGAACTGACCCGGCGTCTGAGTAATATCGAGGTTTATCCGGTGCGTGACGATAAGTTGCTCAAGGTGCTAAGTATATTGCGCCCGGTGGCCAAGCAATGTCATGTCTGGCGACATAATAAAGAGGAACAGCTTCATCAGCTTCAGCCCCGCACTCTCTCGCTGGCTGATCATCGGCAGTCGTCCGCACGCCGTAAACACTGATCGCGATTACCCACAGGTTCCCGCGGCTTTCGTTTGGGGATAGGGGTTCCTCGCAGGCTGCTAGTCTTCAGGCGCGAGACAGGCCAGGGTAAGAATCATTTAATCAACACATTAAGGAAAACTATGGACGATCTGCAACGTACGGTAGTCCGGCCGGCCATTAAACGGCATTATCTTTTCGCCTCCTTTTCAGAGAGCGAGATCGAAGGGCTGCTCGACGGCTGCCGCGTCTACCAATTGGATGCCGACGCCTTTCTGTTTCGTCAGGACGATAAGGCCGAGCGTTTTTTTCTGGTGGGTGATGGGCAGATTAAATTGTTCCGTACCTCGGTCGAGGGTAACGAGAAAGTTGTTGAAATTATTACACCCGGCCAGACGGTGGCCGAAGCCGTGTTGTTTATGCAGCGACAGCACTATCCGGTAAGTGCCCAGGCTATCCGGCCGGCACGGGTGTATGGCATTGATGGTGCCGCGTATGTGGCCCTGCTTGAAACTAATCGCGATGCCAACATGCGCATTATTGCCGATTTGAGTATGCGTCTGCATGCACGTCTGAATGATGTGGTTAACCTGACGCAGCAAAATGCGACTTACCGCGTCGTGCGTTATCTCTTCTCCTTATTGCCCCGCGATGCCGAAAATGGGGTGTTGGTGACACTCAATACCCCCAAGCAAGTGATCGCTTCTCGGCTTTCGGTTAAGCCTGAAACCCTGTCTAGAATCATGGCTAACCTCGCCCAAAAAGGGATTGTCGACGTTAAGGGGCGGGAGATTGTCGTGAAGGATATTGAGCGGTTGAATAGCTTCGAATAGCCTTTGCTGTGTCAAAGGTAGTGGTTTTTAGCGTTTTTTCGACGCTTTGCCACTGTTCTTTTGATCTGGAGCGGATAGCGGTTGGCAACGGTCCTTTATACTGCTCTCCATTGGGTTGGCGTTTAAGGAGAATTTATGAAGATTGGAACGAAGCTGGGCGGTGGTTACCTGTTGGTTTTTGCTATGGTGCTGTTGTGCGGTGCTGCCGGGTTTTACGGCATTAACCGACTGTCCACGTTGCTGAATTATATCAGTGGACCCGTTTGGGATACCGCTGACGGTGCCATGGAAGGCAGTATTGGTATCGAAGCCGAGATGTTGGGTACCGGTATGGTGGTATCTGGTCAGGGCAATCCGGAGCGGGCTAGCGCGCTATTGGATGAAGGGCGGGAAATGGCCGACGAGGCGCTCGGCCGCATGATCGCTGCTGGCTTGATGTCCGACACCGATGTTAACCGGGTCAAGACCGAGACCGACGCATTCCGCGACGCGCAGGCCAACCTGCTACACAGCTATCAGCGCTTCGATACAGCCAACAAAATCCTGGATGCCGATTTCGACCGTTTTCAGGAACTGATGGTCATGATTGAAAGCCTCGGCGATGCCGCCGTGGAAAAGTTGGAAGATAATCCCGACCAGCCTATTACCTGGAACCGTGGCTTGTCCGAAAGCTGGGGTGCTGCCGATGGCGGTATGGAGACCCAGATTGCCCTGCTGCAGCGGTTCTATTTTTATCAGCGTTTGATTACGGCTGCCAATAGTGGCCCTGTGACCGAAAAGCTTACCGACGCGCTAGATTCTTTACGGGAAAAGGGCCGTGAGGTGATCGATCACCCGCTGTTCCAACAGAAAATTCGTGGTGGAGCCTTCGCCGGAACAAGTTACTCCCACGCGTTGAACCAGTCCATCGATCAGCATGAGTCCAGCTTCGATACCGCTATTGAGGCCTTGCAGGCGCTGAAAAAGGCGCGGATGCACTACGATATGCAGGCCGAAAGCTTCCTGGCCACGATTGGTGAGATCGAAGAGGTCGCCGATAGCAAGATAGAAGGACAGGCCGATATTATTGCCGAGACGCAAACCTTGTCGTATGCCTTGATTTGGCTCGCGATGCTGACAGGCCTGATCATCTCTGTAGCGATCATGTATGCGGTGGTGCGCAAGATCATCACGACGATCCAAAGCATGTCCTATGCTAGCCAGCAAATTGCCGACGGCGATCTGACGGTTCATGTGGGTAAGGAGGGGCAGCAAGCGGGTGACGACGAGCTGATTAATCTGAATGTGAATATGGAGCGGATGACCCAGCGCTTGCGCGAGACCCTCAGCGAAGTCTCCACGACGTCGGCGATGCTGGCGTCGCAGGCCGAAGAGCTCTCTTCGGTTGCCAAAGAGACCACGGCCAGCGTCATGGAGCAGCAGGATCGGACCACGCAGGTGGCTTCAGCGATTACCGAGATGAGTGCGTCCAGCAAAGAAGTGGCGGATAACACCATCCGGGCCCGAGATTCAGCCGACCAGGCCGAACAGGAAGCACAGAAGGGTCAGCAGGTCGTTGCCCGTACCATCGACTCGATTCGCAAGCTGGCGCAGGATGTCGAGAATACGGCCGAGGTGATTAACCAGTTAACCACCGACAGCGAACGTATCGGAAGCGTCTTGGATGTGATCCAGGGGATCGCCGATCAGACCAACTTATTGGCGTTGAATGCTGCGATCGAAGCCGCGCGGGCCGGCGAGCAGGGCCGCGGCTTTGCCGTGGTGGCCGACGAAGTTCGCACCCTGGCGCAGCGTACTCAGGAATCGACCCAGGAGATTCAGACCGTGATCGCCGGGCTACAGTCGCGCACGCGCGATGCCTATGATTCGATGGGGATGAGCCAGCAACAGGCCGCCGACAGTACCAGCCAGGCCGAGGTTGCCGGTGGTGCGCTGGAAATTATTACCCGGGAAGTGCGAGAAATTGTCCAGCAGAATACCCAGATCGCCGCAGCGGTTACACAGCAGCTAGGAGCCGCCGATGAGATCAGTGAAAGTGTGGTTCAGATCGAATCGATGGCCAATCAGGCGGTTACCGCCGCGAATCAGACGACGGAGTCCAGCCACGAACTGGCCCGTCAAGCGTCCAGCCTGCAAACACTGGTGAGTCGCTTTAAGATTTAAACAGCCAAGGCCCGGGCGTCGTTCGGGCTTTTCTTGGGGTTAAGTTTCGGGCTTTTCTTGGGGTTAAGTGATGTGCTTAACACGTATATTAGTTTCAGGCTGCAGGTTGGTCCGCCGCGTTGCAGCGCTTAACGCGCTGCCTTGGCCACCGTGGGTATCCAGATATTGGCAGATGCCATTCATCACCGGCCAGCGGTTGTCGCACCAGTCCGGCGCTAATAACGTCGGTGGGCGTGCGGTTGCGGTGACGCGATGGTAAACCACATCAAGGGGCGTACGCCGGATCATCTCCGCCGCCGTATCGATATAGTCTTGCATACTGATCGGGATCAGCTCGCCGCGTTTCCATTGCCGGGCCATCTGGCTGCTGCGCACAATATGCAATGGATGCAGTTTTAGCCCCTGGCAGCCCTGTTCGAGCACGCGCTCCAATGTGATCAGGCTATCTTGCGCTTTTTCACCGGGAAGGCCGATAATCAGGTGGGTGCATATTTTCAGATTGCGCTGTCGAGCCCGGCGCACGGCGTCGCAGTAGGCTGCGAAATCGTGACCGCGATTGATACGCGCTAGCGTGCTGTCAAACGCGCTTTGCAACCCGAGTTCCAGCCAGACTTCAAAGCCCTGTTCTTGATACTGCGCGAGCAGATCCAGAGTGGCGTCCGGCAGGCAATCGGGACGTGTGCCGACGCACAGACCGGCCATGTCGGCAACGGTGAGTGCTTCTTCGTAGAGTCGGCGTAGCGTTTCCACTTCGGCGTAGGTGTTGGTGTAAGCCTGGAAGTAAGCCAGAAAGCGCTTGGCACGCATGCCGGGTTTGCTGCGCTCCAGTTGTTCGCGGATGCTGGGTGGAGCTTCGGTATGCGCATTGAATGAGGCGTTATCGCAGAAGGTGCAGCCCCCGCGCCCCAGGGTGCCGTCTCGGTTGGGACAGGTAAATTGGGCGTTGATACTGAGTTTATGGGTCCGCTCGCCTAAGCGGCGTTTCAAATCTTTGCCAAGCGTATTGGCGTAGTGATCGAGCTGCATGAAGAATAAGTCTGCTGACGGCGAGTGAATAAAAAGCGCGATGTGAGATGCTAGCCATCGATGTATGGATGACTAGAAATATCTGGCCCGTAGTTTACCACGATACAAGCGATGATTGGGATTCGCGTCTAGCCGATTGGCACCTTATAATCCCCTCATCTGTCGTGAAGGATTTAATCCATGAATAGGTTAATTGCTCGAGCGTTTCTCATCGTGTCATTCGTGCTGGCATTGCCCGTCAGCGCCAGCCATGAAAATGAAGAGCCCTCCGATGGGACGGTGCGCAGTTTTATTGAAATTACCCCGCCGAAAGCGGTCTCTGTGGTTAGGTTTCAGGCTGGTGACGATCAGCGTGACGTGCGTCTCGATGATTACAAAGGCAAATTGGTCTTGCTGAACCTTTGGGCGACCTGGTGTCCGCCTTGTCTACGTGAGTTGCCTGCCCTGGATCGCTTGCAGGAGCGCCTGGGTGGCGATGACTTTGTGGTACTGCCCGTGGCGCTGGATCGCAAAGGCTTTGATGCGGTCAAAGAGTACTACCTGAAGCTCAATATTAAGCACCTGGGCATGTATGTCGGGGACACCGATGAGTTTTCCAGTGCGTTCCCCGTGGATGTTTTCCCGGCCAGCTTCTTCATTGATAAAGACGGAAAAGTGCTGAGTTTTTTACGCAGCTACGTCGATTGGGACGATGCGCGCGCCGATAAAAAGATTCGTGATTACATCGCGCAAGCGACAGGGCGTTAACGGTTGCAAGCCGCCCCGTAATCGTGGATAATCCTCGCCGTTGTCACAATCGAGGCAACGCTGCAATGGTGGTCCTTCTGGTCCCCCCGCAACGATAAACCGTGAACCTGGTCAGGCCCGGAAGGGAGCAGCCACAGCGGTGGACTTGTGTGCCGGGGTGTGGCTAGAGGGGCTGCCTCCAATTCTGCGTAATTTTTGTCGTTTGAACCATAACCCTGCATAAATTGCGAAATAGTCTGCATAATTTGCAGCATAAGCCTGCATAGTCTATCTTTTTGTAGTAATGCTACATGAAAGAGGGCTTGGCTATGTATCGGCGTAACCTCAAGCATTCCCGCGTTAAAAACCTCTTCAAATTTGCAAGCTCGAAAATGGATAGAGCCCTTACCGTCGAGTCTGCGCTCGAATTTGATGCCTGCTTTCACTTCGAATATTGCCCTGACGTTGAATCTTATGAGGCTCAGCCAGAAGGCTACCGCTATGATTTTTTGGGTAAGCTTCTGCCTTATACACCAGACTTTCTAGTGGTAGACCGAAATCATGGGCCTAGATTTATCGAGGTCAAGCCGGAATCGAAAATCTCTAAACCAGAGTTTCGGGACAAGTTTGCAGTTAAGCAGGATGTTGCCCGCTCACTTGGGGTGCCTCTATTATTGGTCACTGATCGGCAAATTCGTGTAAACCCCATCTTGAATAACCTGAAGTTGTTACACAGATATTCAGGCCTGCAGGCGCTAACGCCCCTTCACTACAAATTACTTGAACTGGTCAGAAAAAGTGGCTCGGTGAAAGTCAGAAACCTTATCGATGCAACTGGTGCGGATCGGGGTGTGGTAATGGCGTCCACCTTATCTTGGCTATCAATTGGTGAGTTAAAGTCAGACCTGACGGGTTCGGTATTGGATGAGAACTCTTTAGTTTGGTGCTAGGTGTGATGGGAGATAAAGGCCCCAGTTCCAGCTTTAGTTTTTTTAAGGATGAGTTCGACTCGGACGAGGGTGTTCGAAGTGATCTCTCACAGCCGCAGCATGGACTGCTGTCCTCGGAATCTCCTTTCCTACTTGAAAATACAGATGAACAATCTTTTTCAGCTTCCATAGATGGGCTGTCTGAAGGCAATCAGCACGAGGCGCTCAGACGACTCTCTTATATACAGTTTATTGAAAAACGTAACACCTCCGGTTGGACAGAAAAGAACTTGAAACCGTTGCTCCAGGAGGCTGGGAAATCATTAGATGGCCCGGTGCCAAGCTGGAGAACCTTGGCAGGGTGGCACAGTTCATATAAAAAATCTGGGCGAACTATCGAGGCCCTCGTCCCGAAGCATACGAAGAAGGGCAATCGTCGCAAAAAAGTAGTCGATGACGCTGTTTATTTCTGGAAAGCCATAAAAGAAAAGTACCTGCGTCGTGAGCGCCCGACAATCGCTGCTACTTACGAGTATTACAAAGATCTGATTACGCTGGCTAATCGGGACGTTGTGGAAGGACGGATACCTGCTCTTAGCCTAAGGGCGTTCTATGATCGGGTCGCCAAACTTCCTCCCTACGAAGTAACGCTGGGTCGTTACGGTCAACGGTATGCGGATCGTGAATATCGAAACGTTGGAGCCCATTCAAGGCCTACTCGGGTTTTAGAACGGGTGGAAATAGATCATACGCCCCTAGATCTTATTCTTCTCGACGACAAGACCGGCATTCCTTTGGGAAGACCATATTTGACCGCCTTGCTTGATTCGTTCAGTGGCTGTGTTGTTGGTTTTTACCTCGGTTATAAAGAGCCTAGCTATGAGTCTGTTCGCAAGGCTCTGCTCAATGCCTTACTCAACAAGGCGCACATTCGTGAACTTTATCCAGCTCTGAAAAATGATTGGCCATGTGAGGGGAAAATAGAAACTCTCGTTGTAGATAATGGTGCGGAGTTTTGGAGTAAAAGCCTTGAATATGCTTGTCAGAAGGTTGTTACCGATGTTCAGTATAACCCTGTCGGAAGGCCCTGGCTTAAGCCGATGGTAGAGAGATTTTTCGGCGTTGTTAATAAGAAGTTACTTGTTGGGATTCCAGGGAAGACGTTCTCTAATATCGGCGAGCTGGATGGGTATAATCCACAAAAAGACGCGGTTATGCGGTTCAGTGTATTCATGGATGTTTTTCATAGATGGGTCATTGATGTTTATCATCAATCTGCCAATAGTCGTGAGACTAATGTACCGGCGGTTACCTGGAATATGGGAGTGCGAGAACTTCCTCCAGCCGTTTATAGAGGCTCCGATATTGAGATACTCATTATTGAACTTGGGCAGTCGGAACAGCGTACCTTAAAAAAGGGTGGAATAACTTTCGAGCGCCTTCAATACTCAAGCGATGAGTTGCTCGAGTACCGAAAATACAATCCTCCAAAGTCCGGTAGAAAACTGACAATGCAGATTAAAATTAATCCTGAAGATCTCTCTTCTATCTATGTTTACTTAGATGCCAAGCAGCAGTACATCAAGGTTCCCTGTGTAGATCCCGATGGTTACACTAACGGTTTGACTCTCTTTCAGCACCGGACCTACAGACGGTTCGTAAGGAATTTTTATCGCTCACAGGTCAACCATGAAAGTCTCGCTGAGGCCCGCCTGGCAATTGAGGAACGTATTGGGGCTGAAGTCAAAGAAGTCGAAAAAATTGGCCGGAACAAAAACAAGCCGATGTCCGGAGCAAAGGCTGCGGCTCGGCATCTAGGCATTGGAAGTGATAAGGCAGCGAAATCAGCGAGCCTAAAGCGTGATGATCATGAAAATCAAAGCGGAGTAAGCAACTCCTCCCGTCCGGAGGCGAGGAAGTCAAAGAACCAGCACAGTGATATGCTTGATGACTGGGATGACATGGCTTCCGACCTGGATCCGTATTGATGTACCAGTTGACTGAGCAGCAGCAACTCGATTTAGCAACTTTCAAGAGCTGTTTTGTAGAGCACCCGATTCTTACCCAAGTCCTGAATGATTTTGATCGCCTTCGTGCTAATCGCAAGCTTGGCGGCGATCAGCAATGCATGCTCTTAACCGGCGACACTGGCTCTGGTAAATCCCATCTCATCAATCACTACAAAGAGCGGTTTGAGCAGAGACAGGTTGGTGATGTGATTACATGTCCGCTCTTGGTCAGTCGGATACCCAGTAAGCTGGATCTAGAGCAAACGATGATCCAGTTGCTACATGATCTGGGGCAGTTTGGTAGCGAGCGCCGAAAAGGAAGAAGCAATGATATTGGATTAACTGAATCGTTGGTGAAGCTGCTTAAGCGATGCCAGACAGAGCTGATCATCATCAACGAATTCCAAGAGCTGATCGAGTTCAAATCCGCAAAGGCACGTCAGGCGATAGCTAACCGCTTCAAGTACATTAGTGAAGAAGCGGGTATACCCATCGTATTCGTCGGAATGCCTTGGGCGGAGCGCATTGCCGATGAGCCACAATGGTCGTCTAGGTTGGTTTGTCGGCGCCAATTACCGTACTTCAAGCTAACCGATGGGCGAGAGGTGTTTGTTCGTTTTCTTAAAGGGTTGGCTGTCAGGATGCCATTTGATGTGACGCCTAGAATAGAGGATCAGCGAGTCGCCCTGCCTCTATTTTGCGTAAGCCGGGGAGAAGTCAGAAAGCTTAAGCATCTTCTCAATGAGGCGGTTGCAATTGCACTGGAAGCAGACGCTAAAACCTTGCTTCCTGAGCACCTTTCACGAGCTTTCACTTTATACTTTCCCGCTGAAGAAAATCCCTTTGAACAAGATCCTAGTACGCTGGATTTTTCCGAAGTGAAAAGCTATTCGACCTATCACGCTAATGCAGTTGTGGAGGACGAAGCTCTGGTCGCCACCGAGTTTTCTGAAAAGATGTCTTTGAATCAGCTGCTAAGAAAGAACTGAGTTCATACCTGTGCCTTGGTTGTCTCTAAAACTAAGTATTGCTTAGTACCTTTTTCTGTCTAATACTAAGAGAATCTTAGCTGCGTGAACTTTAGGTAGCTAAGTCAATGAATAGTCCATTACCAGACCGACTTCGATCGGCCAGAAAGGCTGCAAAATTAACGCAGCAACAGTTAGGACTCCTGATAGGGATGGATCTGAACACTGCTAGTGCACGCATGAATCAGTATGAAAAAGGGCGTCACGCACCGGATTTCCCAACTGCAAAGCGGTTGGCGGAGGAGCTTGGAGTACCGGTTGCTTATCTTTTCTGTGAAGAAGAGCTCCTAGCTGATTTGATCTGCAAAATTGCAAAATTGAGCGAGACTGAGCAGACCAGATTGCTGAAGTCATTATCTGGTGCGGATTCAAAACAGTAGCTCCCTAATGTGAAAACCAGGACTTTCATTGTTTGGCGCTTCCAACACCTGTACAACGGCTCCCTTTTCCCCCTCCAGCCCCCCCCCCAAATAAAGCGAAAAACATAACAATAACGTAACCTGTCTCCTTCCTTATTCTTGTAGCTTAAAACAGGTATATACGGCCTTATCCGGATGAAAACGGTTGCTGTCAGACTTATTCGTACCTATATTTGATCATCTTTATTAATTTGGGGGTGTTGCGCCCTCCACCAAGCTGTCCATTGCGTGGCAGCACCCCAATCGTCCATGAGGAGAGATAGAAATGGCCGAGATGGAAGATCGATGGTTATCCGTAGACGAGATCGGGAAGTACCTTGGTGTCAGCAGTGACACCGTATATCGCTGGATCGACAAGCACTTGATGCCTGCACACCGTATGGGGCGTCTTTGGAAGTTTAAGAGGGATGAGGTGGACCAGTGGGTGAAAGATGGCGGCGCTGCTGAATATCCTAAAAAGGAACACTGAGCAAACATGAGTAACGATAGATACAGCATGTCATTTACATCGGGCAGCCTTTTTCACCGGGAATCGGTCGAGCTGGCCGCACTGTATCTTGACCTTGGCGAATGGCGTTCGGTTCGAGACAAGGTTGTCGCTGAAAATCTACTCCAAGCTCGAACAATGAATACCCTCAAAAGGGTCTGCCGTGAGGTTATCTCTCGACTTAAAACATTGACTCAGATCCAGCTTGAAGCATTGGTTGAGGGTAATCATCAAGAACAGGCCTATCTCCTATGGATCGCAATCTGCTGTCGGTATAGGTTCATTGCTGACTTTGCTGTTGAGGTACTGCGTGAGCGCTATATCACTTTGAAGACGGATCTAACCCACGAAGATTTTGATGCCTTCTTTAACAGAAAAGCGGAATGGCACCCGGAGCTCGATGACATCAAACCGGCAACACGCACCAAGTTGCGGCAGGTGCTTTTCAAGATGCTTCGACAAGCAGATCTGCTTACGGCCAATGACATCATACATGCGGCCTTGCTGAGTCCTCGGCTACTGGAACTCATCCGGCAAGGTGATGACGCTCTGTACTTCCCTATTTTTGAATCTGATTTGAAAGGAACAACACGGTGACAGTCGATATTGCCAGAATGCCGATGCAGGACCGATTTCAGCATCTGTTTGCCGTCATTTCCGGTCAGCGATTTCTCAATAAGCAGGGGCTGGGCAATGAAGTTCCTTTCTTTATCTGCCCCTATAAGCCCGAAGAGGCCGTTGATATGGGGCGGCTTCAGCGACAACTGGTTAATCGTCTTGAAAAGGCCGGTGTTACGGTTCTGGATGTGAATCTTTACGACCTATCGATTGAGTTGCTTAAAGAACGGGAAATCTGGGATCAGGTCCTTGATGCTGAATCGAGTGTGTCCAAAGCGGAACTCAAAGAGTTATTGCAGGGCGTGCTCGACCCTGAATCGCACTTGGCACCGGCTATTGCGGCCAAGTTGGAAAGCACCGAATTCGACGTGCTGTTCCTCTCTGGTGTCGGCGAAGTGTTCCCCTACATCCGCTCCCACAACGTTCTGAACAATCTGCAGAGTACGGCCAAAGAAAAGCCGACCCTCATGTTTTTTCCCGGCGCCTATACCCACTCATTGGCGTCCGGCGCATCGCTGGATCTATTTAGCAGACTGCACGACGACAAGTATTACCGCGCGTTCAATATATTTCATTGCGAAGCCTGAATTTATTTAAGAGAACAGAGGGAACATGATGACTCTTAAGACCCTATTTAACAAACCAGTTGACCGCCCCATAGAAGGGGTCATCAAAGCGGATGATGAAGCCAGCCTTCGCCTGGAAATTGAAGAGTACGTGCTGACCAACGAGGTCGAAAAACGCCTTGAATCGTTCTTGGATGCCTACAACAATTATGAAGGTGCCAACGGTGTCTGGGTTTCCGGCTTTTTCGGGTCTGGTAAATCGCACCTGTTGAAGATGCTGGCGTTGTTATTGGAGAACCGGCATACCGATGGGGCTGCTGCTCTTGATCTGTTCCTGCCCAAGTGTGGCGATAACGAAATCCTTCGCGGCGATCTTAAGCGCGCCATCGAGGTTCCCTCAAAGAGTATTCTGTTCAACATTGACCAGAAAGCGGATGTCATCAGTAAAACACAGATCGACGCGCTCCTCGCGGTGTTTGTTAAGGTGTTTGACGAGATGTGCGGCTACTACGGCAAGCAAGGGCATATCGCCCAGTTCGAGCGCGACCTCGACAGCCGGGGGCACTATGAGGCATTCAAGTCAGCTTACGAATCGATCGCAGGCAGAACCTGGCGCAAGGGCCGCGAGCAAGCTCTGCTGGAGTCAAAAAACATCGCCCAGGCCTATGCCCAGGTAACCGGTGGCGACGAGTCGCAGGCCTTGGGTATTTTGGATAAGTACCGCAGCCAGCACCGTGTTTCCATTGAAGACTTCGCCGAAAAAATCAATGACTACATCGAGCAGCAAGAACCCAAATTTCGCCTGAACTTCTTTGTGGATGAAGTCGGTCAGTACATTGCCGACAATACCAAACTCATGACGAACCTGCAGACCATTGCCGAGAGTCTGGCAACCAAATGCCGAGGGCGAGCTTGGGTCATTGTGACGGCTCAGGAAGACATTAACTCCGTCATTGGTGAAATGGGCGATAAGTCTGAAAACGATTTCACCAAAATTCAGGCGCGTTTCGCCAACCGCATGAAGCTAACCAGTGCCGATGTGGCCGAGGTTATCCAAAAGCGTCTGCTGCAAAAAACGGAAGAGGGTGTCGGAGAGCTGTCCGATGTCTACCATGCCCAGTCGAACAACTTTAAGACCCTGTTCGATTTTGCCGATGGCTCAGCCACCTATCGCAATTTTCAGGATCGCGAGCATTTCATTCACAGCTATCCGTTCATCCCCTATCAGTTTGCACTGTTTCAGTCCGCTATCCAGAACCTATCGCAGCATAACGCCTTTGAGGGCAAGCACAGCTCCGTTGGTGAGCGCTCGATGCTGGGTGTTTTTCAGCAGGTAGCCATCCAAATCAGTGACCATCAAGTGGGCCAGTTGGCTACCTTCGATCTGATGTTCGAGGGCATTCGCACCGCGTTGAAATCTCAGATTCAAAAGGCGGTGATCCAGGCGGAAAACCACCTCGACAACCCCTTTGGGATCCGGCTGCTGAAAGTCCTGTTTCTGGTTAAATACGTCAAGGAGTTCAAGCCAACCGTACGCAACCTCTGTGTGTTGATGCTCGACGGCTTTAACCAAGACCTCCCGGCTCTGAGAAAGCGTGTCGAAGAAGCGCTCAGCCTGCTGGAGCAACAGACCTACGTGCAGCGTAATGGTGAACTCTACGAATATCTCACCGACGAGGAAAAAGACGTCGAGCAGGAGATCAAGAACACCGAGGTCGAATCTTCAGAAGTAGCCACCGAGCTGGAAAAGATCGTTTTCGATCACGTCATCAAGCATCGCAAGATCCGTTACGAAGGCGCGACAGCCAAAGAACAGGGGCAGGACTATTCGTTCTCTCGAAAGCTCGATGACCGCCTGCATGGGCGCGAATACGAGTTGGCCGTCCACGTCATCAGCCCCTTCCATGAAAACGCCGAGAGCGAATCGATCCTGCGGATGCAGAGCATGGGGCGGGATGAACTGCTGGTGCTGATGCCTAGCGATGAACGTCTGGTGCGCGATCTGCTGATGTATAAGCGCACGGAGAAATATATCCGCCAGAATATTTCCATCACTCAGCAAGAAGCGATTAAACGCATTCTGACCGATAAAGGCTTTCAGAATCGTGAACGCTACGCCGAACTGCAGCAGCGGGTGCAACGCCTGATGGGCAAAGCCAAGCTGCTGGTTGCGGGGGGCGACATCGAAATCGGTTCGGAAGACGCTCAAAGCCGCGTAACGCGAGGGTTTCATGAGCTGGTTTCTCGAACCTATCCGAACCTGCGAATGCTGCGCGGTATTACCTACAGCGAGAACGACATCGGTCAGTGCCTCAAAGCGTCAGACGAAGGGCTCTTCGGTAATGACGTCACCTCACTGGCCGAGTCCGAGCAGGAGCTGTTGGCATTCATCCAGAGCAATAACCGGGGTGGGGTCCGCACCACGCTGAAAAATCTGCTGGAAAAATTCGAACGCAAACCTTACGGCTGGTACTACGCCGCCATACTCTGCACGCTGGCCAACCTCTGCGCTCGCGGCAAGGTTGAGGTTCGCGTTGATGGCAACCTGCTGGAAGACGCAGACCTGGAGCGTGGCTTGCGCAACTCCCATGGCCATGGCAATGTGGTGCTGGAACCTCAGGTTGAGTTTACAGCCTCGCAGGTGCGTTCCCTCAAAGAGTTCCATGAAGACTTCTTCGATTCACCGCCCGCTGCCAGCGAAGCCAAGGCGCTGGGTAAAGAGGTGGCCACCGCCTTTCAGGAGCTGATTCATCAGCTCAATCCCCTATTTGTCCAAGCATCCCAGTACCCTTTTCTCACTGCGCTGACCCCGGTCCTTGAAACACTCAAGGAACAGGCCGGCAAACCTTACACCTGGTATCTGACCGAACTCAGCCGCCAGGAAGATGCGTTGCTCGACATGAAGGAGGGTTCGATCGATCCCATCCGTAAATTCATGAGCGGCCCCCAAAAAGAGATTTTTGACCACGCCCGTAAATTTGTACAAACCCAGGAGCCCAACTTTACCTATGTCCGAGGGGATGAGGTTACAGAGATTAAGGAGAAGTTGAACGATCTGCGTTGCTATACCGGCAACCGAATCCAGCAGGTCAAAACTCTTGTGGACTCGCTGGAAGAAAAAATTAACCAAGCGGTGCAGCAGACCCGTTCACGCGCCATTGATACCCTCAAAACCATGCAGTCACGTATGCAGAGCATGGATGAATACCAGAAGTTACCGGGAGAGCGGCAGACCGAGCTGGATAAACCCTACCGGGATCTGATTGAACACATTGAACAACAGCACCTGATCGCCGTGATTAACGACCGGCTGCGGTACTTTGAAGAGCAGGGTTACCAAAAACTCCTCTCCCGCATGGTCGATCTGGCAACCCCGCGCCCGGCTCCAACGCCAACTGATCCATCGGGAGAGCGGGATGACGATACGCCGCCATCACCGCCGAAGCCCAAGGTTGAATACGTCAATGTCCGCCAGGTAAGAGCAAGTTACGACAAGGCCTGGCTGGCTGATGAAACTGATGTGGATCGCTATTTGGATTCGATGCGAGATGCGCTTATGGAAGAGATACATAAAGGGAAGAGAGTGCAGGTATGATCGAGCGTCTTGAGTTAAACAACTTTACGACTTTCACGGACCTTAAGCTTGAACTCTCACCCAAGCTCAACGTGATCATTGGCGAAAACGGTACGGGCAAGACCCAGATCTTGAAGGCGCTGTACTTCGCTAATAAAGCGTTGGCGAAACAAACAGTGAATACTGAAGAACTGCTGCGCCTATTTCGTCCTCTGAGTAACTCCCTTAAGGGGCTGATTGGCGAAGACGGCAAATCTAAAGCGGTGTTGAAGTGTGATTTGGCGTTGGGGCAGGCTATCTCCCTGAATTTCTCCGCTAACTCCAAAAAGCTGGCTCAAAACAAGTTTGTCACTACTCCCCCAGTAGGATCGCCCAACCTGATTCCGGTGAAGGAAGTGCTCTCCTTGATGAAGGGGATCTTGGCGATAAAAGCGCATCCTGAAACGCTTGAGCTGCTATTCGACCAAAGCTATCTGGATGTTGCGAAAAGTCTGGCTATTGCGCCTGACGCGGAAGCAGGAGAAAAAATAGACCAAGATCCCAGATTCTCAGAGATCTACCTGAAGTTGGTCGAGCTTCTAGGCGGCAGGTTTGAAGTAACAGACGCCATAAATGAGCCAGTTGTTGCCTTTAAAGCTGGCCATTACGAGCGCGTCAAAGATCCTAAGAGTGAAAATTTTGATCAGCTGACGTTCCGGGTCAAGCGCAGCGATTCTGCAGATATGACGGCAGAGGGACTTCGTAAGCTCGGAACCTTACAGCTGCTCATGGAAAATCATCAACTGAATCCTGGACGCAGCGGCGTCCTAATTTGGGATGAGCCAGAGGCGAACCTCAACCCCAAGTTGATGAAACTTGTGGTTGAGCTGCTATTGGAATTGGCTAGAAATGGGCAGCAAGTTGTCGTGGCTACCCACGATTACGTGTTACTTAAGTGGTTTGACTTGCTCATGGATAAGGGCAAGGAAGACCACATCAAGTTTCATAGTCTATATCGCGATCCTGACACCCGTGAAATATCGGTTTCAACAACCGATGACTATCTCGCTATAAGCCCCAATCCTATCGACGATGCCTACGGCTATTTGGTCGATCAGGAGATCAGTAATGACATGGGAGGTCTTGGGAAGTGATTACGGTTGAAGCTGACGGGTTTGAATTCAAATTTCAAGATGCCATTGAAGCGTTCGTATTTGACGAAAAAGACAGGCAGAAAGCGACCTTTCATGGAGTACCCATGAAAGGCGTAGATGTTGTTGCAGAATTTGATGATGCTTATGTTTATGTCGAGCTAAAGGATTATGACGATTCGACTGAATACAACGTGTTGCTACCGGGCACGGCAGATGAGAAGGCGGCCAGGAAGGCTCATCTCAAATGGCTCAAGAATTATCTCAAGTACAAATATCGGGACACCTACCTCTATCGTCATGCCGAACAGAAGGTCGACAAGCCCATTCACTATGTCTGCTTGGTTACCTTCGATAACGCCTTAAATACCCACCTTGCCAAGCAGTTGAGGCAAGAGCTACCTGTTGGTCAAGCATCCCGGCGTTGGAATCAAAGTCTTGCGACCAGCTGCCAAGTCGTCAATCTAGATAAATGGAATACCAATTTCCCGAAGTGGCCGGTTACGCGCTTGGCTGCAGCGGTAGGAGTCTAACCAGATGGAAACAGCAAAGCTCAAAAAATTCGCTCAGTTCGCTCGGCGCAGCTTGATCGAGCAAGTGAGCAGCAAGCTCAAGCTGGTGTTGGCTGCAGAGAGCAACGCGAGTCGTGAGCATCCGGCGGCAGTGAAAAAACTGGAAGAGGCGATTCAGGAAAGCGGCAAGGAACAGGTCATCGAACGGGTGGCCTACATTTGGTTCAACCGCTTCTGCGCCCTGCGTTTCATGGACGTGAATCGCTACACCCGCATCGGCGTGGTGTCGCCCGCTGAGGGACAGTTCCAGCCTGAGATTCTGGCTGAGGCCAAGATGGGGCATATCGACGAAGAGATGGTCCAAGATAAGGTTCGGCAGCAGGTTTTCGCTCTGCTCGATGGCAAAGCGCCTAGCCGAGATCCGCAGAGTGAGGCCTATCGCCTGCTGGTGGTTGCCGCCTGCAACGCCTGGAACAAGGCGATGCCGTTCTTGTTTCAGCGCATCGACGACTACACCGAACTGCTGATGCCCGACGATCTGCTCTCAGGCAACTCCATCCTTGCCTATACCCGCGAGGCGATGACGCCGGAAGCCTGCCTGGATGTCGAGGTGATTGGCTGGCTCTACCAGTTCTACATTTCTGAAAAAAAGGATCAGGTATTTAATGTTCTAAACAAGAAAAATAAGATTACGCCTGAGAACATTCCCGCTGCTACCCAGCTCTTCACCCCGCACTGGATCGTACGCTACCTGGTGGAAAACTCACTCGGCCGCCTGTGGCTGCTCAACCGCCCTGACTCACGCATCTTCGCTAACATGAAAGAGCGCGGTGAAGACTGTTACTACATTGAGCCAGAACAACCAGAAACTGATTTTCTAAAGATCAGTAGTCCGGAAGAGATCAAGATCTGTGATCCAGCTTGTGGCTCCGGCCACATGCTCACCTATGCCTTCGATTTGCTCTACGCGATCTATGAAGAGGAAGGCTACGAGCCCTCCGAGATTCCGGAGAAGATTCTCACCCACAACCTTTTCGGCATTGAAATCGACGAACGCGCTGGAGAGCTGGCTGCCTTCGCACTGACTATGAAGGCCCGCGCCAAACAGCGCCGCTTCTTTAACAAGGGCGTGAAGCCGAACATCTGCGTATTGGAGAACGTCCGGTTCGAGGAAGACGAGCTGAAGAACTACATGGACTTCGTTGGGCGAGACCTGTTCACCGCGCCGCTGCAAAGCACCCTGCATCAGTTCGAAGAGACCGATAATTTTGGCTCCCTGATTCGACCGGATGTCACCGGCGTGAACGATATGCTCAGGGTTCTGGAGTCAAAGGACGTATCCGGGCAGCTGTTTATAAGTATGACCCATCAAAAGGTGCTACAAGCCCTGCAGCAGACCGAATACCTATCCTCTAAATACCACGTAGTAGTTGCTAATCCTCCTTATATGGGACTAAAGGGAATGAACAGCCGTTTGGCTACGTGGTTGTCTGATAATTATTCTAAATATAAGTCTGACCTCTTCTCTTCTTTCATCGTTAGATGCACTGAACTAGCGAAAAAAAGGGGAATGGTCGGAGTAATGTGCCCAAATGTATGGATGTATATTTATTCACATGAATCGTTAAGGCAGCTAATTTCGTCGAAAAAGGATTTGACTACATTAGTAGAGCTTCCACTTTCTGGCTTTAAAGGTGCTACTGTTCAAATTTGCGCGTTTGCAATAAGGAATTCAGATTCTGAGAGTGGTCAGGGCGCCTATATAAGGCTTGTTGACTTTAAAGGCGATGAAGAAGAAATGAGTCGTCGGGCACTAGATGCTGTTGCAAACAAAGACTGTACTTGGCGATTCATGTCTGACAGTAGAGTTTTCTCGAAAATACCAGGAAGCCAGATTGCCTACTGGGTTTCAGGAAAAATGATTCATAACTTCTCACTTCCTCAAAAAATGGGGGATATATCGCACGCTTTTCAAGGGATCATCACTGGAGATAATGCATATTTTCTTCGCCTATGGCATGAGCTAGATAATAGGGCTATCAATACGAGTTTTAAAAACTACTCGGATGCCGAGGGGAATAATGCCTGGGTGCCTTATAACAAGGGAGGTAGCTTCAGAAGGTGGTATGGAAATTGTGAGCATTTGTTGAGATGGAACGGATATGGCAATGATCTTACTAGAGGAAGAACGGAGAATCGGAAACATTTTTTTAAAGAAGGACTTACGTGGTCTGATATAACATCTTTTAAATGTTCATTCAGAAATCAAAAAACGGGAATTTTGTTTGACGCAAAAGGACCAACAGCAATTTATGCTGGCGATCAACACATATACGTTCTTGGTCTAATGAATTCAATTTATGCTGAGAGGCTAATAGAATTATTGAATCCAACATTAAGTTTTCAAATCGATGATTTCTATAAAGTTCCAATCATTTCATCGTTTTTTGAGAAAGAACGCATAAAGGAAATCGTTCATAAATGTATTTCGCTATCTCTTCAAGATTGGGATGCATATGAAACCTCATGGGATTTCAATAGCATTCCGATACTGAATCCTGACTACCATCATCCGGCAATAAGCACCACTTACCAGAGGCTCCGCGCCCACTGGCAAGGGATGGTACTGTAGATGAAACGATTGGAGGAAGAAAATAATCGTATCTTCATCGAGGCCTATGGCCTGCAGGACGAGCTGACACCCGAGGTGCCACTCAAGGAAATCACCCTGACCTGCAATCCACACTACCGCTACGGTGGAGTCAAGAGCGAGGAAGAGTTGGAAGCGCTGCTGCTGGCCGACACCATGCGCGAGCTGATCTCTTATGCCGTGGGCTGTATGTTCGGGCGTTATGCACTGGAAAAGCCGGGACTGATTTTGGCCAACCAAGGAGAGACCATCGAGGACTACCTGAAGCTGGTTCAGGAGCCGAGCTTTCCGGCCGACGACGACAACGTTATCCCCATGCTTGACGGTGACTGGTTCACCGATGATATATCTGATCGCTTCCGTCAGTTCCTGCGTGTGGCCTTTGGCGATGAGCACTACGAGGAAAACCTCCGCTTTGTCGAACAGGGCCTCAATATCAAGGGCAAGCGTAACTACGGTATCCGCGATTACTTCCTTGGCGAGTTCTATAACGATCATGTGAAACGCTACAAGAAGCGCCCCATCTACTGGCTCTTCAGTAGCCCCAAGGGCAGCTTCAACGCGCTGATCTACATGCACCGCTACCGCCCGGATACGGTCAGTGTGGTACTTAACGATTACTTGCGCGAGTTCCGCACTAAGCTCACCTCCCACAAGAACCATCTGGAGGCGGTCAGCATCAGCGCCAGTGCTTCTCAGAGCGAGAAGACCAAGGCTCTGAAGGAGATCGAGAAGATCAGCAAGATGATCGTTGAGATGGAAGATTATGAGCGCGATGTGCTCTACCCGCTGGCTACCGAACAGGTGGAGATCGACCTCGACGACGGCGTGAAGGTCAACTACCCGAAATTTGGCGAAGCTTTGAAGAAAATTACCGGCCTGTCTGGCTAGGAGCGCACTTATGCATATTTATAATCTTACTTTGCAGCGCTTTCGGGGCGCTCAAGATCTACCGCTGGTGCTGGACGACAAACTCAATGTTTTTGTCGGTATGAATGGCGCTGGAAAATCCAGCATTTTGGATGCCTCGGCCATCATGCTCTCCTGGTTGGCGAACCGCATTAAACATGCAGGTGCTTCTGGGCGACCGATTGCCGAAACTGACATTAAAAATGGTGAATCATCAGCCAATCTGGCTATTCAGCTGTGTGAGAAGGGCTCTTGTTTCGGCTGGAATCTGGCGAAGGTCCACAAGGGGTACCGAAAAAAGGATCTGGTATCTGTTTTGATTCTGGCGTCCGAGGCGGCAAAACGAATTCAGGCCGGCATCACTGAGCATGAGGGTAACGTTAATATCCCTTTGTTCGCGTATTACCCGGTTAATCGCTCCGTGTTGGATATTCCTTTACGTATTCGGGAAAAGCATCAGTTCGGGCTCTTATCTGCTTACGAAGAGTCGCTCACCAGTGGCGCAAACTTTCGCACGTTTTTCGAGTGGTTCCGGGAGAGGGAGGACCTTGAAAACGAGAACCGCAAGTATAAAGACGACCTGATGCGACCGGATGATTTCCAGTTTCCGGACCCGCAACTCACAGCGGTTAGACGAGCTCTTGAAATTTTCATGCCGGATTTTAAGGAGCTGACGGTAAGGCGTAACCCTCTACGAATGGAAGTTCTGAAAAACGGTCAGCGCCTCACCGTGAACCAGCTTTCCGATGGTGAAAAGTGTCTGATGGCCATGGTCGGAGATCTCGCCCGGCGTATAGCCATAGCCAACCCACAGCGAAAGGATCCACTGCTGGGAGACGGCATCGTGATGATCGACGAGATTGATCTTCACCTCCACCCCAAGTGGCAACGCTTGGTGGTGCCTAGGCTTACTGAGGTGTTTCCGAATTGCCAATTCCTCATCTCCACCCATTCACCCCATGTGATTACCCATGTGCAGCCGGAGAATCTCTTTCTGCTGAACATGAACGACGATGGAAAATTGGAAGCCATTCGTCCAGTGGAATCTTACGGGAAAACAGTGGACCGAGTGCTTGAGGATCTGATGGGGCTTCAGACCACTCGTCCCAGCCAGGTGGAAAGTGACCTTCGGGGAATCTACGCGCAAATCACGGACGGGCAACTCGATACCGCAAGGGAGTTAGTTTCAGATTTGGAGCAAGCCATTGGCGAAGACCCGGAACTGGTTAAGGCGAAGGTGCTAATCAAACGCAAGGAGCTGATTGGTAAATGAAGCATGTGGTGAAACATCTAGAGCCGGAAGCGTTTATCGACTGGAAGGCGCTGGCCAATGAGGATTGGCAACCCACGTATGACGATCTGAGTGGTGCTCCCAAGGCCGCAGTAAAGAGGGCGCTAATGCAGGATCAGGGTTTCCTCTGTTGTTACTGTGAGCGCAGGTTAACAGAGTCGGACTGCCACATTGAGCATTTTCAGCCCCAAAGCGATCCAGCGGTCGACCCGTTGGACTATGGCAATCTTCTCTGTTCCTGTCAGAACCAGATCAAGAAAGGCGCGCCTCGGCACTGTGGCAACTTAAAAGATAATTGGTATGACCCAGAGTTGCTGGTATCGCCTCTGGACCCAGGCTGTGAAAACCGGTTTCTCTTTGAAGGTGACGGTCTGATAAAGCCCGCTGATAAGCACGACCAGGCGGCCCGTGAAACCATCACCAGACTGGGTTTGGATATACCCAAGCTGAATGATCTCAGGGCCAGTGTTATAGAACCCTTTCTGGAGGACAGTTTGACCCATGATGAGCTACGCCGGTTTGTTTTGGGCTACTTGAGCATGGGAGAAGACGGCCGTTTCGGTGAGTTCTCGACCACTATCAAATACTTGTTTGGAGACTTTGCGGTCGCATGAGTAATCGAATTGCCCAGGCTTTAACAAAATTATTTGACCGGCACCGGATCATCTTCTGGTATGACGCCAAGCAGGAACTGCGCGACGACTATGAGACGCTGGCTTTGCCCGATGTCGAAAAGCTGGAGCTGACCAATAACGAGTACGGCATCAAGTACAGAGTGCTGCGTGAGCAGCCGGAGCAGAAATTCCTGCTCTACCGTGAAGGCCCTCAGCCCGCCGATCTGGATAACTGGCTGCTGGATGTGCAGCTGGCCCACGGCGAGTTCCGTACCGACCAGGTGGCCATCTGGCTGTCTGAACTGGAGCTGGGTCTTGAGTTCACCGAGGTGGTGCAGGCTCATGTGGAGTTCTTTCAAGCGTCCAAGCGCAAAGACCTGCTTAAGAAGCTGCTGAAAGCGGACGATACCGCCGGCCAGATCCGGTTAAAGATGCTGGCGATCTGTGCCGGCAGCGAGCCGCGCATGGATGCCATTGCAGAAAACCTGCTGCAGGAGCTGGCCGATGGCCGGGACGAAAAAATCAAGCTGGTTGGCCGCTGCAGTCTGGATGCCTTCCTGTGGGAGCAGATGACCCGCTGCTATGGCTACCAGTCCGACGCACCGAGCATCCGCGACTTTGCCATCGAGCTATTCAAATCGTGTTATGCCATGACCGTAGGTGGTGGCACAGAGAGCCAGATCAAGCTGACCAGTGACGCGCTGGTGTTCCTGAAGCGCTGGAAAGACAGCCGCCAGTTCGAGGAGGGGTTTGAGATCCTTTCCGGCGAGTGCGCCGAGGTTCTGGGCATCGAGCAGGATCTGGCCAAGCGTGATTTCCGTGAACTGATCGAACTGGATTACTTCCGCCTGATCGACCAGAAGGTGATCAGCGATCTGGTGCGGGCGGTGGTCTCGCGCACGGTATCTAGTGGCGATGTCTCGCTCTGGGTGCGTCAGCGGCGACAGGGCCACTGGTATCGTGAATTCAGCCACCTTTACGATGCCGTTGATTATGCAGCCCGGTTTACCCATGCCCTGGGTGAGTCCAAGCTGGCTATGGAGAGTCTGGCCGAGGGCGTGCAACGCTACAGCAGCCACTGGTATCAGCTGGATCAGCTCTACCGCAAGTTCACCTATCATGTGCGCATGTCGGGTATGGCCTCGCTGATGGGGGCCTTGACCGACCAGATCGAGAATCTCTACTCCAACAACTACCTGTTGAAGCTGGGAGACCGCTTTCAGAGCTTTGTGGATGAGGCCGCCAAGTGGGAAGCCTTCCCCGTTCGCCGTCAGAAAGAGTTCTATTCGGCCTACGTGCAGCCGTTCCTGCGCAAGGACAACCGCGTCTGCGTGATCATCTCCGATGCCATGCGCTATGAGATCGGCGATGAGCTGTTGAGTCTGATCCGTCAAGAAGATCGCTACAGTGCCGAACTTGAACCTGTGTTGTCGATGCTGCCCAGTTACACGCAGCTTGGCATGGCCGCGCTGCTACCCAATAAGGAGCTGGCCATTGCCGACAATGAAACCGGCACGGTATTGGTGGATGGGCAAAGTTCGCAGGGGACTGCGAACCGCACCAAGATCCTGCAGGCAGCGCTGGGTGGCCGTGGTGAGGCGATTACGGCTGAAGGCTTTATACAGCTGGACCGCGACGGCAGCCGTGAATTGCTGAAAAGCAACGATGTGCTCTACATCTACCACAACCGCATTGATCATACCGGTGACAAGATCCACTCCGAGGGCCAGGCCTTCGAAGCCGCCGAGCAGACGCTGGACGATATCGTGCGGCTGATCAAGAAACTAACGGCCGCCAATGCCAGCAACATTCTGGTGACGGCCGATCATGGCTTTATCTATCAGCACCGCCCGTTGGATGAGAGCGATTTCTCCAGTGCGGAAGCAACCGGCGATGTCGTTCTCTACCGTGACCGGCGCTTCGTACTGGGTAAGGGGCTGGTCGAGTCATCCAGCCTGCACAAATTTACCCCGGAAAAGCTTGGCCTGACTGGCGAGGTGGAAGTGCAGATACCTAAATCGATCAACCGCCTGCGCCTGAAGGGTTCCGGCAGCCGCTTTGTGCATGGAGGGGCATCGTTACAGGAAGTGGTGATCCCGGTCCTCAAAATCAACAAGAAGCGCCAGAGCGATGTCACCGCCGTTGAGGTGGAGATTCTGCGTGGTGCCAGTTCGGTGATCACCTCCGGGCAATTGGCGGTGACCCTTTATCAGTCCGGTCCGGTTACAGAGAAGATTCAGCCGCGAGTATTGCGTGCGGGTATTTATACCGAGTCCGGAGATCTGATCTCCGACAGCCATGAGCTGACCTTTGACCTGGGCTCAGAGAACCCCCGAGAGCGTGAGCTGCAGGTACGCTTTGTGCTGACCCGCAAGGCCGACGAAGCTAACGGTCAGGAGGTGATTCTGCGGCTGGATGAGAAACATGCCGGGACTTCGCATTACAAGGAATACAAGTCGCTGCGCTATTTGATGCGGCGCTCATTTACCAGCGACTTTGATTTTTAAGGCAAGGATATAGGTGATTACGGAATGACTCTTCTACTAGAGGCGGTCGCATCAGGTACTGCTGAAGACGTAGTAAATATTCTTAATGACGACGCCGCGTCGATTGACGCTACTGAACTCAGCGGTGAGGCGTTTCAGTTAGCGCTTGAGTCGGGTTTTAAAAACATCGCCCAGCACCTCTTAGCTTCTGACAGTTTCGAGCCCAACGCTGAACAAGGGGAACCGTTGCGCAATACCCTCCGTTTCGGCTATCTGGACCTGGCAGAGCAATTACTTGAAAAAGGCGCCAACCCAAACTTTCGATGTGAAGAGTCCAGCAGTGCGTTGTTGTTGGCATTGGAATATGAATATTTTGATCTTGCTCAGAAAATGGTCAACTTGGGCGCAGAGGTCAACATACGCAACGACAAAGGGTGGACTCCCCTGATCTGGGCAGCAATTAAGGGTTACCGCTCAATCGTCGACTTTTTGATTAGGAACGGTGCCGACATCCATATTTGCAACAACGATGGCTGGAATGCGTTGACTGGTGCGTATTTTAAACAACGCATGGACGTCGTGGAGCTGTTAACGGAAAAAGGAGCCTACTTCGGTAGAAAATACAGCGAAGCGGCGCTGCTCTCTGCTTTTGAACAGGGATACTACGATGTGGTTCGTAACCTCGTGGATGATGGATGCAGCGTTAATATTTTTGATTCCCAAGGTGATTCGCTACTAATACTTGCCATCCGCCGTGGGGATCAAGAGTTGGTTGAGTTGTTTACATCGCACGGAGCCGACGTGAATGCGGTTTCGGTGGGGGGCAATAGTGCGTTATGTATAACCCTAGCGAACAATAATTATGCCGCTGCACAGTACCTGATTGATAACGGCGCATGTATCAACATAGCGAATAGTCAAGGCTGGACGCCACTACAGTTGGCCGCCATCAGAGGTGAAGTCATGATTTGTGAAAGCCTCATCAAGAAAGGTGTGCATTTGAATAGTCAGACTTCAGATGGCTGGTCAGCATTGATGTTGGCTGCGCATGAAGGGCATTTTGAGGTGGTGCAGTTGCTGGTTGAGTCTAGTGCAGACGTTAACTTAAAGACAACAAAAGCAGGGAAGCGCGCAAGACGAATAGCATACGATAATGACCATCAAAAAATTAAGGATTATTTAATTGAACATGGTTGTACCAAATCATGATCGAACCCTCCGAAGTCTTTGCCGCAGTTCGCCGTGGTTATGGTGAACTGGAGACTTCATCGAACGCAGAAATTATTGATTATTTCAACACGATTGATGCTGATTCTGTCAGCGGTCATGCTAGTCATATAAAGGGAATTGTTTTCGAGCAAGAATATGCTGACCTGCTGCAGCAGCAGGATATTCAAGCCACGTTATTTGCTGAAACCAATCATCCTGTGACCGATTTGGCGATTTGGGAAGACGGCGAGATCGTTACAGAACTTCAGCTCAAGGCAACAGATAGTGTTTCTTACATTCAGGCAACTATTCAGGAGCATCCGGACGTGACAGTTGTTGCCACATCGGAAGCGGCATCTCACTTTGACACAGAACAGATTATCGATGCAGGGATAGAGGATGCTGCGCTGGAAGGCGCAGTACATGAGGCGATATTTGATGAAGCCTTAAACCCGGTCAGTCCATTCTCGGCCATTGGCTGGCTATTCGGGATCTTCTAATACATATCTAAAGGACAGGTTTATGAGTACTCTGGACAAGAAAATTAACACGCACTTTCCGGGACTCGTTGTCCGCAAGGACCTCGTTAAGACGGTCAAAGGTAACGCTATCGTCCCTTCCTATGTGCTTGAATACTTGCTGGGCCAGTATTGTGCTACCAGTGACGAGGCAACCATTCAGACCGGTATCGACACGGTTAAAGAGATCCTGGCCAAGCATTACGTTCATCGCAATGAAGCCTCACTGGTGCGCTCCAACATTAAGGAAAAGGGGCGCTATAAGGTCATCGACAGGATCACGGTGGATCTGAATACCGACATTGATGCCTACGAGGCTAGTTTTGAAAACCTCGGCATCAAGAAAGTGTTGGTGGATTCGGGTACGGTCAAAAAACACCCGAAACTGCTGGTCGGCGGTGTTTGGTGTATCTGCGACCTTGAGTATTCGTTCAGTGAAGATGCCAAGTCCGTTCCCTGGATTCTCTCCTCGCTGAAACCCATACAGCTATCCCACTTCGATTACGAAGGCTATTTGGCGGCCAGAAAACAGTTCACCACCGAAGAGTGGATAGACGTGCTGCTACAGAGTATCGGCCTGAATCCCGATGTGTTTGGTCGACGCAGTAAGCTGATCCAACTGGTTCGCCTCGTCCCCTTCTGTGAGCGAAATTACAACATCATCGAGCTGGGGCCGAAGGGAACCGGCAAGTCGCATATCTACTCGGAGTTTTCGCCCCATGCGACGCTGGTGTCGGGCGGTGAGGCCACACTGGCCAAACTGTTCATCAACAACACCACCGGAAAGATCGGCCTGGTTGGCTACTGGGATGTTGTGGCCATGGATGAGTTTGCCGGGAGTAAAAAGAAGCCTGATATCAAGCTGATCGACACCCTGAAAAACTACATGGCGAACAAGTCCTTTAACCGGGGCACTGGGCCACAGGGGGCCGAGGCCTCCATGGTGTATATCGGCAACACCTCCCACAACGTGCCTTACATGCTAAAGCACGACAACCTGTTTATGGATTTGCCGGAAACCTACCGCAACGCCGACGGCCAGGCGATTCTCGACCGGCTCCACTGCTTTGTGCCGGGTTGGGAGATGGAGAACCTGCGTAATGATATGTTCTCCGACGGTTACGGCTTTGTGGTCGATTATTTGGCCGAGATCCTCCGGTCTCTGCGCAACCAGGACTTCTCCGATCGTTACAGCGATCAATTTACACTTTCAACCGATCTTTCAACCCGCGACCGCGATGGCATCAACAAGACCTTCTCTGGCCTGATGAAAATTCTGTTCCCGCACGGTGAGGCGACGCCTGAAGAGATCGAGGAACTTCTGCGGTTCTCCATCGAGGGGCGGCGGCGAGTCAAAGATCAGCTGATGCGGATCGATAAGACCTACGGAAACGTCCGGTTCGCTTACCAGGCGAAGGACGGTGAGTGGCGCGACGTGACCACCTTGGAAGAGGAGGAGTACCCCAGCTACTACCACAAGACCATTTCTGAGGGTGAAGAGGTGGAATCGGCCGAAGTAGATCAACCGACGCCTTCACCTGATCCCACGAAGCCCGCAGTTCAAGAAGAGCCAGAACTCAAAGAGCAGCACCTGACCTTTCAGGAAAACCAGAAAGGGCTTTCCTACGACACTTTATTTGGTCCTTACCTCAAGGGAGCGACCAGCATAACCCTCACCGATCCCTATATCCGCCTGTTCTTTCAGGCACGTAACTTGATGGAATTTCTAGAAACTGTGGTCAAACATAAGGCGGCTGACGAGGAAGTGGCGGTTCATCTGGTCACCGGCGAAGACGAGTTTAAAGGCGAACAGCAGAAAGAGAACTTCGAAAAGATCAAAGAATCCGCCAGCGCAGTGGGCGTCAACTTCACCTGGGAGTTCGACGGAACCGGAACCATCCACGCCCGCCACATCGTGACCGACCGCGGCTGGAAAATCTCATTAGATCGCGGTCTTGACATCTTCCAGCACTACGAGATGAATGAGGCCTTCGCTTTTGCCAACCGGCTGCAGCAGTTCAGGCCGTGTAAGGCATTTGAGGTGACTTTTATAAAATGTTAGGACTCAATGCTAGAGCGGATGTTGGCGGAAGGGGCTGGTTGGATTGTAAAAATCTCATTTTTCGTTCGGCAGATTAGAATGATTGGTGCTTTATCAGCAGTGATGCTATAAGTTAAAACTAAGAATTACTTAGTTTGAGGCGGGTATGCAGCTGCTGGTAAGGCCAAAGCCATTTCCTGATGAATCCTTGGAAAGCTATCTACTCAGGCTTGCCGAGGCAAATTTTCTCGAGTCATACCGTTTGCTCAGCGGTGCTGTGCGTGACTGGCTTTGGCAGCATGATCATGATGCGGCAGGCGCTTTCCCGCTGGAACTTTCCAGGGTTAATATCTATCACGCGAACCAGAGCAGTGGGCTGCGAGTGAGAGCCCTCAAGCTGGTTGAAACGCTCACAGATATAGATCGCTTGCCGTTACTCAAACTTGCGTTGCTGCACTCTACAGCGCAGTTCTGTAACGGACACAGCGCGGTGTTTCGCAACGGTGTCGATATCCCCCTATGTTTAATACGGCGCGAGGGCGTTCCCGTTTGTCCTCGCTGTATAGAGGACGAGCCCTACATTCGTCAGCATTGGCACTGGAGTGCATACCAAGCCTGTACCACGCATGGGTGTGAGCTTCTCCATCGCTGCCCTGCCTGTGATCAGCCCGTTGATTATTTACGCCATGAGCTTCTTTCTAAATGCTCTTGTGGTTTTGACTTCGCAGAAGCACGCGTGAGTCCTGCTTCTGAAGATAAACTGTAAGCGCCGTTAAATCAGCACCTGTTTTCCAAGCACTGACTCCGACACACTGATTTCTCTCATCTATATCGAGGAATCAGCGATGACTACCCAAGAGCGCGCCCATTTCTGGCATGAACAAATCACAACCTGGCGGT
>JBFGZS010000022.1:0-59076 GCA_041586615.1 Motiliproteus sp. | reverse complement strand
CTGTTCGAGATAGGCAGGGTTAAGTTGCGCCTACTATTAACCTGGCATCAACATACCGATCCATTCGGTCTTTTGATGACGACAAGGCCGGCGCAGGTCCGTCCTTGTCTCACGTGGCTTTACGCCACGGCGGCTCATCCATGAACCACCTATTAAGGCGACATTTTTTGCTCGGTATTAAGCTGCCGCCTTAGTACATAGTGAAAGCGCAAGGCGACTAAACTAGGATCCTTTCGCTGCTGTCTTGCGAAATAATCAGTCAGACCGGCGGGATATTCAGCGCTAGGCAGCAGAGTAAATCCGCATTTTTGGTAAAATAATGCGGGGCCGGGTTGCGCCAAGCAATAGCAGTCGGTCAGCTGGGTTGTGAGGGTCGTAATAATGTTGTGACCAACGCCTTTGTTTCTGGCGTCCTTCGCAACCAGCAGGCTACGTAGTAGCGTATATGTGTGCTTGGCGTGTATGCGTACAAGGGCAATAAGTTGGTTGTTTTCGCGTAACCCAAATACTTTTTCATCATGGCGTATGCGGGCTTTATGGCGGGCTTCTCGGTAGAAGTTGTTGATCTCAAGGTCGTTTTCTAACCATGCTGTTTGCCAAATACCTGTGTCTTGGGCTGTCATGGGAAGCGGTCTCTTTTGGCCGGATAGGACGCTGATTTTACGCGAGTGGCCGTTGCGTTCTCAAAATATTCGCGTTCGTCCATTCTGTTCCATTCAGGGGCTGTGAATGGACTATAGTTAACAACCCTCCTTCAAAGAACTGGTAGCAGCTTGGATCCTGTCGAGCATTCGGCAGGGTTCTTTTATTTTGTGGCTGATTTGTCTAATGACGGGATGTCATCGCTTCCATGCCTGCTTGTTAGGAAGCGAGCGTTGTTTTGGACGAGAGTTCAGATGCGATATTAAGGCGGCAACGTGCCGATCCTAACGCCATTATTCGTCTATGGCGAGTTTGGCTGCACAGACAGCTTTTGGGTAGGCCGTTTTTCAGACGGGACCTGTGCTGGACAGACGGTATCAGGCGGTCAACGGCGGACGCTTTGGTTGTGTGACGGTGTTGATTGCGGTGAATCTATGGGCCTCTTGATTGTTAACGTGCTGATTTTATAAGGCGTAATGCGCTTTGCGGAGGATGGATGCTCGAACAGCGTTTGACTCGATCTTTAAGGCTGTTTGTCGGTTGCTGTGGCTTGGTGGCCCTGCTTATGAACACCCTCCAGGCTGAGACCGCCACGGCGGCTATTCCTGGGCATCCATCGCTGGCCGGTAAACTGTTGGTTGCGATGCCGCACCTTTCCGGGAGCTGGTTCAGCGAGTCCGTGGTGTTGCTGCTTACGCATCGGCCCTCGGGTGCTTCCGGGGTCGTGTTAAACCGGCCAACCGATTCGTCGTTGCATGGTTTGTTACCTGGATTGGAAGGGAGCCGATTTGCCGAGCGGCCGCTATTTACCGGCGGTCCGCTGGTGCGAGATGAGCGATTGCTGATGCTGCTGAGAGGTCGTCGACAGCCTGGCAGTTATGCTGTTGTTCCCAATGTTTTTTTTGTGCATGATGCGGTGCGCTTTATGTCGGGGTTTGACCTGTCGAAACCACCGAAGGATATGGCCGTATTTTTAGGGTACGCGGGGTGGGGACCCTTTCAGCTTGACCGGGAAGTACTTCGAGGAGACTGGCTGGTGCTGCCCGCTCGAGCATCGCTGATTTTTGATTATTCTTCTCAGCAGTTATGGCCCTACTTAATACGGTTTGGTCATGCGCAGATGGCGTCGCTTACCCCCTTGAATTAGCCGGCCGAACGTTTTTGTTGCCGACGTCAGTGCCTGGTTGGAACCCTGTCCTGTGGCCCATTTCACGTGACCACTCCCGTTTGTATTAGGTGAGCATACCTATGTATCCCGATTTTATGATCCTGGTTGTATTGGCGCTTTACTGGGCGGTCTATTTTATCCTTCACTCCGTGTTGGCGTCTTTGCTGTGTAAATCCTGGTTTGCACGGCATTTTCCGTCGTGGCTGGCGCGTTATCGACTGTTATATAACCTGTTGTCGGTTGTGCTGCTGATTCCGGTTGCTTTTCTTATGCTGCGTTTTGAGGCTGAGCCGTTGTGGCGATGGGAAGGGCTGCTGTTTTGGCTTAGCAATGGCCTGGCGCTGGCTGCGGTGCTGGCATTTGTTGCGTCATTGCGTCGTTATGAGATGACGGATTTTAGCGGGCTGCGTGGTTGGAACCGGGGGCCGGGTGATCCGCGGGATAAAGGCGGGTTGCGGATCTCGTATTGGCATCGCTATGTACGCCACCCCTGGTACTTTTTTGCGCTGGTCATTCTATGGACGCGGGACATGAATGCGGCTCAGTTAGTGAGCTATAGCATGATGAGTCTTTATTTCGTGGTGGGCTCTCGTCTCGAGGAGCAGAAACTGTGCGTGTTTCATGGCGACGCCTATCGGGAATTTCAGCAACGGGTGCCGGCACTGTTTCCACTCCCTTGGCGCCACCTGAGCGCCGAAGAAGCCCGGCGCCTTGAGCGACGGGCGCAATGTGAACAGCGAGACGCGTCGGTGCCATCAACAGGCTGAGCGAGCGCCGATCCGTTCGTGGGGTTAAAACGGTTTTTGTGCGATGAAGATGGCCCGCGTTGGGGCTGGGTAGCCTTCTATCGTTAGGTTCTGATCGATCGGATCGAGAAAATCGGCTAGCGAATGGTAGCGCATCCAGTCGGTGGCACGTTGTTCCAGCGTGCTGGTTTGGTTGATGTCTACGCAACGGGCGGATCTAAAGCCGATTCGTTCCAGCCAGCTGCACAGCGCGTCGGCGCTAGGCAGGAACCAGACGTTGCGCATCTGTGCGTAGCGCTCGCCGGGAACGAGAGTTTGATGGGTATCGCCGTCGATCACCAGGGTCTCGAGTATCAGTTCGCCTCCCGGTCTCAGTAAGTCCCAGAGTTCCTGTAGATGATCGAATGGAGAGCGTCGATGGTAAAATACGCCCATTGAAAAAACACTGTCGAAAATGCGCATAGGTCGCGGAAGATCTTCGATCCCCAGCGGCAGAAGCTCGACAGGTTTGGGACCGATATAGTGTTTAATGGCGCGAAACTGTACAAGAAACTTCCACGAGGGGTCGATGCCAATGACCCGCTTCGCGCCGGCCGCGTGCATTCGCCAGCAGTGGTAACCATTTCCGCAACCCACGTCCAGCACGGTGCGCCCCTGCAGTGGTGCAATATGCGATTTGAGCCGATCCCACTTAAAGTCCGAGCGCCATTCGGTGTCAATATGAATGCCAAACAGGTCGTAAGGCCCCTTGCGCCAGGGCATCAGGTTGCGCAAGCACGATTCCAGCTTCTCGGTATCGCTGCCTTTGCAGTCGTCGGCGGTTCCGATAAAAAGCGTACCGCTATCCAGTTGTGCGCTGCTGACGTTTATCGTAGGCAGGTTGTTAAGTGCGTGTAACCAATCAGGCAGGTCGCCATGATTAACCGAGTCTAGGCGGTTTTGTATTGCCGTGGCGAGTTCATCGCGCCAGGGGGCCAGGGTGCTGGAAGCAAGATCCTGATAAAACGGATTGAAATCGATCATGGAGAAAGGCTCGTTTTCTTTTGGCGAAACGGTAACGTAAGCGGCAGTTATTTAAATGCCAGCAGAGAGATGAAATTGAAGCATTGAAACCAGGGGTGTACAGCGCTGAACCCTGCCGCGTGCAATCGACTGCGGTGTGTTTCCAGGCTGTCTGGAATCATCACTTTTTCCAGCGCGGTGCGTTTTTGGCTGATTTCCAGTTCGCTGTAACCGTTGGCGCGCTTGAAGTCGTGATGCCAGGCGATCTGCAATCGGTCGGTTTCGGGCTCGGCGAAGGCTATTTTCTCGGAGAGTAACAGGACGCCGCCGGGCTTGAGGCCTTGCCAAATCTTCTGTAACAACGCCTGGCGCTCCGGACCGGGTACAAACTGCAGCGTGAAGTTCATAGCGACCACCGAGGCGGCATTGACTTCGATATCGCGAATATCGGCACAGATCAGCTCGATGCCCTGTCCATCGCTGGCGACGTCGATATGTTCGCGACAGCGTTTAATCATGGCTGGGGAGTTGTCGACCGCGACCAGCGTACAGTTGGGTTGGCGGATCTGCTGGTGCATAGCGAGTGTGGCGGCGCCGAGTGAGCAGCCCAGGTCGTAGCAGCGCGAATCGGCCTGGGCATAGCGTCCGGCGAGGATCCCCATGGACTTAATCACGGTGCTGTAGCCCGGGACCGAACGATTGATCATATCGGAAAAGACGCCCACGACCTGATCGTCGAAGCGAAAATCGACGATCTGATCCAGTGGCGAGGCATACAGCGCGTCTTTCTGTGGGATGTCTGTCATGGTGTGTCGTCTGAGCAGGTCTAAAAATGCCACATTATACCTGCGGGAGGGTGCGTGGGGCAGAAATTGTTAATGTTCAAATTTTCTGAAGTTTATCGACAAAAAATTATGATTTTTTAATGATTCTGGCTGCTTTAAGCTGCGTTTAAATTATTGGAGTGGGTATGAAAGCCCCTTGAATAAACAGTCTGTTAAACCCGCTGCGATCGACTAATCAAGTGGATATGCCGGCTCTAGAGATAAACATTATGAAGAAACTATTGGTGATCAATTCTAGCCCCTTCCAGGAAGGTTCAAATACGCGAAAGCTGGTTGAGCGTTTCGTTGCCCTCTGGAGCGAGAAGCAGGGTGCGGCTGAGGTGTTATATCGTGACGTCGGCACGACGCCACCGCCTCAGCTGAACGCACTGACAATCGGCGCGTTTTATACGCCGGAAGCATCCCGCAGCGATGAGCAACAGCAGGCGCTTCGTTTATCCGATGAGTTGATTGCTGAGCTGGAGAGTGCCGATGAAATCGTCATCGGTTCGCCAATGCATAATTTTTCGATCACGGCAGGCCTGAAGGCTTACATCGACCAGGTTTCCCGGGTCGGTAAGACGTTTCAGTATACCGATAAAGGGCCGGTAGGCTTATTGGCGAACCGCCGCGTCACCATACTGAGTGCCCGAGGCGGTGTTTACGCAGAAGGCACGCCGGCTGCTTTAATGAATCATGAAGACACCTACCTGAAGTCGGTGTTGGGCTTCATTGGACTTAGCGATGTGGTCACGGTTGCCGCCGAAGGGGTGTCCGGCGGCGATGACGGCGTGGCACGGGCCTTGAACAGTCTGGAATCCGTGCTGTCCTGAGCGGACTTTGCCGGAGCGTCTAGGTAAGGCGTTAGTTAATAAGCCGACCGGGGCGGGATCAGAATAGATCCAGTTGCTGCTCGGATTTTTTTCGTTGCCGCCACTGCTTTCCCCAGTTGGTGGCGATATAGATGACTTGGATATGATCGCCAGGGGTCACCGTAATATCTTCCAACCCGATGGTACCGTGGGCCGGCTCTTCGCCATTGATAAAGACCAGAATGCCAAAGCGTTGCCGAGGTAATAGCTGACTCATCTCACCATAAACCGGATCGATGCGTTTGATATACAGACCCGTTTCAATGGCGTCATTGCCCGGGAAATGGCTACGCGCGTAATTCGGGTGAAGCGCCGCCGCTAGCAGGCGGTCATGTAGCAAGGCCTGCACAGAGTTCGCGTTAATATCCAAGGTGGCTGCCGACCCATCCAGGTCGATATGTTGCTGCCAGGCTGCTTGAGGGCGAATATCACTGTTGGATACGGTAAAGCCCAGCACCTCACAGAGCGCGACCACATCATCTTTCGGCGCTAAGGTATTTACAGTGAACAGGGCTGTGCCGAGTTGGAGTGTTTTCGAGTCGGTAATGCTACGGTTCTGACCCCAAATACGAATCTGTTTTTTAGGGTAGTTAAAGGTCAGTTGGTGGTCCTGCTCAAGCCCGTGCGAGTCAAGCTTGCGTGCTTTGTAGATAACCGTGTGCGGGACGTTATTGCTTTGTGAATCGAATTGGGGGTGGCAGGGGTTTTTACCGCGATGGAAATGGTACGGGAAGCCGAGAGCGTCTTCGTAGCTGAGCTGGGACGGATGGTGCGTCGTCTGTTCAATGACGCGCTCCACCCGATAGCCGACACCACTAAGCGCATCAACGACGTCCCTGAATGAATAGATCAGCGTCGCAAAGGGGTCGGTACCTGTTTTGCTTGAACGGTTACCCAGCATGGTATGGCGGACATGCTGTAGCTGGTGCGAAAAGCAAAAAATAAGAATACCACCCGGTTTAAGGCGCTTGAAAAGGTTGTAATAAAGATCTTTTAGCTCCTGTGCTGAGGCCAGGTATTCCATCGAATACACAGAGAGTATGAGGTCGAAGCTGGTCGATGGGAAATAATCCGTCAGGCGCATATCTTGTTGTTGCAGCTGTACCGGATGAATAGTTTCTTTATAGCGTTGCAGCTTGTGTCTTGCTCGGTCCAGCATATGGCCGGATATATCGATTCCGTGGCAATTGGCACCTTGGCGAGCCAGGGCTATCAGGTTTTCCCCCATGCCGCAGCCAATATCGAGCACGTTCGCATTGTTGAGATCAATATCAATGAGATTCAGGCTGTCTTCGCCGGGCGCTAGCCAGCCGTAATGCACCTCGCTCTCGGATATTTCCCACGTATTTGAATAGTCGTCGCAGAACCGCCGTTCATCCCAGTGCTGGGCTGACATGCTTGCCTCCGGCCTCGTTTGAGTCAGTGTTATGCTGTCCCATTTAAAGGTAATTGCCCGATGGCATCAAGCCGCACGGCCTGTTTTTGCCAAGCTTACGACTTAGGGCTACACTCCGCTGAAGGTATCGGATGTTTGAAAGGCGACTTTCCTGAAGGCCGATAGAGGCGCCCGCAAAGGTTTCTACCGACGCATGGGTCGTTGACGTCGGCCGTTAAAAGCGGTTGTTGAATACGCTGCCGTGAATGCTTATGAATCATGCTGAGTTACGCCGGCATCCCCGGCTAGAGGTGGATATACCTGTCGGTGTTGTTGATACCGAGGGAGTGGCTCGGGCTGGACGGCTGATTAATTTATCCACTGAAGGCGTTTTGCTAGCAGGTGATAGGCAGTTTTACCGTTATCTGGTCCGTGCAGAAGAACGGCGCAAGCACGAAAAAACGGGTCCGGTAGAGGCATCGGTCATGTTTACCTTACCGGGCGACAAACCTTGCTTCTACCAAGTGCAATGTCGAATGGTCCATACCCGCCGCTTATCGCAACATCTATTTCATATTGGTTTTAAGATTATCGCGTTTGATAAAGGTGAGATTGAGGAACTAGGGCTGTTTTTACGCCAATCGTTTGCTAATTAAGCAAATAGTGTCGTATTCTTGGCGTATGCGTGCCGTGACGTTACGACAGGAAAGATAATAAGCATTTCGGCATTTGGGTGTCGGTTGTACATTTAGGACGCAGCATGCTGCCAACGACTGTTTATGAGTTTCTTCCCTACCTGTATATGTTACTGGGTGCCGCGATTGGTCTAGCGCTGGGCGGCTATCCTGCGGCGTTTGGTTTGTTATTGTTTGGCTGCGGTGCCGTTATCTGGGTGTTGCGTTCGGGCCATCGACGTCGGAACACGCACTTACGACCGAACCAGGTGGCTCGCTGGTATTGGACCGCGTCCATTTACGAAGCCATCCCCTTCCTCTACATAACAATAGGGTTAGGTTTATTGCAGTTCATGCATCACCCCGTGCGTTTTATTTCGGGGAGCCTTTTTATCGCCGCGGGATTAGTGGTGATGACGTTACGCTCGCGCGAGCGCAGCAAAGCAAACCCCATCCGCACTTCAACGCGCAGAAACGATAACCGTGCCGTCGCTGAATCCAGTATTATTACAAAATCTGAGACGAATTTTATTTTGGATCTCGAAACTCAGGATGCCCCTCAAGATGCAGTGATCCAGGATGATCGACCAGAGTCTTCGAATTTCAGCAGTGGTGAATGTGAGAACTGCGCAACCCGGGATATATGTGCTGAAACACACTTGAAAGAGGAGTGCGTCCGTGAGTTGATGCGCCGGTTTCAAACCCTTTCTGCCGATTACTCCTACGAAATGTTCCATGACGCTGTAGAGAACTTAGAAGGACGCAGGCTTACTGAAGCGGAATTGCGTCCGATCATCCGGCGCTTGGAAGCGCATTCTGCCCACTGCCTTTCCTGGCGAAAAGTCGGTCGACATGCGGCCTGAGTTGTCACTAACAACGTGCCTGTTTTTTTGCACGCTTGCTGCCCAGTACATGAATATAGCGGGCCATGTGCAGGTAGGGTTGCTCACGGCAACTGCTGCGCTCCAAGCGTAGCAGCTCTTCCAGAGAAAGCTTGTCGCGTACTTTGCGTGGCATGTAATCGTAGAAGCAGCGGACACCGGTGGTGACCGTTAGCGAGATGCCTTCTTCTTCCAGCCAGCGATACAGGTCTTCAGGCACCACCGGGTTGGTCGGCGTTAGCCGGGAACCGTCACCGCCCAAGTTGCCGCTGACCACCTTCTCGATAAAACCGGCGCAGGCGTTTTTAATCAGCAGTGAGTGCCGATTAAAGAACATCAGTGATAGATGACCACCCGGTTTCAGGTTTGTGCACAGCTGGGCCACGGCCTCACGGGGGGAGGTTAACCACTCTAGGACGGCGTGGCACAGAATCAGGTCGTACGGCGCTGCGTCGCTCTTGCAGTGGTTCTGCAGGGTGCTGTGCAAGGGGGTTATCTGCGTTTCAAAACCCTGTTGCGCGATATTGTGGCGGGCTTTTTCCAGCATCGGCTCCGACGCGTCACACAGCGTCACCTGATGGCCCCGGCCAGCCAGCCAGCAACTCATTTGTCCCATGCCTCCACCGGCATCCAGTACCCGCAGAGTGGGGCTGTCCGCAATTACGGTTAGCAGATCCTCCTGCAGCAAGGCGAGCCGAATCTGCCCTTTAGGTGTGGCGTAGATCCGATCAGAAAAGCTATCGCTCAGATGGTCGAAGTGACAGTCGCTTGTGCGACGAGTCAGGGGCGAGCGGGAATATTTCGTCATAGGATGTTAATCAAGCGGTTTCAGGTATGCGCCGATGTGCAAGTCCTGCTCAAGGATATGGTGCCGCAGCCCGCCTTGCAGGAAATAGATCAGCTCCTCCGTGAGCACGGTTTTACCGTCCTGGTATTCTCGATAGGTCTTGTCGACCTGCGCTAAAAGCTGTCGATGTTCCTGTATCTGTTCGTCTCTGTGTGGAAAGTTGATGCGTTCCATCAGTTGCTCTGACTAGCGAAATTCGTTCATTGATTCTCTCGACAGCGACAATAATTCTGAGAGCCATGTGCAGGCGGGACTTTTTGCACCGTTGCGAGTGGTCTGAATTCCCGTGTAGCGATTGTCGGCCTTGGTAAGAAGTCCGGCAGACAAATTTTGGAGCGGGTAGCGGGAGTCGAACCCGCCTCACAAGCTTGGGAAGCTTGGGTAATACCGATATACGATACCCGCACGGGTATGGCTCGTTAATTTACGATGCCGTGACCCCGTTGTAAAGGAGCGCGTGTACCGAAGCGGCTGAAATTCAGGCTTGAGCTATCGTCGATCAACGTGTTAGTGCCGGTTCAAATTGTATAGACGGTTCACATCCATTGCCGATAGCCATGTCCCTGTAACGCCCTCATTGTGCGGCGTCTATGCTTTAGGCACTGTCCTGTAGATTGTTTGGTGTAAGTAAAACGGTGAGGGAATTCATATGGCTAATGTTTTTGACGATGCGCTGGCGCGTGTCCGGCAAATTGGGCGTGATGCGAAGGTGGATGCAGAAGTGATTGCGTCACTATTACACCCCAACGCCATGCTGACCGCGTCATTGCCGGTACGAATGGATGATGGTTCGATGCGCTACTTTACCGGTTACCGCTGCCATTACAACGATGACCTCGGACCCTGCAAAGGGGGGATCCGCTTTCACCCCCAAGTGTCACCCGAAGAGGTGCAAGCGCTGGCGCTGTGGATGACGATAAAGTGTGCGGTAGTAGGGCTCCCCTATGGGGGTAGCAAGGGCGGCATTGTGGTACACCCGAAGGACCTGTCTCCGATGGAGCTGGAGCGTTTGTCGCGGGCCTATGTGCGCGCGATGGCCGACTTTATCGGCCCCGATGTCGATATCCCTGCCCCGGATGTGTACACCAACGCGCGTATCATGGGATGGATGATGGATGAGTATGAAGCGATCAAGCGGGTGCGAGCGCCCGCGGTGATTACCGGCAAGCCGATCCGCTTGGGCGGCAGCCAGGGGCGGGATGAAGCGACGGGGCGAGGCGCCTATCATTGTATTTCGGCACTGGCGAAGCGGCGTCATTGGAATTCGGCCGATATGCGTGTGGCGGTCCAGGGGTTTGGTAATGCCGCTTACCATGTGGCCCGGCTGCTCCACGCAGAGGGTTATCGAATCGTGGCTATCAGCGATTCTAAAGGCGGTATTTACTCGGAACAGGGCTTTGATATTGAGAGCCTCTGGCAGGAAAAACAGGCGGCACGTCAGATCCGGGCGGTTTATTGTGAGCAGTCGGTGTGCCAATTGATCGAGCACCGTGAGATCAGCAATGAGGAGCTCCTGTCCCTGGATGTGGACCTTCTGATACCGGCTGCGCTGGAGGGCGTCATACATCATGATAACGTGGCCAATATTAAGGCGAAGGTGATCGTTGAAGTGGCTAATGGCCCCATCACCGCAGAAGCCGAACCCTGGCTCGAGGCACAGGGCTGTCTGATTGTACCTGACGTGCTGGCGAACGCTGGCGGTGTGACAGTCAGTTATTTCGAATGGGTTCAGAACCGGTCGGGCTATCCGTGGGAGCTTCCGGAAGTGCGCGAAAAACTGCAAAAACAGATGCTCACGGCCTTTGATAATATCTGGCAGATTGCCGATCAGGAGGCGATCAGTATGCGCGCCGCCGCCTATATCTATGCCTTTAAACGGATCGGCCAAGCGATCATGGCGCACGGCACCCGTGAGTATTTCAAGTCCAGTTGAGAAGGACGGATGCCCAAGGGGGCGTGCAGATGGGGGAATGCCGGTCGTCGTTGACCGCTCCCCTCCGTGAACCGAGGGCTTTGCGCCGAACACGGTAACGCTCATGAGTTGGTTGTTGTATAGTGCCGTCGAATGACGCTCGGCCCCGCGTTTTTTCTCGTGGCGTTTGTCCGGGCTGGCCGAAAGTATTTTTAATAGGACTTGTTATGCGTTTAGACCGATTCGTCTCTCAAAGCAGTAGCCTGAGCCGCTCCCAGGCTCGGGGGGCCATTATCCGGGGACGGGTAGCCGTTGATGGCATCGTGTCGAAAGAGGTCAGCCGTAAAGTCGCAGAAGCGGACCATGTCACGCTGGACGACGCTCCCCTGCAGCCGAATGGCCCCGCGTATCTCATGTTGCACAAACCCCTGGGCGTCGTGTGCGCCACCCGTGATGGTGAACATCCCACGGTTATCGACCTGTTACCCGATACGCTACCCAAGGGGGTGCATCCTGCGGGCCGCCTGGATCTGGATACCACAGGGCTGGTGCTTCTGAGCGATGATGGTCAATGGACCCACCGTGTGACGTCGCCCCGGCGCAGTTGTGAGAAAATCTACCATGTTGAGCTGGCCGAGCCTGTGGCGGAAAATGCCGTACAACGGTTTGACGCGGGGATCATGCTCAAGGGTGAATCGAGCGTGACCAAGCCGGCCTTGCTGCAGATCGAGACACCGACATCGGTCCGCGTGACTTTGACCGAAGGGCGTTATCATCAAGTAAAGCGCATGTTTGCGGCGATCGGTAATCGGGTGGTGGCATTGCATCGTTCTCAAATTGGTGCGGTTGCCCTCGATCCTGATCTGCAGCCCGGCGAGTATCGGCAGCTAACGGCACAGGAACGCAACAGCTTCTAGTGGTTCGTTGTTGATGCTATTGGTTGTTGAAACTATTGGTTGTTGAAACTATTGGTTGTTAAGAAAATTGGTTATTAAAACAATTGGTTATTAAAACAATTCGTTATTGAAACTGCTTGTTTTATTGACAGTATTCGTTATTGATTATTAATACGTGGGATCGACGTGGATCAGATTGAACAGGCGTTGCGGTACGCTATTGGCGCACATCAGGGGCAGGGTGTCTGGGTGTTGGACGAAAATCTGTCCAGCACAGGGTTGCTTTCACCCATCCCCGGACTGACCCTGATCTGCAACCGTTTTGACCTACAGAATAACGCGCGGTTACTGGGCTGGCCGTTTGAATTTAGCGATTTCGAATTCGGTACGCGGCGCGCGCTCGATGTGATCTATTATCGGGTGTCGAAAGAAAAACCGGTGGTTCACCATGTGATCAATCAGGCATTAGCCCGGCTACGCCCCGGTGGACGGTTGCTATTGGCTGGGGCGAAAAATGAAGGCTTTAAAACCTACTTTGATAAGGCACGGCAGTTATTCGGGCAAGGTTCTCTGCAGAAACTGGGTAAGGGGGCCTTTCTGGGCGAGCTGGTTCTGGACACCGAAACAGACGCGCGGCTGGATGATCGGGATTATGCCAGCCCAAGGATCATCGCCGAAGATGGCCCCTTGCAGGTCTACAGCAAGCCCGGTTTGTTTGGCTGGGAGAAGGTCGATCAGGGCAGCGCGTTGCTGGTGGCGCAGTTAGAACAGACGATGCAGCGTTTTGGTATCGCGTCTCCCCGTGTGTTGGATATCGGTTGCGGCTACGGTTACCTGTCCTTGCATGCCTGGCGATTGGGCGCCAGTGAGGTCATCGCCACCGATAATAACGCTGCGGCTGTGGCCATGTGCGGGCAGAATTTTTCCGCCAACGCGATCACCGGGCGGGTCGTTCCCGCCGACTGTGCCGCAGAAATAGAAGGGCTGTTTGATCTGGTTATTTGCAACCCCCCCTTTCATCAGGGGTTTTCGGTGGAGGGCGGGATGACCGAGCGCTTCGTGGCCGCCGCCGCCGCCCATTTGCCCCGCAACGGTCAGGCGCTGTTTGTGGTAAATCGCTTTATTGGACTGGAGCGCAGTGCTCAGCAATATTTCGCGACCCTTGAGACGCTGGCCGAAGATGGTCAATTTCGGGTGGTCCGACTGGCCGCGCCCAAGCGTCGCTAGCGGCGTGTTTTAAGGGCGTTTTTTAAGGGCATGTTTTAAGGACTGGCTTTAAGGCTCGTCTTAACTAAGGGATGAGCGATCTTCGGCCAGTACTGCTCAATGTCGAAGCTGGGACTGTGTTCCTTGACATGGCATTGGCTACAGATCGCCTCTTTGGGTTTGCCTTTATTCAGCGTAGCGGTTTGGCCGGCACTGCTGGCGTGTTCGCGTCCATTACCGTGGCAGTTCTCACATTGAACCGCCGTTAGATGGCTGCTCATGCTGATATCGAGGAAGCCTCCTGGCTGCATGAATCCTACGACATGGCAACCGATACAGTGACTGTCGAACGCCTTGCCGACGACTTCGAGGTCGTCATACGCCTTGGCGTGTTCGCTTGCGGTCCAGGTATCGTAAGCGGCCTGATGGCAGGTTTTACACTGTTTGGCGCCTAGGTAATCATTACCATCGCGTTTTTGCGCCTTGCGCAGTTCTACGCGTTTTTCATAATCTTCACGCAGTGCCTGATTATAGCTGGCATACCAGTTGTCGAGGCGGGGTGCGCTAGGTACGAGATCGGGTAGGTCAAAGACGTGCTGTTCCCATGAGGTCAGCTCGCCGCTAGCGCTGATGTGTACGGCTAATTTGGCCAGTCGCTGCCCCCGTGAACCCGGTTGGAGTACCAGCATGCCATCGACATCACGGGGCTCGGCATAATATTCATAGCCGGACTTGATAATCAGCACATCGACCGCCGCGAGGGGCAGCTGTTGCCGGGCCTCCTCCAGGCTGAGTGTTGTGGACAGTATCGTGACAGCGCCAGCGTTTTCAGCCTCTAGCAATGCTTTGGCCAGCGGGGCGCTATCTGTATGAATGGGGGACAAGGTCGGTAGCGTTCGGTAGGGGGATGTCTGTGGGTCTAGCCATTGGCTGAAAAAGAACGTCACACCTTTGCGGGTAAATGTTCGGCTCGCAGGGAGTTGATCGTTTTTCCAGTTGGCACTGACCAGCGGCAGGTTCATTTGTGTCAAAAAATCGCTGCCATGGGTCAGGTCCTGCCATTGCACGCCGATAGCGTCGTAGTTCAGTTGCTCAATGCCGGACAGGATGAACCCATCTTTGATGGGATCGCCGCCCAGCTCTTGGGAAAGTAAGCCGCCGCTGCTAATAAGGACCAATTCACTGTCAACGGCGCGTTGCTTGTCGATAAACGTCGCCTGGCGCTGAATGCCACCGAAGTCACTGTCCAGAGAACAGCCGCAGGGCTCGAGTTCGCCATCCAGGTTGCCAGAATAAATGAGCGTCAGGGACGTTTGTGCCAGAACCGGTGTACTGAGTATGAGTCCGCACAAGAGTGTTGCTATGCGGTGGAGGGATCCGTGTAAAATTGTCATTGATAGACCTCGTGATTACAGGGTGTAAACATTAGCGACTTCCTTGATTACGGGCAACTAAAACGGGATTCAGCGCTGGATCTGCGACCAATAGAGTCCGGAGGGATTATAATGTTCCGTTCGCTCTAGTGCTCCTTGTCGGTATGACCGACTGGCGCTAACCGTGTTCCGTCATTACGGGTGATAGTGTAGGCCCGGTGGTAAAGAGAGTTGTATGAACGCACATCGATTGATATCTATTTCAGCACTGTTTGTATTCGTTTTGACGGGATGTATGCAGGCCCCTGGCCCTGGCCCTAGGCCGCAGGGTGCGGTGCAGTCGTCAGCGATGACCACGGAAGCCAACGCCCCCGTTTCGACCCATAATCTATCGCAGGTCGCTAAAGCCAATCCGGTTTCTGCTCAGCAGCTGGCGGCTCTGCAGGTCGGTGTGTCTACCGTGGCTGAGGTAACGGCGTTGCTCGGGGAGGTAAAACCTTTCTCGCTTGGCGATGGAAAAAAGATACTGCGCTACGATGTGGGTAAGTTTATTTTTGACCAGCAGGGCGTGCTTATACGTCAGTTTTTGTCGCCCTGAGGCTCGGAAGAGGCCCGGCACAAATTTTTGCAGTTGACGCGGCGTGTAATCGCCAGAATGAGCGGTCGTACCGGCCACGGTTGTCAGATAGACGCCCGTTTTTCATGCGTGACGTCTGGCTGGAGATCGCATAGCGGAACCCCTACAATACAGGCCCTGATCCTTATCCGTCGGAGACTCTGGCACTATGACCGCGCTGAGCGTAAATCTGAATAAAATCGCCCTGATGCGAAACTCCCGTCATTCCGGGATCCCCAGCGTAACAGGGGCCGCCGCCGTTGCGCTCGCCCACGGTGCCGATGGCATTACCGTGCATCCGCGCCCTGATATGCGCCATATTCGCCCTGACGATGTTTACGTATTGGCGCAGGCGCTTGACGTTGAGTTCAACATCGAGGGAAACCCCTTCGAAGACGCGTTGGGGGAGTACCCTGGTTTTATGTCGCTGGTGCGACAGGCTAAACCCGACCAGTGCACGCTGGTACCGGATGCCCAGGACCAATTGACCTCTGATCACGGGTGGGACTTGGCGCGTGATGGAGAGCGCTTACGGCCGATTATTGCTGAACTAAAGGGGCTGGGTATTCGTGTCAGCCTGTTTATGGATGCCGACGCTGATATTGAAAAGGCAGCCGAGCTGGGTGCCGACCGTATTGAGCTTTATACCGAAAGCTACGCGCAAGCCTATGGCACCAGTCAGCAGCACGCGGTATTTGAGAGTTTTAAGCGTGCCGCCCAGCGGGCGGAGCGAGCAGGCCTAGAAGTGAATGCCGGCCATGATTTGAATCAGGACAACCTGGGTCTGATGGCGTCTATTCCTAATTTGGCGGAGGTCTCCATTGGCCATGCCTTGATCGCTGATGCGCTGATGATGGGGCTGGGTGATGCCGTCAGTGCGTATAAAGCGATTCTAGTCAAAGCCACGAAGGAACGGTCATAAAACCGATGAGTGAAGAGATAGAAACCGGCATTACGCTGTCCTATGAAGTCCATAGCCGACTCAGTGAGTATGAGCGCCTGATGTATCCGGTTGTATCGCGTCGCTCGGGAGGTCTTTCTCTCGGTATCAACCCTAACCCGGATAAGGGCTGCAATTTCGATTGTGTCTACTGCCAAGTTGATCGGGGCGAGAAAGCGGCACGTGTCTTTGATATTTCGCAGTTGCAGCACGAACTCGAAGAATGGCGCGTTCGTCTGGATGGCGGCGAGTACCGAGGATACCCTTTGCAGGATTTAGCCCTGGCCGGAGATGGGGAGCCAACAACCTGTAAAGAGTTGCCGCAGGTGATCGAGCTGTTGCTGCGTTACCAACCGAAATTTTCAGTGACGCCGTTGCCTAAATTATTACTTTTTACCAATGGCAGCGGTTTACAGCGTGCAGACCTTCAGCCCTTATGGGAAGACTTTTACCGTCGTCGCGGTGAAGTCTGGTTCAAGCTCGATTATTGGGATGAACGCTCTCTGCAACGAATAAATCGTACGCGCTTGTCTTATAATCGATTGATTTCAGAGCTAAAAAAGTTTTCAGGCGAACATCCGGTAGTCCTTCAGTCGTGTTTTTTTCGTTGGGATAATCAAGCTTTCAGCACAGAGTATTATCGTGATTACGTCCAGCAGGTGAATGACTTATTAGCGTCTGGCTGTCAGATTAGTAAAATTCAGGCTTATACCTTGGCCCGGGTGCCGGCAGACGCACGGGCTACGCCCTGGTCGAATGACGAGATGGATCGGTTGGGGGGGCTGATGCGGGCGGAAATTGACCGGCCGATCGAGATTTTTTATGAGCAGGGTACAGAGGGCTAGCACCCAAAAAGGCCGCGAGAAACGTCTTGTGCATCGCAACAATAAGTGTTGACAGGGGAAAAATCCGTCGCTAAAGTGAATTCCAGTTGTTGCGATGCAAAATAAAACGTTGAGGCGATGCCCATGTACGAAAAAATGATCGAAGACATGAAAGTTCAGATGAAGCCTGTGATGGATCTGGCTGAAACCAACAAAAAAGCACTGGAAGTTCTGGCTGGTCTGCAGAAAGACACCATGACCGAGCTGCTGAACGCTAGCCTTGAGCAGTTTAAGTCGTTGTCTGAGTGCAAAGACCCTAAGGCTGCTTTGGAACTGAACCTGTCTTTTTACAAAGCCCTGGAAGCGAAGCTGGCTGACACCACCGGTAAGAGCATCGCTGCGATGAGCGAAGTTAAAGACGCCTACGTCGCAACTGTTGAAAAAGCGGCCAAGAAAACGGCTTCAGAAGTTGAAGAAGCGGTTAAAAAAGCGACCAGCAAGATCGCTGCTTAATTCCTCGCTTTTTAAGAAAAACCCGCCGGCGGATGTCTGCGGGTTTTTTTGTGTCTGTAGGGTGGCTTTCTCGCTGCATGGTATTAAGGCGGCAGCGTAATATCGAGCAAAAAATGTCGCCTTGATAGAGGGTTCATGGATGCACCACCGTAACGTAACGCCACGCGCCAGGATAAAGGGTAGAATGCAGGTCCATTGTTCAACAGGATCACTGAGGTGAGCAACCCGCTAATTATTCCTATTCTGCAGGTCCTGCAGGATCATCCTGAGGGCATGAGTGAATATCAATTGTTGCAGCGGTTGCGGGCCGAAGGGCTGGTGTTGACGCAGGCGGAAGATGATGCGGACCTGGCGTTATACCGACAGCATTTCTTGACGATGAATGCGCTCTACCGTCTCAAGCAGGATCTGCTAAGTGATGGCTATGCATTGTCCATTTCTGCGCTAAAGATTGTTCTGAGTCGGCTTGATTCACGCCCTGCATCCGCGTTGCCAACCTTGTCCGAAGATGATGCATTGGCACGCTATTATTTGGATGAGCGTGAACTTGAAAAAATGAGCGGCGAGGGGGTCAGAGCGTTGCTCACGCAATTCTGGGAGCGCTTTGCTGCCGATGACCGGCGTCAGGGCGCGCTTGATCGTTTGTGTCTGCTTGATGGCTGCGAGTGGGTTGACGTAAAACAGGCTTATCGGAAGCAGGCCTTTCGTTGTCATCCTGATCGGGGTGGTTGCGCCAATGAGTTTGCGGGTGTGCGCGCAGCGTATGAAGTTCTGCGCCAGCTTTATGAGGCAAATCAGGCCGGTGGCGAGAACGGATAAATTTCGCGATAAGCGGTATCGTCTATAGAGATGTAACGTCTTATATAAAGAGTGGATTTAGGAGTATTTCCTATAGGTTCACCCCATGGTTTTATTGATAATGGTTGCCGAGCGCGGGGGAGTAGATGGAACTCACCACTATCAGGATGATAACGAGTCCCGTAGCTCACCAAATATACAAGGCCGGACGGCTATAAACAGCGTCCGGCCTTTGTCATTGTAGAGGCAGGAACAAGTAAGGCGAACAAGTAAGGCCAGGCTAGTTTTCGTTTTCAAATTCTAGTGATTTGTCTCGGTAGAGACGCGATAGCTGCGCTTTGGTTTTTATCCCCCCCTGTCCCGGCTGCATCAGTTGCTCGGCAATAAACAGCAGGGTTTTCTGTGATATTTCTGTCTGCCGCTTCTGTTTTGCTCGGGCAACGTCGGCCTGGACTTCACAGAGCATGGTATTTAAACGGTTGTTATCCTCCCCTTGTTTGTCCAAGCCGGCGACACATTCGAAATAGCGTTTGTCGTAGGCCGCACTACTCTGATCGAGTTGACTAAGCAGGACGGCTGTTTTCTCGGCATAGAATGCAGAAGCGATCGCCAGCGGGTCATCGCTGTTTGCCATCTGTACGTAGCTGTCGGAATGGATCTGTAACTCTTCGATGTGGCGTTTGATACGGTCCCTGTCCACCGTGGTTCCTTGCAAGGCGTGTTGGATCCGGCGCATCAGGGTCAACAGCTTAAGCCGGGTGTCGCTGTCAGCAGCTTTGAGTTTCCGCTCCGCGACGGACAAGGCTATTTTTAGCTCGTGAAGTTCCTGCTGAGCCGCCCGATACTCCGCTTCGTAAGAGGGGCCACAACCTGCCAGCGTCGACAAAACAAAGCCGACCAAAAGGGCGGTCGCACGGACGGGTAATCTGCGGCAGATCATGCAGCATCCTCGTTACAGGGTGATTTTTACGCCGCGCTTCCTGCGCCGCTAACCAACTGATAGTAGCAGATAAAGGAAAAACAGTTCCAATCTCAGTGAGTTGGGTGCCGAGATACCGAGCAGCTGTGTGGTTTAGGTCACCAGGTTTGTTTGGCAAACCAGGCGTGGGCTGCCGCGACGGTTTCTTCTACTTGATCAAACGGTAGCATATGCTCGGCATCCGTGATCTCTATGAGTTCAAAGGGCTGGGTCGAGCGGCGTATCAGTTCTCGTATATAGGTCATGCTGAAGACAGCGTCGTGACTGCCAATGATCACTGCGCTTGGGATGCCGAGGGGTTTGGATAAGATCGTACTGCTGTGATTGTAGAGGCTGTGCAGGGTCTCAATGGGGTATTCCCAGACAAGCAGGGGGTCCTGGTTGGCGAAGCGTCCCATCGGGTTGTTCTGCAGCAGACTGTCCACATCAATAAAATAGCGGAAATCTATTTTCAACGCGGGCATAAAGAGCGAGGAGACGCTGAGTGACGACCAGCCGATCATATGCCAGATGTCTGGCGGCATCTCACTTAGAAACAATGTATGACAGAGAATGGCACGCACGCGCGAATCGGCCTCGGCCATGGCCAGAGCCAGCCGTCCGCCAATCGAGCAGCCGAAAATACCGATCTTGTCGTTAAATTCCGATTGCAAAAAATCAATAACAAGGCTCAGGTCTTCTATAACATCGTTGACACGGTACAGGCCGCGTTCGCCACCGGAATAACCATGCCCCCGCAGATCCACGGAGATGACGTTGTAGCCTCGCGCCGAAAGTTTGGCCAACGACTCGCAATAAAGCTCACTGTAGGTACCAATCCCGGGTATGAAAATCAGGCAGGGCGCCTCTGCTGATGCACGGTACAATTCACAATGTAGCCTGAGGGCGCCTAATGTGATGATCTCGCGTTGGTTGAGATACGGTGTGAGTCCCAAAGATTTGAACAGGCGTTGGCGGAGCTTGGGGTTATGTCGGTCGGGTAGCGTTGATTGATCCATGGTCCTTCCTGTAATCGAAAGGCAGCCGCTTACCTGTTTCTGCGCGTCCATTGAACGTCCTGTTCGGGGCTCTTTCCTTCATAGTGGCGAACCGGCGGGATGGTCCCAAGGACTGCAGGGTATCAAATCGTTTGGCTATTGTTAACAATAACGGTTAGCAATAACGGTTAGCAATAACGGCTAGCAATAACGGTTAGCAACGACTATTAGTAACACATATAGCCACAAGCAACGACGGAAAGTGGGACTGCAAAAAGAGCGATTTTATGCCTTATGAGCGGCGTTGGCCAGGGTCAACGGTTTCTGGGTGGAACCGGTCTGCGGCTTAAGGGACACTCGATGGCCAGTCGAAAGGCGCTGCAACCGGGTGTCCGGGTGAGAATTAATGACATGAGCCGCGAAACCGATCTGATTGGTATGATCGGCGTCGTGGATTGCCAGACCACGGCGCACTACACACGGGTAAAGTTAGATCAGCGCTGTGATTTCGGTGGGGTATTAGTGGCGTTGCCGAATGACCGCTACAATATTCTGGTGCGACGTTGATCGACTATCGGTTCTGTTCGGCCCCGTTTGCCGCGGCTTGATCCTTGCTCAGGGGTACCTTCCTGGCGTCAAAACCGATATGCTGGGTTTTCATTTATAAATTTTTAAGCGGTAGACCGATGCAGATTGCAGACAATGTAGTAGCCAGTATTAATTACACCCTCAAAAACGCCAGTGGCGAGGTGATCGATTCATCTGCTGGTGGTGAGCCTCTTACTTATATCCAGGGTGTCGGCAACCTGATTCCCGGATTGGAAAAGGAGTTGGCCGGTAAGCAGACCGGCGATTCACTGCAGGTGACTGTTGCACCTGAAGATGGCTATGGCCCACTGCAAGATGCCCTGATTCAAACCGTGCCTAAAGACGCGTTTGATGGGGTTGAAGAAGTCAGCGTCGGCATGCGCTTCGAGGCTCAAACCGCTGAAGGTGGCGTTTCTGTTGTTGTGACCGACGTGTCGGGTGATCAGGTCACCGTTGATGGCAATCATCCGCTGGCGGGTCAGGATCTGTTTTTTGATGTTGAGATTGTTGAGGTTCGGGCTGCTACAGACGAAGAGCAGGCCCACGGACATGCGCACGGAGCGGGTGGTTGCGGCCACTAAGTTTGTCATCGTCTGAGTAGGCTTGTTTGGTACCAGCAGGTACGCCTTTAAGGCCGGCTTCGTCGAGGACCGTAAGATCGCTGCCGTTATGGCGGGGATCTTACGGTTTTTTTAATTCCGCTACCTCAAATACGCGTTCTTTGACCTAAGAAACACGCATATCTAGTCTTTACCGTGTGCTAGCGTCGTTTCTACCGGCTCTCGATGTCAGGAAAAGCATCGCGGCTGTTTTGTTAGCTATGCTGGGCGATAAAACGGTCCAGCTGATTGGCAAAATCTTGTTTTTCCCGTGGGCCAAGCACGGAAGGCCCCCCCGTCTCGACGCCACTGCTGCGTAATTCGGTCATAAAATCCCGCATCGACAGGTGATGGCGCACATTTTCCTGCGTGTAGAGTTCGCCGCGGGGGTTCAGGGCAACGCAGTCAGCGTCGATCACTTCAGCCGCCAAGGGGATGTCGGCGGTAATCACCAGATCGCCGGGTTCGAGTTGGCTGACAATATAGTTATCGGCGACATCAAAACCGGCCGACACTCTGACGGAACGAATCTGTGCCAGGGGCGGGTGGGGAATGGTGTGGTTCGCGACCAGTATTAAGGCGATGCCGGTGCGCTCTGAGGCTCTAAACAGAATCTGTTTGATGACGTTGGGGCAGGCATCAGCATCGATCCAAATCTGCATACACTCTTACTCAACTGTTCTACGGGGTGATGATCTCGGGCGCAGTATATCCTGTCTTGCTCAGTGAGTGTTATCGAGGACCATGAGGTGTGGGAGGTGTCATTCAGGGGGGGGCGTTACCGATTAACCGGGCAGATGGCGTTATGCCACGGCGGTGACGCCTCACCCTACTCGATGCGTTGGCCAAAGGCAGGGCGCGGCCGTCGTTCGCCGCGCTAATTCTGCCAGGTTAATCGTATTGTTTAAAAAATACTAACGCCCTTTGGGGGTATTTTAAGCACAGGTTACTTACGGGTAAGCGTCAACAATATTGACTGACGCGCCCGTATCTTGAGCCGCTTTTTCAAGCGAAGCAATCGTTCTAGGTATAAATTGACTGCTGTCACCAAATGCAGATTGCGCTAGTGATCTACCCAGCGCCTCGGGACTAAATCCACCTGAAACCTTTGTGAAGGTATAATAAATATCCATATGATAACCTTCAGTATAAGGCTGCAAACAGACAAAGAATGTTGTGTTTTCAGCGCCATCAAAGTTATCTTGTGTCATACTCGTGAATGGAGAGGTTTCACATTTTGGAATTCTCATTCCGCCACCCTGTGCAGCCATTAATGCACCTAGGTTAGAATTAGCCAAAGGGTTAACCACGGTGAAACGGCCTGGTTTTTCAGGTAGTGGGTATGGTGGAATATCGTTTGTAAACGTTGCCCTGTCGGAACTTTTTTGTAGCGCTGATTTTAAGCCCTTAGCTACTTCGCTTAAACTAGACGCTCCCTTTATGTCATAAATACGATACCCCACAGTAACTTCTCTCGTTGGCGTCATTGAAGCGCATGCCGACAGTAAGCTGCTTGTGATCGTTAAGATCCCGATTGTTTTTAATCCTTTCATTTTTATCTCCATTGGTTATGTACAGCTACTTGCTCGATGATAAAGCCCTAAGGCTTGCAGCAAGGGAGGCGAAATGAGACACGAATCAAGCGTGACCACTTCCTGCCTTTGTTATGTGCGGCCACCCACGCATTCCTTTGTTTTCGCTCCGTGATTTCCATTGCTCGGACTGATCACCGAACGGTTGTCTGATCCCCGTGTTTTTTCGACCGCAAACACCGACGAAGGCGTCGGTTTGAATAGTGAATAAAACTTTCGGAGGGCTGCCCCAGGACCGGAGCGTTGAAGAGACAGACTTCCGTGTGCTGCATCAACGATTGTGCCCTGATTCTCAGGGCCGATACAAGCCCCTACAAACGGAAGGTATAGTATATTTTAATACTAAGCAGGCTGTTTTTGTCGTGTTTATGTGATGAATGAGACGCTGTAAGTTGCTAAAACATAAGTATTTTACGATCATGTGCGCAGGATGTTGATTGTAATGATGCTTCTGTAACGGTATGAGATGGCAAGGGAGGGGAGGATCGAAAACGGTTCTGGGTAAGAGTTTACAGGAGCCATTGAAACGCTGATTCAGTCATCTCGGGAACTTCAGGCTACCGGTAATAGCCAGGGCGTCGGGCCTGCATTGCCTTAGGCTGACAAGGCCGGCGCGTATCCGTTCTGGTCTCACGTGGCGTTATGCCACGACGGTTTATCCATAAACCGCTTATTAAGGCAGCATTTTTTGCACGGTATTACGTTGCCGCCTTGATCATTGGACCCTAATCGGATCAGTTTAAGACGCGATAGCCGCGATTGAGCAGGCAGTTTCGAACCACTACGCGTCGTTCACCGGCGGTCGCAGATAGGCCTTTGGCGCCGCCAATCACCGCGCCAGCCCCAGCTGCCCGCTGGGCAAGACGGCTGTCACCCAGCGCCGCTCCGACCAGTCCGCTGATCAGTGCGCCCCCCAGCGCGCCACCGGTGGCCCGCTGTTCTACCTGTTCGGCGAGTGCTTCGCATTGCGTCAGATCCTGCTGGTAGCGGGCCATATCGACCCCCGCCGGATCAATGATGACCTTGTTATTCCGACCGGCGCAACCGGCCAGAAGCAGGCCGATAATGAATGGGACGACGATGCTGCATCGAATTCGGTGCTGTGTCATGCTGCACTCCTTTGGATGTTGACGTTCGCGGCTTTGGTTAACCTGGCATCAAGATGCCGATCCCTTCGGTCGTTTGATAACGGCAAGGCCGGCGCACGTGGGCTCTTGTCTTACGTGGCTTTATGCCACAGCTGTTCCTCCATGGACCGTCTATCAAGGCGACATTTTTTACTCAGTATGACGTTGCCGCCTTAATATTGCTGACTTACCCTAGTGTGACATATGTAATAGTCATTGGTTTTCAGGCCATGGCGCCATTCGGATTTTGAGCTAACGTGAATATGGATCGTATTAAATCTAGCCCACAGGTGGTTGAATTGCTTGAACAGCGACAGGCCGGCCTGTTTGGACTCGGGGCGGTGTTGTGCTGGTCAACGGTGGCCACGGCCTTTAAGTTGAGTCTCGCTCATTTTAGCCCGGCGCAGTTGTTGTTATTTTCATCATTCGTTTCGTGGTGCTTTTTGTGCGGAGTACTGATCTACCAGGGCCAGCTGTCATCTGCGTTGCGGGACCTGGTTCGTCGGCCGCATTATTCCGTGATGATGGGGGCGATCAATCCGTTTCTCTATTATCTGGTGCTGTTCGGCGCCTATGACCGACTGCCGGCGCAGGAAGCCCAGGCAATCAACTATACATGGGCGTTGACCCTGTCATTGTTGGCGGTTCCGTTGCTGAAGCAGCGACTCCACTGGCGCGAACTGACCGCGGCATTAATCTGCTACATGGGTGTTGTGGTCATCGCGACGCGCGGACAGCCGACCAGCCTGGAATTTGCCAGCGCGAGCGGTGTCGGGCTCGCCTTGTTGAGTACGCTGTTATGGGCGCTTTACTGGATTCTGGGGACTAAAGATCGCCGCGAGCCGGTGGCGGCGTTGTTTATGAACTTCACAGCGGGGGTGCCCTTGGTGGCTATATATTGCGTGGTCACGGGAGAGCTACGCGACATCGACCTGTCGGGGCTGCCGGGCGCTGCCTATGTGGGTGTCTTTGAAATGGGACTGAGCTTTATTCTTTGGTTGAAGGCCATGAAGCTGACCCGCAGTACGGCGCGTATCGCGAATCTGATTTTCATCTCACCGCTCTTGTCGCTGGTCTTGATCGCGACGATTCTGGGTGAAGAAATCTTGCCGTCTACGCTGTTGGGCTTGGGCTTTATACTCGTGGGGCTAGCGCTACAGCGTCGAGCAGCCCGTCGGACTTAACACGGATCTACTGCGGGACAGCCCCTAAGCCGCGACGCTAGCGAGCGTAATTATGTGTCTGCAAGCCCTGAGGGACTGACCCGGGTACGGCGCGGCATTTTCTTCAGTGCCCCGATGCTGAAAACGACGAGGCCGAGCCAGATCATACTGAAGCTGATACGCTGGTCTTGCGAAAAGGGTTCATGAAACAACCAAACAGCCGTTAAAAATTGCAGCGTTGGGTTTATGTACATCATGAATCCAACGGCAATCAGACTTAGACGTTTGGCGGCGGCCGCAAAGGCCAGCAGCGGCAACGCCGTGACGACGCCAGACGCTATCAGCAGCAGGCTGATGTCGTAGCCTTGGGTCAGAAACTGACTGCTGCCCTGTTCGGCTAGCCAGACCCAGTAGAGCGCGGCGACAGGTGCCAGGATCAGCGTTTCCAGGAACAGTCCGGTCAAGGTGTCAACGGGGGCTTGTTTGCGTACCAATCCATAGATGCCAAAGGACGTGGCCAGCCCCAGGGAGATCCAGGGTAATTCGCCGAGGCTGATAATTTGCCAGCCAATGGCGGCGGCGGCGAGGGCGATGGCGAGGGCGCGGTATCGATCCAGCTTTTCGCCCAGAAAGACCAGGGCCAGGGCCACGCTGACCAGAGGCGTCAGGAAGTAACCCAGGCTGGAGGAGAGCACCTGTTGTTGCGATATGGCGTAGATAAAAATTAGCCAGTTGATAGAAATAAGCAGCGAACTCAGTAGCATCGCAGCGAGGAGCGACTTATTTCTTATGGCCTGGCGCACCGGTTGCCACGCCCTGCGCAGGGTCAGTAACAGGGCAACAAACAGGCAGGACCAGATGACGCGATGCATCAGAACCTGGGGCGGATCAACATCGCGCATCAGGTTGAAGAACAAGGGAAAGAAGCCCCAGATCCCGTAGGCCGTCAGGCCATAGACTAATCCCTGGGTTGAATGGCGTAACCCCGGGCTTGAATCGCGTAACATTAGCGTCGCCTTGAAAAAAAGGCCAAGGTTACACCCATGGATGCCGGGCATACAACACGTTATCCGGTTGGATAGATGACAGCTGGTTAGCCAATTTGTGATGCTTTAAACAGCCGTTTCAGGTCCCGCAGAATCGCCTTGGGGTCTACATCCAACGGGTAGCGCAGGATAATATTACCCAACGGGTCAGCCAGATAAAGGGCAGGCTTGAGCGCGGGGGCGTTGACCGGTAATAACAAATCGTTGGCGCGCGCTTTTCTCGGTACAGACGGCGAACCCGCTGTCCGTGCTAAGGCCGCGGATTCCTGCATGGCCGCCCTGGTTGTGCTGTCAGTGATCAGCGCGTAGTGCAATCGCGCGCGGTCTTTGCCCAGCAAGCGCTGTAGCGCATTGAGCGTCTGCAACCATTGTTCACAAGCCGTGTCGCAATGATAGCGGTATAACAGGAGCTGCCAGCGCGGCGCCGGGCGCCAGGGCTGGGCTGCTTGCTGCACGTGCCAGCTATCCAGCGGGATCGGCGGCTGCAGCAGTTCCCCCTGGTTCGTTGCCGTCTGCGGCGCCCAACGTTGGCTGACCATCAGGCCCGCCAGCAACAGCGGTACGCCGGCACAAAGCAATATCAGCAACAGCGGTATGGGTAAGCGTCGTTGTTCCGAGGTGGCAGCACGCATCTTAAGGCTCCCTGTGAAGGCGGTAGAGGTAGTAAAGGGCCAGCAGTGCCACGGTAATCGCCAGTGCCAGCCATTGTATGGCGTAACCCCTATGACGCTCTGGCGACATGCGTGGTGGCGGCCAATGGGTATCGAGCGCGGGAAAGACCGGTTGACTGAGTCGCAGGATGGCTGAAGGCAGGTGCAGGCCCGTTACGCGCTGCAGCTGCGACAAGTCGATCGCTTGGATGCGTTTGGGCCAGCCGCGCCTCCAGCGGTCCGGTTTGAGCAAGGGGGTGTCTGTCAGTGGCAGCAGCCGACCGCTGACCAGAACGGGCCTGCCAGACAGTCGAATGCTGGGTAATCGAGACCGTTGCGCGGGTGCCGGAAGCCAGCCCAGATTGACCAGCAGCCTCAGGCCGTCATCGGTGGTTGCTGGAATCAGCAGTTCATAGCCCGCCAGGCCGCGGCGAGTCCGGTTATCCAGTAAGAAGTGCTGGGTTTGATCCAATATTAGCTGCAGGCGTACGGGTTGTCCTGCCGGATGGCGGAGGTCTTCGGGTGTTAATAGTGACAAGACGGGGTGTTCGGATTGCTTGAAGTGTTGTAATTCTTGCGTCTTTTCCTCGGCACGCTGCCACTGCCAGGCTGATAGCGCTATAAAAAGCCCAATAAACAACAGTGCCAGCAGTAACGGCACGCCCTGCATCCATCGACGCGTTTTAGCTCCGCGCTTGCTTGCCAGGGCGAGCTGAACTTTACTCTGGCTGTGTATCCGCGAGGAGTTGAGTATGTTCAAAATGCTGATCCTGCTGTTGTTTGCCTCAGCCGTGGTGAGTTTGGGGTTTGCCCTGCATGCCCTGCTGCGTGGTAACCGAGGGCCTGTCCTGACCCGTTCGCTCTGGTTGCGGCTACTGTTTTGTGGGCTGATCCTGCTCGTGTTGCTGATCGGGCTATGGACGGGTGCGATCCAGTACGGCGCACCCTGGTCAGGCCTGGCGCGCTAGCAGTGAAATTTATCAGAAAAGATACCCAAACAGGCATCAGAAAATATACACAAACAGGAACAGGCCCACCCACACCACATCAACAAAGTGCCAATACCAGACCACTGCTTCGAAGCCAAAGTGGTTTGCGGCGCTGAAGTGCCCTTTCATGACCCGCAAGGCGATGATGATCAACATCAGTGTGCCAATGCTCACATGCAGGCCGTGAAAGCCGGTGAGAATAAAAAATGTCGAACCGTAGATGCCCGATTTAAGCGTCAATCCCAGCTGTTGGTAGGCTTGTGCATATTCATAGGCCTGCAGGCTGATAAACAACCCGCCCAGCGCGATAGTCAGCCAAAGCCAGTTGCGGACTTGTGGGCGTTTATCCTGCTGCAGGGCACTTAAGGCGAAGGTTGCCGTCACACTGGAGCTGATCAGTAACAGGGTGTTGAACAACGGAATATGCCAGGGACTGATGATGGCTTTGGGGCCGGGGAACTGGGTCATATCCGGTGTGACCATTAAGGGCCACTGGGCACTGAAACCCTCCCAGAGCAGATTGCTGCTACCTCGATCACCTTCACCCCCCAGCCAGGGTAGGGCCAGGACCCGAATATAGAACAGGGCACCGAAAAACGCGGCAAAGAACATCACTTCCGAGAAGATGAACCAGCCCATGCCCCAGCGAAAAGAGCGGTCCATCTGCGCGCTGTACAGGCCCTGCTGACTTTCAGAGATGACTCGCCCAAACCAACCGAACAGGACGACGCTCATTAACAGCGCCCCGGCCAATACCAGCGTTAACCCCACACTGGTGCTTTTGACCGCGCTGAGGGCGTTGATCAGGCTGCCGGAACCGAGTGCCAGCATAAACAACGCTACCGAGGCCACGATAGGCCAGCGGCTCTGGGCCGGGACATAATAGGATTCGGTCTTGTGTGCCTGGTTGCTCGTGTGATTGATGTTCATAAGGTTACTCCCGAGCCGTCCCCGGCATTATCCGGGACGACTTCATACAGGGTGTAAGAGAGGGTGATGGTGCGGATATAGTCCGGCAATGCCGCATCGATGCGAAACAGCAGTGGCATCTGTTGGCTGGCGCCCGCCGCCAAGGCCTGCTCTTCAAAGCAGAAACATTGAATTTTATGCAGGTACTGGCTGGCCTCCGAAGGCGCAACACTGGGCACGGCGCGGGCCACGCTGGCTTGAGCGGTTGGATTCATGGCCGTAAAGGCCGTCCGATATAATTGCCCGGGATGGACCAGCAGTTGCTTATCGAGGGCGTTGAACGCCCAGCGCATGCCGTTACTGCGCAGGGCGATCAGCTGAATTTTGATCGTTCTGGTCGTGTCGATGCCGGGCGCCTGAGTCCTGTTAAGCACGGTTTCGCTGTTGGTATTCTGGCGGACCTTGCCGTTAATGCCCGTTAGGTCGCAGAACAAGTCATACAGCGGCACCAGTGCAAAGCCGAAGCCAAACATGGCGATTGACCCAAACGTCAAGCCGATGACCAGCCGACGGTGCGGATTGCGGGCTGCAGTTGCTTTCGCAGGTGTGCTTGCCGGGTTCATCTTGAGGACCCTGTCGGTATCTGCGGGGGTTGCTGAAAGCTGTGGTAGGGCGCTGGGCTGGGCAGGGCGGTCCATTCCAGCGTCGTGGCGCCGTCCCAAGGCTTGGCGGGTGCCGGGCTGCCTTTGCGGACGCATTGAACGATGTTGTACACCAGTAATAACTGGGAAAAGCCAAACAGGAACGCGCCGATAGAGGCCACCATGTTGAAGTCAGCGAACTGCAGGGCATAGTCGGGAATGCGGCGCGGCATACCCGCCAAACCGATAAAGTGCATGGGGAAAAAGGTCAGGTTGACACCGATAAACGACAGCCAGAAATGCAGTTTGCCGAAGGCTTCGTTATACATGCGGCCGGTCCATTTCGGCAGCCAGTAATAGGTGGCTGCGATAATCGAGAAAATAGCCCCGGGTACCAGAACATAGTGAAAATGGGCCACCACAAAATAGGTATCGTGGTATTGAAAATCGGCCGGCGCGATGGCCAGCATAAGCCCCGAGAAACCGCCGATGGTAAACAGCACCACGAAGGCGATGGCGAACAGCATCGGCGTCTCGAAGGTCATGGAACCGCGGAACATCGTCGCGATCCAGTTGAAGACTTTTACCCCCGTGGGGACCGCGATCAGCATGGTGCTGAACATGAAAAACAGCTCACCGGCCAGAGGCAGTCCAACGGTGAACATATGGTGGGCCCAGACGATAAATGACAGAAAGGCGATGGACGAGGTGGCATATACCATGGAGGCATAACCGAACAGGCGTTTGCGGCTGAAGGTGGGGATGATCTCGGAGACAATACCGAAGGCGGGCAAGATCATGATATACACCTCGGGATGGCCGAAGAACCAAAAAATATGTTGAAACAGGACCGGGTCGCCACCGCCGGCAGCGTTAAAGAAACTGGTGCCAAAGTGGATGTCCATGAGCATCATGGTGACGACGCCGGCCAGTACGGGCATGACGGCGATCAGCAGGAACGCGGTGATCAGCCAGGTCCAGACAAAGAGGGGCAGGCGCATCATGGTCATGCCTGGCGCGCGCAGGTTAAGGATGGTGGCGATAATGTTGATCGCTCCCATGATCGAGCTGATGCCCATCATGTGTACGGCGAAGATAAAATAGGTGACGCTGGGGGGGGCGTAGGTGGTGGAGAGCGGGGCGTAAAATGTCCAGCCGAAGTTGGGCCCGCCGCCCTCCATAAACAGGGTCGAGAGCATCATGCTGAACGCAAACGGCAGGATCCAGAAACTCCAGTTGTTCATGCGGGGTAGCGCCATATCCGGCGCCCCGACCATCATCGGGACCATCCAGTTGGCCAGACCGACAAAGGCCGGCATGACCGCGCCGAACACCATGATTAAGCCGTGCATGGTGGTCATCTGATTAAAAAATTCGGGTTGCAGCAGCTGCAGACCGGGCTGGAATAACTCCGCACGAATCAGCAACGCCATGATGCCACCGGTAAAAAACATCGTCAGGCTGAAGAGCAGGTACATCGTGCCGATATCTTTATGATTGGTGGTGTAGAGCCAGCGCGTAAAACCCTTGGCAGGTCCATGATGACTGCCGTGCTGATCGGCATGCGGATCAGGTTGAGCGAGGGTTTCCATAGTGATCTCCTGCACGTTGTTAACTCGCTGGCTTATTCGAGCGATCTTGAGGGGGTTCCGCCCTGGCTATTGCCCCGCCGCTTTTTTTTGCGCGGCACTGATTTGCGCCGGTAGGACCAGGTCACCGCGGGTGTTGCCCCAGGCGTTTCGCTCATAGGTGATGACGGCCGCCAGCTCTGCGGGGCTCAGTTGATCGGCGAAGGCTTGCATGGCCGAGCCGCTGCGGCCAAACAGCACCACGTCGATATGTTGATCAACGGAACCTGCGATGACCGGACTGCCTTTCAGGGCAGGAAAGACATTGGCGATGCCTGTCCCGTTGGCCTGGTGGCAGGCGGCGCAATTGCGCAGATAGAGCTGTTCGCCGCTGGCCATTAATTCGTCCTTGCTCCACGCGCGGGCCGCGGCCTTGGCTTCGGCCGCTTTGGCGCTGCCCTGATCGGCGACCCACTGGCGATAGTCGGCGTCGGACTTAACCTCGACGACAATCGGCATAAATCCGTGGTTGCGGCCGCACAGTTCTGCACATTGGCCACGGAAGAGACCGGGCTCGGGAACCAGCGTCCAGGCCTCATTGATATAACCGGGGATCGCATCCTTTTTGACCGCCAGTGCCGGTACCCACCAGGAATGGATGACATCATTGGCGGTTAGCAGGAAACGGACTTTTTTACCGGCAGGAATCACCAGTGGTCGGTCCACTTCCAGCAGGTAGTGTTCGGTTTTGGCAGCTTTGTTCTGAATCTGCTCGTCGGGGGTACTGAGATTACTGAAGAAGTCGATATCGTCCTCCAGATAGGTATAGCGCCATTTCCATTGATAGCCGGTGATGCGAATCGTCAGCGCCGCGTCATCGGTGTCATACATCTTCACCAAGGTGCCTGCAGCGGGTATCGCCATACCCAATAAGACCAGTAGCGGAATCACAGTCCAGGCGATTTCTAGTCGGGTGTTTTCGTGAAATTCGTGTGCGATAGCACCTTTGGAGCGACGGTGGCGGTAGATTGACCAGCCCATAACGCCAAAGACCGCAATGCCGATGAGGACGCAGATCCAGAAGATCAACATATGCAGGTCATAAACGGCGAGGCTGATCGCCGTGCTGCCGGTAGGGAGATTCAGGGTCCAGGCCGCCTCGGCCCCGGGGGGCGCTGCGAACAGCAGCAAAGCGGAAACAACGCATAGTGCGTTCATAGCCGGTCCTCGTGAATACGGTGCGCCGTGCGCCGCCGGATCTCTCGGGCAGGTTATGAGCCAGACAGGCCTTGTGGTTAAGCAGCCTGTTGTACTGGCGGATCCTGCCGCGGTAAGGTTCTGCTCGGTATTGCTGCGGGTCTGGCGTCACCGAAACAGGACGCAGAAACCCCGTGCAGAATTCAGACTTGCAAGTATAGCAGTCCGTCGACAGGGGCGCGTTGAAGGGACCCTTCACTTCACGTCACTTCAATTCCAGGCCAGCGCGATCCTGACCAGGAGCAGCAAGACGCCGATAAAGATCAAGGTGACCAGAAATCCAGCGGCAATATAGGCCAGGGGCCGTCCGCTGCTGAAGTCTTGCATGTGATCCTTCTCGCGTTGAACGCCAAACAGTGCCGCCAGTGCGCTGCGCAGCGTCTGCCAGAATCCCGGCCTTTTTTGCATGGTCCCTCCTCGTTGGCTATTCTTGCTTATTAATCTCGTGGGCCAAAAGATACAGATCCCGCCCGGTGTCTGGCTTGCTCGAAGCTGGCTTGATGCCCGGTTAATAGGTATAGGCGTGGCTCATGGTCAGGGCAAATGTGATGGGCTTGCCTGACGTATGCCAGGGCACGACGGGATTATTTGGGTCAGAACAGCGTCGGACTGTTTTTCTTGGCTGCTACACATTCGCGTTATCCTCATGGCACAATAGCGCCTCCTTATTGATGACAGGTACTTGCTTGTGCTGAAGATTGCTTTGCTTATATTGGCCGCCGTGGCGGTTTTTTTTGCGTTTACCCGCTTTTCCGGTAATCCGAAAGTCGCTGCTGAAAACGTTCAGGCGGGCGAGGTATTTTTACTGGATAACGGTCAGCAAGCGGGTGTCGTCACCACCGAATCCGGGCTGCAGTATCAGGTGTTGCAAGCCGGTACCGGCTCGGTGCATCCCGGTCCGACCGACAAGGTCAAAGTGCATTATCATGGCACCCTGGCTGATGGCAGCGTTTTCGATAGCTCGGTGCAGCGGGGCCAACCGATCAGCTTCGGTTTAAACCAGGTCATTCCGGGGTGGACCGAAGGATTGCAGACGATGGTGGTCGGAGAGAAAACGCGTCTGTTTATCCCCAGTAATCTGGCCTATGGGGATCGTGCCACCGGCTCTATCCCTCCCGGTTCTATGCTGATCTTTGACGTGGAGCTGCTGGGGATTAACGAATAATCCAGGTTATAGGCTACAGGCCGAGTTAGTACGAAAAAAGCCGCGGATGGAATGCCGCGGCTTTTTTATGCAGAGCGCTTTTTGCTGGAAGGTTAGCGGTTCAGGTTACGCTCGATCGCGTCCAGGAATCCGTACATATCCACGACCGTTTCGCTCGCCGCATCGTTGGTCTTACCCTTCAGGTCGCCGGTGATAAAGCCCTGGGCGACGGTGTCGATCAAGGCATCTTTCAGTTTTTGTGAATAGCAGATCAACGGCGCATTGTCTTCACGCTTACCCAGTGTTTCTAACGCGTTGGCAACGGCGTAAAGCAGGGCGGATGAGTTGAAATTAGCCTCTTTGCCATCGGTAGCCAGGTAACGTAAATACAAGTCATGGGCGGTACCGTGAGGGGCCTCAAACAGCATGGTGCCCTCTTTGCTTGCGATGATCGAGCTGGCGGTGGCCAGACTGCCACCCAGTGCCGCTGAAATATCGGAGTAGATATCGCCGTCCAGGTTCAGCGCCGGATAGAGGGCGCTGCGCGGTGGATCGGCGATCATCTTCTTCAGCTGACTGGAGGGGCGCATGATCATAAACGACGGGGGTGCGGTATTCTTGCGCGCCAGCTCTTTGCGTACCTCGACAATCACGTTGCTGAATACATCGTCGTAGTCCATGTATTCGCGTTTCAGGCCAAAATAGACCTCTTTGTCATTCAGCGACGCGTCTTGAAACACCTGCATGACCCAATCCTTGATCGCTTCACGGTCGTTGGACATCAGCAGGATGGGGTCGCCGCTTTTGACGTCGCGGGCGTGCTTCTCTTCACCATCGACAATCACCTTGATGATGCCGTCCTCGGGGACGGGCATATTGAAACTTCCATACTGATCGCCGCCACCGGCGCTCATGCGGGAAATGGAGGTATGCGAGTCACGGTTGGGGATACCGTATTTTTTCAGGGTATTGACCAGCTTGTAGAGCTTACGGCCGGTGGTGTTATCCGGCACGCCCCACAGCGCTTTTTCGGGCGGATTAGCAATGATACGGGCCGCTTGTGCGTCGATCAGCTCGTAGTGATAGGCAATCCCGGCGGTTTTGAACGCGTGCTGGTATTCCTGATAGTAAATTTCTTCAATGGCTGTACGCATAACGCCGTCATAACCGGCGATTACCGTGTCTTTCAGGCCCAGGTAGGCATCACGCTTTTCACGCAGTGCCCGCTGGAAGAAGTTGTGTGCCCAGACCCTGACATCCGCCAGGTCATTGGTCGCCAACAGCCAAGGGTCGCCTTTCTTGATCTTACGGCGGTGCAGCTCAACCGGGTCGCCACTCTTGCCGACGAACAACAGTTTGACGATGCCGGTGGCTTTAGACAGCTCGTTATAGCTGTGCTTGTTGCCACCGCGTTCCATGGTGTCGACGTCGATATCACGGCCGATCCACTGGGGAGGGTGATTTCGCAGGTTTCTAAACTGGATATCCTCACGGGTGATATTACCGCCGATGCCTTTGCGGATGGCACCGTTGGGCGATTTTGTGGCCAGTTTGTCCAGGTCGGCTTCGCTGATCTGTGGATGTTTGGCCAACAGGTCGTCTAACTGCGAGCGGTTGACCGTCATACCGGCGTTTTTGATGCCGACGCCGTGGGTTTTGAGTGCGTCGATGGCGTCGCGAACCGATTGACCGTTGCTGACGAGGCGGTTTTCGGCGGTGAGGTCGACCTCAACCAGGTTGATATTGAGTCGCTTGGTGACAAACTGATCCAGAATCCGTTCAAACGCGACCTGAGCCATCTCATCGCCGTGCAGGATAACCAGCGGCTGTTTTACATTGATCCTATCGCTCATGTGCCTCCACCCTCATATTTCCAGCATAATTTATACGGACAAATTGTGCGCGAAAACCGCCCCCTTGCCCATGCGACCATAGTTAGCATGTTCGCCAGCACAAGCAAAGTGTTAGTGGCTTATGGTATCGATTAGCGTTCATACCGGGTCAACGGATGCGGTCGGGTTGAGTGTCGCAAAGCGCGGGCAAAAATATTCCGGATGAATGTATTGGGTCTGCCGGTTAGATGAATTATTGTTGGTCTTAGATGCATGATTGTTAGTCTTAGGTGAATCGTTGTTGGTCCTAGATAAATCCTTGTTAGTCCTAGATGAATAAAGGGAGCTTTTTCGATGAGTGAAGCAAAGGTGGCGGGTACCGGTCCGGTAGAGATGGTGTTGGAACCGGGAACGTATTTTTTCTGTACATGCGGTCACTCCAGCAAGCAGCCATTCTGCGATGGCTCGCATAAGGGGAAGGGCTTTTCGCCGAAGCGTTTTGTCATCGAGGAGAAAGAAAGTTTGTTTCTGTGCCTGTGCAAACAGACGGAGAATGCCCCTTACTGTGACGGCAGCCACAACGACCTTGATGATTAAAGCCGGTACCTATTAACCAGGCATCAACATACCGATCCATTCGGAATGTTGATAACGACAAGCCGGCGTCTGTCCGTCCTTGTCTCACGTGGCGTTATGCCATGGCGCTTTATCCATAAACCGCCTATTAAGGCGACATTTTTTGCACGGTATTACGCTCCGCCTTAATACTTGAGGACGGTTAATGCTCTATTTGTTTGTGCAGCACGCTGAGTTCCTGCGTTAATTTTTGGTTGGCCATGCGTTGCTCGAACAGCTTTTTATCGGTTTTATCCAGCAGCGCTTCAAGTTTTTCGGCGCGTTGTTGTAACTGGTCGCAGGCCTCTTTTTGTTGTTGCAACTGCTCCTGCAGTCGGTCCACGACCGTACCCTGGCCTGGAGCGCCACCGGCAGGTGACGGGGTGGTTGTTCTGGGTTGGGCATGTAATTCATTCAGTATGTGGCTGGAGAGCGCTTGCAGGTCGCGCGTTTCCCGTTCGCAATACTTGACACTGGCTTCCATTGCCCGGTGGGCACCGGTCGCGCCGATCGACCCGGCCAGGGTGTGTTCCAGCATCCGGTGAAACTCAACCAATTCGATGATGGTGATGTACGGTTTGTTTTCCAGGTCCAGGTCACTGGCGATGCTGGAGACCTCGTGTTCCACTTTATCCAATGGAAGGTATTCCGCTAACAGCGCCGAGGCTTCCCGACGTTTTTGGCCGAAGCTGATGTAGGTGTCCAACCCGGTGGGGCGGGCCTTGTGGGTTTTCGATGCCGTTTCCTGCACGGCCATGAACTCGTTTAGTTGTGTGCGTTCCTCTTTATCCGGTGGGTGTGACAGCGAGCCGACAATAAACCCGAGGGTGTTGAGTAACAGCGACCAGAAAGCGCTGTGACTGATCGGGGTCAGTCCATCCATACCCAGTAGCGCTTCGGGACGCAGCCAGGGAATTCCCCAGGGACCGTCAGTGAGGAGCTGTGTGGCGATCAGGTCATTGGCTGCGAAGGTTGGCAGCACCAGCGTATAGAGCCAGGTGCACAAGCCGATGCTGAGCCCGAGTAGTGCACCACGACGGTTGGCATGACGCCAGAACATGCCGCCGAACAGGGCGGGTACAAACTGAAACACGGCGACAAAAGAGAGCATCCCCATGGCGACGAGCATCTGACCGTCGCTGAATTCACGGGCAAACCACAGGCCGGCGGATAGGATCAAAGCAATGGCAACCCAGCGGCACTGAAGTAGATAACCGCGCAGGAAACCGCAGATACGCAGGCGGTCAACGGCCCAGAGCAGCAGGTGGTTGATGGTCATGGTCGCTAGCGTCATGCTACTGAGCATGATCATGCCCACAGCGGCGGAAAAACCGCCGATAAACACCAGCATGGTAATAACCGGCTGGTCGGCCTGCAGAGGTAGCAGCAGGACAAAGGTATCGGCTTCTTCGTAGGATAACCCCAGCAGTAAGCCCGCCGCCGCGATCGGCATCACAAACAGATTAATGACGATCAAATAAACCGGCACGAGCCACATGGCCGTGTTGACGTGTCGCTCATGGGCATTTTCTACCACGGCCGCATGGAACTGCCGGGGCAGGCATTGAATCGCCGCCGCCCCCAGAAAAATCAAGGTGAGCCAGTGAACGAATAGCGACCCCTCACCCGTGCGGGACGAAACCAAGTGATGCAGGCCTGTCCAGTGCACCCGTTGCAGAATATCGCCAAAGCCGTTGAACAGTCCGTAAGTTACAAAAATGCCGACGACGAGAAACGCCAGGAGTTTGACTACGGACTGGACGGCCAGCGCGACCATCATGCCTTGATGGCGTTCGGTGGGGTCGAGGTGTCGTGCACCGAACATGATGGTGAAGGCGGTCATCATCAACGTCACCAGGGGACCAATGGTGCTCCAGTCATCATTGCCCTGTGGTGTATCGACAATGATCGTGACCGTGGAGACGATCGCTTTAAGTTGCAGGGCGATATAGGGGACGATACCGAGTAGGGCGATAAGGGTTACCAGCGCGGCGACGAGTGGCGAATGGTTGTAGCGGGTAGAGATAAAGTCCGCAATGCTGCTGATGTGATAGGTTTCTTTGATGCGGATCATGCGTCGCACGGTGCGCTTCCAGCCAAACAAGGCCAGGATGGCGCCGATATAGATCGCTGTAAACAACAGGCCCGATTCGGCGGCTACGCCGACACTGCCATAAAAGGTCCATGAGGTGCAAAAAACGGTGATGGTCAGGGCGTAGACCCAAGGATGGCCGCTGGGACGGGTACGGTGCTCGAGTTTTCGTTCAACGATCTGGGCGATCAGAAACAGGATAGCCATGTACAGGCAGACAGTAAATATGACGGTCGCAGCTGAAAACATAGGTAACCTCGGTCCTTTTCAGACGTTATATAGCTTGACGGCGGTTTTGGCGCAAGCCTGACGACAGCGTTGCTACAAGCCTGATCCATCGGGCGGCAGCGCTAATCTTCGGTTAATCATCGACATGACGCACGATGTGCGTTCATTCGATCGGCGTTGAGGCGGGGTCGTTGCGGGAAACAGACAACGTACAAAGATTAATTGAAATTAGAACAAGTTGCTGAAGATTGAGGGGGCGTCAGGATTTATCGGATTTTTGCTCGCGGGCATCGCTGCAGCAATTCCTGTGGGTCGGCGCCGCCGGCACCAGATCGATACCGCCCTCATGATAGGGGTGGCAGCGTAGTAAACGACGCAGTGCCAGGTAGCTGCCGCGTATGACGCCGTGGCTTTCCAGGGCTTCCATCGCGTAGGCCGAGCAGGTGGGATAGAAGCGGCAGTTGCTGCCTAGCAGGGGGCTGATAAGGTACTGATAGCCGCGCAGTAACAGGATAAGTAATGTTTTCATACCGCAATTGTACGCCGGTATGCTGCCGTGGGGAAACCGCCCGGTGGGCGGTTTCATGGAAAGATCGATTGATAAAAAGATCGATTGATAGCAAGGCGTTTAGCTTGACGGCGCCGGCCCGAAGCCGCCGCCGCCCGGCGTCTCGATAATTATCTGGTCGCCCGTCTGCATCTGAACTCTGGCCGTGGCGGGCAAGGCTTCATGGCTGCCATCTACGCGTTTGACACTGTTGACGCCGGGTTGACCGTCCGCGCCCCCGGCGACACCGAAGGGCGCTACGGTGCGATGCGAGGAGAGAATTGCCGCGGTCATCGGCGCGAGAAAGCGGACCTGACGCAGCACGCCGTCACCGCCCCGGTGTTGGCCATCCCCACCGGATCCGCGCCGAATTTCAAAGCGTTCCAGGCGAACGGGGAAACGCCACTCCAGTACTTCAGGATCGGTCAGGCGTGAGTTGGTCATATGGGTTTGCACCGCACTGGTTCCGTCGAAATCGGGTCCGGCGCCGGACCCGCCACAGATGGTTTCATAGTACTGGTAACGCTCGTCACCGAAGGTGAAGTTGTTCATCGTACCCTGTGATCCCGCGAGTACGCCCAGTGCACCATACAGCGCATCGGTGATCCATTGCGAGGTTTCAACGTTGCCCGCCACAACGGCCGCCGGGTAGACCGGGGATAACATGGATCCTTCGGGAATCACCAGGTCCAGCGGCTTAAGGCAGCCTTGGTTCATGGGGATATCGGCATCCACGAGGGTGCGAAACACATACAGCACCGCCGCGTAGCAGACGGCGCGGGGGGCATTGAAATTATTCTGCTGTTGCGCCGAACTGCCGGTGAAATCGATGCGAGCCTGACGTGCAACCCGATCGACCCGGATCGAAACCTGAACTTGCGCACCGTTGTCGACCCGGTAGCAGTATTCGCCATCGGGAAGCGTTGCCAGGACGCGGCGGACCGATTCTTCGGCGTTGTCCTGCACATGGCCCATGTAGGCCTGAACCACCGGTAGGCTGAACTGTGCGATCATACGCTGCAGCTCCTGCATTCCCTTGGCATTGGCGGCGATCTGGGCTTTTAAATCGGCGATATTCTGATCCGGATTGCGGGCCGGGTAGGGGCCGCTGGACAGCCGATCGCGGAGCATGGCTTCCTGAAACTGACCCTGTTTGACCAGTATCAGGTTATCGAGCAGGATCCCTTCTTCCTCGACAGACACGCTGTCCGGCGGCATAGAGCCGGGGGTGATACCGCCGATATCGGCATGGTGTCCCCGCGAGGCCACGTAAAACAGCACGTCGTGACCTGCGCTGTCGAATACCGGCGTTACAACCGTGATATCCGGTAGGTGGGTGCCGCCGTTGTAGGGGGCGTTCAACACGAAGATATCCCCCGGCGCCATGCTGGCCTTGTGGGCTGACATGACACTCTGAATACTTTGCCACATGGATCCCAGATGGACCGGCATATGCGGGGCGTTAGCCACCAGATGGCCATCCTGATCGAAAATAGCGCAAGAAAAGTCCAGCCGTTCTTTGACGTTGACCGAATAGCTGGTGTTTTCCAGGGTCGACCCCATCTGTTCGGCGATGGACATAAACAGGTTGTTAAACACCTCCAGCATAACCGGATCCACGGCAGTGCCGATCGCGGCCTGACGCGCCAGCGGGTCGATCCGGGTCAGAATCAGGTCGCCCAGGGCGGTGCAATGCGCTTCCCAACCGGGCTCGATCACGTTGGTACCGGTCGCTTCCACGATCAATGCCGGACCCCGGATGCGGGCGTTGTTGCCCAGGTCGTCGCGCTGGAACCGCGGGATCGTCTGACGTTGCCCCTCGATCCACATGCTGCCCTGCCCGCAAGGTTTAGGCGTTATATTCGGCGTTGCTTTGGACTTTGTTGATATAGGCGGTGTGGCGGCCTCGGTCTCAGCCGAACCCGTATGCCCGATCGCTTCAACCGAGATCGCCTCCAAGACCAGTGGCTTATCTTCGACGATAAAGCCGTAACGCTGACGATGGGCGTCGGCAAAGGCCTGTTGAGTCCCCGCGATGTCGGTTAACGCCACCTGTAACGCCGAATCCGTCCCCGCGTATTTGAGATGAACCCGCTGCTGCAGGCTGATCGCGTCGGCAACAATACCCTGCTCGATGACATCGTTGCTACAGCGCTGACTCAGGTTATCTAGCGTCACGTCCAGCTGCGCAAGCAAGGCCGCATCAAAGGGCTGCTCGACCGCTTGTTGGTGCAGGCTGCGGATATCCGCCAGTCCCATGCCATAGGCAGACAGGACGCCGGCCAGCGGATGCAGCATAACCTGGGACATGCCCAGGGTGTCGGCAACCTGACAGGCGTGTTGCCCACCGGCGCCACCGAAACAGCACAACACGTAGTGGCTGATGTCGTAGCCGCGTTGGGTGGAGATCTCCTTGATCGCGTTGGCCATATTTTCCACGGCGATTTGTAAATAACCGCGGGCAATCGCTTCGGCGCTGTGCGATCCCCCGGTTACCTGGTTGATCTGTGCAGCCAGCTCGGTGAACTTTTGCCGAACAATTATCGGGTCCAGCGGCTGGTCGGCCTGGGGACCAAAGACGGCGGGGAAAAAGCGCGGATCGATGCGGCCCAGCATCAGATTGCAATCGGTGACGGTCAATGGCCCGCCCCGACGGTAACAGGCTGGACCCGGATTGGCGCCGGCGGACTCTGGACCAACCCGCAGTCGGCTGCCGTCAAAGCTTAAGATCGAGCCCCCACCGGCGGCGACGGTATGAATCTGCATCATCGGCGCCCGCATGCGCACACCGGCCACCTGGGTCTCAAAGGTCCGTTCGTACTCGCCGGCATAGTGGGTGACGTCGGTTGAGGTGCCGCCCATATCAAATCCGATCAGCCGTTTGAAACCGGCTTTCTCGCACGTTTGCGCGGCGCCGACGATACCCCCGGCGGGGCCGGAAAGAATGGAATCGCGCCCCTGAAAGCGGCTGGCATCCACCAGTCCGCCGTTGGACTGCATAAACATCAGACGGACACAGGGGAGCTCCTCAGCAACCCGGTCGACGTAGCGGCGTAAAATCGGCGACAAGTAGGCGTCGACCACGGTGGTATCACCGCGGCTGACCAATTTCATTAACGGGCTGGTTTCGTGGCTGGTGGAGATCTGTGTAAAACCGATCTGACGGGCCAGTTCGGCCAGACGCGTCTCCTGGGCCGGGTAGCGGTAACCGTGCATCAGCACGATCGCTACCGCGCGCAGTCCGCGCTGGAAGGAGGTTTCTAGCGCACGGCGAGCGGCCGCTTCATCCAGTGGCGTAACCTGCTCGCCGTGTGCGCCGGTGCGTTCGGTCACTTCGGCGACCTCGCAGTAGAGCAATTCAGGCAGTTGAATATGAAGATCAAACAGGTGCGGACGGTTCTGGTAGCCAATACGCAGGGCATCACGCAGCCCCCGATTGATCAGCAGCAAGGTGGGTTCACCTTTGCGTTCGAGGAGTGCGTTGGTGGCGACCGTCGTGCCCATTTTAACGGCGGCGATCTGGTGCCCGGGGATCGGCTCATGGGCCGCAACTCCCATCAGGTTGCGGATGCCTTGCAGTGCGGCGTCCGGGTATTGCTCGGGGTTTTCAGAGAGTAATTTATGACAAACCCGCTCGCCAGCAGGGGTTAGCGCAACAATATCGGTAAAGGTACCGCCGCGATCGATCCAGAACTGCCACAATTTTTTGTCTAATCTGTTCGTCGACATCCTGCCCCCGCTGCCTTGTAAAGAGCGAGCCAGTATAGTGGATTCACGATCGGTAGGCAGGCGGACGAAAGGCTTACAGCCGCAGTTGCTTTCGCTGCTGTCAAAGGCTCCTTGAAACAGACGCCCCTTGATTCATACGTCCCTTGATACATACGCCCCTTGAAACATACCCATGGGTGTTACATATACGTCTGCATTGCAAATTGCACCGTCGCCTCGGCTATACTTATGACATTATCGAAGGTTGGGATCTTGAACCGGAACTCGGATTTGCTGGTTTGCCCCATGAGTTGTCCATCTCCTCCTTGCTGCCCGGTCGTCCATTGGATGTGGCGTCTTGTTCTGCCGTTGCCCCCGCCGTGGGCGTTGCTTGAGCGACGTTAATTACATTCAGTGTGCGGCGACTGAATTTGGCAGAGGCTTTTATCCTTTGTTATTCCTCAGGTTTGACGGTATCTTCGGCTGGAGCGTGGCCGCACCCGGATCCGCATGGGGTTGATCTGAGGGATATATGCTGACTTGTCATGATGAGTTGTTGATATGTTACGCAAAATTTTATTGCCGGCTATTTTTCTGTTACTGGCCTACGGATTCTGGGTAAGTCCGAACTTTAAGGCGATTTCCGCCGGTGTGGCGATTTTTCTGTTTGGTATGTTAGCGCTGGAAGAGGGGTTTCGAGCCTTTAGCGGCGGCGTTTTGGAGAGAATTTTACGCCGTAGCACCAATACGCAGTGGAAAAGTTTGAGCTTTGGTGTGGTTTCGACCGCGCTGATGCAGTCCAGTACCTTGGTTTCGGTGATCAGCATTTCCTTCCTCAGCGCCGGGATGCTGGGACTGAGTGAAGGTATCGGTATTATTTTCGGCGCAAACCTTGGTACGACGACCGGTGCCTGGTTAGTGGCTGGGTTCGGTTTGAAAGTAAAAATTTCCGCCTACGCTATGCCCATGCTGGTGTTTGGGGTGATTCTGGTGTTCCAGAAGTCCCGCGCCATGAAAGGCGCGGGTTATATCCTGGCTGGACTGGGCTTTCTGTTCCTTGGCATCCACTATATGAAAGAAGGGTTCGACGCATTTAAAGACGGCATCGACCTGACGAATTACGCCGTTGCCGGGTATCCGGGATTATTTCTTTTCTGTGTGATCGGTATTACCGCGACGGTGGTTATGCAGACCAGTCATGCCACGCTGGTGTTGATTATCACTGCACTGGCCGCGGGGCAGATCTCCTACGAAAATGCGTTAGCCGTTGTCATTGGCGCTAACGTGGGAACCACCATTACCGTTATTATCGGCGCGATGGGTTCCAATGCGGCGGGGCGACGCCTGGCCGGTGCCCATCTGTTGTTCAATCTCGGCATCGGCGTGGTGGCGATAGTGCTTATTTCGCAACTAACCTGGGCGGTGGACGGTATCAGCCAAGGGTTGGGCATTGATGCCGAGGATTACACCCTTAAATTGGCGGTGTTCCACACGTTGTTCAATTTGTTGGGTGTGTTGCTGATGTTACCGTTGATCTCGCGGATGGTGATATTTCTGGAACGGGTGATCGTCGATAAGGATAAACCGGCTGATAGCCCGCGCTTTATCGTCGACGCGGCGATTGAATTTCCCGATACCGCGGTTGAAGCAGTGCGCAATGAAACGCTGTATATTTATGATAATGCACGGGATATTATCCTGCGCGGGCTTGGGCTGCCGGTGAACGAGGCGCTGAATCCAGTCCTCAAACTGGATAAAATACTGGACCAGCAGCGCCGTATCACACACCTGGATATGGACGACCAATACGAGCGTCGGGTTAAACGTATCTCCTCCGCCGTGATTAAATTTATCAGCGAGGCCTCCTTTACCTGGGAGGAGGATCAGTCTGCACAGGTACACTGGTTGCGTGATGCCAACCGCAATATTCTCGAGGCGGTTAAAGCGGCTAAACATCTGCAGAAGAACACCATTCGCTACGCCTTATCGGATAATCACAGCATTCGGCATGAATACAACCGACTGCGACTGGATCTGGTGTCCCTGTTTAGAGAGTTGGAACAGATCCGCGCTGAGGATGATCAGGCAACCACGGTCCTGAGCCTGGATGAATTTAAGCTGGGGATTCAGGCGCGGGAAAAAAAGCAATCACAGCGTCTGTATCAGATGATCCGCGAAAACCGTATTACACCGGAAATGGGCACATCGCTGATCAACGACAGTGGCTATGCTAACGAGATACAGCGTAGCCTGGTCGACATGGCGGCCACACTGTTCATATCCCGTCAGACTCTCAAACAACGTGCAGAGCGGGAGATCTCCCTGGATGAATCCGAGATCAAGGCAGTACTCCTGAAAACGGAACATGAATAGAGTCGAGCACCGGAGGTGACGCCGTGAAAACCCGTAAACTGCTGGAAAAGCTGCACCTGCTGTTTGATGCCGATTTGCGTGCGAAGCAGCGCAAACGTGAGGCGCTGAAAGAGGTGTTGGCCGAATTGAAACACAAAGAACGCAAGTGGCAGGAGCGGCTCGACGGGGAGCAGGACCCTGAGCGGCGACGTGAGATTGAGAAGAAGGTTGCCTTGATCCACAGTCAGCGTACCAAGGGACTGGCACTGCTCAAGGCGGGTGATGCGGAAAACGCGGGGTAGTCCGCGTTATATTCAGTCAGAAGACGCTTGGGGGTAACTCCATGTATCGTGCGGCCGCAATATTCCCGTAGCGCGTTGGAGGGGACGATGGACAGATAGGTATGGAGACCTATTTGCCCACCAGGTTAACAAGTCGAGAAAATCGTAGGTGCCGAATCCGCGCGGGCTTAACTCAGGTTATAAATAAAGACCACCAGTACCGCGAGTGGCGTGATATAGCGGATAGCCGCGTGCCACAGCTTGAAGCCCAGCGAGTTCTCTTGCCCCAACTCTTGTGCGAGTGCTTGGCGCGAAATAAACCAGCCGACAAAAACCGCGACCAGCAGACCGCCCAGAGGCAGCATGATGTTGGCCGTCAAGAAGTCCAGCAGGTCAAAGATGGTCTTACCTTCGAACATGGTGAACATCCCCAGCGGAGTGACATCGGACCACAGGTTCAGCGATAGAATAGAGGCGATACCCAGTAGCCAGACCGCGCTGCCGGCGACGAGCGTGCTCAATACCCGGCTGACACCGCGCTTCTCTTCCAGCCAGGCGACAACGGGCTCCAGCAGAGAAATGGCCGAGGTCCAGGCTGCAAATACCAGCAACAGGAAGAACAAGCTGCCGAAGAGGGTGCCACCGGGCATTTGACCGAAGGCCAGTGGCAGCGTCTGGAAGATCAGACCAGGGCCTGCGCCTGGCTCAAGACCGTTAGCGAACACGATGGGGAAAATTGCCAGGCCAGCCAACAGCGCGACCAGCGTATCCATCAGTGAAACGGCGATACTGACGCGTACAATCGACACGCCTTTGGGCAGATAGGCACCGTAAGCCATCATGACGCCCATACCCAGGCTCAGGGTGAAGAACGCATGGCCCATGGCCGTCAGCACGCCCTCGGTGCTGAGCTTGGAAAAGTCGGGTTCAAACAGAAAGCGAACCCCGTCCATAAAGTTAGCGGTGGCGGCCGCGTAACCGACCATCACCAGCAGCAGGACGAACAGGGCAGGCATCAACCAGGTGACCGCTTTTTCTAAGCCCGCTTGTACGCCGCGTGCCACCACCGCGATAACCAGCAGCATAAATATGCTGTGCCACAGCAGCAGCGTCCAGGGGTCGGCGAGCAACCCGCCAAACATCGCGCCAATTTGGTCGGCATCGGCGCCGACAAAGCTGCCATTGAGGCTGGTGCCGACGTAAGAAACCGCCCAGCCGCCAATCACGGCATAAAACGACAGGATGATAAATGAGGCGCACACACCCAGCCAGCCAAGGGCTTTCCAACGTGGCGAACAGCCCTGCTCTGCCGCGATTGCCTGCACGGCGGTAATCGGGTTGTGACGGCCTCTACGGCCGATCAGAACTTCGCCGATCATGATCGGCAAACCGATCAGTGCGATACAAAGCAGGTAGACCAGAACAAACGCGCCGCCACCGTTTTCACCGGTGATATACGGAAACTTCCAGATATTACCCAGGCCGACGGCGGAGCCGGTCGCGGCCAGGATAAAGGCGAATCGGGACGACCAGAGGCGTGGTGCCGCGGCTTGCCTTGACGAACCTGCAGCGGCCGATGTTGCGGATGTTGTAGTCATAAAGCGTTCCTGTCGTGTTATTTTTATTCGTTCATTGAGTTGATTTGGCCCGTTAACCGACCTGCTCCGGCCCCAGAACGGCTACGTCTGGGGGTGAGTTAGGTCGGTCGTGTCAGGCGCGACGTTAGCTGGCCAAGGCCTGCGGCGTTCCCACGCTGCCCCCTGTCCTGATGTGGCCAAGGAAGCGTTCTTCGGCCAATTGATTGGCGATGATTCCGGTCGGCAGGCCTTCACGATCAGAGCGGGCAAAGATCTCTTTCAGCGTGGCGGCGATACCTTCAACATGGGCCTGAACCTTGGCGGCGTCATGACCATGGCGCTCGTAGCAGACGTCGATAATGCCTCCGGCGTTGATGACGAAGTCTGGCGTATACAGAATGCCGCGTTCCAGCAGCGCCTGCCCATGGCGTTCCTCCGCGAGTTGGTTATTCGCCGCACCGGCGATGATGGAGGCTTTCAGATGAGGAATGGACAGGTCATTGATCACGGCGCCCAGGGCGCAGGGTGCGAAGACATCAACGTCCAGGTGCATAATCTCCGCGGAGGACACCGCCTGCGCGCCAAACGCGTCAACGGCGCGGCTGACCTGTTCGGGATAAATATCGCTGACCCACAATTGCGCGCCAGCCTCATGCAGATGGCGGGCAAGGCGGAAGCCAACATTGCCGACGCCCTGAATGGCGACCTTCAGGCCTTCTAGGTCCGCGCGTCCCAACTTATGCGCCACGGCGGCTTTCAGGCCGATGAAGGTGCCGTAGGCGGTGGCTGGCGATGGATCGCCACTGCTGGACGCTCCCAGAATGCCGGCTTTTTCCTGAACGCCTGCGACATAGTCTGTTTCCAGGCCAATGATCTGTAGATCCCGCACGCTGGTGCCAGAATCTTCCGCGGCGATGTACGACCCGCCGAGTTGTTCGAGGAAGCGACCCATGGCACGTAGAAGGTCGTCGGTTTTATGCTGGCGAGGGTCGCCGATAATGACAGACTTACCACCACCGAGAGGCAGATTAGCCAAGGCGGACTTGTACGTCATCCCTTTGGAAAGACGCAGCACATCGCGCAGGGCTTCTTCATCGGAAGCATAGGGCCACATGCGACATCCGCCTAAGGCGGGGCCGAGATTGCTGTTATGCACCGCAATAATGGCGCGCAGACCGGTTTCAGAGTCGCTGCAAAAGTGAACGGCTTGGTGGTTATCAAATTCTGGGTGACTAAAAACGCTCATAATTTATCTGTCCAATGATGCTTAGGTATCATCAGTCTGGTGAAGACTGTTGCAGGCAGCTGCTCGTAACCAGACCCGTTGTGTTCGTTAATCGGCGGGATTGATCAGGAACCATTCGGCGCTATTAAACCCGCGGAGTAAGCCTGAGGAGTCGCCCGAAGAGTCCGACAGAGGATGGAGCGCAGGCATCAGCCAGAGATGAACAGAAGTCGTCTTGTAGGGGGATTTCATAGTCGTATCCTTTCCATCGTTGGATCACAGCGATAGAGCAAGTTCTTGTTGTTATCCGGGTTGGATGACCCGGTTCTTGCCAGCGTAATACCCTTATGGGGTTGCTGGGCACACAAGTTATGCGACTTTTACGTCAACGTCAATGCAATATTATTTACAGGGAGATGAATATATTGATATTTTTTGGCGTGGTTCGGGAATTATTTTCATTCGCCGGCCGAGTGGGCGCTCGACGGGGTTACTATCAGCCGGCATGCATGGTCTGCTGGAATGCATGGCCTGCTGGAGCGTCTAGTTAACGGGATCTGATCCGTGGGTCAGTAAGGTTAGTCGAGTTCGGCGGCTTCTTGCATTCGCTCTTTGCGCTCCTGCTCTTCCGCAAACGCGGCCTTGATCTCCAGCAACACGGCATCGACATCGGCGGGTGTGGTTGGTGCTTCAACCTGGCCGCTCAGTTCGACCTCCGGGTGTAGCTCGCCATCTTCATACAGGGCCCAGATCTCTTTGGCATACTGGGTGCCGAGCAGTTCCGGGGCGTATTGGCCATAGTAGGTGGTCATATTGTCGACATCCCGAGCCAGCATCCATTCAGCGTGGTTGTTGGCGGCGGCATCCACCGCTTGCGGTAAGTCGATAATCACGGGGCCGTAGGCGTCCACCAGGACGTTGAATTCGGACAGGTCTCCGTGAACCAGGCCGGCACAGAGCATACGTACAACATCACGAATGATGGTCGCATGATCTTCCCGGGCCTGTTCGGCGGACATCATCACGTCATTCAGACGCGGAGCGACTTCGCCGTTATCATCGGTAATCAGCTCCATCAGCAGAACGCCGTCAAAACAGCCGTAGGGCTTGGGAACTCGGACGCCGGCATCCGCCAGTTTATACAGCGCATCGACCTCGGCGTTATGCCAGACCTCTTCCTGTTCACGGCGACCAAATTTAGAGCCTTTCTCCATCGCCCGGGCGCGGCGGCTGTTACGAACTTTACGGCCTTCGCGGTATTGAACGGCCTGCTTAAAGCTGCGTTTTGCCGCCTCTTTGTAGACTTTCGCACAGCGGATTTCCGCACCACAGCGAACCAGGTAAACAGCCGCTTCTTTGCCGCTCATTAACGGACGAATGACTTCATCAATCAGACCATCATCGATAAGTGGCAGCAGCGGTTTGGGGGTTTTCATGCGGTTTTCAGACCTTGCGTGGGCGCAGAATAGAGAGCAGCGGAATAGGAGATCCGCAGCGCGGGTCGTAGCAGGGCTTGGGGTTTTGACAGGTAAAACCGGAGACTGACGACACTGGTTGATTTTTTTGCATACGGGATTATCCCAGAACGGCGACCGTTTCACCATAGCCCCCAGCGGGCGAGGGTAGGGGGGCGTTTTTCGGTCAACAAAAAAGGGCGGAACCTGTCAGTTCCGCCCTTTTTGTTATTTCTCAGCCAATTAAGGCTGCAGGCCTCGCGTGTATCGAATACTCAGCTGGCCAAATAACGTGCGAAGCATTAGATCGCTTCGATGTTCTCTGCTTGTGGGCCTTTCTGGCCCTGAGTAACAGCGAACTGTACTTTCTGGCCTTCAGCTAAGGTCTTAAAACCTGAACCAGAAATAGCACTAAAATGAGCAAAAACGTCTGGACCAGACTCCTGCTCGATAAAACCAAACCCTTTAGCTTCGTTAAACCACTTAACGGTACCAGTAGTTGTAGACATATTTTGTATCCTGTTTATTCAAGAGTAATTGCGGCCTTTGATAAGACCCGTTTGATTGGAAGCAGAGATATTACTTATGAAAAACGGAACGAACTGCTAAAGATAGGAGATCGAAAAGGAGTGCATAAATATTAAGATGTACTTTCAAGCTGGTTAAATTATATACAAATACGGCCCGTAGTCAACACCCTTATCGTGTATTTATTAAGACGGCAGGTCATGCCGAGCAAAAAATGCCGCCTGGATCGGCGGTTTATGGATGAATCGCCGTGGCATAAAGCCACGGCAGGTTAGTCATTTTAGTCACCAGTATATTCACGCGGTATCCGGCGGGTCAGTGTCGTCACCAACGCGTAGGGAATACTGTCACAGCCTCGCGCAACCTCTTCCACGGGGAGTTGTTCGCCCCAAAATACGACCGGATCGCCAATCTTCGCCTCGGGCAGGTTGGTAATATCGACGGTCAGCATATCCATGGATACGCGCCCAATCAGCGGGCAGCGCTGCCCGTTCACCAGCACGGGCGTGCCGTTTGTAGCGTGCCGCGAGAAGCCATCGCCGTAGCCCATGGCGACCACACCGACGCGTGTCGGGTGCGTGCAGCGAAACCGGGTGCCGTAGCCCACCGGGTCGCCGGCTTGCAGGTCGCGGATCGCGATAAGCTCGGAAGAGAGGGTCATGGCGGGCTGCAACTGCTGACTGTTCGCGTTGGGTGTCTCCAGCGGAGATGCCCCGTAGAGCATCATGCCGGGACGAATCCAGTCGCCGTGACTAGCGGGGCAGGAGAGTATGGCCGGCGAGTTGGCCAAGCTGACCGGTGCCGTCAGGCCTTCGGTGGTCTGCCTAAACAGCGTGATTTGGTCGCGGGTGGGGGCGTCGTCGCTCTCGTCGGCGCGGGAAAAATGACTCATCAGAACAACGTCATCGACCTGAGCGTTATCGAGCAGGCGCTGGTAGGCGGCGGTAAAATCGGTGGGATTCAGGCCAACGCGGTGCATGCCTGTATCGAGTTTAAGCCAGACCCGAATCGGTTGCTCAAAACGGGCCTGTTCGAGCTGATCCAACTGGTGCAGGCTGTGGATAACGGTATCCAGCCGCAAGCGGTCAATTGTTTCCAGTTCGTCGGCGCAGAAGAAGCCTTCGAGCAGCAGCAGCCGATGATCAATGCCGGCTTCACGCAGGCTGATGGCTTCTTCCAGGCAGGCCACACCAAAGGCGTCCGCGATCGGTGCGAGTGCTCGGGCCACGGCAATGGCGCCGTGGCCGTACGCATCGGCTTTCACGATGGCGACGGCACGGGTGCCGGGCGCCAGCTGCTTGGCTAGCTGGTAATTATGGCGAATAGCATCCAGATTGATGCTGGCTTTGGCCGCACGGCCCATCGGGGACTCCTACTTATCGTTCAGTGGGATCTTTCTGCGGCTGTTTCGGCAGGCAGATCCTCAGATATTACCGAAAAAGACGGTTATCGTGAATAAAACAACCAGCACGCTTTATGCGGATCTTGGTCTCAAGCGTTGAATATCCATACTGCTGAGACCTCGATTGACTCGGTTGGTGTGATGGCGGCGTTTTGGCTCAGGCCCCGTAGCGGCTGACGTCAAGCCCTGTCGGATCGATCCCCGGTTTACGCTGCGAAATGATATCGGCCAGCAGTTGGCTGGAGCCGCAGGACATCGTCCACCCCAGCGTGCCGTGGCCGCTGTTGGTGTACAGGTTCGGGTAACGAGTTGCTCCGACCACGGGCGTACCATCCGGGGTCATGGGGCGCAGACCGGTCCAGAATTCCGCCTGTTCGATATCACCGCCATCGGGGAAGATGTCCTTCACGACCATCGACACGGTGGCGCGGCGCTGATCGAGCAGCTCATCGTTGAAGGCAGCCAGTTCGGCGGTGCCGGCAACGCGGATACGGTCGTCAAAGCGGGTCATGGCAACTTTGTAGGTTTCATCCATGACCGTAGAGATCGGTGCGGCTTCCGGGTTGGTGATGGGTACCGTGAGTGAATAACCTTTGACCGGGAAGATTGGTAAGCGCACACCCACTTTATCCAGCAGCGGCGTGGTGTAGCTGCCGAGGGCAACCACGTAAGCATCGGCGGTTTTAACGCCGGCGCTGGTTTTAATGCCGGTAATTTTGTCACCATCGGTCAGGATGCCCAGCACGTGGGTATTCATCTTGTAGGTGACGCCCATCGCCTTGGTCATGTCGGCCAGCTTCTGGGTAAAGATAAAGCAGTCGCCGGTTTCGTCACCAGGCAAACGCAGGCCACCGACAATCTTTTCACGCACACGGCCGAGTGCGGGTTCGACGTCAACGCAGCCGGCGGTGTCGAGTTGTTGATACGGAACATTGCACCGCTCGAGCACCTCGATATCTTTGGCGGCGTCGGCCACTTGTTTCTGGGTCCGGAATAACTGCAGGGTACCCTGGGTGCGGTCGTCGTAGTTGACCCCGGTTTCGCTGCGAAGATCGATAAAACAATCCCGGCTGTACTCGGCCAGACGCATCATGCGCTCCTTATTGACCGCATATTTGCCCTCGGTGCAGTTCGCGAGCATTTTCACCATCCATGTCCACATGGTGGCATCGATCATCGGCTGGATCTTCAGGGGCGCGTGCTGCTGCATCAGCCACTTTACGGCTTTCATCGGGATACCCGGTGCTGCCCAAGGCGCGGAATAGCCGGGGGAGATCTGACCGGCGTTGGCAAAGCTGGTTTCCAATGCGGGCTGGGCTTGGCGATCGATGACCGTCACTTCGTGACCCTGTTGTGCCAGGTAGTAAGCACTGGTTACACCGACAACACCACTGCCAAGGACAATAATATTCATAACGGACTACTCTGATCTGACAATTGAAAGAAGCGGCCGTCGCGGGCCGGCAGTTGAAAATCAGCGGAATATTCTATGATTTGGCGCAGGATGATGATTCTGAATTGTCTTTTTTTATAGATAAAGTAGCTGTGTTTTTTATTTTAAGCAGCGTTATTTGCTGGCTTATAGGATTCAAGTGGTTTTATGCTCTTTTGGTAGGTAAGTGTGGATGCCTATTTCTCCATCAGATTAATCGTTGTGAGACGGTGGGTGAGAGAGAGCGGTTAACTGTTCCTTGAGTGCTCGGATCTGCGGTTCTTGCCAGGCTTGCCCGGGAGCAACGTCATGGTTGTCAAGAACTCGATGAATGTCTCTGTAGCGCTCAGAAAGTTGTTTACGCCATTGCTCTAGCCGAAGGAGTAGGTCATGGCGTAAGGGGTGTTCGCCGGGTAGGGCTCGAAAATCGGCATCGTTAATTCGCTGCAGTCTTAACGTGAACTCTCCGATAACGCGTGTGATATGCCGGACCCAGAGTTTATGCGCAATAATTAGGCATAGGGTGTTAATGGCCGCCATGACCAGGATGACCAATCCCAACTCCTTAAGGAGTAATGGCAGCAGTTCCTGTTGTGATTGCCGGTGAATGATGTACAGGTTGGCATCGATATGCGCGTTGAATTGAACGTAAAGGTAGATAACACCGCTTATTAACAGCGTACATTCAAGCACAACCAGTGCTGCCAGCAGTACGCCCTGTAGCTTATGGTCGATCAGGTGACGATGACGGGCGTTGATCTGATTCATGGTTGGATTCTCTACAGGGTTAAACGAGATTGAATGACAGGCCTGTTACAAGTCATGACACTGGAAGCAAAGATCAGAGCCTTGTCGGGTCGTAACGAGTGCGCCGTGATTGCTGCTATACCCCTGGTGGCAGGAGATACAGCTGAGCAGGTCGTTAGGGAGTTCGATGTCTGCGGCAAGCATTTCAATAGGGCGGTAACCGCCGAATGTAGCGGCCTGGCGGTAGTCAGTGCCAATAGGATGATTGGTATTACCGGAATTATGGCGGACGATATTGCCGCGGCCGATACGGACCGGTGCACCGATGGAATCTCCTTTGTCATCGTGACAGGTCATGCATTGCCGCGAGAACGGATCAACCCCCATCTCCTCTAAGCGGCCACCGGCATCCAGGTGGCCTGAAAGCACTAAAGATCCCCCGCCGTCGGCCATTTGATCGAAAAAGTCCTGGGAATGGCAATAGGTACAAAATGCGGCCCCTCGAGTGTCTACGCGCAGCTGGCCGTGACCGGGTGCGTTGTCGTGCAGGCTTCTAGGTTGCGTCGGGTGGATGATATGGCAGGTGCTGCAGGTCAGTTCATTTTTCCAGTCCAGCGGTAGAGCCGCCGCTACTGTTGTACGGGGTTGCACGCCCACGGGATGGCTCGCCCGAGTAGCGTCCGGGTGGCAGCCTTCGCACAGTTGAGGTTCATCGCTGGCTAATAGATAGGCATTGTCCTTATCGGTCAGGTCGCCGGCCAAATGACAGGTGTCGCAGGGCGCATCGAGCAGAGGTGCGCGCCCATTACCGGCGTTTAAAGCCGTGCCGAGTAGGAGGACCAGTAACAGGGGTAATAGCAGGTAATAATAGACCTTTTGACGGTTGGTGTGGGCAAGGAGGCGCTTAGTGCTCATCGTAGCGGACTTTGGCTAACTGAGATCTTAATAGCGCAAGACGTGCGTTCAGCGCTTGTTCGTTATACGGTGATTCTGAGGCCAGAAGATCGATTGTCGCTATTATCTGGTTGTTCAAGTCTGCTAGGCGTACTTCGGTTGTTGCCGCCGTGCTTTCGAGCAACAGCGATTCTTGTTGCAAGTGATCCTTGTTACGGATTCTGACCCGCGGAACATTGCCGGTATGAATACCCGTTTCGAGATTTTTTTGGAAGCGATACAACGGCCCGGCAACGCGAAAGGTGCTGTAGAGAGTAATTAACCAGGTCGTGAATCCGGTGCCTGCGGCGAGTAGTAGCCCGCCGATAAGCATGATGAACGGCAGATTTTTTTTAGTGAGAGACAGGCTTTGGATCGAGTCGGCGTAGCTCGCTTGCGGTGTTCCTGCCAGAAAAATCGCTGCTATCAAACCGATGACGGCAACCATGCTGAACCAGAGGGATATTTTTCCGACCAGATGAAGCTGACCAAAGTTTGTGGATCTACTCATGAGCGTTACTTGTCCGTGGCAGGGGGAGTCTTAGCTGTCTGAAATATTCGGTATGGTACATCGCGCTGTTCCGCCAGTATAGATGCTGAATTTATGCGTAGAGATCTGTCTGCATTGTAGGCCGAGGGAGTCAATTAGGGTTGTTTCTGGATTGGCCTGCTTTGCAAGAGCTGATCTAGCAGTTTGTCGGACTTAGCACGGATCTACTGCGGGAAAGCTGAATTTGGCCGTTCTTCACGCTTTTTATCGTCAAATAGAATCACTTTTGCCTAAAAATAGTTCGAAAGCTGTCTCACATCGGTCTTCTCCTCGCTACGACCGGTAACGTCCGACAGGCTGCGAGCGGTCATTACTGTCAATCAAGGCGTTAGGTTGGCCTCACTTTTACCCCTCTAAAGCTAAGGTTTTTTTTCAGGCTAATTGATAGGGCTTTGATGCAGATCAAATAATGCCCGGCTGGGTTTTGATTTGTATCACCGTACTGGTCTTTGCGATCAATATCTGAATATCTTCCTTATTTCTCCGACTAGACTCTAGTCCTGCGTTATTGCGTTCGTGTTATACGCAGGACTATTAACCTGGCATCAAAATACCGATCCATTCGGTCTTTTGATGACGACAAGGCCGGCGCAGGTCCGTCCTTGTCTCACGTGGCTTTACGCCACGGCGGTTCATCCATGAACCGCCTATTAAGGCGACATTTTTTGCTCGGTATTAAGCTGCCTCCTTAATAAGCCCGTTCGCCAGTTAAGGTCTCTCTATCGGTGCCGATAGCGCTGGTTACGAATAAGAAAACATGCAAAGTACGTGTGCAGCCAGTAGCTGGCGATACATTTCAGGAGGAAGCAAGTGACGAACCGTTTTAAGTTCATGGCTCTGGAACCCCGGGTTTTGCTGGATGCTGCCGGATTGGTCACTGCGTTGGATAGTGCGCCTGTTGATGTGCAAGAGTCTTACTCCGGTGAGCCGGAACGGACGGGCGTACTCCTAAGCGAGCCTGCACCTTCCGAATCGCAGGTAAGTCAATATCATGTCTCGGTGGTTGATCAGCGAGGATTGTCAGCCGAGCAGCTGAACATTGCCGAGCAAAGCCCACAGGTTCTGATTGTTGCTCCTGAAGAAGAGGGTGTGGACAAATTAACGGACTGGCTGTCGCAGCAAGAAGAGCCAGTTACCCGCCTGGATATCGTCCCTTTTTCCTTTAGTGATCCGACCCTTCGATTGGGCAGCACGCACCTTGATCTGGACGCGCTCGATAGCCGCTATCGGTCGAGCATCGCCAGTTGGGCTGATTATTTCTCGCAGCAAGGCACTATAGAAATTTTTAATGACGGTGCATCCACTACCGGTGCGCATCATCTACTGCTGGATAAATTGTCATTAGTCAGTGGATTGGATACCCGCGCCGGAGGAGACGATTTAGAACGGGTGCTCAATCCGGTGCAAATTGGCGAAGGCATTGGCGTAGAAACGGACACGCGCGAAGTGATTTTTATTGACGCCGCGCTGGCAGAGGACGCCGCGCTGTTTGCGCGTCCCGGCGCAGATGTCTACATTATCCCCGAAGAAGGCGATGGCATTGATTATATCGCTTCCGTGCTGGGTTCTCTTGAATCCGTTGATGCCGTCCATGTGATTGCACATGGCAGCAAGGGAGAGATGCAGCTGGGGGGAAGCCGCCTTACTGAGGCGTCACTGGCTGGGCATGATGCAGCGTTGCAGATTATTCGCGAAAGTTTAAGTGAACAGGGCGATATTCTGCTGTATGGGTGTGATGTGGGAGACGGCGCAGAGGGCGTACGCTTTGTCCAGCGTCTGGCAACGCTACTGGATGCGGACGTCGCCGCGTCCACTGACAAGACCGGTAGCGCGCTGCTGGGTGGTGATGCGGATCTCGAGCTGCATATTGGCACTATCGATGTCGCTTCGCTGCAAATTACCGGTCTGACACAACTTCTCGCCCTAGATGCAACCCCCCCTGTGCTCTCTTCTGCCTCTGTTATCGGTTCGGCGGTGACGCTGCAGTTTACGGACGATTCGCCGCTGGATGCGACCAATATCCCCCTAACCGGTGCCTTTGATATCAAAGTAAACGGTGCGTCGGTGTCGGTGACCGGTGTCGTGGTGGATGCCGATGCGAAAAAAGTGGTGGTCGGTATCAGCCCTGGGATTACGACCACCGATAGTGTCACGGTCAGCTATACCGACCCGACCGCCGGGAATGATACCAGCGCCATTCAGGACGACTCAGGAAACGACGCGGTTAGTTTCAGTAATTTCAGTGTTAGCAACGTGCTGAGTGCTCATTCAACCGACTGGAGTGTGATACTCGAGGGCGCCAAGTTTGATGTCGGGCAGGATCTGCAGGCGCAAGGTGGTGCTGACCTGGTCGGTGTTGCATCTGACGGGACAGCCTATGGCAGTTTTTATACGGTTTATGATGATAAAGGGACAATAGGGGCAACGGATGATCAAGTCCTGTTCCGCTTTCGTCAGGATGAAGGTGCTGATAATAAAGGAAAATATAATGGAAAGACCTGGGTCGGTATGGATGTGGATGCCGATAATGACCTGGATGTTTTTCTGTTGGTTGAAGGTAAAAATGGGGCTTATACGGTTTATACCTATTCAGCGGGTAATGACGCGAATACGTCCCCCAACACAACGTCAATAACGGATCCTTTGACCACCGCTGCGTTGACCTTCGGCAGTGATTTTTTCTTTGAAACGACCCTGAACGTGGATGGTTCGCTTGCCAGTGGCGCCGGGGATATCGACCAGGACAGTAATCCTGACTATTTTGTCAGTTTCAGCATTAACTTTGCGACGTTGGTCGCAGATATAAACGGCAAGCCGTTGACGGGAGGGGGTGGCGCGCTGATCAGTAGCATGGATGGCGGCGCAGGATTGACTAAAAACAGCTCGGTGCAGTTTGTGCTGGCGACTTCGACCCAATCTAACTCCTTCAATACCGATATTGGTGGCTATAACGATAAAGTTGATGACATGGACGTTTCTTTTGCCGATCAGGGGGCGTTTTCCCCCCCGTTGAGCTTTTCCAATATATTTCCGATCATTACCAGCGATGGTGGCGGAGATACGGCGGCCATCAGCGTGAACCAGGGCGTGACTGCAGTCACGACCGTGACCGGATCGGACGCGAACGGCGATACCATCAGCTACACCCTTACCGGTGGTGCTGAACAGGCTAGCTTCACTATTGATAGTGAGACGGGGGAGCTCTCCTTCACGTCCGTGCCATCCTCCGGGTCCTATGAGGTGATCGTGCAAGCCAGTGATGGTAAGGGCGGGACGGACAGCCAAACGCTGACAATAACCGTGCAAGCCGATTCCACAGCACCTGCGGCTCCGTCGTTAGATCTAGTGGCCGCAAGTGACAGTGGCGATTCTTCCACTGACAACTTGACCAAGGTCGTTGCACCAACAATCCGGGTCAACCTGAATGGAACAGATGCGACTGCGCCCTTAGCGGGAGACGTCGTGAAGCTCTATGTTGCGGGCGTCACACTGGTTGGCAGCGCGACGCTGAGCAGTACGGATATCACAAATGATTATGTTGAGATCACAACGTCAGACCTTGGCGCAGACGGTCTTAAAAGTTTGACGGCAACGGTCACCGACGCTGCGAACAATGAATCAGTCACATCGGCCGCGTTGGCGGTGACTCTCGATACCACCGCAAGCCTAACGGTCACGCCTCCCGGTGATGCTCAACTGTCGGCCGCGGAGGCCAGCAGCGTCTCATTAAGCGGGGGTGTCACCGCGGTGGAAGACGGGAATTCGGTCACGGTGACGTTCAGTGACGGTACAAATTCTGTCAATGCCATAGCGGTTGTCAGTGGCGGTGCCTGGACCGTATCAGGGGTTGATCTTGGCGCGCTGGATGCGGGTACAATAAATGTGACTGCGTCAGTGACGGATGACGCAGGCAATACGACAACAGACGTAGATCCAGCACTCTTTACCATTGATCGAACCGCACCGACTGCGCCAACGGTTTCCTCGTTAACCACCAACGACACCACGCCCACTGTCACTGGTAACTTTGACAGCAGTGACAGCACGCTGACCAGCGTGCTGGTTAACGGCGTCACCTACAGCGTCGGTGATGGCAACCTGAGCGTCAGCGGTGATAGCTGGAGCTTGCAGATCCCAGAGGGCGATGCCCTGAGTGCCGGAACTTACCAGGTGGTGGCCACGGCCACCGACAGTGCGGGTAACAGCCGTACCGACAGCACCAGCAGTGAATTGGT
>JBFGZS010000021.1:0-60128 GCA_041586615.1 Motiliproteus sp. | reverse complement strand
TTCCCGTGGAACATCGGCACGCCACGCGGCCACATTGTGGGCTGAATGACCAACACCCACGCGTCAACTCTGCGCAACCTATTGATCAGCAAGGAGTCACTTATGCCTGATGCGCTTAATCTGGCCGAACAGGTCGGACTACTGGCCATCGCCTTGCTGGCCAATACCCTGTCGGCGCTTGCCGGCGGCGGCGCGGGCTTACTGCAGTTTCCGGTGCTGCTCTTCCTCGGTTTGAGCTTTGCAACCGCCCTTGCGACCCACAAAATAGCCAGCGTTGCCTTGGGCGTCGGTGCCACGTTACGTCATTTGCGCGAGGCGCCGCCGGATCGTCGTTTTGCGCTGATCATGCTCGGCTGGGGGCTGCCTGGCGTCGTCTTGGGGGGCATTCTGGTTATCCGCTTGCCCGAATCCTGGGCGCTACTGTCTTTAGGCCTGCTCACCGCAGGGCTCGGCCTGTATTCCATAACCAAAAAAGAGCTGGGGCTGGTACTGGTCCCTCGCCACCGCAGCGGTAGCGGGTTGCTGCTGGGTGGTCTGGGTCTGTTTCTGATCGGCGTACTCAACGGCTCCCTGACCTCAGGCACGGGCTTGTTTGTGACGCTCTGGCTTATCCGCTGGTTCGGTCTCGATTACCAGCGTGCCGTCGCTTACACCCTGATGTTGGTGGGCCTATTCTGGAATGGTTTCGGGGCATTAACCGTTGCCTGGCAAACCCCGCCACGCTGGGAATGGCTACCGGCGCTGCTACTGGGCTCATTAATCGGTGCCTATCTGGGCACCCACCTCGGTCTCAAAAAAGGCAATCGCTGGATCAAGCGCTGCTTCGAGGCAATGACGCTGCTGGTGGGGATAAAGCTGATCATTGATGGCAGCCAACGCTTGATCGCAGGCTAGCAGGACATCCCGTCACGCTGTTACTATCGTTCTTCTGACCTACCGACCTTCGCTGATTCACTGAGGAAACCCCGTGACACTCGACTGGCTGATCCTTTTCATTGCAGGTTTTTTGGGCGGCGTGGTGAACGCCATCGCTGGCGGCGGCAGCTTTATCACCTTTCCCGCCCTGCTCTTGGTCGGTGTGCCACCGATCACCGCCAATGCCACCAACACGTTTGCGTCCTGCGCCGGTTACCTCAGCGGTGCCTATGCGCTGCGTCAGGAGCTGGTCGCGCACCGGCACGAACTGCCACGCATCCTGGTGATCAGCCTATTGGGCGGCGCTGTCGGTGCCTGGTTGCTGCTGCGAACTCCCGAAGCGCTGTTTCAGGAGGCGATCCCCTGGTTGCTGCTGTTTGCAACGCTGCTGTTCATCTTTGGCGGCCAATTAAACGCCCTGCTCAAAGGGTTAGCGCAGCACCATCGCCACGCCTCCGCCGTCGGCGGCGGTTTATTATTACTGCTATTGTTTGGCGTGTGCCTGTATGGAGGCTTTTTTAACGCAGGATTAGGCATCGTCATTCTCAGCTACCTGGCGCTGGCCGGGCATACCCAGATCAGCACCATGAACGGCCTGAAGTTGCTGATTTCCACCGTCGTCTCCCTGATCGCCATTGCGCTGTTTATCTACGATGATGTCATCGTTTGGCAGGAAGGTACGCTGGTTCTGCTCGGCACCCTGACGGGCGGTTATGTTGCCGCCCATCTGTCCCGCCAGCTACCCCAGCAGCTAATAAGAAATGCCGTGATCCTTGCCAGCGGCGCCATTACCCTGTATTTCTTTCTATCCGTCTATGGGGGCTAACACAGCCCATGGGGATCAAGCCGGCTGCGCGGTCAGCCGGTGCCCCGCCCCCAGAAAAATCGACACCAGCGCCGCCGCACCCAGTAACCAGCAGTAGTAGATCTCGCCGATCAGTAGCAGCGGCGAGAGACCGGCCAGAGATGATGCCAACAAGACCTGCGCACCGTAGGGAAGGACGCCCTGCACCACGCAGGAAAAGATATCCAGCAAACTGGCAGAGCGGCGCGGATCAACACCATGACGCGTGGCCAGATCCCGCGCCAGCTGGCCACTGATAAGTATCGCTACCGTGTTATTGGCGGTGCAGACATTGGTCAGTCCCACGGCGATACTGATCCCCAGTTCGGCAGCACGCTGCGGCGCACCGCGACGGCGCACGGCCGCGGTAAGACGATCGATGGCATTGGCCAGAAACGCCAGCCCGCCTTCCGACGCCATCAATGCACCCAGTCCACCAATCAACAGGGACAGCAACAGAATCTCCTGCATACCGCTATAGCCGGCGTAGATATCCTTGCTCAGCTGCGCCAGGCTATACGCCCCCTCGCCCATCATACCCACCAGGCCAGCCAGAACGATGCCGCTGAACAGCACCAGCATGACATTCAGTCCCGCTAGGGCCAGTACCAGCACCGCCACATACGGCACTACCTTGATCAGAGCGTAATCGGCGGGGGGCGCAACGGCCCCGCTTTCGCCCTGATAAAACAACCACAACAAGGTCAGCAACGCCGCGGGGGCGGCGATAGCCAGGTTCATGCGGAATTTATCGCGCATGTCACATCCCTGGGTTCGGGTAGCCGCAATCGTGGTATCCGAGATTATCGACAGGTTGTCCCCCAGCATCGCGCCGCCGACCACCGTCCCCACACAGAGTGGCAGCGACAACCCCGTAACATCGGCAACACCCACCGCGATCGGTGCCAGCGCTGCAATCGTGCCCATGGAGGTTCCCATCGCCGTGGCGATAAAGGCCGTGACCACAAACAGACCCGGCAGCACCAGTGAGGCCGGAATGTAGCTAAGGCCGGCGTTTACCGTCGCATCGACACCCCCGACCGCTTTGGTCACCGCTGCAAAGGCCCCAGCCAACAGGTAGATCAGGCACATGGTTATGATCGTGGAATCACCGACACCGCGCACAAAGGTCTCTATCCGTGCATTAAGCGGCCCCCGGGCCAGCAGCAGCGCCAGCACGATCGCCGGCAGGATCGCCACCGGTGCCTGCACCTGATAAAAGGCGAATTCCACCGCCTGAGATTGATAATAGAAACCGCTGCCAATAAAAATGGCCAGAAACAACAAGAGAGGCAAAAGCGCCAGAGGATTGGGCCGCATAAATACTCCTGAACGGAGCCTGGTAAGGTTCCGCCATACTGGAAAAATGCTCTTGTAGAGCAACGTTGGCCCGAACAAGGCCGTTAAATAGCGTGTTAAGGCGGATAGGCCTGCTACGACTGAGGCGCGATATTCTACCCGACGCAGAACCAAAGTCTTATACCGGTTGATTCTTTACTTTTACTTTATCGTTATAGGATGCGATAAGCAGGCGGGGTACGAGAGGCGGTCACAGGATCAAGAGGTTGGGGAGGTTAAGGTGGTTAAGGTGGTTAAGGTGGTTAAAAAAAGTATTAAGACGGACATGGGGCGAACGCAGACCTCGAGACGGCCGGAAAGCGGCTGCGCTTGGGATACGGCGTTGACCGCTAAACGGTGGCGTGGCAACGTTTTACGCACCCACAAAAAAGGGCAGCACTTTTCAGCACGACCCTTTTTAGACTCAATCCCTGCGGATTGAAACCGATCCGCCCCGGTTAGGAGCCGATCAGTATCTGTTCAGCGAATTAGATCGCTTCGATGTTTTCTGCCTGAGGACCCTTCTGGCCCTGAGTAACAGTAAACTGAACCTTTTGGCCTTCAGCCAGAGTTTTGAAGCCGCTTCCAGCGATGGCGCTGAAGTGAGCGAAAACGTCTGGACCAGACTCTTGCTCGATGAAACCAAAACCTTTAGCTTCGTTGAACCACTTAACGGTGCCTGTTGTAGTAGACATAGGGATACCCTGTTTATTCAAGAATAATTGAGGCCAAATGGCCATTAATTGACTGGAAGTATGGATATTACTTATGGAGACACAACGAGGTACTAAGACAGGACATCGAAAAAGTGTGCATAAATATATAAGACGTACTTTCAAGCTGGGTGAATTATATACAGGAATCGCCGAGAAGCAACGTCTTATTTCATTTAAAATCATTTAAGGTTGTCATCAGCCTCGCGGCAGGCGATTTCTTCGTCAGAAAAGCCTGCCCCACCGAGACCAACCGTTACGCGTTGAAGACCGAATAACCCTCAACGCCGCCGCCTACCCGGCGCCCCCCCCAAGGCCCGCTCTCTGGCACGCTGCTTTTGTGCTCCACGACTCGCGGGGCGCGTGGTCCGAACCACCCGGTCCAGGTCGGGCTCATAGCCGGGCAGCCACTGCGGCAGCAGGCTGCTGCCCAGCACGGCTTCCACCTCTGCCAGCAGGTAGTTTTCTTCGGCGCTGACCAGCGAGATCGCCAGCCCCTGCGCGCCGGCACGCCCCGTGCGGCCGATCCGGTGGATATAGTCTTCGGCATTAAAGGGCAGCTCATAATTGATCACATACTGCAGCTGATCGATATCCAGCCCCCGCGCCGCCACGTCGGTAGCTACCAGCGCCCGCAGACTACCGTCACGAAACCCCTCCAACGCCCGATCGCGCGCACCCTGAGACTTGTCACCGTGGATCGCCTGGGTCTTCAAACCGTCTTTGACCATCTCACTGGCCAGGTGGTCGGCGCCCTGCTTGGTGCGGGTAAAGATTAATACCTGTTGCCAGTTTCGCGCCCCGATCATATGCGAGACCAGTTCGCGCTTGCGCGCGGGATCGACGGCATAGACCAACTGCTCAACCCGCGCTGCGGCCGTGTTACGCGCATCCACTTCGATCAGCGTCGGTGACTTCAACAGCGTTTTACTCAGATCAAAAATAGCCTGACCGAACGTGGCCGAGAACAATAAGGTCTGACGGGCAGAGGGAATCGGTTTAAGAATCTTACGGATAGCGTCGATAAACCCCATATCCAGCATCCGATCCGCTTCATCGAAGACCAGATGCTGCACCTTGCTCAGATCGACCGCCCCGCGCTGCATCAGATCCAGCAGCCGCCCCGGCGTGGCCACCAGAATATCGGCGCCTGCCGCCAGCTGTTTGATCTGCACATTCAGGCTCGCACCGCCATACACCAGGACCGGCCGCAGCGAACCCGCCTGCCCGTAATCGACAAAACTGGCGAACACCTGCTGGGCCAGCTCCCGCGTCGGCGTGAGCACCAGCGCCCGTACCGGTCGACCCACCGCACTCATCGCCTGCTCGCCCAACAGCTGCAACACCGGCAGGGCAAAAGCGGCGGTTTTACCGGTCCCGGTCTGCGCCCCGGCCATCACATCCTGACGCGCCAGAATAGCCGGGATAGCCGCCAACTGAATCGGGGTCGGTTCATAATATCCCCGCGCCGCAACGGCAGCGAGTAACGGCTGATTAAGACCTAATGCCGAAAAACTCATCCTGTGTTCAATCCTGTATTTCAGCGCTGATCGAGTAGCCGGTCAGCGGGTGGAACATGGTCAGAAAGAAGTGAGACCACTCTAGCGGAGCGCCCCGCATAACGAAACCGTGACGAGCATCGTTCGTTGTTGAGGAGAACCCAACAAAGGACGCTTAGACCGCTGTATCTCTATCCGGTCATGATGCCGTCAAGCAGGGGGCAAAAGGCAAGACCTGGTACCATTCTCTTTAATACCTGCTGGCCAATGATAATCAAGAATAGACTTCGATACGATTCCGCCCCGCCTCTTTCGCTCGGTACATCGCGATATCTGCATGCTTTAATAGATGGCGGCTACTGGAAAGCCGGCTTGTCGTCACCATACCTGCCGAAAAGGTGCACAGAGGCATCCCCGCTCTTTTTCGAATCTTTTCATGATACAGTTCTCGGCATGTTTCCAGTTCAGACAGGACATCACTCATTGCTATATCGGTATAGATCGCTGCGAACTCTTCGCCTCCGGTTCGGGCAATGAGACAAGGCTTTGGCAAGCAAGCCAAGAACTCTTGGGCAAAGAGAATCAAGGTTTCGTCACCCATGTCATGACCAAATTTATCATTGATCTGCTTAAAAAAATCGAGATCGAAAAGACACAGGGTAACGGGCTTATCCTGAAGTGCCTCCAGGCTATTCTGAAACGCACGCCTGTTGGGGATATTCGTTAAGGCGTCTGTTTCGACCTGCGCTTGCAGGGTTTGCTCGTTTAGTACCCGGGCGGTGCAGTCACGCAAAAAAGCATAGATCCACAGCTTTCCGCGCCGATCCCTCATACTGGAGATGCTGAGTTCAATAAAGAAAGGTTCCGTGCGCGTCTTATGGAGCGCTGGCAATGTCACCGTACTCCCTACCATCCCAACCGTCTCCAGGCCATCGCTAGTAATATGCGTTCTTATCGATGACTTCGCTTTGGGTCTTAGATGCTCAGGACAGATAAAATCATGAAAATCCTTACCACGCATCTCGTTTGGGGCATATCCGAATATTTCTGTAGCCGCCGCATTCCAGTAAAGCACTAAACTGCTGCTGTCTGAAATAATGACAGCATCCTGTGATTGCTCAACGATGGAAAAAAAAACATCATCCGTTATTTCAGATTGCATAGTATCCACCTGTCGATTATCGACCCATTAACATTGATAATTGCGGCCTTCTCCTCGTCACAAAGCAAAGCATGATGACTTCATTGCTAGCCCTTGTAGACGGCACTGTACTAGCCGCCAAGCTTACTGCAGTCCAGTCGACCACCCCGTTTTTCAAGCATAGGGTTGACCTGTCACACTCGCGCTTTATTCGCCCACTCAAGCACAGCTATTCGGTAATGACGACGACGGTCGCCAGCAGTTCTATCAGGCACATTCAGTAATAAGCGTATGGCATAAAGCTCCTTAACGGCTTTTTCTAAACCCTCCACCTAAACGCACAAGGGCTAATTGATCCACAGTTAGACTGGGGCAGAGAGACGTCCGATGCGTTGCCCCGATAGCGCCGATAATTTTTTAATCGCAGGACCATATTGTTGCATAATATATATATCTTTTGATGGGCGCAATGAAAGAATAACGGATACAATCACATCACATTCTATTTTTACCACAGATAAACTAATCTAATAACAACGACAAGTATTATAAGAAGCAACAAGAATAGACAAACAATAAGATATATCTAATATGAATCTAATCTTACAACAAGGACAGTAGCAGGTCCTGCGTTTTGCCTGCCCGGCCTCACAGGGGAGTGTCTGCAAAGTAGCATCCAGCGACCATACTGGTATCACCTGATTTGGTCGGTAGCATCTACTTTGCGGTCATGATGCCTTCGAGTAGGGGGGGGAAAGGCAAGACCTAGCACCGTTCTCGCTGCTTGATATATATCATGGCAGCAGGCAGTAAAGCGACTACACTACTGCAATTTTCAACCACGTTATAAGGTGTTCTGACCCATGAAAAATTGCTTCTCCACCGCGCTCTGTGCGGTTGCCCTCATCGGCGCCAGCTATACCGGCAGCGCATCGGCACACACCTCGCTGGAAACAACGACAGCCGCCACCGACAGCACCTACAAGGCTGTTCTGCGAGTCGGCCACGGTTGCGAGGGGCAGCCCACCCATACCGTCAAGATTCTGGTTCCGCCGCAGTTGCGGCGTGCCAAGCCGATGCCCAAGGCGGGATGGTCGCTCGAGGTCGTGAAGGAGAAACTCGACGAGCCCTTCGATTATTACGGCCAGAGCATCACCGAAGACGTTCGCGAAATCATCTGGAGCGCAGGCAACCTGCCGGATGACTTCTACGACGAATTTGTTTTCCGCGCCAAGGTCGCCGGCGAGCCCGGGCAGACCCTATACCTAAAGACCATCCAAGAGTGCGCCCAGGGTGAGCATCGCTGGATCGAGATTCCCAAGGCGGGGCAGGATCGCCACGAACTGGAACAGCCCGCACCGGCCCTCGAGGTGACCGATAAGCACGCAGGTCACTGATACTGTCGGAGAGGGCGATACGCCGTCACTCCCCGAAGGCGCTACCCTGGAGGTCACGGTTGAGCAGTCGCCCATGGAATTACACGATACTAGGCTGGCTGCTGTGCTGGGGGATGCTGCACGCCGCATCAGCCCACGCCCATGCGACCCTGCTGGAAACCTCACCCCCTGACCGCTCCTCGCCCGCATCCCCGCCCGGCGAGGTCGTGCTGAGGTTCAACGAACCCGTATCGGTGTTTCAGGTGCTGGTGCTGGACAGGGCCGGGCGGAATTACGCCCCGGCCGCCAAGGTGTCGGCGGCGGATGGACAGATCCGCGCCGAGCTTGACCCGCTTCCAGACAACCACCATTTTCTGGTCTCCTATCGCGCCGCCTCGCTGGACTCTCACCCGGTGGGCGGGGGCTTCTCCTTCACCCTCGGGCAGCCTCTCGATACCGTACCTTCCACCGCCGTCCGGCCGACCGGCCCTGATATCGACCCGGTGGTTCGAGGCTTGGTCATCGGCAACCGACTGCTGTTCTATTCAAGCCTGCTGCTTGCCGTTGGCATCGGCCTGTATCACCGGGCGCTCGGCAATGTTGCCCCTCCGACACCTACCGACAATGCCCTGCGGGTTGGCGCAGTCCTCGTAGCCCTAAGCTCCGGGCTGGCGCAGCTTCCGTTGGGGGGGCTGGAGCTGACAGGGGCGTCCCTGGGGCAAGCGTTTGCCTGGATAACCTGGCAGTCTGCCCTGTCGGCGTCGATCGGGGCCAGCGCCGTCGTCTCCGTCGCGGGACTGGTTGCGTACCTGTGGCTGATCGTACGTACCCGTTGCCAGCTACCTTCAAGGTTGCAACTCTTAGCCGGTCTGGCGGCGCTTGCCGGTCTCGGTCTGACCGGGCACGCGGCCACGGCATCGCCCCAGTGGCTGAGCCGCCCGACGGTGCTCGTTCACCTGGTTGCCACCGCGTTCTGGCTGGCGGCGCTAGTCTTGCTGCCGTCGGCGCTCGGGAGGCAGGCGCCGCGCCTGTTACAGGCATTTTCCCGGTTGGCGGTGCCGGCGGTGGGGGTATTATTGGTCTCGGGAGCCGTGTTGATGTGGCTCCAGGTACCCGACCTCACCCGGTTGGTGAGCTCTGACTACGGCCAGCTTATGGCGCTCAAGCTGGCACTGGTGGCCCCGCTGCTTGCACTGGCCGCCTTCAACAAGCTAAGACTAACCCCCAGGCTGGCCCAAGACACCGTCGCGGTGACCAACCGCCTGGGCCACTCCATTGCCGTCGAGCTGATGCTGATGGTTCTGGTGGTGTACACCGTGGTAGTGATGACTACCACGCCACCACCGAGGGTCTTGGTGCTGGCCCGCCCCCAAGCCGAACCCTTGGTGCTGCACGCCCTAGAAGCGGGATTTCATATCAGCGCCCGACTCTCCTCAATGACCCCGGGAGATCAGGAAGTGCAGGTTATGGTGGACGACTTGAGTGGGCGGCCAGCCAGCCTGAAGCGCCTGACGGTCGGCTGGCAACTGGACAGCGCCGGGGTTGAACCCATTCGGCGAGAGATCTCTGCCGATGCCCCCGGGCGTTATCGCTTCACGACCCGTGACCTGATGTTGCCGGGTCTCTGGCGGCTGGAGCTGGAGATGCTGGTCGACGACTATACCCTGCAACGGGTGCAGCTGGAGGCACCGATCGTCGGCGTGGTGCAATAAATGGCGCGATAATAGAGTCACATAGGAGTTTCTGGACTCTTGGGGACGACAGCAGCCGACACGCATCGGTCGTGCGGTTAGCGCCATAGGCCTGACAGGATCTCTCTGATCAATTGGTAGCGACATTTTTTGCTTGGCATGACGTTGCCGTCTTAATAGGCGAAGACACACTGTCGCTATCCACGCTCAGCAGGTTGTTGCAAAAGCCTGCCTTGTTCAAAACACGCCAAGCAGCCCCTGTGATTTTCCCTCCGCCGCGCCCTGCTCAACCTTGGCGCGGGTCGGTCTCGGCGAGCATTTTTTCGCCCTGATGCGCACGGTGGAACTGCTGCAAATGGGGGCTGGTACTGAAATCATACAGCTCGCGCAGCATAACCCAGTCGATCAAACAGAACAGGCAGATGGCCGGGTAATCCCAGTGGCTAAATTCGCCGGCGGCGACCTGCGCTTCGAGCTGACTCAGGGTGTGAGCGGTACGCTCATGTTGCAGGGTGAAGAACAGTCCGGGCTGGCCGGTATCGACACCGCTGCGCGCCAGCAACAGCAGCGATACAAAGCTGTCGTTTGCAGCGTCGATAAGGGTCAAACGGTTCTCGGCCTCCCAGCTCAGGGGGGCGAGTCCGGCCTTCTGGCTCAGGTAGCGGAAGATCACCCGCGAATCATAGACCGTCTGCTCACCGTCCTGCAGTAGCGGGACCTTATGCGCAGGGTTGGCCGCTTTCAGCGTCTCGCGCCCCTCGCCTTCGAAGATATTCAGCGCGATAAATTCATAGCCTTTCACACCATCAGTGCCTTTCACTAATGCCGCGTCTTTCACGAGCACAAAGTCGTTATCGGCCAGCCATAAACGCAGGCGACGCACGTAGGGAGAGGTGGTGGAACCCAGCAACTTCATCGTCATTTTTTCTACCTATTCTTATTTGTATTGTTGATTGGCGGTCATCCGCCGCCGTAACCATCGCGTCAATCGGCAGCGCTCAGGGCTTGATACGGTAGCCCGTTTTAAAGATCCACCAGACACCGGTCAGACAGAGCAGAAAAAACAGCAGCGTCATCCCTAGGCTGACGGCGACGTTTACGTCGGCCACGCCGTAGAACGCCCAGCGAAACCCACTGATCAGGTAAACCACCGGGTTAAACAGGGTCAGGGTCTGCCAGGGTTCGGGCAGCATCGAGATGGAGTAGAACGCACCGCCCAGAAAAGTCAGCGGTGTGATCACCATCAGCGGGATAATCTGCAGTTTCTGAAAATCATCGGCCCAGATGCCGATAATAAAGCCGAACAGGCTGAAGGTGACAGCGGTCATGAGCAGAAACGCCAGCATCCAAACCGGATGCAGAATCGTGTAGTCGACAAAGATACGCGCGGTTATCAGAATCAGCAGCCCCAGCAAGATCGACTTGGTGGCGGCAGCGCCGACATAGCCGGCGACGATCTCGAGCGGCGATACCGGTGCCGACAGCACCTCATAGATAGTGCCAGAATACTTGGGAAAAAAGATGCCGAAGGAGGCGTTGGAGATGCTCTCTCCCAGCAGCGACAGCATAATCAGGCCGGGAATAATAAAGGCCCCGTAGCTGATCCCGTCGATCTCGCCCATGCGCGAGCCGATGGCCGTGCCAAAGACGATAAAATACAGCGACGTGGATAACACCGGCGAGGCGATACTCTGCATAATGGTCCGCCAGGCGCGGGCCATCTCAAAGGTATAGATGGCGCGAATACCGTACAGGTTCATGCCTGCTCCCTCACCAGATTAACGAAGATCTCTTCTAACGAACTTTCACTGGAATGCAGGTCCTTGACGTCCATTCCCAGTTTGCTGAGGCTGCGCAGCAGTTCGGCAATGCCGGTGTGCTCCTGCTGGGTATCGAAGGTGTACACCAAGGTCGCACCGTCATCGATCAGCTCCAATTGGTAGGGGGTCAGCGACGCCGGCAGCGACGCCAAGGGGGACTGTAGCTGCAAGCGCAGCTGCTTTTTGCCCAGCTTCGCCATCAGCACCTGCTTTTCCTCCACCAGGACCAGCTTGCCCTTGTTGATCACACCGATGCGATCGGCCATCTCCTCGGCTTCCTCGATATAGTGCGTGGTAAGGATGATGGTCACGCCACGGCTGCGCAGCCCCCGGACCATCTCCCACATATCGCGGCGCAACTCGACGTCGACCCCGGCGCTGGGCTCATCGAGGAACAAAATCTCGGGTTCGTGGGACAACGCCTTGGCGATCATCACCCGCCGCTTCATGCCGCCGGACAGCGACATGATACGCGCCTCTTTTTTATCCCACAGCGACAACTGACGCAGCAGCTGCTCGATAAACGCCGGGTTGGGTGCTTTGCCAAACAGGCCGCGGCTGAAATTCACCGTGGCCCAGACACTCTCGAAAGAGTCGGTGGCCAGTTCCTGCGGGACCAGACCGATCTTGCTGCGGGCGGCGCGGTAGTCGCTGACAATGTCGTAGCCATCCGCCAGAATCTGCCCCTGACTCGGGTTGACGATACCGCAGATAATGCTGATTAGCGTGGTCTTGCCGGCACCGTTCGGCCCCAGCAGGGCGAATATCTCGCCCTTGTTGATCGCCAGATCGACGTCTCGCAGGGCGGTAAAATCGGCTCCGTAGGTCTTACTGAGGCCTTTTACGCTGATAATCGGTGGCACAGTTTCTCCTTAATGAAATAACAGTGAAGCCTGATGTTAGTAGTTTCAGATCGCAACATGAGTAATAGCGCGTAAGCGCCATCAGGGCAACCCGCAGTCCTATCGGGTTTAAGCTGAAGGGCAATGCAATCCGATCCGGTTCGTGCCAGAGGCTGTGGATAACACCGTTGTCCTGCCGCGACTCAGACCGCGCTAACGGCAACCTGATCGGCCAGAGTGAACGGCGGCTGCTCAATCACCGCACTCGCCAGCGTCTCCAGCGCGATCAGCGGCAGCGCCTGCCGGTGGCGGACCATCACCGTTGGGACACAGGCGATATGCGCCGGCAATGCGTCAATGCTCAACGCGTCGACATAGCGTGACTGTCGCACCACCCAGCTCGGCATCAAGGTGCAGCCCAGCCCCACGGCTACACACCCGAGAATACCCTCCAGGGTACCCAACTCCATCACATCGGCCGAGGGATGGCCGCATTCACGTTGCCAGGTCAACGCCCGGGCTCGATAGGCACAGCCTTCGCGGAACAGGATCAACGGCAGGCGCTCGGCGCGCTCACTCGCCGCCCGCACCAGTACCAGCTCCTCTTCCAAGACCTGCTGCGCCAGCAGATCCGGGTGCTCGATTGAGCCACCGACGAAGGCGCAATCAAGTTTATGCTTCAATACCTGCTCCAACAGTAGCGCCGAGGTATGGGTGGCTACGTGCAGTTTCAACTGCGGGTGGGCGGTTCGCACCCGCTTCAATGCCGGCGGCAAACGTACTGCCGCGAAAGTTTCCATGGTGCCGATACGCAGTTCGCCGCTGCTTTCACCCACCTGCCGCACCGCGTCGTGGGTTTGCTGAGCCAGGCGCAGCATTTTTTCAGTGTATTCCAGCAGTACCCGGCCCGAGGGTGCCAGGGTTAACCCACGTCCCTGACGATAAAACAGCTCGGTGCCCAGCTCCTCTTCCAGACGCTGAATACGTGCCGTTACGTTCGACTGCACCGTGTTTAAACGTCGCGACGCCGCCAATATGCCCCCCTCTTCCACCACGGCTTGAAAGGTGCGCAGGGCCATCAGCTCCATCGTCGAATCTCCTCTAGCGAACAGTTCAATCACTTTTATTCGTTTGTAATGATAGATCGTATTGTTTACCTTCTGGTGAACAAAAACAACCGGTACAGCCTCATGCACACGCAAGCGCAACGTTATAAGGTCCTGGCGGCCGGTATTCTCAATTTGATGCTCCTACTGGGGGTCGCCCGTTTTGCCTACACGCCGCTGCTACCCCTGATGCAGGAGCAGGCCGGTCTAGGCTTCGCCGACAGCGGCTGGTTGGCTGCCTACAACTACGGTGGCTATCTGCTCGGCGCCCTGGTTGCGTCCCTGATCAACGACCTTGAACTCAAGGACCGCCTCTACCGCATCGGCCTGGTGGTCGGGGTGCTGACCACCGTCGCCATGGGGTTCACCACCGATATCTGGCTCTGGTCGCTGCTGCGCTTCCTCGCCGGACTAAGCGCCGCCGCCGGAATGCTGCTGGGCACCGGGCTTATCCTCAACTGGCTGATTCGCCATGACCACCGCCCCGAGCTGGGTATCCATTTTATCGGCGTGGGCCTGGGCATCACACTGTGTGCGCTGGTCGTCAACGTCATGCACGACCTACTCGACTGGCGCCAGCAGTGGTTTCTGTTCGCCGCCATTGGCAGCGTGTTGATGGTACCGGCCTGGCGCTGGTTGCCCCGTCCCGACAAATCGCCGCTGACCCACAGCGGCAAGGCGATGCTGGATAACCCACCCAGCGCCGGCTTTATGCGCCTGTTTATGGCGGCCTACTTCTGCGCCGGCGTGGGCTATGTGGTCAGCATTACCTTTATCGTCGCCATCATCGAACAGCAACCGGCGCTGGCCAACCAGGGGGCGTTGGTGTTTATGGTCATCGGCCTCGCCGCCGCACCAGCCTGCATTATCTGGGACCTGGTGGCCCGCCGTATCGGTGGCCTCAACGCCCTGATCCTGACGTTTATCATTCAGATCGGCGGCATCCTACTCCCCGTATTGAGTGGTAGTTTAACGGCCGCCTTGCTGGGTTCGGTGCTGTTCGGCGCTACCTTTGTCGGCCTGGTCAGCCTGGTCTTGACCATGGCGGGGCGCTATTACCCGACCCGTCCGGCGAAGATGATGGGCAAGATGACCCTCTCCTACGGCGTGGCGCAGATGCTGGCTCCGGCGATCACCGGACTGCTGGCCGAACAGAGCGGCGACTACACCGCGGGTGTGTGGTTGGCGGCGGCGATCATGATGCTGGGAACCCTGCTGATGCTGGCCCTCAAGGCACTGGAAAAATCGCAACTGCGTACTGCGGCGGCTACATAGAAAACGACGAGGGGTCACCCATTAGCCGACAGTGATTAGCCGACTGTGGCCAGGATGGGCAACAGAAAAGACTTAATCCCCGCGGCCCAGATGCCAGAGAACGGCGACCTGATCAGAGATGACCAGAATACGTCGCCACGTTTTTTAAGTTCATTAATTCACTCAGGGTACGTACCTGCAGTTTCTCCATCACATTGTGACGGTGGACCTCGACGGTACGCATGCAAACGCCCAGCTCGGCGGCTATGACTTTATTGGCGAGCCCTTCGGTAACGCGGTTCATCACCTGGGTCTCACGGCGGGTCAGTTTCGCCATGCGTTGCGCGACATCGTCACGGCGTTGCTGCGCGGCAAGGCTCAGCGCCGCCTGTGCTAACGCACTCTTGATCGCGGGTAATAGCGCGGCACTTTTGAACGGTTTTTGGAAGAAATCGAAGGCGCCCTTCTTCATCGCAGCGACGGCCATGTCGACATCGCCATGGCCGGTCAGCAGGATGATCTGCAGTGCCGGAGACTGTTCACGGAGCTGGCGCTGCAGGCTTAAGCCATCCATGCCCGGCATGCGCACATCGAGAACCAGGCAGCCACTGGCGCGGCTGGGGACCGCACCCAAGAAGGCTTCGGCACCCTCGTAGGTGCGGCAGTCCAGACCTTCGCCTTCCAGCAGCCATTGTAACGCGTCTCTGACCGCCTCATCGTCATCAACCACATAGACCGGCTGTTCCATCTGTCACTCCTCTGCGATTCATCTACCAACAGGGTAAACCAATAACGGGTAAACCAATAATCTGCTGCATGACATCTAAACGCTGCGCAGTGACGCCAGGCTGCACAGCGTTGCCAAGGCTTAGACCTTTTCGATTTTCGCCGGTAACCCTTGGCGGGCCGCAGAGCCGACCACCCAATCCATCAACGGGTAGCGGCCATTACGGCTGGGATCGAGCACACTCAGGTCGTTGAGGTTGATGCCGACCCGGATCAGCGGGTTGCCTGCAATCCGCTGGTTATCGATCCATTGATCGCGAGCGCCCAGCTCCTTGTGGCCATAGCCGTGCTCGATGGCAACGCAGTCGGCATGGATGCCGGCGACGCACTCGACCACACCGAAGGCCTGCCCATCCGGGGTCGAGATCTTCACCGTATCACCACTGTGGATGCCCATCCTGGCAGCCGTCTGGGCGTTAATCCGCACCGGGTTGTTCGGATGCACCTGGCGCAGGCGATCCGAGCCGATGCTCATCGCGCTCTGAACATGCGACTTATAACTGCTCAACAGCAACGGCCACTGCTGCTTATCAAACGCGACATCCAACGGCGTACCGTCGACCAGTTGCGGCTTATAGAAGGTCGGCGTGCCGTGCAGGTGCTTGCCGCTGATACTATTACGCCGCGTGGCCACATCCGGGTTCCAGATCATCAACGGTTTTGGCCAGACCTGGGCGGGCTGGTCATCGTCGACACGCGCCTTGGCGATATTATCGAAACGCCCCCCACGCGCGTACAGATAGGCTACGCGACTGGCTTCATCCTCAGCCAGGCTCTGCTTCAACGTGGGCAGGATGCGCGCAATCCCCGACCACTGGGCATCATCGGCGTCAATCGCCGGCACCGGCTGCGGCCCCTGGAAAGCCACGTTGGCCGCACCGTAGAGTGAAAAGTCGGCAACCCGGTTGATACCGTGCATCGAGCCATCCTGGGCCTTGACCACATTATCGCCAAATCCGGGCAATGCCATCGCTTTGGCGACGGCGATCAAGAAAGACTCCATACAGACCGGCTCGCCCGCTGCCGTCTTAGCTACACGCGGCTCAACCACCGGCCACCGCCCGGTGGAGACCTTGGTCAAGACACCGTGCCAGGTGGCGGTCCAGCCCCAGGATTCGTAGGTCAGGGTATCGGGCACGATATAATCGGACAGTGCCGAGGTTTCATTAATAAAGCTATCGATGCTGATCATCAGGGGTATGACCTTGGGGTCTTTAAGCTGCTCACCCAAGGCGTGCTTTAAACCCTGTTGGCCGTACACCGGATTGGCCAGGTGATTGATCCAGGCCTTCAATCGGTACGGATAACCGTTCAAGGCCGCCGTTAAGTGCTCATTCAGCAGCGGCGACGAGATAGGGAGCCAAGGCTCTTGCGAGGGGTAAGGACTCTGGCCTGCCGCTTGTTTGCGCTTAAACTCCGAACTCTTCTCATAGGGGAATTTCGAGCGTGACAAAAACACCCCACTCGGCTTCACTATCCCGTTAAATTTCTTCAGGTTATAGCGTGGACCCGCACCAAAGGCCGGGAACTGGCCACCGCTGGCCACCGCGCCGCCCTTGAGGTTGATATTACCGATCAGCGCGTTGAGCATCATGATCGCCCAGGCGGTATAGAAGCCGTTGGCGCTCATGGTGCCGCCGTGGCTAATAACGGCGGACTTGGTGCCATGGCGGGTGAATTTATCGGCCAGCGCAATGATCTGCTCAACCGGCACATCACACTCGGCACTGTATTGTTCAAGGCTCATCTGGCGGGTCGATTCGCGCAGCAGCTGCAGGCTACTCTTGACGCTCAGGCTGCCCTTGGCGGTTGCAAGGCTGCGCGCAACAAAGATCTCGGCTTTGCTACTGTCCTTGGCGCTGACAACCTCGCCACTGACCGCATCCACCACGACGGGGCTATCATCTTTACCGTAAGGTTGGCCGGCAAACGGCAAGCCAAGATCACTGGCATAGACAAATTGTCCGTAGCGCGGGTGTCCCGCGTTGGTGATCACCAGGTTGGCCGCGTTACTGAAGCCGCGGTAGCCTGCCGCCCTGGCCGCCGCGGGATTCGGCGCACTCAGGAAGTCGGCGGCATAACGCTCATTGTCGATAATCCAGCGCAGCATCGCCATCGCCAGCGCGGAATCGGTGGCCGGCTTGATCGGCACCCAGGTATTGTTCGGCGCGCTGGCCATGTTGGAGCTGTTGGGCAACATGGGCGATACCACCGCGTAAGAGAAGTTCGCTCTCTCAACCCGTGCCTTAGCCAATTGACGCGCCTGACGCTTAAAGGGGTTACCCGACTGCTGCGGTGAGGTGCCGATAAAGAGCAGGAACTCGGCATGATCCCAATCCGGCTTGACATGGGAGAACTTCTTCAGGTCATCCAACAGCGCGCCGGAGCCGGCTCGATAAGAGAAACCACAATAAGAACCGTGGTGGCCATAATTACGGGTGCCGAAGCTGTTGAAGGTAAAGCGCTTAAGCAGGCTGTCTCGGCCTTCATCACCCGCTGCCGAGACCAGTAACTGATTCGCCTTGGGACCGTACTCGGGGTTGTCAGGATCCAGCCGGGTCTGCAGATCACGAATATCTTTGAGGCCTTCGACCGGGCCCTCGCCGAACAGATCACCGCCGTTAACGACCTCCTCGATCAGCTGTTCAAAGCTAATCGTTTGCCACTGGGCAGCGCCTCTGGGACCAACGCGCTTCAAACACTCGGTCACCCGGTGTTTGCTGGTCAGTTGCTCGAGCATGGCATTACCCCGCGCGCAGGCCGTGGAGCGGCCATCCAGGCCTTTTTCTTGATACGCGCTCAGGCCGACAAAGGCGTCCTTAATCGGCGTTTCGAAGTCGATGTGCGCGGTATTTGACAGCGGGTGATAGGGGTTGCCGACGATGCGCAGGATCTCGTCACTGGCGTTGTCGATGCGTGCCCGCACCCCGCATTGGGTCCAGCAGCCGAAGCACATCGTATTCGCGACACGCTGGGCGTCGTTGGCGGTAATCTCCCCGGTCAGTTCATTGACCCTATATTCAACGTCTAAGGCGTTGCCGTGGATGGCATCGGCCGTCGCTTGCCCCGATGTGCCCGCAGTCATCCCGCGACCGATATGCTTCAGCGTCGTGCTGTAGCCCGCCGCACAAAGGCCCGCACCGCCGACAACCGCCGCACCCTTCAAAAACTGGCGTTTTTTGGTATCCATTATGCTGCTCCCAGTTCGTCGTTAGTTTGGATGTTACTGTGGGTGTTAGTTTGGTTGTTACTGTGGGGGTTAGTTTGGGTGTTAGCGGTTGCTACACAGGGGTCCCCAGTGCGAATCAGCTCCGACAAGAGCACCACGACGGCCAGCAACAGCCCGAAGGTGGCTGCGATGCCCAGCACACCCTCAGGGCCCCAGTCGATCTGATAGAAATAGGTCCCGGCACCGTATTTAGGCGCGGTCTGACCTTCGATCAAGACCACCCAGCGGACGCCCCATGCCAGGTGCAGGGCCACCAAGGCGCTCATAAGCCCGGCGATCCGCGGCGCCTTGAGCGCCATAACCAACAGCAGCGCCAGGGCGACAAAGGTGAGCAGAATCCAATCAGCGGCCAGCGTCCAAACCGGACTCAGTCGGTACAGATGCGACGCTTGCGCCAGCGAATCACCGCCCGCGTAGACCCAGGCCTGAATCAGCACCGCGGTGGCAAAAACGGCAATACCGAGTCGCTGCAGCAGGTAATGCTGTGTATCCCGCCCCTGTTGTTGAGCCGCCTGCGCGGCGTACAGGCTCTGATTGAGTACCACCAGCGCGCCGAGCGCCGCCACGATGGCGGTCAGGGCAAATATCAGCGGCACAAACGGGGTATGCCAAAGATCGCGGGCTTCAACCACCATCACCTCCATGCCGGTGTACAGGGCAATCGACAAACCCGAAACCGACGCGGCAACCGCCAGCAGCTTCGTCATCGCCCCGGTGGTTTTACGCGTCGGGGTGATCAGCCGACAGAGCTTGGCCACCGCATCCTCCGACCGACCACGCTGGGCGATGTCATCGCGCAGCAAGACCCAGCCAAAGACCAGGCTAAGGCCAATGAAGATCGGTAACAGCATCGCGCCGAACCACATCCAGGAGGTCGGCCGTAGCTGGGCATAGAAGTGCCATGCCCGAGCCGGTTGATGCAGATCGGCCAACAGCGCCACCGGCGCCACGATGGCCGTTGCAATCATCAGTACGGCGCACAGCTTCAACAGACGCTTATTGCATGCCTGCCTAAACATTACCTCGCTTGCCGCGACCCATACCGCAGCATAAGCCAGCGCAACCATGAAAAAATACTGCACGGCCCAGGGTAGCCAGGTGATCGCGGCCTCGTGAGTCAGAATCTCGTTAACTAGCATGGTGTATCTCCTCGCCTGCATCGTTCATCAAGGTGCGCACCGGGGCGTTAGCGCCCACCTGCTGTTCAAACGCTTTATTCAAACCGATATAAAATACGCTGGGCCGGGTCCCGGATTCTGGCTTGAGCACCTTGATATCGTCTTTATTGGCGTTAGTTGGACCGGGACACCCTGGCAAGGGTGCTGGATAAGATCCAGGTTCAATCGCAGCGCTGCGTCAACATCGTGGAGCATACGCGCGATGTGGTACGCGACACTCAGCTCCATAAAGAGCGGGTCGATATCGCGGAGCTGTTGCAGGAGGTCTTAGCCTTGCTCGAGTTGAACCTGCAACAACGCGCTGTAACGATGCACCTCGACATCGCCGAGGACCTGCCCGAGTTCAGCCTCTGTCGCTCGGCGATCCAACAGGTTCTGATTAATCTCGCGCTCAATAGCCTGAATGCACTGGGACAGACACCTACGGCTAATGCGCTGATCCGTATTCAAGCCTGGCAAGACCACGACCGCGGCAGTCTGTCTTTAAGAGTGAGCGATAATGGCCCTGGCATTCCCATCGCCCTCCGCGCCAAGCTGTTCGATTCATTCAGCCGACCCAGTCATGAGGGGTTGGGGCTCGGCTTGGCGATTTGCCGCCGATTGGTGGACGCGCATCAGGGTGAGATCGTGCTGGAGGAGACCCTGCAGGGCTCCTCCATCGTGCTGCGCATCCCTCAAACGACGTCATATCCCTAAGCGGAGCGAAGGTTTGCCAAGGGGCTGCATTATCACATTCTACCCATGGCGAAAGTAACTCAACTTCCACCAATTTATTGTAGCGCGACAACATCAGCATATTTCAGCCGTAGTGCTCACCGCCATCTGACCCATGGGTGGATACCCGTTCACCTGTACCCGGCTCGCCGGATGCTCGCTGATTCTCAGCAGCACATCGCTCAGATCGGTGTACGGGCAGCATTAACACACGAAGAACATTGATTCGGTTCATGATTCTTGGCCTAGAGTCTGGGGACGGCTTCCCCACAAGAACCATAACAGCCCCAATAGCTGCAAAAATCCACAGGCACCAAATCCGATCTGATACGCCCTGAGCGGCAACGCATCGGCCTGGCTCCAGGCATCCATCACCACGCCGAGCCCCCATTGCATCAGGAAGGCCCCGAGGAAGATCAACAGATTGAGGGAGGTATTCACCCGACCGGTCTGGCGACTGGGAAATCGCTGCGACAACACCGCAAACATCAACGTGCCCGAGGTGCCGAAAAAACCGAACAGCCACCACAGCATCGCTGGGGTCGTCGACGAGCCGGCAAAGATCCACGATTGCACCAGCAGGAATGCGGTCATGCCGGTGAAACAGACCTGCCCCGGCGTCATGCCGTGACGCTGGAGGCGGTCGGCCAACCCGCCCAGCGACAGAAAACCGCAGGTCATACCCAACGCGATGATGAACAGCTGGTTAGCCAGTTCCAGGCTATCGAGCCCCTCGACGTCCTTCATCCAGAGACCGATCCAAAGCCCCTGGATAGCGGCAAAGGTGGACTGGGTCAGCATACTCGCCGGGGCGCGGTGGTAGAATTCTGGGTGGGTCAGGATCCTCCAGGTTCCAATCAGCTGATCGCCCAGACGCTCGCCCTGACCCGTTTGGCGGCGGCGGGGAACGACCCAAAAAACCAACAGGCTAACCAATACGCACAAGCCACTCAGGCCGACAAACAGCAGCCGCCAATCGCTCAAGGCCAGCACCATCTCTACCGGACGGGTGGCGGCCAGGGCCCCGAATCCACCGGCGGTCAGCTGCAGACCATTTACCAGCGGCAGACGTTGCACCGGAAACCAAGCGCTGTAGGTCTTAAAGGCGGCCATCAGGCAGGCGGAAACGCCCAGACCGATCAGCCCCCGCCCCAGCATCAACTGGTCGACACTCTGAGCACGGGCAAAGATTAAAGCGCCAAGACCGGCTACCAGCAGCAGCGCGGCTAGCACGCGCCGTGGTTCGTAGCGGTCCAGCAGAATGCCCAGAGGCAGTTGGAAAGCGGCGAAGCAGAGCAGGTAGGCACTGCTGACCAGACCGATTTCGGCCGGCGTCATGGCGATATCGGCCAGCAGTTCCGGGGCGATGACCGCATTGATGATCCGGAACAGGTAGGAGAGAAAATAGCCCAGGGCAAAGGGCAGAAATAGGCGCAACAGGAGGGCGAGTTCTCCCGTTGCGTCACGCCTGCCGGGTCCTCCCCGGTGACTTTCGGCGACTCTTTCTGTTGCTGTCTGACCGGTCATCCGCAAACGACTCGTTAGAAGGTGCCCGGGTAGGCACCACCATCCAGCAGTAGATTCTGACCGGTGATGAAACCGGCTTGATCACCACAGAGAAAAGCGCAGGCGGCACCAAACTCCTCGGGTGTTCCGAAGCGTCGTGCGGGGTTGGCCTGCATCCGTAACTGACGCGCCTCTTCTTCAGATATCCCCAGTCGCTTGGCATCACCGCCGACGATAACCTTCTGTCGAGCGGTATCGAACGGACCCGGCAACAGGCCGTTAATGGTGACGTTGTGGGCCACCGTTTCGCGCGCCAGTCCGGCGACGAACCCGGTCAGGCCGCTACGTGCGCCGTTAGACAGCCCCAGTATCGGAATCGGCGCTTTGACGGCACCGGAGGTGATGTTGATGATGCGGCCGAATTCGCGCTCCATCATGCCATCCACCACCGCCTTGATCAGGAAGATCGGAGTCAACATGTTGGCATCCAGGGCATCGTGCCAGGCTTTCTTATCCCAATCGCGGAAGTTCCCTGGGGGCGGACCACCGGCGTTGGTGACCAAAATATCGGGGTTCGGACAGGCGGCCAGTACCTGAACGCGCCCCGCTTCGGTAGTGATATCGGCCGCCACGGCAACCACTTCGACGCCGGTCTCGCGGCGTATCGCCTCGGCGGTGTTTTGAAGTGCGTCGCTATTTCGGGCATTGATCACTAGATTGACGCCCTCTTCGGCCAAGGCAAAGGCGCAGGCGCGTCCCAGCCCCTTCGATGCGGCGCAGACAATGGCCCTGCGGCCCTGAAGTTTTAGGTTCATCGGATATCTCTCCGGGTGATAACGTGAATGTCGGAACCGGTTGCGCGCATAGCCGACGACCGAATAACGGCAATGAAATTTCGCCAAGCGCTAGGCGAATCCTGTAAACGAGACGTGGTGCTCATTTCTTAACGTGGGCCTCCATTTCGGCACCGATCTTCTCACGCATCGCCATCAGGGTGATGGCCGATTCGCGAAGGTGCTTATCTTCGTCGCTCTCTGGGATCCACTCCGGAACTTGGACCGGGTGCCCGGCATCGTCCACCGCCACCATGATGACGATACAATGCGTGGTGAGGTGACGGGCTGTATTCTTCGGATCGCCAGCACGGACATCGACGCCGATATGCATTGAGGAGCGGCCGGTATAGATCACCTTGGCACCCACTTCGACGATGTTGCCCACGTGAATCGGTTGGACGAACCGGATGCCGCCGGCGTAGGCGGTAATACAATACTTTCCACTCCAACCGGCAGCGCAGGCGTAGGCGGCCAGGTCGATCCATTTCATCACGGCACCGCCGTGAACCTTGCCGCCGAAGTTTTGATCCGCCGGTTCGGCCAGGAACCTCAGGGTGATCTGCCGTTCTTGTCCCGCCATAACACTCTCCTTATCTGCTTTCAGTTAGCTACTTGCCAAAGCCGCCGCCGCATTGGGTACTCGATCACCTCAGAACAGGCCTTGAACCAGCGTCTGGCCGATGGCCAATTGAGCGCAGGCAAAGCCCGCGGCCTGGTTGCGATTTTTAAACCCTGCCTTACGAAAAACCCGAGCGAGGTGGACCTTGGCAGTATTAAGGCAAATATCCATACGATCGGCGATGGCCTGGTTGCTCAACCCTTTTTGCAGGTTGAACAGCACCTGGCGTTCGCTGCGGGTAAGGTCACGGAGGTCTGGGTAGAAACGGCGCTGTATCTCCGGGTCATCCAACATCTGCCGAACCATGTGCGATCGCCCCGCCAATAACAAAGCTTGTAGGTAACAGCGGGCCTGATCTTGGGTGATGGATAGGGGGAGGCAGAGATCGATTATTCCCCGCCCCATCAATTTCCGGTGGCGCTTGCCCAAGTATTCAGAGAGCAGCAGAATCTTACCCGGAGTGAGGCGCGATGAATTAGCCAGTTGCTGTATCAGGTCACCGTCATCGGCACCCGCACAGATCACCAGCAAATCCAACCGCTCGAGAAGTTCACCAGGCTGCGACAGGGGATCCTTGGCTTGCTCCCAGATCAGGTCCCCGCGATACTCCAGCTGTTCGGCAATCGCCAGCCGGTACAAGGGTTGAGGCCCGGTGATCAGCGCCCGGATCATACCTGCTGCCCTGCCTGCCCTTTCAGAACCTTTTCAACGATATGATTGCCGATGGGAATCGCCGAGGTCGCCGCCGGAGAGGGCGCGTTACAGACATGCAGTGAGCGCGGGCTCTCGGCGAACAGAAAATCGTGCACCAGGGAGCCGTCACGCAGCACCGCCTGGGCCCGTACCCCTGCCGGATAGGGTTGCAGATCATCGAGTTGAACCGAGGGGCAGTATTTCTGGACCAGCTTCAGGTAACCCGGTTTCCACCAGGAGTTCTTGGTCTCGATCAGACCGGTTCCCAAATGCTCTTTGAGCACCCGCCAGAATCCGGGAAAGCGCAGCATGTCCCAGATATCCCTTAGGCTGATATTGATCCGGCCGTAACCTTCGCGCTTCCACCCCTGAACCGCATTCGGGCCCACGGTCACCGAGCCATCGATCATCCGGGTCAAGTGGACACCGAGAAAGGGCAGTTCCGGGTCGGGAATGGGGTAGATTAGGTGATTGACGATGCGGTTCTTTTCCGGTGGCAGTCGATAATACTCCCCCCGGAAAGGCACGATCTGAAAGTCAGTGGGAATACCCAGCATACGGGTCATGCGGTCGGCCATCAGTCCCGAGCAGCAGATCAGATAACGGCAGCTCAGCTCACCTTGGTTTGTCTGTACCCGGATCACCTCGCTACTCTCCTCCAAGCCGATAACCCGGGTATCCAAGCTAGTTATTCCTCCCAACTCACGGAATCGTTCGGCCATTTTGTTGCAGACCTGACGGTAATCGACGATCCCCGTGGTTTTGACCAGGATCGCCCCCAGTCCTTGAATATTGGGCTCTCGGGCCTTGAGTTGCTCTGAATCCAGCAGCTCAACATCCAATTGGTTCTGCTGACAGCGCTGGTAGAGAGCGAGCATACGCTCGTGCTCCTGGGCATTGGTGGCCACCAACAGCTTGCCGCACTGATTGAAGTCGATACCGTTTTCACGGCAAAAACTGATCGTTTTATCCACCCCTTCCCGGCAAAACTCGGCCTTGAGACTCCCCGGCGCATAATAAACACCGGCATGGATGACGCCGCTGTTATGCCCGGTCTGGTGCTTGGCGAACTCGCTTTCTTTTTCTAGCAACACAATACGCTTGTCGGGGCACCCTTGCTGCAACTGCCAGGCGGTGGACAGGCCGACAATGCCACCTCCCACCACCAGGTAGTCATAGATGTCTGTCATAGGTATCTCCTTATAGTGCTCGGGCTTAAGATGGCTGCGATTGTTGTAGGGTAGTAGAAGCCGACTCTGCATTCTCCTCCTTGCGGAGGTGCCGACGGCTATACCAGAACAGCACGACAAAGAACACTAAACCGGCTAGCTTGATCGCCAGCGGCAAATTCGGCCACAACAGTGCCACGCCGGCTATCAGTGCCACAGCCCTGCCGAGAATCCCGATCGGACCTTCCAGGTAACCTTCCATAAAGCCAGCCAAGGCGTAGATCCCGAACATAGAGAAAAAGAAGACGGTCAGGATCTCCATGACACTGCCACCGATAAAGCCGGTATAGGCAAACAGCAACGGCACGATATAGAGCCCCTTGGCGATCTTCCAGGCGGTCATACCGGTGGCCATAGGCGGCGTCTTGGCGATAGCCGCGGCGGCAAAGGCGGTCAGGCAGACCGGCGGGGTGACGTTGCTGTCTTGAGATAACCAGAAGATGATCATATGGGCCGACAGCAACGCCATAGATAGCGTCGTCGGGTCGATCGCTTGTTCGATCAGAGTCCCCATGAGATCTGTGGGTACCGATGCTAGCAGCGCTTCGGCATCCCCCCTGGCCATGGGTTCGGCCAGTGCAGCAAGCTGATCGGGCGCGATCAACATAAAGACCGTGCGGGCAGCTTCGGGGAGACCGCCATCGACTAACAACTGCAGTAACTGCGCTTCGCTGATCAAGCTATAGAGCGCAGGCGCTGACAGCGTCCCCAGCACGATATACGATGCCGTCACCGGCAAGCCCATACCCAATACCAAGGACGCGATGGCCACCAGCACAATGGTGATCAGCAGGCTACCGCCCGCCCACTCGTTAACCATCAGTGAAAAGGTGTTACCGATTCCGGTAGTTGAAATCACATTGACGATCAGGCCGATCGATACCAACAACACGGCGGTGGTGGCCATGTTCTTTGACCCCTGCGCCAGGGCATCAAGAATATCCTTGATACCCATCGGGGTGCTGGACAACCAGGAGGCACCGATCACCGCCAGGATACTCAGACCCGCTGCGTAGGTGGGGGTAAAACCGTAGATCAGCAGAGCCACCAGTACCGCCAATGGCAGCAGAAAGTGCCAGCCCTTCTTGAACACCTCCAGCGCCGATGGTGCATCGATCTCAACCGATTTGGCATGGCTGCGTTGGGCTTCGATACGCACGAAGAACCCCACCGACAGGAAATAAAGCAGCGCTGGCAACGCCGCATAAGCGATGATCTCGAGGTAAGAGATCTGGGTGTAGGAAGCCATGATAAAAGCCCCTGCCCCCATCACCGGAGGCATCAGCTGCCCGCCGGTGGAGGCCGCAGCCTCAACACCAGCGGCAAACTTAGCGGGGAACCCGGCCTTTTGCATCAGAGGGATGGTGATAACGCCGGTTGAAACGGTATTCGCAACGGAGGATCCCGATACCGACCCCATCAGACCGGAGCCAAACACAGCGACAAAGCCGGGGCCGCCGACAAAACGTCCTGCAATGCTACGAGACAGATCGACGATAAAATCACCGGCGCCAGATTTGACCAGAAACGCCCCGAACAGGATAAACATGAACACGAAGGTCCAGGAGATACGGGCGATGGAACCGAACATCCCCTCGCCGCTGAAGTAGCTGCGAAACAACAGGGTTTCCAGGCTCAACCCCGGGAAGCTAAACACGCCGCCCAGGTACTTGCCCCACCAGAACACGTAACTCAGGGCGACCAGGATCAACACCGGGATAAACCAGCCCGTGGTACGGCGGGTCAGCTCAAGCGCTACGGCGATGGCCACCAGCGCCGCAATCCAATCGCTGGTAATGAAGTGGACGCCTCTATCGTAGAGGGCATTCTCGAACAGCATCAGGTAGGCGGCACTGGCGACGGCGGCCAGCCCAATCAGAAGATCGGCGGCCAGCACCAGCCCCTGCTGCCTCTGGCCAGTGCGCTTCATGGGCACCATCAACGCGCAGAGCAGACCGAACCCTCCGAAATGGATCGCCGAAATCCAGAGCTCCGATAGGGTACCCAGGGTGTTGAAATAGATATGCGCCAATGCGAACGCGATACCGAGCCAGTAGACCGCGCGGCCGCTCAAGCTTTGCTCGCTACGCTGGGTCAGCTCCAGCTGTTTCAGCTTTTTCTGGATCTCAGAATCGGTCATTGCCGGCGTGGGTGGGGGAACTATTGGTTTTTGAGTCGACATGGCAGCACCTTCCCGCCACCACGTTGGTGGCGGCTTGGCTTGATAGTTTGTGGGAAACAGGGGAGCAACCGCCCCCCAAGACGCGTATTACTGAGCGATCAGGTGATCGGGGATGCTAAGACCCTGCTCGCGATAGAAACGCGCCGCGCCGGGATGCAAAGGCACAGGCAGACCGGCGATCGCTTTTTGCAGGCTCATGTCCTTGGTGGCTTTGTGAATGCCGCTCAGGAAGGGCAGGTTCTCGTAGATGGTCTTGGTCAGTAGGTAAACGTCCTCCTCAGCAATATCCTCCCGCACCGCCAGAAAATTGGGCTGGGCGATGGTATGCACGTCCTTGCTTTGTCCCGGGTAGGTATTGGCCGGAATGGTATAGGGGGTCCAAAGGTTATAGCCGTTGTTGGCTTGCTGTATCTGCTGATCGGAGAAGTCCAGGATGGTGACGTCTTCACCCAAGGCTGCAAATGCCCGGGTCACCGCGCTGGCGGGGACACCGGCGGGGGTGTTCATGCCGTCGATCGTTCCGTTTTGCAGGGAGTCGGCGCTGGGGCCATAGCCCATATAGGCTAGATCAAAGTTACCGGCATCGATGCCCAGCCCACTCAAAATCTGGAGGCCGGAGCCTTCGGTTCCCGAATTGCGCTTACCGATTGAGAACTTCTTCCCGGACATGGACTTCAGGTCATCCACCGTGCCGGTGTTCACGTGTTTGCTCAGTACCACGAAATGCTCGACGTTCTGCCACAGCATACTGACCGAACGCAGTTGCTTCTGGGGACCGCTGTCCTTGACCTTGCCCTCGCCATTCCAGGCCCAGGCGCCGTAAAGCCCCTGCAAGATGGCGAACTGGGCTTCGTTTTCCCGCAACAGTTTGACGTTCTCACCGGATCCGGCGGAGCTGATGGCCGACAGGCCAATCTTATGCTGGGGCTCCAGCTTGACCTTGGACAGGGTGGCCAGGGCAACGCCCACCGGGTAATAGGTACCGCCAGTAGAAGCGGTGGCCAGGATATAGGAGCGATTTTCGGCAGATTGGGCAGTCATCGACGCGACAGACAGGGCCGACCCCAAAGTCAGGGCCAGTCCGAGTCCTTTCACAAAACGGCGTTTGGTGGCTTGCATAGAGCGTATCCTCAATCAGTTTTTGTTATGGCGGAAATGTTTCCGTATCTCCCTTTTAGCAAGTAGGGTGCCAAACTCACAGAACTCTCATAACAGACTGATTAAATTAAAGAAAAGATCAACTACTGATTTCCAGTGCTGAGGTTTAAGCCATTTATCGCCGAGCCGATTTGGCGTTATAAGCAATAACTTGCTTATAACGCCAATGGGGCCCACCTGTGTTACGTTTTCCCACAAATGACGCACCGCTCTTGCATGAATTACGCGACCAAGGTCACACAAGGGGACTTCCGAGGCGCGAAGTATCGGCGATATTTTGCCTATTCGGTGAAATCGCCCCGGTTGATTCCATATTTCTGCATCTTTTGATTCAAGGTCCGACGCGGCAGGTCTAACGCATCCAAGACGGCCTGGATGTTGCCATGGTGCTTCTGGAGTGCCTGGCGTATCACCTGAGCCTCGAAGTTCTGCACCTGCAACATCAGCGGAAAACCGGTATCTCCCGGGAGCCCCGCTACCGGTGCAGCGGGGTTCAACATCTCGGTCAGATTGCAACCCGGGTCGAGGCCATAGCGAATCGCGATATTACGCAATTCCCGCACGTTACCCGGCCAAGGGTAACGCTGCAACGTGTGGAGTTCCTGGCCACTGCATGGCGTATAGTCGCCGCCCTTACCCTCGGCTGCCTGGCGGGCGTAATGCTCAAACAGCAGTGGAATATCTTCCCGGCGCTCGCGTAGCGGCGGAATATAGATCTGGCCCAGATTAAGCCGGTAGTAGAGGTCCTGGCGGAAGGCCTCGTACCCCTTCAATTCGACCTTGGTGGCCGCCACCACCCGCAGGTCCACGGGGCGCTGGCGGTTGTCCCCCAGCCGCTCCACCGTGCCTTCTTGAAGGGTACGCAGTACCTTGACCTGAAGGTTCAGCGGCATGCTCTCGATCTCGTCCATAAACAGCGTGCCCCCGTCGGCGTATTCGAACTTGCCAACCCGACGCTTGCTGGCCCCGGTGAAAGCGCCGGCCTCATGGCCGAACAGTTCGCTTTCGAACAGATTTTCTGGGATGGCGCCGCAGTTGAGGGGGACGAAAGCTTGGTCGGACCGGGGACCAAACTCGTGCAGGCATTGGGCCACCAGTTCCTTGCCGGACCCGGTTTCGCCATAGATGATCAGGTTGGTGTCGATATGGGCTAGACGCAAAATATCCCGGCGCAAGCGCTCCATGGCGGGCGAGTGGCCGATCAGCCGGGTTTCGATTCCGTCACCGCCGGCTATCTGTTGCTGCAGGCGCTGGTTTTCAAGGGTGAGCCGGCGCATTTCGCAGGCGCGGTGAATGGTCTCGACCAGGCGCTCGGGGTCAAAAGGCTTCTCGATAAAGTCGTAGGCGCCTTCGCGCACGGCGGCGATAGCCATGTCCACATTGCCGTGTCCGGTCACCAGAATCACCGGCAGCTCCGGGACCCGTTGCAGGGATTCGTGCAGCAATTGCTGGCCATCCATCTGCGGCATCCTGACGTCGGTGACCAGGATGCCCGGGTAGTCTGGGGTCAACGCCGCAAGCGCTGAGGCGGCGTCCCCAAACTCGGTCACCTCAAAGCCTGCCAAGTCCAGCCACTGGGCCGTGGTTTGTCGCACCAGGGCTTCATCATCCACCAGCATTACCTGTCCGCGTCTATTCATCATTGTCCTGGCTTTTATCGTGTGTGTTGTGGTGAGTGTAGAGAGGCAGTCTGATTTGGAACCAAGCGCCTCCATCCGGCTGATTTCCAGCACGGATACTGCCGTCTAGATCCCGGATGATACCGTAGCTGATAGACAGCCCCAGCCCTAACCCCTGCCCCACCTCCTTGGTGGTAAAGAAGGGATCGAACAGGTGATCCAGAATCTCCTCGCTCAGCCCCGGACCGGTATCGGCGACCGTGATCATGGCCTGGTTGTGCTCCAGTGTCAGGGCAATGGACAGCCGTCTCGGCGCGCTGTTGGCCATCGCATCCAGGGCGTTACGGAGCAGATTGATCAACACTTGCTCCAGCCGGGGCTGATCGGCCAGCACCTCAAGCGTCGAATCTCGTTCAATCCGCAGTTCAACCTGCTCCTTAGCAATACGCTCCTCGAACATGGGCAGTATTTGATCTAAGGCTTTTTGGACCGAGACCGGTTCCAGTCGCTCCGGACGTTTATAGGCGAAGGTTTTCAGCTGGCCGGTAATCAATGCCATGCGGTTGGTCATCTGGACGACCTGCTCGAGGTTTTTTTCCGCAGTGTCTTGCCGTCCCCGTTCGAGCAGCAGGCGAGTGCTGAAAATGGAAGTTCGGATGGCGGTCAGCGGTTGGTTGAGCTCATGGGCGATCGCGGCCGACATAGTACCCAAGGCCGCCAATTTGGATTGCTGAATCAATTCGGACTGGGCATCGTGCAGGGCACGGGTACGCTCTTGTACGCGCTGCTCCAACACCTCGTTGGCCTGCTGCAAGGCCTGCTCGGCCCGTTTTCGCTTGGTGATATCCATCAGCGTCACCAGATAACCGTCCTGATCACCCCAGGCGATGGGATTAATGGATATCATCATAGGAAAGTAGCTACCGTCCGCCCGCACTGCCACCCCTTCGAGCAGATTGATGGGAAGAAAGCGCGAACGATTGGACAGCCGACCAGCCAGATTCTGCAGCAACTCCTGTGCTTGGTCTGGGGCAATCAGCCGATCGATGGGCTGCTTTAGAATCTGGTCACTGCGCAAACCAAAAAAACTCTGTGCGCGGGGATTGATAAAACGCACCCGTCCCTGATCGTCGAGAATAATCAGGCCCGCCTGGGTATTACTAATCACCGCCCGCTGCTGAGCCTCATTTTTTAAATGCAGCTCTCGAGTTTCCCGCCTCGACAAGTTTTTCAGCCAACGCTCCCGGATAAACAGCATCAGCAGTGCAATAGCCAACCCACCTCCAAGGCTGAAAAACACAACCGACTTCAACCGGCTGCGCATAGGTGTCAACTCGGAAAGAAAATGGATCTGCCACCGCAGGTCGTCCAGCAGTACCGACTGGACCAGAAACACTGCCGTATTATCCTCCTTGAACAAGGCAATCCGGGTATTGTCTTGCAGCTGATCGGGTACCCAGCGGTAGGGAAGTTCAGCTTGTTCAGCTTTCGGCTGGGACAGTCCGGGCAGGTAGCGATAACGCATCGATTCCAGGCTAGCCAGAAAAATCACACCATCCTCGTTGCTGATCGCCAAGTGCTCACGGGGCGCGCTCCAGCTCTCCTGAAGCTTACGCAAGTCGATACTGATGACCGCCACCCCAATTAGGTGCGCATCCCGATAAATGGGCGCCGACAGAAAATAGAGGGGCGTTTGGTCCTGTCCAGGATCGAAGTAGCCACCGTACTCTCCGGTTAATGCTTCACGGAAATAAGGTTGACTGGCGTAGAAATTCCCCAAATCACTTCGGGCACGTCGCCAGTCGCTGCTCGCCACCACCTGCCCCTGGGCATCCAATACCGACCAGTTCCGGGTCCCGGAAACCTGATTGGTCTGCTCGAGAAAACGGTTTACCTTGAGCGTCAGGTCAGAGTCGCCATGTTCAAGCAACAGCCTCACATCACTACTTTGCGAAAGCACGAAAGGCATCGGTTTATAGCGGTTAAGATCCCGGCGGATACCGCTGATATAAGACAGCAGCCGGTCCTCTCCATCCTGGTGAAGTTCGGTGAGAGACCAATCCCGGCTGTAGTCATACGCCTGCCATGTGAACAGCAGAGACAGTACGACCACCAAGCAAAAAATACTCAGACTGCTGAGGTTTTTTAGGCGTACAAAACGAGCTTTCATTCCATCAGTCCGGTCGGGTTAAATCACAGATACCGCATAGCAATAGCCTGAATTTACGGGGATATCTATAACTCGTATGGATATCATTTAAAATGTCCATAGTATTTCGAATGACGAGATCAGATAATCTCTGCGCCCTAGGGCATGGTGCTGCGCATCAGCGCCAACAGGTGCTGAGTGGATGTGCGCGGCTTACCCCGCAACCAGACCCGACCAATGTACGGTATTTTTTGCCCGTTTAATATTTCTGATCACGGTGAATCCTTGGGTGAAGGCGGGCTCTATCTCCATGGAATGCTTTATGCGTTCGCACCGAAAGAGCAGAAGCCAGTACCGCTATTAGCCTGGATTTCTCCAGAAATGATGGGGAGGAAGCAACTACATCCAGACCGCCTCAATAACCGCGCCGCCACAGAGGTCCCGACGTGCAGCGCTAGTACAGCGGGCCGGTTCTCGCTACGATGCTCGCGACAAGCCTCGCGATGATCCTTGCTACAGCGGCGCTAGCGGCTTTTGGGTCGTTCGGGATTCCGCGGCGCCCGGTTCGCGACAAGACGCGGGGGCGTCTTCGTCGCAGCCGATCAGGGTCAGCATCTTCTGGGCGCGCACCTGCTGGCGCTGGTAGTAGGCACGCCGGCGCTGATTATCGTCCCGTTCCCGCAACAGAGCCGACGCCGACACCAGCCGGATCCCCATCTCATCCAGCCGCGGAAGAGCGTTGCGCAGGTAATCGACGGTAACCGGATAGGGGTGTCCGATAGCAACCGCCGATCCGTATTTACGGGCGATGGCGATCGTCTGTTCAAACTGCTGGGCAACAAACTCGGTGGTCTGTTCGTGATCCAGGAACACATCGCGCCGCAGGTAAGGCACGCCGCGCTGACGGGCCACCCGCCAGGCCAGGGTATTGGCGGTGGTGCCGCTATCGATAAAAAACAGCCCGCGCTGTTCGATCTCATCCATCACCCACTGCATCTGCGGTTCTAGGGTGGTCAGCAGGCTACCCATATGGTTATTCAAACCAAGGGCATGGGGTATCGCATCCAGGTCATGGCGCAGCACCTGCGCAAATTCTGTCTGCGCCAGCTTCCGGGTCAGCGCACCCGGCCCGAGGGCTAGCTCATGGGTATTCTCCATCGGCGCATGCAGTATCACGTCCTTACCGGTGTTGTAGGCGAGTGTTGCCAACCGTTTGGAATGGGGCGTGTGTGGCAAGAACGCGTAGGTGACCGGCCCCGGCAACGCCACCGCCGCCTGGCCACGGCCGAGATTATCGCCGACATCATCGATAACAATCACAATAGCCGGTTGCGCCACCGCATCGGTAGCCGCCACCGCGAAGGGCGTAACCAGGCCCAGCACCGCGGCCAGGGCTACCGCCTTGCCCACGCGAGCACCCCGCGGCCGCCACCACGTTAGCACCGTGTTAAGCACGTCTGTCATCAGGACCCTACCGTACTCCTGCGCGCCTGTATTGCTAATCCTTTGAGCAGATTCAGGGCTTCATTAAGCTGATAATCCGATGACAGCAACTGGCGGTTATCCTCGGAACTCGCCGCATGGCTATCGCCATTCGGCTCGGCGGGAGTGTCCTTGACGGCATCATCGCCATTGCTATGCCCGTCACCATTGCCGTTACTCAAATGCCCACGCAGATTGGCTTCCTTCAGGCCTTGACGGCCTTCCAGCTGGGTGAGTGTCGAGGGTTCGACAAGGATATCCGGCGCGATCCCCTGCGCCTGAATGGAACGCCCACTGGGGGTAAAATAGCGCGCTGTCGTTAGTTTCAGCGCACGATTATTGGTGAGCGGCAAGATCGTCTGCACCGAGCCCTTACCGAAACTGGGTGTCCCCATGATGATGGCACGGTGATGATCCTGCAGCGCGCCGGCCACGATCTCGGATGCCGACGCCGAGCCGCCATTAATCAGCACGACCAAAGGCAGATCGCCCAAGACATCGGTATTGTTGGCGCTATAACTCAATTCACTCTGTTGCAGACGACCTTCGGTATACACGATCAAGCCGCTATTCAGGAACGCATCGCTAACATCCACCGCGGCCTGCAAGACCCCTCCAGGATTATTACGCAGGTCCAGCACCACGCCTTTCAACGCGCCTTTAGCCTGCAATGCCTCGATGGCCGCGACCATATCGGGGCCGGTTGTGACCTGAAACTGGGTGATCCGCAGGTAACCGAAATCACCCTCCAGGCGACGGCTCTTGACGCTGGTGACCTTAATCACATCCCGCACGACGGTGATCACCCGCGGCTTGCTCTCGCCCTGGCGCATCACCGTCAGGCGAATTTTGCTGCCGGGCTTACCGCGCATCAGGTTGACCGCGTCCCCCAGGTCCATGCCCTGCACCGCCTGGTCATCGAGCTTGATAATCATATCCCCAGCCTTGACCCCGGCGCGTTGCGCAGGGGTATCGTCGATGGGGGTGATGACGCGCACGAAGCCGTCTTCCATACCGACTTCGATTCCCAGTCCGCCGAACTCGCCGGTGGTGTGTACCTGTAATGCGTTGAATGACTTGGGGTCCAGGTACGCAGAATGCGGGTCAAGACCGCTTAGTAAGCCCTTAATGGCATTTTCCAACAGGGTGCTGTCATCGATCTCTTCGACATAGGCCGACTTGACCCGTTCAAAGATCTCGGTAAAGGTGCGTAACTCATCCAGCGGTAGCGGCGGCTTCTCGCTGCTCTCCAACGCAAAGGCGTTCAGGCCAAGGGTCAGACCAACGGCAGCCAACAGGGAGCTGCGCAGCGATGGGTAGGCATTCATAACGTATTCCTTATTCAGCGCTGACTGGCGTTCAGCCAGGCTTTGGGATTGATGGGCTGCCCCTTGTGACGGATCGCAAAATAAAGTCCGGGGGAGCCTCGACCGCCACTATCTCCGACCGTAGCCAGCGGTTCACCGCTTGTCACCCAGTCGCCAACCTCTTTAATCAGACTCTGATTATGGCCGTATAGACTCATATAACCACCGCCATGATCCACGATCAACAACAATCCGTAGCCCCGCAGCCACTCGGAGAAAACAACCCGGCCACTGTGTATGGCCCGGACAGGCTGGCCTGTGCGGCCCGCAAAGAGCATTCCCTCCATCTTCACGCCGCTGTCGGTCCGTTGCCCGAAGCTCAGTTGTGTGTTACCCGTTGTCGGCCAGGGCAAGCGTCCCTTGAGCTGACGGAAACTTTTTGCATCCAGCGACAACTCATTGAGCACGAGGGCTTGCTGAAGTTCCTTGAGCACCCCCTCCAGCCGCTGCTGGTCGGCTTTTAACTGCTGCAAACGCGCGTCGTTACCGCGAATTTCTTTTTTCAGTGAGGCGACCACGTGCGCACGCGTTGTACGCTGCTGCTTAAGTTGGGCTTCTTTCTCGGCCAGCTGCTGGGTCTGCTCACGTAACAGCCGCTGCTCACGATGACGGGCATCTTCTACCGCCTGCAGTTCAGCCAGCGTCTCTTGATAGCGAGCAATGGCCTGCACACGGGCCTCGCCCAGATAATCGTAGTACCGGAGCAAGCGTGTAATGCGCTGGGGATCTTCTTGACTAAGATAAAGCCGTAACCGATCCTGACGACCAATACGAAAAGCCTGTGCCAGTTGCGACGCCAGCGCGTCGGTCTGAGCCTGACGCCGCCGTATCAGTCCTTGCCGCTGCGTCTCCAAACGCTTGAGCGTCTCACCGGCCCGTTGCAGGGCCTTCTGTTTGGCGGAAATGCTGCGCGACAAGGCCCCCGACGCCTTTTCGACCGCACGCAACTTCTGCTGTTCGCGCTGGCGTTCGGTTTCGGCGCGGGACAGACGGGATTCCAGTTGGCGAATAGCGCCCTGAAGTTTACGGATACGCGTTTCGGTGACCTGCGGGTCATCGGCGGCATAAAGGGGCGCAGAGAGCAGCAGCGCAAGCAGCAAGCTCATTAACAAGAAGGGAAGGCCCGTCAACGAGAAGCGAATGCCAGGTAGCGGCCGGCGAAAGCCAAACGCATCGCGACACGCCGAATCAGACCTCCCGCGCTGTGGGGCGGTCTGATTCGCGTTCGGAAATAGCCGCACCTAGGCCTCAGCGCAGCAGTGACTTGCCGTCCATCTCTGCCGGAACCGGCAGATCCATCAAACCCAGCAGCGTGGGTGCCAGATCGGCCAGACACCCGTCGTTCAGATCCGCATGGCGACTGCCAACATAGACGAGACCGACCGGCCAGTTCGTGTGCGCCGTGTGCGCCTGCCCGGTTTCGGGATCCGCCATCATTTCGACGTTCCCGTGGTCTGCCGTAATCAATGCCTGGCCACCGGCCCGAGCCAGCGCCTCCAGGACCCGCCCGACGCAGTGGTCAACCGCTTCCACCGCTTTCACCGCCGCATCAAATTTGCCGGTATGTCCCACCATATCGGGATTGGCATAGTTACACACGATCAGGTCGTATTTACCGGCATCGATCGCTTCGACCAGCTTATCGGTGACTTGCGGCGCACTCATCTCGGGTTGCAGGTCATAGGTTGCCACTTGCGGTGACGGCACCAGAATCCGGTCCTCACCGACATAGGGCTCTTCGCGGCCACCGTTGAAAAAGAAGGTGACATGGGCATACTTCTCGGTCTCGGCGATGCGCAACTGGGTACGCCCCAGGCTCGCCATATATTCCCCCAGGCCGTTATGGATGCTCGAAGGCGGGAACGCACAGGCGGCAGGAATAGTGGCGGCGTATTCGGTCAGCATGACAAAGCCACTCAACTGCGGCCAGCATGCACGCTCGAAGCCCTCAAAATCCGACTCGACAAACGCCCGGGTAATTTCACGCGAGCGGTCAGGGCGGAAATTAGCACAGATCACCGCATCACCGTCGCGGATAACACCGACCGGCTGATCCGCCGCATCCACGATCACGCTGGCCTGGACAAATTCATCATTCTCATCGCGTTCATAGGCTGCGGACAAGGCGTCGGATGCGCGGGTATAACGGTATGGTGTTTCGCCCAACGTCATGGTGTCATAGGCTTTCTGCACCCGGTCCCAGCGGTTGTCACGGTCCATGGCGTAATAACGCCCCACCACCGTGGCAATGGCCCCGCTCCCCAACTCGGCAAGCTGTTTTTCCAGCAGCGCCAGCGACGGTTCGGCACTGCGTGGCGGCATATCCCGCCCATCAAGAATGGCGTGAACAAACAGCTGTTTAGCACCACGACCCACGGCCATGCGGCACAAGGCATGAATATGCAGCTCATGACTGTGAACACCACCGGGAGACAGCAGGCCGAAAATATGTACGGCTCGGCCCTGGGCGATCGCAGCATCCATTGCCGTCACCAGCGCCGGATTCTGCAACAGTTCGCCGTCAGCAACCGCTTTGGAGATACGGGTAAAGTTCTGGTAAACAATTCTGCCGGCACCGATGTTCATATGACCGACTTCGGAGTTGCCCATCTGGCCATCGGGTAAACCCACCGCCAAACCGGAGGTTGCGACCCGCGCCGTGGGGCTCTGGGACCAGATCCGGTCCCAGACCGGCGTGTGGGCAGCCTGGATAGCATTGTGCTCGGTGCTGTCACTGACGCCCCACCCATCCAGGATAAGAAGTGCCGTCGGGATCCGTTTATCACTCATGCCCAGAAATACCTCACGAAAAAATAAATGCTGTTATGTTCGGGTCTGTTGCGCTGCGCGTCCAACCCGTCGTACGGCAGGAGGTCGAGCGGTTGTTCGAGCCGCTGTTCGAGAACGCGCGCAAAAGAGCCCGCACTCGACGATACCTGCTGAAAATAGTCGGTTATTTTACCTCCGCCGTCCCAACAGGGCCAGCGGAGATGCAGGCCCGGTAGCCTTCGCTGTCGCGTAGCGTTTTAAGATAACTATCGGCAAAGGGCTGCAGCATGCAGGCACGGTCGCGGGTGGCCACCTGTTCGACACACAAAATATCTGCCTGCCTGGCACAATGGCCAAACCGGTTCAGACGCGGATCGGCCGCCGAACCCAACCGACTGAGCTGCACGGCGACCCGCGACCGGATCGGTTCGATATTCTGCTGTGGCAGCTGTTCGATAAGACGCGCAATGTGCGTGCGGCCAAAAAATTGTTGATACACGCCCGCATCGAGCCAACGCAGCGCCAACGCGTAGTGCAGCGCTTGCGGGACATCATGGTGACGCAGGTAAAAGCTCGCCAGCAGGTGGTAACAGCTAACCAGCCCCTCGCTTGCGCAACGCTGCAGCTTTTCCTCCGCCTCATGGGCACTGCGCACGCCTCGGGACCAGGCAAGAAAGTAGTCGATATACAGCGCATCCAGCGCCTGAGGGAAGCGTTTACGGGCAGCGGCCACCAAGAATCGATCCGCGCTAACCGCATCGCCGGCTTCCAGCGACATTCGGGATTGCAGATACAGCGCCGCCGCATGCCCTTGCGCTATGGCGTTGTTGAGCGTTTGGCGAACGGCGGGCGTCAACGTGATACAACCTTGACCGCACCATTGTAATGCCGCCACCTGCCCCTGTTCTGCCGCCGACTGGAAGCCTTCACGCGCTAATGCCAAGGAGGCATCAACGCCGTAGCGCCCCTCGGCGAGCAACCAGGCTCGCAGCAACAGACCATCCGCCGAATCACGTAACTGTTCCAGCAACGCGGGTTCAATAATATCTCCGCGATGCATCCGCGCCACGGCCCGTTCCACGGCGAGGTTCTCGGTCGGGGTGACCCGCTCCGCCACCGGCATTTCTGTCGGCGTAACCGGCGCAGACGCATGCTCGGCTGCCAGGACTGTTGCCGCGCAAAGCGGTGCCAACATACTGACGGCAGCCACGAGCGCGAGGCCTACTGTTCGCGGCAGAACGCGCCGCAGGCTAGAGCTGTTCATCCCACTGCAAGGCGCCGATTTCGACACGCACCCAGTCAAAGCCTATTTTACGCGCCACGGACACCGCACCATCAAGGCTCTTGAATTCGCGCTCACCGCCGGTGCGCTGCAGAGTCAAGCCCTCTTCTTTACCCTTGGCGTCGACAAACCGTAGGTTCCAGCCTTTGGCCATCGAGACCGGGACCGCCCGACAACGCGCGAAATATCCCGCGCCGAACAGCAGCCTCAATTCACGCTCTTGCATAATCAATATCTATTTTTGATCGCTCATTTATATAAGCAATGAATATGTAATCAAGAAGTAAAGCCGTTATGACTATTAACCGGGCATCAACCTACCGATCCATTCGGTAGGTTGATGACGATTCATCCATCAACCGCCTATCAAGGCGACATTTTTTGCACGCTATTAAGTCGCCGCCTTAATACCACTGAAATTTTATTCTTTTTTAGAATTCTTGTTAATAACTATTGATTTTCTTAATCGTCAATTAATTGATCTCAGTCCAGAAATGATCAAATATTAGACATCCGTGATTATTCAAACAAGGTTTCACACGATCTAACCTGCGTTACAAATATCAAGGTCGATTTTTGACGGTGCTTTTTTCGATGTTACGTGATCAAAAAGGCCGCGATGATGGTCATGGATGCGCATGGCCTAGCGCCGCGCTAAACGGTATACTTGCGCATTCTGAATGCCCTGCCGGTACCGGCACGGCCAACCTTTAGTTTTATGACCGGACGTCCGCAATGGAAAGATTGATCGAATTTGCTACCAATCACTGGGAACTGTTCCTGGCACTGGTAGTAACGCTTGCAGCACTGCTGTTCAACGAGCTGCGCAAAGGGGGCAAGACGGTTTCAACGCACATCGCCACGCAACTGATCAACAAAGAAAACGCCGTACTTCTCGATATCCGTCAGAAGAAAGAGTTTAAAACCGGCTATATCATCGATTCGATCAACATCCCTTACGCCGACCTCGACACCCGGATCGGCGAGCTGGATAAATACAAGCAGCGCCCTGTTATCGTGGTCTGCAATCTCGGTCAAGCCTCTGGCGGCGCGTTCTCCAAACTACAGAAAGCCGGCTTCGAAAACGTCGTTCGCCTCAGCGGCGGTATCGCCGAATGGAAAGGCCAGAACCTCCCACTGGTAAAGAAGTAACGCTATGAGCCAAGCTATCGTCGTCTATTCATCCGCCTACTGCCCGTTCTGTGTCCGGGCCAAGGCACTGTTGACGCAAAAAGGCGTCACCTTTGAAGAGATTCGGGTCGATGTGGAGCCCATGCGCCGCAAAGAGATGCTCGAACGCAGCGGCGGTGCCCGCACGGTACCGCAGATATTTATCGGCGATATCCATGTCGGCGGCTGCGACGAGCTTATGGCTCTTGAACGCCAAGGCCGTCTCGACCCGTTGCTCAGCCATCGCTGAGCGGTTACCCGAACCCCACTATGCTGATACAACGAATCTAAGGAAAAGAACATGGCAGAGAACGAACAGGCCCCGGTACAGCCACAATTCGCCATCCAGCGGATCTACCTGAAAGACACCTCCTTCGAGTCACCGAACTCCCCGCAAGTGTTTATCCCTGCCTGGAAACCCGAAGTCAGCATGGACCTGAACAGCAAGACCCGTTCAGTTGGCGAAGACCTCTACGAAGTCGTCCTGACCCTCACCGCCACGGCGAAAAACAACGACGAAACCGCGTTCTTGGTTGAAGTACAGCAGGCTGGCCTGTTTGCCATTAAGGGCCTGGAAGGACAACCGCTGCAGCACACCCTGAGCGCTTTCTGCCCGAATATCCTCTTTCCTTATGCCCGCGAAGCCATCGACAACCTCACCACCAAAGGCAGCTTCCCGTCGCTGAACCTGGCTCCGGTTAATTTCGATGCGCTGTATGCCGAGCGATTGAACCAAGAAGCAGAACCACAGGAAGAAACGCAGGAAGTGGCTCAAACCCACTAAGCCCTGCCGGGTTAAAGCGCTCGACCCGCGCTTTAACCCCCTTCGCGACCCCAAGCACGGCGAAAGCCAACCCCGCCATGCCCGTCTCCCCGCGCTAGGTGCTCTTGAACTAACATACCGACGGTTGAACTAAAACAGCGGCGCCAGGACTGAAGCCGTTGCGCCAAACTCAAGCGGGGCGCTCCCCAATCAAACGGGTCGCTCCTGAACCCAGACCGCCACGCCAAAACCAAGATCGTTACTCTAAAGCTTTACAACCAAGATAGTTGCTCTAAACCCAAGATAGCCACTCCTGAACTTAATTAGCCGTTGGTAACCATGTTTCATATCGCGCTTTACGAACCCCGCATGCCGCAAAATACCGGCAACCTGATCCGCCTTGTTTCCAACAACGGCTGCCACCTGCATCTGATCGAGCCGCTGGGCTTCGACATGGAGGAAAAAAAACTGCGCCGTGCCGCGCTGGATTATCGGGATATGGCACGGGTCACGGTGCACCCGAATTACGCGGCCTTCCTGGACGTCATGGCGGGACGGCGAATTTTTGCCCTGACCACCAAAGGCTCCCGCCCCCATGACGCGCCGAACTACCAGGAAGGCGACGTTTTGTTGTTCGGCTCAGAAACCCGCGGCTTGCCCGACGCGGTACGTAACGCCATACCTGAGGCCCAGCGAATCCGCATCCCTATGCTGCCCCAGGCGCGCAGCATGAACCTCTCCAATGCGGTCGCCGTGGTGAGCTACGAAGCCTGGCGCCAGATCGGCTTTCCCGGCGGCGCATAGCGCCGCACGACACTCGCCCCACGACACGTGCCCCACGTCAATGCCCATTCGTCATCGCTGCATAGAGGTCAACCCGCATGAAATTCATCCCCAAGCAAAATAAGAAAGCCCGCCTGGTTGGGCAAGCGCTGCGGCGCAGCCTGAATATCAGCACGCAGCAAGCCAACGACGCCGTTGCCGTGATGTACGGTCATGCGCGCTGGGCCACGCTCTGCAAAGCGATGCTGAAAGGCCAACCCTCGCGTTGGGATGAAGAAATCAGCCCGGACATGGCGAAACAACGCACCTCGATCCTCGTGGAACGACTGCGTCAGAGCCTGCAGCTCAGTGCCGACGATGCCCAGCGCCTGATCGATCAGTTAAAACCCACATCAACCGCGCTTAGCCAGCCGTTGGTGCTTCATGTTATCCACAGCCCGCCCTCTACGGTGAAACCCGCCGATGACCTGCAGGCCATTGCCGACGCCTTTGCCCTGCAGGGGAACCAGCAAAACACCGACCTCATCATGACCAAGCTGCTTAACGAAGCCATGGCCGCCGCAGGCGATGAAACCGCCGATGGGTTTGACGCCAGTACCCTCAGCGAGCGCATGCGCGTATCGCAGCCTATCGACCCCGGCGCATTTTTCGACATCCTGCAAAGCCTAGGCTGGCCGCTGGACGAATCCTCCTTCGAGGTCGACTATGTGTATGGCGAGCCGTCCTTTTTTGCCGAGTCATCGCTCGGTCACGTTCCTGTCTATCTGACCTCGCTGGCCATGACGCCCAACGCTGACGACAGCCTCGCTTTCGACGTCATGGCCGTGATGGAAGAAGACAACTGCACGAATATGGAAACCGAACGCTTTATTCTGATCTGGGGTCAACCGCAGGTTAAAGTCATCGATGATAACCCATACAGCTACTGGGGCCGCCTGTGGGAGAACGGGCAGTGGCGTGACTTCCTGTTCAATGGCGAAATGAGCAGCGCCGACAAGCTCTTTGCCATGAATCCTGCCGACCAGGATATCAACCAGCCCACAACCATGCAGGCCGACCCGGAACACGCGCTGGCCACCAGCGTAGTGGTTTTTCTGCAGGGGCTGCAAGGGCAGCGGGATAAGATCACGATGGGCAAGATTCAAACGCCCAGCGGCTGGGACATGCTGGTGCCGGCGCTTAACTAGGCAGACGCCAGGCTAAGCCAAGACATCTTCGGGCTCACCGCCTACGCTGAATTCAAGCCTCCAAACGCAGGTCGGCTACTCGTCCTCACCACCGGCCTCGGATTCCATGCCCAGCTCTTTAATCTTGCGTGTCAGGGTATTGCGCCCCCAGCCCAGCAATAACGCCGCATCGCGGCGCCGTCCTCCGGTATGTTTGAGCGCCGTTTCGATCATGATGGTTTCAAAGGCGGGCACCACAACGGATAACAGGTCCTGCTGACCGCGAGCCAGCGCCCGGTCTGCCCACTGCCGCAAACCCTGCTCCCAGCTCCCAACCGGCGGGGCCTCTTCCTGTTCCTCCTGCAACTCCGGCGGCAGATCGGCAACCAACACCTCGCGACTGGACGCCATGACCGTAATCCAACGGCAGGCATTCTCCAGCTGACGAACATTACCCGGCCAGGGCAGGCGCGCCAGAAACGCCTCCGCTTGCGGGGTTAACACCTTGGCCTCGACCGCCAACTCTTCCGCCGCCAGCACCAGGAAGTGCTGCGCCAGCCTGGGGATATCTTCCTGACGCTCGCTCAGACGCGGAATATGCACGCGAATCACATTCAAGCGATGAAACAGATCTTCGCGGAAACGCCCCTCGGCCACCAGCTTTTCCAGATTCTGATGGGTCGCCGCAATGATGCGTACATCGACATGAATAGGTGTGTGCCCACCCACCCGATAAAACTCACCATCGGCCAGCACCCGCAACAAGCGGGTCTGTGTCTCCGCCGGCATATCACCAATCTCGTCCAAAAATAGTGTGCCGCCGTTCGCCTGTTCGAAACGCCCCTTGCGCTGACCTCCCGCACCGGTAAATGCGCCCTTTTCGTGACCGAAAAGCTCCGACTCGATCAGATCACGCGGGATAGCCGCCATATTCAACGCGATAAAGGGGGCTTGGCTGCGCGGACTGTGGGTATGCAGGGCGTGGGCAACCAGCTCCTTACCCGTGCCCGACTCCCCATTAATCAATACCGTAATATTGGATTGTGACAGCCGGCCAATCGCACGAAACACCTCCTGCATCGCCGGCGCCGCGCCGATGATTTCCGTATCTTCCGCTTCCGCCTGCGCCACCTGCTGCGTGCTCTGTTCCTGCGAGTGCGCTAAAGCACGCTTGACCAGCGCAACCGCATCATCAACATCAAACGGCTTGGGCAAGTACTCAAACGCCCCGCCCCGGTAGGAGGCCACCGCACTATCCAGATCCGAGTGCGCGGTCATGATAATCACCGGCAGCTGTGGATAACGTTCCTGAAGCGTATCCAGCAATTCCAACCCGTTAATCCCGGGCATGCGGATATCACTGATCAGGGCGGCAGGCAACTCCCGCTCCATTCGCTTAAGCGCCAGGTCTCCATTCTCAAACACACAACTCTCAATACCTTCCTGCTCCAGCGCCTTTTCCAACACCCAACGGATTGAACGATCATCGTCGACGATCCAGACCTCAGTTGCCGATTTCATGGTCTTGCTCCAACGGTATATAAATCACAAAGTCGGTTTTTCCCGGCTCACTTTGGCATTCGATTACGCCGTGATGCTGGCTGATAATGGCCTGGGCAATCGACAACCCAAGCCCGGTTCCTTCGGCCCGACCACTGATCATGGGGAAAAATAAGGTTTCTCGCAGCCCTGCCGGAATGCCGGGGCCGTTATCGCTGATCACGATCTGGCAGACCAGACGATGACGACGGTGACCGAGGGTAAATTGACGAATGGCGCGGGTTCGCAACCTAATAACCGCCCCCTCAACCGCATTCTCCAACAGCGCCTGTACCGCATTGCGCACCACATTCAACAGCGCCTGGATCAACTGCTCCTCGTCACCATTCAGCACGGGAATACTCGGGTCATAATCGCGCTCAAGCAGCAGCCGACCCGCCGTTTCTGCCGTAATCAGGTTATAAATTCTCTCTAACACCTGATGCACATTTAACGCTTCCAGCCGCGGCAACTGCCGTGGACCCAACATCCGATCCACCAGATTTTGTAACCGGTCAGCCTCGCCGATGATGACCTGGGTATAATCACGCAAGCTGTCATCGGGCAACGCCCGCTCCAACAGTTGCGCCGCGCCGCGCAGGCCACCTAACGGATTTTTAATTTCATGCGCCAGTCCGCGTATCAGCTCCCGGGTGGTCTCCTGCTGAGCTCGGGAGTCCTCATCCCGGGTGATCCGCAACAGACGATCGCGCGGCAGAATCTCGACCGCCAGCGAATCGGCCCCATTGCCAAGAATCGGTGTCACGCTATAGTCTGCTACCAATTCTTTACCGTTATAAAACAGCAGTGATGATTCACGACGCGTAAACGGATGGTGTAAGTTAATCGCATCGCTCAACACCCCATGAAATTCCGCATGCTCACGGATCAAACTAATAATGTTCTCGCCCACGACACGCTTGGCGCTGATCTCAAACAGCATCTCACCGGCGGGATTGATATAGCGCACGCAGCGCTCACGATCCAACAGCAACACGGTGGTCGAAAGATTTTCTAACAGTTGTTTTGTCTGATCGCGCACAGTCATAAACACCTTTAGTTGGCCGTAACGGGCCTGATAACAAATTACACTGCAATAAACAAACCAAGTTACAGTATTCGCCCATCCACGCCAGGCCCCGTGATACGGTGCTTTACACGCCGCGCACCGACTGGTCACTCTTGATTATGCACCAAAAAGGGGCGCGCAATGCACCGCTCACTCGGCACGCCCTATTTTCAGGCCAAAAAAAACCTCCCAAAGGAGGCTTTTTAACCTGAAATCGTGTCAACCTATATCAGGACAAGACAAGCGCTTAAACGCTGTAGTACATATCGAACTCAACCGGGTGCGTGGTCATGTTCAGGCGTTCAATTTCCTGACGCTTCAGTTCGATGTAAGCATCGATCGTGTCGCTGCTGAACACATCGCCGGCCATCAAGAAGTCACGGTCTACATTCAGTGCATCCAGCGCCTCCTCGAAGCTGGATGCCACCGTCGGGATTTCCGCCGCTTCTTCAGCAGGCAGATCGTACAGATCCTTATCGGCCGCATCGCCAGGGTGGATCTTGTTCTTGATACCGTCCAGCGCACCCATCATCAGTGCCGCGAAGCACAGGTACGGGTTGGCAGAGGGGTCAGGGAAACGGAATTCAATCCGACGCGCCTTAGGATTGGTCACGTAGGGAATACGAATTGACGCTGAACGGTTACGGGCGGAGTACGCCAGCATAACCGGTGCTTCGAAACCGGGAACCAGACGCTTGTAGGCGTTGGTTGAGGCGTTAGCAAACGCATTGATCGCCTTGGCGTGCTTGATAACCCCCCCGATCGCGTATAGCGCCATATCGCTCAGACCACCGTAGGAGTCACCAGCGAACAGGTTCTGACCATCTTTGGAGATGGACATGTGAACGTGCATACCGGAACCGTTATCACCCACCAGCGGCTTAGGCATAAAGGTCGCTGTCTTGCCGTAAGCATGTGCCACGTTGTGCACACAGTACTTCAGGATCTGAACTTCGTCGGCCTTCTTAACCATGGTGTTGGCGCCAACACCGATCTCGCACTGACCTGCCGTACCCACTTCGTGGTGGTGCACTTCAATGACCAGACCCATGGCGCTCATCGCGTCGCACATAGCCGCACGCAGATCATGCAGAGAGTCTACCGGAGGAACGGGGAAGTAGCCGCCCTTGACGGTAGGACGGTGACCGATGTTGCCGCCTTCAAACACTTCGTTGGAAGACCAGGCCGCTTCATCAGAAGCAATCTTGTAGCCCGCACCGGAGATATCGGCATGCCAGCGAACGTCATCAAAGACGAAAAACTCGGGCTCAGGACCGAACAACGCACTGTCACCAATGCCGGATGACTTCAGATACTCTTCAGCACGCGCCGCGATAGAGCGTGGATCACGCTCGTAGCCCTGGCCGGTAGTCGGCTCAACGATGTTGCAGCGAACAATAACCGTGGCATCTTCCGTGAAGGGGTCGATGACAGAGGCGCTGTCATCGGGCAGCAGAATCATGTCTGATTCGTTGATGCCTTTCCAGCCTGCGATAGAAGAGCCATCAAACATTTTGCCGTCGATAAAAAAGTCGTCGTTTACTTCAGTCGAGGGGATAGTAACGTGCTGTTCTTTACCTTTGGTGTCCGTAAAACGCAGATCGATCCACTTCGCTTCGCTTTCTTTGAGCAGGTTCAGAGTATGCTCTGACATATGATTTCTCCGAATTATCTTGAGCCAGGTTTATCCCGAGCACTGTTTTCTATCCGCTTTTTCTATCCGCTGCCCCGTAAATTAGGATCACGGAAATATTCAGCCTCAAACAGATGCAATTAGTATACCGTTATCCAGATTCGCATAACCCGCTGCTTAGCAACGGGTTATCGACTACGCCACCCTCTACAGTGCGCTTTAATGATGCATAAAAAAGCACCTTTGCACCATTATGGATCCTTTTGATGCAGGTAAAAACCTCTGCACCCTGAATCAAATCACAGTCTAGGACCACGCCGGTTAAATGCCAACCGAAATATGTTCCTGTTATCGCTACCAGTACTGACGCTCTTGGCGCGCTTGTGATGTATAATGTTTGCTTTTTTGGGCCCCGGAGCTACTTTTGTGATCGAAAAACTGAGAAATATAGCCATCATCGCGCACGTTGACCACGGCAAAACAACGCTGGTTGACAAACTGCTGCAGCAGTCCGGGACCCTGGACCGTCGCGATGAAGGCAGCGAGCGGGTCATGGACTCCAATGACCAGGAGCGCGAACGCGGCATTACCATTCTGGCCAAGAACACCGCCATCGAGTGGAACGGCTACCACATCAATATCGTTGACACCCCTGGCCACGCCGACTTTGGTGGCGAAGTTGAACGTGTCCTGTCCATGGTTGATTGCGTACTGCTGCTGGTTGATGCCGTTGACGGCCCGATGCCACAGACGCGCTTCGTGACCCAAAAAGCGTTTGCCCAGGGCTTGAGGCCCATTGTTGTCATCAACAAGATCGACCGTCCCGGCGCACGCCCCGACTGGGTTATGGACCAGGTCTTCGATCTGTTCGATAACCTGGGCGCGACCGACGAGCAACTGGACTTTCCTGTCGTCTACGCCTCGGCACTCAACGGTATTGCCGGCCTCGACCCCGAAGAGATGGCCGAAGACATGACGCCGCTGTTTGAATCGGTGGTCAAGAACGTCAAGTCGCCCGAGGTCGATACTGAAGGTCCGTTCCAGATGCAGATCTCTGCCCTGGACTACAACAGCTACGTGGGCGTTATCGGTGTAGGCCGCATCAAGCGGGGTACCGTACGTACGAATACCCAGGTCAAGGTGATCGACAGCGAAGGAAAAGTGCGTCCCGGTCGCGTCCTCAAGATTATGGGCTACCTCGGCCTGGACCGCGTCGATGTTCAGGAAGCCCGCGCCGGCGATATCGTCTGCGTCACCGGCCTGGACCAACTGTCGATCTCTGACACCCTGTGCCATGTCGACAATGTCGAAGCCTTGCCAGCCCTGACCGTTGATGAACCGACGGTATCCATGACCTTCCAGGTCAACGATTCACCCTTCTGCGGTCAGGATGGTAAATACATCACCAGCCGCAACATCAAGGAGCGCCTCGAGCGCGAACTTATCCACAACGTCGCACTGCGTGTAACGCCTGGTGATACCCCGGATAAATTCGTTGTTTCCGGCCGTGGTGAATTGCACCTGTCGGTACTGATTGAAAACATGCGCCGTGAAGGCTTTGAGCTGGGTGTTTCCCGTCCGGAAGTTATCCAAAAAGAGATCGACGGCGAGATCCGTGAACCTTACGAACAGGTCATGATCGACGTTGAGGAGCAGCACCAGGGTAGCGTCATCGAAGAGCTGGGTAAGCGTAAGGCCGACATGACTAACATGGAAGTCGATGGAAAAGGCCGCGTCCGCCTGACCTTTATCGTCCCTTCGCGCGGCCTGATCGGTTTCCGCAGTCAGTTCCTGACCATGACCTCCGGTACCGGCATCATGACCTCCATCTTTGACCACTACGGTCCGGTTAAAGAAGGCACCATGGGCAAGCGAATCAACGGCGTGTTGATCTCCAACTGTGCCGGTAAGACACTGGCCTACGCCCTGTTCACCCTGCAGGAACGTGGTCGCCTGTTAATCGACCCCAACACCGAGGTGTACGAAGGTATCGTTCTGGGTATCCACAGCCGCAGCAACGACCTGACCGTTAATCCCACCAAGGCCAAGCAGCTGACCAACATCCGTGCCGCCGGTACCGATGAGAACCTGGTCATGTCACCGCCCATCCGCTTCACGCTGGAGCAGGCGCTGGACTTTATCCAGGATGACGAGCTGGTCGAAGTCACGCCGCACTTTATCCGCATTCGCAAGAAGTTCCTCAAGGAACACGAGCGCAAGCGTAACAGCCGCGGCTAAGTCGCCTGCAAGCACAGACACGACGCGGCACTATCGCCGTGTCTGTGCTCTCTTTTATAAACCCCGCTCCTTTAAACCTCGCTCAACTTTCTCTCAAGACGCACGCCCCCACCTCCGCGTTCCTGCCTCACAAACGGTCCCGTCCCCTGCGATCGTTCCTCAATAGCCGCGCCACCACCAAGGCTAAAATTACTGATCCATGGCAATCAAACAATATCCTTATCCATGCGCTGTCGCCATTTTCCTGCGTATACTTAACCTCATCTTTTATTGGTAGCCACAGGGCAAGGAAGACAGCATGCTGAGTCTATTTCCCGAAATACAACCGTACGCACGCCATCTGGTGAGCGTCAGTGACGGCCATCGAATCTATGTCGAAGAAAGCGGTAACGCCCAGGGCATTCCGGTACTGTTTGTTCATGGTGGCCCCGGCAGCGGCAGCCGCGAAGTACACCGCCGCTACTTTGACCCCACCAAATACCGCATCATCCTGTTTGACCAGCGAGGCTGTGGCCAGTCAACACCGCATGCAAACCTGACCCATAACACCAGCGCGGCGTTACTGGACGATATGGAGCACATTCGCCACAGCCTCGGCGTGGAACAATGGCTGTTGTTTGGCGGCTCCTGGGGGTCAACCCTGAGCTTGCTTTACGCACAAACCTTCCCCGAGCGGTGCAGCGGACTGATCCTGCGCGGCATCTTTCTTTGCCGCCCTCAGGATATACGCTGGTTCTATCAGAAAGGTGCGGGATTGATCTATCCCGATTACTGGCAGGAGTTTATCGAGCCGATCCCGGAGGCTGAGCGGGATGACCTGGTCGCTGCCTACTACCGCCTCCTGACCGGCCCCAATGAGATCGCCCGCATGTCCGCCGCGAAACACTGGGCCGTGTGGGAGGCCCGTTGCTCCACGTTGGCCCCCAACCATAAGTTACTGGACTATTTCGGCGACCCCCACGTATCGCTGGCGATGGCGCGTATTGAAGCCCACTTCTTTACCAATCATGGCTTCCTGGAGCCCGACCAACTCCTCCGCGATGCCGCCAAGATTGAAGCGATCCCGACGGTTATTGTGCACGGGCGCTACGATATGGTCTGCCCGATCTACCAGGCCTTCGATCTTTTCCAGGCGCTCCCCCAGGCGGAGCTGCATATCGTGCGTGACGCCGGCCATTCAGCGCTGGAACCCGGCATTGTGGATAACCTGATAAAAGCGACCAATAACTTTGCCCTGCGCCTCGCCTGAAAGCGCTAAGCTCCTTACGCTCCCAAGTACCTGTATATCGCCACTTATCGTTCTATTTCGGGCATAATCAGCGCGAAGTAGAACGATCTTGAATTGTGGTATTCACGACACGAGCAGAAGGACAACCATGCGAGCACTTATTCAGCGCGTCAAACACGCCTCTGTCAGTATCGACGGAACCGTCTCAGGCCGTATCGATACAGGGCTACTGCTGTTTCTCGGCGTCCAGAAAGGCGACGATGAAGCCGCGGCCGACAAGCTGCTGCGTAAATGCCTGGCTTACCGGGTATTTGCCGATGCCGAAGGGGAAATGAATTTAAACCTGCAACAGGTCGAAGGTGGTTTACTGGTCATCTCCCAGTTCACCCTCGCCGCGGACACGGGAAAAGGCTTGCGCCCCAGCTTCTCAAGCGCCATGCCGCCTGCAGAAGGCGAGCGCCTCTATCACTACTTTTTAACCCAGGCCAGGCTACGGCATGCCGATGTGGCCGCGGGGCAGTTCGGTGCCGATATGCAAGTCGCATTGATCAACGATGGGCCGGTGACATTTATTTTAGACTCATGATTCTCAACATCTCATTTCGATCACCTCAACTAGATTCGATACTCTCATCTTGTTTTGAGGTATTGAACGCACATATGAAGCCAGCAACAAAGACCACGTGAAAAAATCACGCCCTGAACCGGCCATGATCCCGCATCACCCCAGAATTTCCACTCTTACCGCCAAAAAAAACCGCGCTCTACGGCGCGGCTTTTTCAGTCCTTCAGTGCTGTATTCCAGGCCAGATTAGCGATCGCCTAAGCGCTCACGGCCACGGGCTACCGCCGCACGCACCTGCGCCGGCGCCGTACCGCCAATATGGTTACGGGCTGAGACCGAGCCTTCCAGGGTCAGCACATCAAAGACATCCGCATCGATAACATCCGAGAACACCTGCAGCTCTTCCAGGCTCATCTCGCCCAGATCCTTACCAGACTCAATACCATAGGCAACGGATTTACCCACAATCTCGTGCGCATCACGGAACGCCACGCCGTTACGCACCAGGTAATCGGCCAGATCGGTCGCGGTGGAGAAACCACGCAGCGCCGCCTCACGCATCACCGCTTTCTTGGGGGTAATCGCCGGTATCATGTCGGCGTAGGCGCGCAAACAGCCCTGCAAGGTATCGATAACGTCAAATAATGGCTCTTTATCTTCCTGATTGTCTTTGTTGTAGGCTAGGGGCTGCGATTTCATCAGCGTCAACAGCGACACCAGGTGACCAGTCACCCGACCAGTTTTACCGCGTACCAGCTCTGGCACATCGGGGTTTTTCTTCTGCGGCATAATGGAAGAACCGGTGCAGAAGCGATCCGGCAGATCAATGAAGTTGAACTGGGACGAGGTCCAGAGTACCAACTCCTCCGATGCACGGGACAGGTGCGTCATGATCAGGCTGGCCGCCGCGCAAAATTCGATCGCAAAGTCCCGGTCACTGACCGAGTCCAATGAATTTTCGCTGACGCGATCGAAGCCCAGCAGTTCGGCGGTGTAATGCCGGTCGATCGGGTAGGTCGTGCCGGCCAACGCCGCCGCGCCCAGCGGCAACACGTTGATGCGCTTGCGGCAGTCCTGCAGCCGGTCGAAATCACGCTGCAGCATCTCAAACCAAGCCAGCAGATGATGACCAAACGTCACCGGCTGCGCGGTTTGCAGATGGGTAAAGCCCGGCATGATGGTATCGGCTTCGCGCTCGGCCAGCGCCAGAAGCCCCCGCTGCAAACGGGTTAACTCGCCCAGAATCACATCCAACTCATCGCGCAGGTAGAGCCGGATATCCGTGGCGACCTGATCATTTCTTGAGCGCCCGGTGTGCAGTTTTTTGCCGGCAATGCCAATTTTCTGCGTTAGCGCTGCCTCGATGTTCATATGCACATCTTCCAGGGCAATCGACCATTCGAACTCACCACGCTCAATCTCCTCCAACACCTCCTGCAGCCCTTGCAAGATGGCATCGAGTTCTTCGCGGGTAAGTACGCCAACTTTTTCCAGCATACGACCGTGAGCCATGGAGCCCTGAATATCCTGGCGATACATGCGCTGGTCAAAATCAACGGAGGCAGTAAAACGGGCAACAAAAGCATCGGTGGCTTCGCTAAAACGACCGCCCCACTGCTGATTGGTATCTGACATGCTAATAAAACCTCTGTTTATGCCCCAAACCCCGGAGGCTGAAAAATGAGACGCGATAAAATGTGCAAAAAAATTTTTAGCAGTATAACAGCACAGCCATAAGGTTCACGATCTTCGGTGTTTTATGCAACACCCTTATTTCTGATACACTTGCGCGCTATCACCCGATTCAGGACAGGGCTATCGCCAAGGGACACTGGCGCCAACCCAACAACCACCGACAAGTAGAGAAGGACACCATGGCGCAGAAGCTGATCCGCATTGCTACACGAAAAAGCCCCCTGGCCCTCTGGCAGGCCGAGTTCATCAAAGCAGAGCTGGAGACGTTTCACCCCGGCATTCAGGTTGAGTTAGTAACCATGGTCTCGCGCGGTGACGTGCTGCTGGACACGCCATTGGCAAAAATTGGCGGCAAAGGCTTGTTTGTTAAGGAACTTGAGCACGCCCTGCTGGCTAACGAGGCGGATATTGCCGTGCATTCCATGAAAGACGTACCCATGGAATTTCCCGAAGGCTTAGGCCTGGCCACGATCTGCGAGCGGGAAACGCCGACCGATGCCTTTGTCAGCAATACCTACAGCTGCCTTGAAGAACTGCCGCAGGGCGCCATCGTCGGCACATCCAGCCTGCGACGTGAAACCCAGTTGCGTGAAATGCGCCCCGACCTGAAAATCAATTTCTTGCGCGGTAACGTCAACTCCCGCCTGGCGAAGCTCGATGCCGGTGATTACGACGCGATCATCCTCGCATCTGCCGGACTGATTCGTCTGAAGATGGCCGATCGTATCCGCCTGCAGATTCCTGCCGAACAGAGTCTACCCGCAGGCGGCCAGGGCGCTGTCGGCGTTGAATGCCGAATTGACGATCACGAAACTCTGGCGCTGTTAACACCGCTTAATCACCAGCCGACCGCCTATTGTGTCAAAGCCGAACGCGCCATGAATCGCCACCTTGAAGGCGGCTGTCAGGTCCCCATCGCGTGCTACGCCGTGCTCAACGAGGCGGGTAACGAGCTGTTCCTGCGCGGCCTGGTCGGCAAGCCCGATGGTACAACGGTACTGCGTGCTGAGTGCCGCGGCCCTGTTGCGGACTGTGAAGCCCTCGGCATCGGTCTCGCCAAAGAGCTGCTCGCCCAGGGAGCCGACACCATTCTGAAAGCCGTTTACGGCAATGCTTAAGACGTCAGACCGCTCCGCGCCGCTACCTCTGGCCGGGGAGCGGGTCCTTGTGACCCGCCCGGGTCATCAGGCCGCGGCGCTCAGCCAGCGACTCGCAGCGCTGGGCGCCGAGGTGGTTACGCTGCCTCTATTAGAAATTGCTCCGACCCCGGTGGATTCCCCCGTCTACCAAACCCTGAAAAACTGCTTTTTTAATCTCGATCAGTATCATAGTGTTATCTTTGTTAGTGCCAACGCGGCTCGCCTCGGCTATGACTGGATAGACAGCATCTGGCCCCAGCTCCCGGTGCGGATTCACTGGCTGGCCGTAGGCAGCGCGACGCAGCGAACCCTCATCCAGTTGGGCGTTGACGCAGAAACCGGCGCGAGCAGCATGGACAGCGAAGCGCTGTTGCAGCACCCGCAGTTACACAATCTGACCGGCAAGCGCATCCTGATCTGCCGTGGACAAGGTGGCCGAGAGTTACTGTACGAACAGTTAACCGCGCGTGGTGCCCAAGTTGACTATGCTGAGCTTTATTCACGCGAGCGTCCGGTCTATAGTGTTCGTGACATCGAACGGCTCATTTATAATCAGCCGCTATCGGTTATGTTAGTAAGCAGCGGCGAAGCGCTTGATAATTTTGCGAACCTGCTGGCAAGGCCTGTATGTGCTGCAGCCGGTTCATCTCTAAAGGAAGTGCGCCTGATTGTCCCCAGCGACAGGGTGGCTGAAGCAGCGTGTCGGTACGGTTTTCGACACTGTGTAGTTGCGAGCAACGCCACCGATGATGCGATGATACAGGCGATAAGAATAACAGATACCATTGACTAACGCGGAAGATGCCCATGGAAAAGTCCATGCAAGACAAGCAAAAAAAGGCAGAGGAAAAATACAAGGACGCGCAACCCGACGCGACCAATAGCGCTGTCGAATCGCCCGATGAGCAGCCCCCTGTCGCGGCATCTGAGCCCGGCAAGGATGCGATTCCTGATGCAGAATGGGCAGCCCCTACGGATGCGGAGGCCGCCGTTACCGAAACGCCTCCGCCACAGAAACAAAAGCGCTCCTGGATCGGCTTCCTGGCCTTTCTGATCGCCGTTTGCGCGCTTGCGGTTACGGGTTATGGTTACCAGCAGCTGCAGCAGATAAAAGTCGATCTGGCCGAACGTTCCGCCGCCTTTAACAGCGATCTGCAGAGTAATAAACAGGCCAGCAACCAGGCCATACAGAAAGCCGTCAGTGTCGAAGGCAAGCTTCAGCAGGTCAGCCGCCAGATTCAGACCCAGCAAAGCGGTATGACCGAGCTGCAAGATCGACTCACGCGCGGCATGCAGCAGGTCAGCAAGATCAATGGCAACTCGCGCAAGGACTGGTTGTTGGCCGAAGTTGAATACCTGTTACGCCTGGCGAATCAGCGCGTTCTGATGGAGCAGTCACCAGCCGAAGCACTGGCCATGTTGCAATCAGCCGATAAAATCCTCAAGGAAACCGACGATGTTTCCATCTACAACATCCGCAAGGCCCTGGCCAAGGATATTACGGCACTGGAAGCGGTTCCCAAGCTGGATATCGATGGCATGTTCCTGAAGCTGGCGGCAATCAGCGATCAGATCGCCAATCTGCGTCAGACGCCGATCACCGATAAGCGCAAAGTGCCTAACCTGGTAGACGGCATCACTTCTGAGGCGGTGGCACAAAGCATTAATGACGGTCTCGAAAGCAGCTGGAATCAAGCGCTCGATAAACTCAGCAAGCTGGTCGTTATCCAGCATAATGATGAGCCGGTTGAACCGCTGATGTCACCCGCGCAGAACTACTTCTTGCGCCAGAACCTGCACCTAATGCTGGAGCAGGCTCAATTGGCGCTTCTGCAGGGGCAGCAAGCCTCCTATAACACCAGCCTGAAGAAAGCGCAGAACTGGATCAGCACCTACTTCGAAGAGAAGGATGCAACCACCCAAGCGCTGCTGAAAGAGCTCAAGGTACTGAGCAGCGCCAATGTCGCGCCGGCAATGCCGAACATCGCCAACTCGCTGATCGTCCTCAAGGACTACCTTGCGAAATTACACGACGGTAAAGGAGCAGCCTGATGAAACTGTTTTTTATCCTTGCCGTTATTGTGATGCTCGCGGGCTCGCTGGTTGGCGAGCTGATGCTCCAGGACCCTGGCTATGTGTTGCTGACTTATCAGGAAACCACCATCGAAACCAGTATCTGGGGGCTGGTGCTGATCGCCATCGTTTTGTTTGTTGCCCTGCACCTATCGCTGCAGTTCCTCAGTTATCTGCTGCAGCGTAAAAGCAAAATCGGCGAGTGGAACCGTAACCGTGGCCGTGACGCCGCGCTGCGTAAAACGCTGCGCGGCATGACCGCGCTCACCGAAGGAGAGTGGAGCAAGGCGCAACGCAGCCTGAGTCAGTCGGCGGAAAAATCAGACTTCCGTTTGTTTAACCTGCTGGGCGCGGCCCGTGCCGCCCATGAACTGAACCAGCCTGAAGCCTGCGAGGAGCTGCTTGCACGCGCCGCGCGCCTGGAAGGCAACAATGACCTAGCGGTCGGTATCACCCAGGCTGAAATCCAACGTGAACGCGGTCAGCTTGAAACGGCTCTCGCCACCCTTCAGCGTCTGCGCAACCTGGCCCCCAAGCATAGCTATGTGCTCAAGCTGCTCAAGCAGACCTACCTGCAGCTGGAGGACTGGAAAGGCCTGTCCAACCTGCTGCCCGATCTGCGTAAGCAGCATATCATCAGCCCCGATGATCAGGCCGCACTGGAACGTCAGGCCTTTCTGGGATTGCTGGAGCAAACACACAACACGCTGGCGCATGACAGCAACAATAAAGTCCGTACCCACACCTTGGTGCTAACCTGGAGCAACCTGCCGAAGGCGCTTGCCAACGACAGTAAGCTGGCCGAACGCTACGTTGAGCTGCTGCTTGAAAACGATGCGACCGACCAGGCCGAAGAGTTTCTGCGCGGTAAGATCAAGAAGCACTGGGATCAGGACCTGGTCAAGCTGTACGGTTTGATCACCAGTTCTGCACCGGACCGTCAGTTGAAAACGGCCCAGGACTGGCAGCGTAAGCACAGCAACGACCCCACACTGCTGCTGACGCTTGGCCGCCTCTCGCTGCTGAACGAAAAATGGGAGCAAGCCCGTCAATACTTCGACCAGAGTCTGGCGCTGGAAGCCTCTCAAGAGGCCTACAACGAGCAGGTGCGTTTGCTGCACTACCTGAAAGACGATGAGGCCTGTGATGCACTGATGCGAACGCAGGTAAACACCCTGATCGCAGACCTGCCCAAGCTGCCGATGCCAGAAGACAGCTCTTACTCTGAGGCTGAGACAGAGGCAGAGGCAGAGGCGCCCGAAGACAGTAAGAGCGTCATACCTGCCGAGAAAGGCCAAGCCGCCAGTGCCTGATCTGAACCGGTTCTCCTCGCCATAAAAAACGCCCCTTTCGGGGCGTTTTTTATGGCTTCTATCACGGCCTTTTTGTCACGAGCCGGCGCGCCCGATCCGGTTAACGCGCGGGGCGCGGGGCGTAAGCAAATACATCGGAGAACAGTTCGCCCTTTTCCAGCCCCTTCTCCAGCAGCTGATCCTCCACGGCGTAGACCATGCCCGGCGAACCACAGGCATAAAAACGGCTATGGCTGGCATCCGGCAGTAACGCCTGCAACCCCTCAACCAGATTACCCTTCATCCCCCCCACCGGAGGCTCTGCCCCCTCGCCATCGACCATGGGTACGAAACGAAAATGGCTGTGGGCCTGTTGCCAGCGTTGCGGCAGGGCCAGGTCATAAAACTGCGCGGCGTTCTTTACCCCCCACAGCAACAGTAACTCCTGGTCAATACCGCTATCAATGGCGGCTTCGATCATGCTTTTCATCTGCGCAAAGCCGGTCCCGGCCGCAATGAAAACCAGCTGACGGATACCCAAAAGATCCGCCGGGTCGAGAAAGCACTGTCCCTGCGGCATGCGTACGCGCAGATCGCGAACCGAACCCAGGTGCTCCAGAACCAGAGACGAGAGTGAGTCGGCCCCTTGATTCTGGATATGCAGTTCGATTTCACTGCCCTGTGCAGGGGCCGAGGCGATGCTGTAAGGCACCGACCGACCGTCGGGCAGCAGAATTTCCAGGTACTGTCCTGCCATAAATTCGCTGGCGACACTCGGCACCCCAGGTTGCAACCTGACGCGCCAGACATTGGCGGACATCTCGGCCACGGCTATCACATGGCAAAGGTGTTCCTCTGGCGCACGCTTTTTTACACTACTCACTTAGGACTCCCTTACTGACAGATTCTTAACGCTATCGATACCCAGACTATCCCACAAGGCATCGACACGTTGTTTAACATCGGCACTCATGCTGATCGGCTCACCCCACTCACGGTCGGTCTCACCCGGCATCTTATTCGTCGCATCAAGCCCCATTTTGGAGCCTAAGCGCGGTACCGGAGAAGCAAAATCGAGGTAATCGATGGGCGTGTTTTCAATCAAGACCGTATCGCGGGCCGGGTCCATTCGGGTGGTAATTGCCCAGATCACATCATTCCAATCTCTGGCGTTGACATCATCGTCGGTAACAATCACAAACTTGGTGTACATAAACTGACGTAGAAACGACCAGACGCCCATCATGACCCGCTTGGCGTGACCAGGATACTGTTTCTTGATCGTCACGACCGCTAATCGGTAGGAGCACCCTTCCGGCGGCAGATAAAAATCGACGATTTCCGGAAACTGCTTTTGTAAAATCGGAATGAAAACTTCGTTGAGGGCAACCCCTAATACCGCCGGTTCATCCGGTGGCCGACCCGTGTAGGTGCTGTGGTAGATCGGCCGGTTACGGTGTGTCATACAGGTCACGGTAAAGACCGGAAACGACTCCACTTCATTGTAATAACCGGTATGATCGCCAAACGGCCCTTCTTCGGCCACTTCACCGGGCTCTATATAGCCCTCCAGCACGATTTCGGCACTGGCGGGGACCAACAGGTCATTGGTCAAGCATTTAACCAACTGGGTCTTCTGGCCACGCAGCAGGCCGGCGAAAGCGTATTCGGACAGGGTGTCCGGTACGGGTGTTACCGCGCCGAGAATCGTCGCCGGATCGGCCCCCAATGCGACGGTCACCGGGAATCGTTCGCCAGGATGCTCCTGTTGCCACTCACGAAAGTCCAGCGCGCCACCGCGGTGCGACAACCAGCGCATAATCAATTTGTTACGCCCGATCAACTGCTGGCGGTAGATCCCCAGATTGGCCCGTTCTTTGTGCGGCCCTTTGGTAATCACCAAAGGCCAGGTTACCAACGGCGCCGCATCGCCGGGCCAGCACGTCTGAATGGGCAGCCGCCCCAGATCAACCTCGTCGCCTTGAAATACATGAGTCTGGCAGGGGGCCTGCTTGACCACTTTCGGCGCCATGTTGAGGACCTGCTTAAAAATCGGCAATTTACTCCAGGCATCCTTCATGCCTTTCGGCGGCTCGGGCTCTTTAAGGAAAGCCAGTAATTTCCCGATCTCACGCAACTGCTCGACTTCATCTTCGCCCATCCCCATCGCGACCCGCCGCGGGGTACCAAACAGGTTGGCCAGCACCGGCATATCGAAGCCCTTCGGGTTTTCGAACAGCAACGCCGGACCTCCGGCACGCAGGGTACGGTCACAGATTTCGGTCATCTCCAGCACCGGGTCAACTTCCACAGAAATCCGCTTCAGCTCACCCTGAGCCTCCAGAGATTCGATAAAATCGCGCAGATCAGAGTATTTCATGCAATTCCTACCAATGCAGTCAGGTACGCAGTGTAACCTGTGAGTGATAAACAGGTCT